>CAYZRY010000001.1:0-95547 GCA_964481005.1 uncultured Muribaculaceae bacterium
AGCTGGATAGAGTGTTTGGCTACGAACCAAAAGGTCAGGGGTTCGAATCCCTTCGAGCGCACCATTTTTATTTTATTAGTCTTTACATATAAGACTTTTATGATAGAATTATATTATCTGTATCGGGAAGTGGCTCAACTTGGTAGAGCACCTGGTTTGGGACCAGGGGGTTGCAGGTTCAAATCCTGTCTTCCCGACCATTAGTTAATTACTCTTGATTGCAAGAGTTTTTTTGTGCTAAAAGCAAAAATTTATATGCTATAATAAGTTAGGAGAAAATATGAAAGTAGTTATAATAGGTTTATTAATACCGTTTCTAGGAACAGTCCTCGGTTCATCGATGGTCTTTTTTATGAAACACAAGATTGGTGGTAAAGCTGAAAAAGTCTTACTTGGATTTGCATCCGGAGTAATGATTGCCGCTTCAGTTTGGTCACTACTGATACCTTCGATGAATATGTCACAGGGAGAAGGTTTTATCAAAGCTATGCCAGCTGTTGTAGGCTTCTTAGCGGGGGTATTTTTCCTTCTTTTGCTAGATAAGTTAATTCCACACATGCACGCTGGAAAGAAGCAGCAAATGGGCATTAAAACAGATGCTTCTAAAACGATGATGTTACTTTTTGCCGTCACTCTTCACAATATTCCTGAAGGAATGGCAGCCGGAGTAGTACTAGCTGGATTTTTAACTAATAGTTATGAAATATCCGTAGCTGGAGCCCTAGCTTTATCGATTGGTTTAGCCCTTCAAAACTTCCCAGAAGGAGCAGTTATTGCTTCACCCCTTAGACTTGGAGGATTCAGTAAAACAAAATCATTTGTGTACGGATCATTGACAGGAATTGTTGAACCAATAGCCGGTTTAATAACAATAGCCCTTACTAGTTTTGTTGTTTCAATCTTACCGTATTTCTTATCTTTTGCAGCCGGAGCAATGATCTATGTCGTTGTAGAAAACTTGATTCCAAGCTCACAAGATGGAGTACATTCTGATTATGGAACAATAGGCCTTGCTTTTGGATTTGTTATCATGATGGTCCTTGATATCGTCTTAGGTTAAATAATAATTCATAAATATTATAATTATGTTATAATATTTACTGACGCGAGAATGGTGGAATTGGTAGACACGTAAGCTTGAGGTGCTTATGAGTAAAATCGTGAGAGTTCGAGTCTCTTTTCTCGCACCATTAGTATTAATTGAACTACTTCGTAGTTCTTTTTTTATTCAATTTGCTTTTAATTTGTATGATATAATTTATTTAGAGATATTAATAAAAATAATTACTAACCAAATTATTATTTTTGACACTATTATAATGAAAGGTGATTATTATGGATAAGATTTATGATGAATATTACTATCCAATATATAATTGGGCAGTTAAGAAAACTAACAACAAAGAAGATGCCGAAGATTTAACTAACAGTATATTTTTATCGATATTTGAATACTTTAATAAAAATATTAGTATTGATAATCTAAATAATTTAATATGGAAAATTGCTTATAATAAATGGTGCACCAAAGCAAAGAGCTATATTAAAGAAAAAAGTAATATTCTACTTGATGAAGAGTTATCATCTAGTTATGAAGTAGATATGTTAGATAAAGTAATATATCGGGAAATAATTGATAATATTGGTAATGTTGGATTAACTCATCACGAAGAAAAAGCTTTTAGACTATACTATGTTAATGATCTTTCAATCAAAGAAATTAGTGAAATACTAAATTCTAAACAAAATAATATAAAATATTACTTGTTTAGTGCCAGAAATAAAATAAAGGAGAAATATTATGAATGATTTAAATTTAGATATTTATTTAAATATCGTCAACAAGACCAAGAAAGAGAAGGGACTTGAAACTCATGCGCCACTTTATCCGATGTTTAGAGTTGAAAATGGCAAGCTTTTTGTCGCAGTTATGTTATCTGCCGAAGAGGATAATGTTTGGTCACTAGATGGCAATGTAAAGGTTCCATATTGGGTATTAATCGATATCGATAGTAAGAATATTATCGAGTTTAACAAAACGACAGATAGAGATTTTGTTGTAGGTGATCTTATCGTTAAAAATAGCCTTGAAAAACAAAAAGAAATGTCAAAGTACACTGTAGAGAAAGCTCTTCAATACAGGGAATATCTTATCAATGACATCAAGAATGAAAAACTACCTTTGCAGAAGCGTTTATCTGAAGTACTTGATGATAAAATGCTAATTGATGGAAACGAAGTTGATTTAAATGACTATTTGCTTTCAAATTTAGAGAGTGATATTAAAGAAAAGATAAACGAGTTAGTAGATCTTTTAGTCCAGTCTAAATACGGTTCTATCACATTCTATTACGATCAATTATTTGATCAAATAGTTAAAGAATACCAGCATAGTGGAAACATCAATCACAAAAAACTTAAATTATGTATTGAAATTATGAACAATTATTACGATGGAGTAATAGGTATAGATAATTTCTTTAATCTTTGATAAATATGCAACACTATTTTAGTGTTGCTATTTTGTGCTATAATATAATTAGAGGTAATTATGCAAAGGAAGGATTTAATCGAAATAACCTTTAAAGTTCCATATTCCAAAGAAAAGGTAGTTACTATTCTAAAAGAACATGGTTTTAATTGTGTTGGAAACTATCGGTTAGATGACTACTACATGATTCCAAGTGATTTAGATATCCAAAATAGTTCACCTAGAGAAATAGTAGCAAAATCAGTTATTGTTAGACATATTGAGCACTCTGATGGACGTGATGAAAATTATATTACAACAAAAGAAAAGATAATCAATGATAAAGACGAAATAGTATTTCAAAGAATAACTAATTTTGAAACATATAATATCGAGGATGCCAAAATTTTACTGGAAACTTTGGGTTACATGGAAATAATAAACATTAAAGAAAATGGTGAATCATATGGTAATGAAGAGTTAGACATTGATATTAAAGATGTCGAAGGACTAGGCATAATTATTGAAATTGAAAATAATGGACAATATAAAAATATCGATGAACTTAAAGAGTTAGTGGAAAGACTAGAGTTCCCAGTGGAAAATAATGATTTCTTTGTAAAAAAAACAGAAAAGCTACTTGTTAAAAAAATAGAAAGATCATAAAGATTATGATCTTTTTTATTGTGTATATTGACATGTAAACTTGACTGAAATTATAAAAAAAGTTAAACTTAATTAGGACAGTAAATTGTCAAAAGGAGAAGTAATGCACGATATAGATGATATGTTAAAGATGTGGAAATCTGCTGAAGGAATTAGTATGTCAAGAACTGCTGCTAGAAGGTTAATTGGTAAAAGAGAAGAGAGCTTCGAAGAACGTAGAAACGTAGTAGTTGGAGATAAATATACTAACTGGTTAGCCAGATTTACTAAAAAACACAATATAGATGATAGTAGATGGTGTGATAATAATCCAGATATTAGTGATGTGGATCAGCTAAATATGAAAAAGCTTTGGATCTTATACGAAGCTATCGATAATTATGTTATAGCTAACCCTCATTTAGATAATTATAATCCTCATATACTTGGTGGTAATTTTTCGATAGAATTTAAAGGGCAAGCATATGAACTAGGTTATAGATCAGCCCCAGGAACATGTTTTTATTGTGATAGGGTAGAATATGATAGAAATGATAGTCATATCGATCTAGAAGAAGTTAAGTTTACATATGATGATATTAATCAAGTTAAAACAGAAAAGGTTTTAAAGAAAGTTAGATAGTATAATATGAGAAAACTAATTAGATATATAATAGTTGTTCTCACTGTTTTGATATCTCTATACACCTTGTTAATAGTGATTGAATCAATTAGATTTAATAACGAAGTTGGAGTTCATCCAATTATTAAAATAGATGAGGAAAAGAAGGTCCTTGGCTTTGAAAGTGGTATAGTAGATAAGACTTATACAGGTATTGGTTATACTTTTACATATGAATATAATGTAGTAAGAGAAGAAAATAGCGATGTGGTAAACATTCAAGTAATCTCTGGTAAATTCAAGTTATTTGGTAAAGTATTACTATTTGCTTGAATATATTAAAAAGACATCAATGATGTCTTTTTTTTATTATCTACGTTTAAGTATTCCTAGTAAACCACGTTTTAGTATTTGGGTACCAGTTCTAATTATTTCACTTTCGATACGTGATTTTCTTCGTTCAGCTTTTCGCTCTTCGACTAGTTTTTTACGCTCTTCTTCACGTTCAGCTTTTTTAGCTTCCTTCTCAGCATCTTTTAATTGTTGTTTTTCAAATTCAGCTTTTTCCTTTTCAAACTGAGCACGTTCTTCGGCAAGTCGCATCTCTTCGGCAAGTTTTACTTTTTCTTTGGCAAGCATTTCGTATGCTGATTCACTGTCGATTGTTGTATCGTATTTTTTCATTGGGCTTTGACTAATGGCTGCCATGATGTTTTCAAGCGGAGCTGGAGCCATTTTGCTAGCAGGACAGATGATTGAAGCACGCTCGACAATTTGCGGAGCACCGTCAGCATCTAAGAATGAAACAAGGGCTTCACCAGTACCGAGCTCCATGATGGCATCTTCTGTTTTAAATTTAGGATTAGATCTAAATGTTTGAGCTGCGACTTTGACAGCTTTTTGTTCTTTTGGAGTGTAAGCTCTAAGTGCGTGTTGAACACGGTTACTAAGTTGAGCTAAGACACTGTCTGGAATGTCGCTAGGACTTTGAGTAACAAAGTAAATACCGACTCCCTTAGAACGAATTAATTTGACAACTTGTTCAATCTTTTGAAGCATGACATCAGGTGCATCACTAAACAAGAAGTGAGCTTCATCGAAGAAGAAGATTAATTTAGGTTTAGCTAAATCACCAACTTCTGGTAAGTTTTCAAATAGTTCAGCCATCATCCAAAGGACAAAACTAGCATATAGTTTAGGACTTTGAATAAGTTCTTGGCTATCTAGAATATTGATTATTCCTTTGCCATTAGCATCAGTTCTAATCAAATCATTAATATCGAGCATCGGTTCACCAAAGAAGAGATCTCCACCTTGTTCTTCGAGAGGAATAAGTGCTCTAACTAGTGTTCCTAGGGACTGTTTAGTAACATTTCCATAAGTAGTAGTAAAGTCTCCCATGTGTAAATCGACATACTCGATCAAAGCTTTTAAATCTTTCAAGTCGTATAGAAGCATATCTTTATCATCGGCTATTTTAAAGATGATATTTAAAACTCCCTCTTGGGCTTCAGATAAACCTAATATTCTCGAAAGTAGGTTAGGTCCCATATCAGAAATTGTCGCTTTGACACTGTGACCTCTTTTTCCATATATATCCCAAAAAGTAGTTGGAAAAGCTCGATAAGTAAAACTATCTCTAATACCGAATTTATCGATTCTTTTCTCCATTCCATCGGTTTTTTCACCAGCTGCAGCCATTCCCGAAACGTCACCTTTGACATCACACATAAATACTGGTACTCCAGCATCGGAAAAGGACTCAGCCATAACTTTCATGGTAATAGTTTTACCAGTACCTGATGCTCCGGCAATTAAACCATGTCTATTAGACATAGCTAAATTCATGTATATTCTTTCCCCTTCAGAAAGACCCATATATATTCCATCTTTAGTAAACATTTAATACCTCCATAGTTAAGAATATTATAGCATAGTGTCTAAAAATATTGTCTACTTTTAGTTTAACTTGAAAAAAATAGTCTTTTGTGGTATAATGTAGCCACAATGGGGGTGGATATTGTGAAAGTAGTAAACATTTCTAAAAAGAGATTTAACTCTTTAGAACCACTATCTTTATCACGAGAAATAATATCAACCGAAGCAGTTCTTTATCACTTTGATGATAAAGATAGATGGAATAGAGAAAGTAAATTATTAAAAAAGCTCTATGTTAATGAAGGAGAAGTCTTTGGTAACAAATTAGAAACTGTTAATAATTTGATTTTCTATGGAAAAGTTTTGAAAAATGAAAGATTTGTTTTACCAGAACATCTAGTTTCAGTTGGACAAAAAATCGAAGGATTTACGCTCCCATATATCGAAGGAGAGAATCTCTCCCTAGTTATGCATGCTAAAAAAACGACTATTAAAGACAAGATAAATTATTTAAAACAAGTAGGTGAAGCACTTATTTATTTACAACGAGTTAGAGCCTACAGTGAACTTAAAGATATTTACATTGGTGACTTACATGAACAAAATATCATTGTTGATAAAGAGGGACAAATTAACATAATTGACTTAGATAGCTGTAAAATATCTGGTAATAGTCCGTTCCCATCTAGATATCTTGTCTCTAATAAGGGACTACAAGATATGCCTGCTAAATATCCAATGGATCAGCATTTATTTATTCCTAGTGAAGACACTGATTTATTTGCCTATAATATGATGATTTTAAATGCTATATCCGGTGGTTATACGAGTGGATTAAGCACCGAAGAATTTTATGTTTATTTGAATTATTTAGATGATTTAAAGGTTAATCACAAGATCCTTGAATCCTTTAGTGATTTATATTGTTATAGACCAAATAGTAATCCACATGAATATCTAGATGAGTTAGAAAAATTGGATGCTAGAGCGCACTATCCAGTATTTAAACATCGATATCAAAAAGCGAAAGTGCTATAATATATAAAGAAGGGACTGATTATATGGTCAAGCTTCGTAAAATGCTCGGATCAGCGGATTCTCCGTACATTGTTTCATTGATGAAACTGATGGAGACCCAAAGTAAAGAGACAGTTGCTAAATGGTGTTTAGATTACACCGAAGAAAATATTTTACCAATTTTTGAAAAGAGGTGTCCGAAAGATGAGCGAGCGCGCCAAGCTATCGATGCCTCTAGGGATTGGTTTTTAGGTAAGAAAAAATTACCAGAAGTAAAAGATATTATTTTAAATAAGTGTCACCAAGCAGCAAGAGAACTAGATAGTGATCCGGCAGCCCAGGCAGCAGCTAGAGCTTGCGGACAAGCGGCAGCATGTTTTCATACGCCAACTCATGCTTTGGGAATGGCTTTTTATGGAGCGGCGGCCATTGCATATGATCAACATGGTCTTGAAGAATCGCCAGTTCTATATGATCGAATTGCCACAATTGAAGTCAGTAAAATGGAAGAAGCCCTTCGTAAAATAGCTGTTCCAGATGAAGAAAACCCAGCAAAATTTAAATGGTTTTGCTAATTCATGCACCCATAGCTCAACTGGATAGAGTATTTGGCTTCGAACCAAAAGGTTGGGGGTTCAATCCCCTCTGGGTGTACCAAGAACATAAGCCTAACAAGGCTTTTTTTTGTGTAAAAATATGGTTAGTATCTACTTTGATTGATAAATTAAAATTATATGTTTATAATGGTATTTATTGAAAGTAGAGGAAGTATGGAAAAGAAAAAGTATCGTTACAGTTTAGCAGAAGAATTAATCAGTTCGATATCACACGGGATTGGAGCTCTCTTTAGCATCGTTGCTTTAGTGCTGCTCATCATTAAAAGTGTTCAACTTGAAAGTGTCAGCGCTCTTTCATCATCACTAGTCTATGGTTTTAGTTTGATTATTCTTTATTTGATGTCAACACTCTACCACAGTCTATCACCAAATCTAGTAGCTAAAAAAGTATTTCGCATACTTGATCACTGTAGTATCTATCTATTAATTATTGGAACTTATACTCCGATACTTCTCTATGCTATGGGCGATAAAAGAGCATTAATACTATTTGTCATCATGCTTGCTATCGGAATAACAGGTATTGTTTTAAATGCAATCAGTATTGAAAAGTTTAAAGTCTACAGCTTTATATCTTATTTATTACTTGGATGGATTATCATTTTTTCACTACCAACTTTTTTAAAAGTTATCTCAAAAACTGCCATTACATACATTGTTTGGGGAGGATTAAGTTATACAGTTGGAGCCATTATTTATCTAATTGGCAAGAAGGTTAAATACATGCACTCAATCTGGCACTTTTTTGTTCTTACAGCAAGTGTCCTGCACTTTATAGCAATATATTTTTATATTCTAAAATAGCGACAAATTATGTCGCTTTTTTTAAAAAACTTATGATAGAGCTTATAGCTATGTTATATTTATAATATAGGTGGTGAATATATGAACTGGCATGAAATGAGTAAAGAAGAGATTTTAGATAAATATAAAACTAGTGTTAGAAAAGGTCTTAGTGATAGTGAGGCTAAAAAGAGATTAACTAAGTATGGTTTCAATATATTACCTAAAGAAAAGAAAGATAGTATCTTTGTAATTTTCTTTAGGCAACTTATGGATCCAATCGTTTTACTACTTTTAGTAACAGTTATTTTTTCGCTTTTGATTAGAGAATACATCGATGCGATTGCAATAGCTTTTATTATTCTAGTTGATCTAGTTATGGGAACGCTTCAGGAGTGGAAGGCTGAGAAAAATGCCGAAGCTCTTTCGAGTATTATCAAAGTAATGGTTAATGTCATCAGAGATGGCAGAGAAAGATTAATCGATTCATCACTACTTGTTCCTGGCGATATTGTTGAACTTTCTTCTGGGGTCAAAGTAAGTAGTGATATGCGTATTATCGAAGCACATAATCTCCAGATAAATGAATCGATCTTGACAGGAGAGAGTACTGCGACTGTTAAAAGTAGTGACGTATTAAAAGGCGATCATTCTATTGGTGATCGATACAACATGGCTTATTCTGGGACTTCAGTCATAACAGGAAGAGGTTTGGCAGTAGTCGTTGGAACTGGTACAAATACTGAGATTGGTAAGATTGCTGATCACATTATTTCTACTAAAGAAGCACCATCACCATTAACGGTAAGAATGAATAAATTCTCTAAACAGATTAGTTTGATGGTAGTCATTGTCGCAATCATTATAGCTATTGTTTTAGTAAGTAAAGATGTACCTAGAAATGAGATATTTTTATCGGTTATTGCTTTGTCGGTATCAGCTATGCCAGAAGGTCTTCCACTGGCATTAACGATGGCTCTTACTATCGCCTCAAACAGAATGGCGAAGAAAAATGTCATTGTTAAAAAGCTCAGTGCAGTTGAGAGTTTGGGTAGTTGTACGGTTATTGCATCCGATAAAACAGGAACACTAACAGTAAATGAACAGACAGCTAAAAAGATAGTTTTACCAGATGATACGCTATTTAATGTAAGTGGAACTGGATATAATGATGCAGGTAAAGTTGAGGGGAAAGACCTTGGCTTGGCTGAAAAAATTGCTAAACTAGCGGCTCTTAATAACGAGGCACATTTAGATAAAATTGATGGTAAATGGATCAGTCATGGTGATTCGATTGATATTGCTTTTCTAGCTCTAGCGAAGAAGATGAAAATTGATTTAAGTAATGACATTATCGGTATTATTCCGTATGAGTCAGAAAATAAATATTCGGCAGTATTCTATCGTGATAAGAATAAAGTATACTGTAGTGTCAAAGGTTCACCAGAAGTCGTTTTAAAATTTTCTGAAACGATGGGAATTAAAAATGAAAAACTAAACATCAAAAAGATTGTCAAACAAAATGAAGACTTAGCAAAAGATGGTTATCGAGTAATTGCCATTGCTTCGGCCGAAGTAGCAAACTTCAAGGAAAAGGAAAACTATTCTCATAAAGATATTCCCAAGCTGAACTTCGATGGTTTAGTAGCTTTTATCGATCCGATAAGAAAAGAAGCAAAAAATGCTATTAGCGAATGTGCTAATGCTGGTATAAAAGTAGTAATGATAACAGGAGATCATCCGCTAACTGCCTATGCTATTGCTAAAGATTTAGAGCTTGTTAAAACTGAAGATGAAGTAGCTACTGGCAGTGATGTTCAAAAATATTTTGATATGGGTGAAGCCGAATTTGATAAGTTTGTTGCAAGTAAGAGAATCTTTTCTCGTGTTAGTCCAACTGATAAATTAAATATTGTTCAGTCATATAAAAGACAGGGAGAGTTTATTGCTGTTACTGGTGATGGAGTAAATGATGCTCCGGCTATCCGCAGTGCTAATATCGGTATTGCGATGGGAAGCGGAACAGATGTTGCTAAAGAAACAGCTCGTATGATTATTGTCGATGATAACTTTAACTCGATAGTAGCGGGTATCAAAGAGGGTAGAAATGCCTACAGTAATATTCGTAAGGTTAGTTATATGCTACTATCTTGTGGTATGGCTGAGGTTTTCTTCTTTATCTTGTCACTACTTGCTAATATGGAATTGCCACTGGTTGCTATTCAGTTACTATGGTTAAATATCGTTACAGATGGATTACAAGACTTTGCTTTATCGTTTGAAAAAGCCGAACCAGATATTATGAAAAAACCACCGATAAGTACCAAAGAAAATATTTTTAATAATGAACTTATCCGTGAAGTTGCAATAGCGGGTGGAGTAATAGGTATAGTTGTCTTTATAGTTTGGGTTTATCTTATTAAAAATGTTGGAATGGAGGCCTATGTCGCTAGAGGTTACATCATGGCTCTAATGGTCTTTATGCAAAATGTCCATGTACTAAATTGCCGTAGTGAAGATCGTTCTGTCTTTAAAGTACCATTATCAACTAATAAATTAGTGGTTGTTACAATCATTAGTGCAATCGCACTGCAAGTAATTGTCATGGAAGTACCATTCCTATCACAGTTTTTGAAAACTACAAGTATTCCATTTATTCATCTAGTATATCTCTTCTTAATATCATTAATTATTCTAGTAATAATGGAAATATATAAAAAATTAAAAAGAACTTAGTTCTTTTTTTTAGGAAAAAAATTATATATCGTCAATTATTACTTTAAGGAAGTGAATTGATGCTTAGGAAATATCCGACTGTCTTGCAGGAGGGAGCAAATGACTGTGGACCTTGTTGCTTGCTTATGATAATAAGGTCTTACGGTGGTGATTACTCACTTGAAAAACTGCGTGAATTAACTAAAACAAATCTTGATGGAACAACAGCATTTCATTTGACATCGGCTGCCAATAGTTTAGGTTTTAGTGCTTGGACAGTAAAGGGAAGGATTAGTGATTTAAAAAAGGAACTATTTCCGTGCATAGCTCATATCATAAATGACCAAGGATATTTACATTTCATTGTAATTAATCAAATCAAGGGAAAACACTTAATAGTTTCGGATCCAGCTATCGGTGTTAGAACAATGATGATCGAAGACTTTGAAAAGATAAGTACTGGTAATTTTATTTTGCTCAGTTTAGTTAAACATCTGCCTAAGATAAAAGAAAATAATTTTGTTAGTAATCAACTAAAAGATTTTATTTATAAGTACAGAAACTTATTCTTAAGTGTTTTAGTGATATCACTAATTTATACTTCATTAAATATTTTTCTATCATATAGGCTTCAGCTATATATTGAAACTGTCATAAAGTTTTATTCTAAGAATAATCTTATCTTGATTAGTTTAATAGTGTTACTTGTATCGATAATAAAAATAATTAGTGATAGATTCAGATTTCAACTTATCAATTATCTTAAACATGAACTGGATGAAAAATTAATGATAGAAGCCTATGGGCAAATAATTAAGCTTCCTTATTTATACTATAAAAATAGAAGTAGTGGAGAAATAATTGCTCGCTTGCAAGACTTAGGTGAGATTAAAGAATCGATTAGTCGTATATTTGTTGGAGTATTGGTCGATTTACTTTTATCTGTTTTTGCTTTTGTAATGCTTAATAAAATTAGTTCAAAACTGACAGCAATAGTCTTAATCACAGCTATCATTTTAGTGTTAACAACTTTGATATTTAGACCACTTAGTAGTTATTATCTTAAAAGTAATAAAGAATTAAGTGCCAAATTAAACTCATATATGATTGAGTCAATTTCCAGTGTCGATACGGTCAAAGGTTTACACCTAGAAAGTTTGCTGGAAAATAACTTTTTCAAACAGTATAAAAAGCTCTTAAAAGAAAGCTATAAATTAAATAACTTGTATAGTTATGAGAATATGCTTAGAGAACTTGTTTATGATCTAGCTTTAGTTGTAATTATCTTTGTAGCAAGTCAGCTAATATTTAAAGGTTTATTAACTTTGCCTAAAATGATCACATATTTATCGTTATTGGTATATTTTTTAGAGCCGATTAAGAGTTTAATTGATATTAACTTATCTGTTAAGGAATTAATGCTAACAAGCAGTAGACTCAATCATCTATTTGAAGTTAGTAAAGAAGAGTTAGATATTAAAAACAATTTGATAATTGATAATTATGATATTGAGTTTAAGGATTTAAGTTATTCATATGACGGAAATAGAAATGTAATTGATAAGCTTAATTTAAAAATAAAAAGTGGTTCTAAAGTTTTTATTAGCGGAGAAAGTGGTAGTGGAAAAAGTACTTTGTTTAAACTCTTGATGGCTTATTTTAGTTACGAAGAAGGAAAAATATACATCGGTCAAAATGAAATTGCTAATTATGATTTAAGAGATCTCAGAGAAAATATTGTCTATGTCTCTCAAAGTGAGGTAATTTACAACGATACCCTATATAATAACGTGACACTGGGAAGAGTTGTGTCTTACGAAGAGTTTCTTAGCGTAGCAAAGATGACCGATACTTTAGATGTAGGTAAAGTTGCCGGGGCTAACTATAAAATCGAAGAAGCTGGTTTTAATTTAAGTGGGGGAGAGCGCCAGCGAATAATGTTAGCTAGAGCACTTTTGTCTAAGGCTAAAATATATATTTTTGATGAGAGCTTAAGTCAGTTAGATGTAGAAAGAGAAAGATTAATTTTAAAAAATATTTTTACCAATTACAAAGATTCAACTTTTATTGTCATTTCACATCGCAAAGTAAATGAAGATTTATTTGATGAAAAGTATGTTTTGAAAGAGGGAAGATTACATGCTTGAAATAATAGATTTTAAAGAAAGAATAAGCTGTAAAAAAATGTATTTAAAATACATATTACTTGTATTTTTATTAGTTATGTCACTTTTTTATATAAATGAAAAATTTAAATATGATGATTATATTTTAGTAAATGGCGCATCATTTGGTGAAAAGAAAGTTGTAGCTATCATTCAAAGTAATAATTTGATTCTTTTTGAGAAGAATAATGAATTATATATTAAAAATGAAAAATTTGCTTACAGAATAAACAGTATCAAAAAAGATAAGATTATGATTGATGGTAATTATAACCAAGAAGTTATTATTGACTTAGATAAGCCAGTAAGTGATGAAGTATTTGAGCTCAAACTAATTACTTCATCAGAGCCATTTATAAATCATCTATTAAGAAAATTATGGAGGTAAAGTGAAAGAGTTAAACGAAAGAGAAAGTATGGATATTATGGGTGGAGCAATGCCTTGGTGGATACCGCTTAGTATTGGTCTTGGACTACTTGCTGTCTTTGGCATCGGAGTTTGGTCAGGTTATACTCGTCCGATGAAGTGTCATTAGATGAAACACTTAAAAGTAGATGAGATGCTCCAAATTAGGGGCGGTGCAAAACTATCTGGGACATATATTAATGCCATTGTCGGAGCCGTTAAAATAGTCTTTGAAATAGGAAGAGCTTTCGGTTCATCGATAAGACGAAGCATCACGGGAACGCTATGTCAAACAAGGTAAAGAGTGTTATCCTAAGCATTTTAATTCTACCTGGAATATCGTTAATCTTTACTGATCTAATTAAAAATAGTTTTATTCTCGGGGAGATACTTGGAACTATTTTACGAAGAGCTTTTTAGCAGCACAATTGTGCTGCTTTACTTTTACTTTTGATAATGATATATTAGACCCATGTTCGGAGGGTTTTATGATTAAAAAAGTAGAGATCAATTACTGGAAGTTAAAAGAGTTGGTCGGTACAAGTCAAAACTATGATGAAGGATTCAATTGGCTTAGTTTTAAGTATGATGATGAATATTTAATCAAACTTGAAAAAAGCCTTTTTGGAAAAGATAAATTAATGAGTGAAGATGACTTTTCCAGATATTTAGCTTGGCGCAAGGAGCATTATCAAAGCAATCAGTTATTTGATTGCAATATTGTTCTCCAGCAGGAAGCGTTATCAAAATTACAAAACAAAGTTAAATTGACAACTTTTCCACAAGCGATTGTTTTTGTTGGACCAGCTCCATTTGGATTACTAGTTCCAAAATATGAAAACTATCAAACAATGGATAAACTAAAGTTATCATATGATGAAATGAAAAGTGCTTTCGATGCTGTTATCGATGCAAATGAAGAACTGCTTGAAAATCGTATCTATGCTAGTGAATCAGCTTATCCAGAAAATGTTGCTATCGATAGAAATAGTGGCGATGTGAAGTTAGTTGGACTTTATGGACCAAACATTAAAACCAGTCTAATGCGCAGTAGTGGAAACGAAAACAAAGTATATGAACAAATGGTTGTAGCATACCAACTATTAAATCAGCAGTATGTAAGTAATCCAATGGAATTTGCTAAAGAAATGGATAATACTAATCTTTATCGTATTACTGCCAAGACATTTGGCGAGAGTTTAAATCAAATAGATGTCGCTGTAAAAAAGATAGGAAGAAGATAATTTTTCTATCTTTTTATTATTTGTATCAATAGCTAGGGCTATTTGTAATTGCATAGATTATAATTTAATAGTATAATTAATTTAAATAATATAGGAGCTGATGCAAGTTGAGAAACATATATACTGGTATTGATATTGGCAGTGATAGTATCAAAATAGTTATTGCTGAAAAGACCGAAGATCGCTATCTTGTTTTGGCGACTGTTAATAGTAAAGTTGAAGGTATAAGACGTGGTCTAATTACCGATTTAGATAAAGTCGAAGACAGTATGAAAATAGCGCTTAGTGAAGCGGAACGTAAAATTGGTTTTAAGCTTACTAAGGCACTTGTTTCTATACCTAGTTTAGAACCTAAAATTATAGTTGAAAAAGCTAAAATTAAAATATATGGTGATGAAGTTAGCAGTAGAGATATCTCTAATGTTTTAGAAGAAGTTAGCAAAGGAGCAGTTGATCCAAAAGATGAATTAGTGTGTGTAACACCAATTATGTTTAGTATCGATAAAAAAGAAAATATCAAAAAACCACTTGGTCAAAGTGGGAAGAGTCTTGGTGTAAATGCTGTGATTGTCAGTACTCCGAAAAAATATCTATATCCATATTTCAGTTTGTTTAATGATCTAGATATTGAGATTATCGATTTGACTTTAAATACAATTGCAGACTATGCGACAGCACGAGATAGCAAGAAAGATGATGGTCTTGGAGCAGTTGTCAATATCGGCGAAGATATGATCGATATAGCTGTCTTTAATAAAGGAATAATGATTAAAACTGACAGTATAAAACTCGGTAGTAGAAATGTCGATCGTGACATATCTTATGTATATGGGGTTGAGCTAACAACATCGAGAAAACTTAAAGAACGTTTTGCTTATGCTAGTAAAGCTGAGGCCGATGCCAATGATACTTTAGATTTGCCATCAGTTGATGGGGGAACTATCAGTATCAATCAAAAGGAAGTTTCAGAAGTTAGTCATGCACGCATTAAAGAAATGTTAGAGCTAGCAAAAAAATCAATAAATAACTTAACAAATCGTAAAATAAGTTATATAATTGTAACAGGCGGTCTAAGTGAATTGCTTGGGTTTGAAAAAGTTGTCGATGAAGTCTTTGGACTTGTTGCTAAAACTTTGAAAATTAGTGAGCTTGGAATTAGACACAATAGTTATTCAAGTGCTTACGGAATCATTAAATACTACAACGATAAAATGGATCTAAGGGGAAGAAATTACTCTATGGTCAGTGAAGAAGATGTCGTACTTATGATGAATAATATAAATGAGAATGTAATGGATACTAAAGTAGAGAAGATTAGTAAAGTATCTAATTACTTCATTCAATAGGAGGTTTAAATGTTTAGTGAATTAGCTATGGACCAATTGGCCAAAATTAAAGTAATCGGTATTGGTGGTGGCGGAGGAAATGCTGTCAATCGCATGATTGAATCCGGTGTAAAGGGTGTTGAGTTCATTGTAGCTAACACTGACTTACAGGTTTTGAATAATTCGAAAGCAGAACATAAAATTCAGCTTGGATCAAAACTGACAGATGGACTAGGAGCAGGGGCTAAGCCAGAAATTGGTAAAGAAGCTGCACTAGAATCAAAGAAAGATATCGAGGAAGCGCTTGATGGTGCTGACATGGTCTTTATTACCAGTGGTATGGGTGGAGGAACCGGAAGCGGAGCTGCACCAATTATTGCTGAAATTGCTCAAGGGCTTGGAGCTCTTACCGTAGCAATCGTTACCAAACCATTTACTTTTGAAGGTAAAAAGAGAATGGCTAACGCTTTGGCAGGTATTGAAGAACTTAGAAAACATGTCGATACATTGATTGTTATTCCAAATGATAGACTTAGAGAAATCATCGATAAATCAACTCCGATGTTAGATGCTTTCCAAGAAGTAGATAATGTCTTACGTCGTGGTGTTCAGTCTATTTCAGACTTGATTGCTGTCGTTGGACTTGTCAACCTTGACTTTGCTGACGTAAAAGCAGTTATGGAAAAATCAGGAAATGCTATTATCGGTATCGGTATTGGAATGGGTGAAGAACGCGCTATCGAAGCGGCTAAACAGGCTGTTTCATCACCACTTCTCGAAACATCAATCGAAGGAGCAACCGATGCTATTGTCAATGTAACTGGTGGAACAAACTTGACCCTCTTCGAAGCTGAACAAGCTGCTGAAGTAGTAAGAGCTGCAGCTAAAACAGATATCAACACAATCTTTGGATCAGTTATCAATGAAAACTTGACCGAAGAAGTAATTGTTACTGTTATCGCTACTGGATTTGATAAAAATAAGGAACGCCCTGAGCCACTTCCTGTTCGTGAAGAGATGCCTCTTCCAACAAGAAGAAGTGAAGCTCCGGTGGTAAAAGAAGAAATTCCAGTACCAAAACCAGCAGTAGACTATGGTGATGATGAGGAAGACGAAGATAACGATTTGATACTTCCATCATTTCTAAGAGATAGAAACTATTAATATAAAAAACATTAGCTAAGCTAATGTTTTTTAATCATTAACAGTTAAATGTATATAAAATAATCTTAATAAAGATTTTTTTCATGTTATAATATATAATGTAAGTATATGGAGGATATATGGCAAGAAGAGGACGTAAGAAAAAATTTAAATTTGAGTACAGTTTCGAACTTTGGGCTGTCATTTTTATGTTGATGTCAGCTTTAGGTATAGGACTTGGTAGTCCTGTTGGACTTCTTGGTAGAGTAGCCAAAGCAATTGCTGTATTCTTTTTTGGTTCTTGGAATTTACTATTCATGTTACTATTTTTAAGTTTAGGAATATACATGATTATTAAAAGAGAAATGCCGAGAATATTTGATAAAAAATTAATTGGAATATATCTATTTATTATTGGTGTTCTAATTTTATCACACAGTTTATACATTAAAAATGACTTTACTATTTCAACAGTATTATCTAATAGTTTTAATGATTTAAAGAGTATTATGACAAAGTTAGTCAGAGCTCATGATTATAATCTTATTGGTGGGGGAATGATTGGGGCACTATTTGCTGCTGGACTAAATGCTTTGGTCGATTATTCAGCTACTAAAATAATAGCAATAATTATTATTATAATTGGTTTATCAGTCTTCACTGGAGTTTCTATTTTAGAACTGATTCGAAGTGGTTTCTACAAAGGAAAAGAGCTCTTAGTTCGTGAAACTGATGGTGAAGAAAAAACCGTAATAAAACAAGCTGACCCAGGTGAAGAAGAAAGCGATGAACCTGTTAAAGTTCCAATTAAAAGTTTGGCTGAGCTAGAAGAGCTAACTGCAGTCAAAGAAGAAAAAGAAGCATTAAATGCTAGTCGTGAAGTAGAGCTTGTTGGCGATGAAAAAGAAACTAGTAAAGGTAATTACAATTATCAATTACCTCCGTTAACACTTCTGAATAATCCACAAGATAAGAATAAAAATGTTATCGATGTCGATAAATATTCTAAAATAATCGAAGAAGTCTTAAGAGAGTTCGGTATCATTGGTAAAGTTGTGGCATATCACATCGGACCTAGTGTTACCCAGTATGAACTTGAGTTAAAAGCTGGAACTAAGCTTAGTAAACTAGTCAGTATTAATAAAGAAATATCGCTAGCTTTAGCTAAAAAAGATGTCCGTATCCAGGCCCCAATTCCCGGTAAGAGTACTGTCGGAATCGAAGTTGCTAACGATAAGATTTCACCGGTTTCATTAAAGGAAATTTTAACTGATGAACCACGTGATGCCAAAAGCAAGAAATTATTTGTTGCCTTAGGTAAAAACATTATGGGTGAATCACGCTTTACTGAAATTGATAAGACCCCGCATTTACTTGTTGCCGGAGCAACTGGTTCAGGAAAAAGTGTTTGTATCAACTCTATTATTGCATCAATTTTAATGAGATCAAAACCAGACGAAGTTAAACTGGTCATGGTCGATCCTAAGAAAGTTGAACTTAGTATGTACAACGGTATTCCACATTTGTTAATGCCAGTTGTTACCGATCCAAGAAAAGCTAGTGTTGCTCTTCAAAAGATTGTCCAAGAGATGGAAAATAGATATGTTCTATTTAGTGATAAGAATGTTAAAAATATCAGTGGTTATAATGATTTAATCGACAAAGAAAATAAAAAACGCGGTCCAGATGATCAAATATCGAAAATGTATTACATTGTTGTCATTGTCGATGAGTTAGCAGACTTGATGCTTGTTGCAAGCCGTGAAGTTGAAGACTCAATTATGCGAATTACACAGATGGCTAGAGCAGCTGGTATCCACTTGATTGTTGCTACTCAAAGACCTTCGACTGATGTCATTACAGGTCTAGTTAAGTCTAATATTCCTTCGCGTATATCATTTGCTGTTTCATCATCGATCGATTCACGTACTATCCTCGATATGGGTGGTGCTGAAAAACTTCTTGGTAAAGGAGATATGCTATATTTCCCAATGGGAGCTAGCAGTCCAGAGCGTGTTCAAGGAGCCTTTGTTTCTGATGAAGAACTGCAAAGTATAGTCAATCATACTGTTGCACAGCAGAAGGCTAAATACGATGAAAACTTTATGAATTTAAGTGTTGCTCAGGCCCAAGGAAATGCTGGTGGAGCAGTTTCGACAACCGAAGAAGAATACGATGATCCACTTTACAATGAAGCTCTAGATTTTGTTATACAAACACAAAAAGCTAGTGCCTCAGCTCTTCAACGAAGATTTAAAGTTGGTTATAACCGAGCAGCTAGAATTATCGATTTGCTCGAAGAAAGAGGAATTGTCGGACCATCTAGTGGTTCAAAACCTCGCGAAGTATTAGTAAAAGAAGACGACAATTAGAGAAATCTAATTGTCTGTTTTTAAAGGAGAAGAATGAATTACACAAAAGAAGAATACAAAAATTATACCCTTCACATATACCAAACTAAAAAGTTTAAAAAAGTAGATATAAGTCTATTTCTAAGTAATAATATAAAAGGAAAAGCAAGCTACCGATCACTACTTAATAATGTACTTGGTCAAAGTAGTAAAAAATATGATACTAAAAGAAAATTAGCAATAGCTCTCGAAGACAATTATAATCCAATAATTGATTTTAGTAGTGAGCGTTTAGCAAATGTCTATTTAAGCAGATTTAATATTTCTTATTATAATAAAGAATATATTGGCGAAGATCTTCAAGAAGAAATTAGTAAAATGCTTTATGAACTTGTCTATAATCCTAATGTAAATGATGAATCTTTCGAAGAAAACAGTTTTAAAATTGCTAAGGAAAAATACTTAGAATTTTATAAAATAAAGAAAGAAAATAATCATGAAATAGCTAGTGATGAATTCTACAAGTTGTTTGATAAAGAGGGACCACTTGCTGAAAATCCATTAGGTGAGTTAGATATTTTAAATGAAATTAATGCAAGTAGTTTGTATCAATATTACAAACAGTTTATTGCAAACAGTAAAGTAGATATCTTTGTAGTTGGCGATGTCGATATTGATGTTACTAAAAAAATAATTGCAAATTATTTTGATAATATTCCAAGTGTTAAGTCGTTTGAATTTGCTTTGCTTGAAAGAAGTAAAAAAGATCTTAACGAAGTTATTAGTGAGAAAGATAGTCTTCAAAATATTTCAATTGTGGCCTATGAGTTTAAAGGTTTAAACAGTTATGAAAATCAAATAGTTTTAAAACTATACAACGCAATCTTTGGTGGGGAAGTTTTTTCAAGACTATTTAACATTGTCAGGGAGAAGCATTCACTTTGTTATTCAATTGGATCTAGATCATCATCATTTGATAACTACATGATGGTAATGACTAGTTATTCTAAAGAAAACTACGATAAAACGATTAATTTAATCGAAGAGATAAAAAAATCGATGAGTCAATCGATAACTGATGAGGAACTAACAAATGCTAAAGCAACGCTTTTAGCAGATTTAAAGAAAGTCTTTAATAACAGTAACTTACTTGCTAAAACTAAGTATTATGAATTATATTTTAATATTTATCCACTTGATGAGTATGAAAACTTAGTTGATAAAGTTAGGCGCGAAGATATCTTAGCTTTAAGCGATAAGATTGTTCTAGATACAATATATACACTAGGAGGTAAGTCATGAAAAAAGTAAGTTTAGTTAATAGAGAAGTATACTGTAAAACTTTGACCAATGGGCTTGAGGTATTACTTTTTCCAAGTCATGACTTAGATGATTATTACATTAGTTATTTCACTAAGTATGGGGGAGTAGACTTGAGCTTTTATGATAAAGATGGAAAGCTGTTAAATACTAATCCTGGGATTGCTCACTTTTTAGAACATAAACTATTTGAAAGTGAAGGACCAGGGCCATTTGAATTCTTTGCTCAAAGTGGTAGTGATGTAAATGCATATACTGACTATCGTCAGACGGCTTATATCCTCTCTGGCAATAGAGATTTTCTTAAAAATTTAGATTATGTTTTAGACTACGTCAATACAATTAATTTAACTGAAGAAAATGTCGAAAAAGAAAAGGGCATCATTGCCGAAGAGTTAAAGATGTACGAGGATATGCCAGAGTGGCAAATAGATGAAGCTCAGACGAAGATGATATTTTCTAAAAGTAATATGCTCCATGATGTCGGTGGAAAAGTTAGTGACATTATGAAAATTACCAAAGATGAACTGACTAAATGCTATGAAATATTTTATCAACCATCGAATATGAAACTTATCATAAGTGGTAATATCGATGTCGATGATACATTTAAGCTGATTGAAAACCACCAAAAATCAAATTCTAAAGTGAATAACTTTGAAATTAAAAGAGTTGATCCAGTCGAACCACTTCCAGTTGCCGAGAAAGAAAAGAGCATAACTATTAAGGACATTCAAAATCCGCGCATGTATTATGTTTTCAAGTTTGATGGTCTTGATAATAGTCATAAAAATAATATGATTGCTCGTATGTTTAACAATTGCTTATTTGGTCGCAGTTCAGCTTTTGTCGAAGATGAAGAAGGAAAAAGTTTCACCTATTTTTATTCGGGAACTACTTATGCATCAGGCTATTATCTTTTTGAACTGGTGGCTAATCCAAAAGATATCAAATCCTTTATAGATAAAGCAAATAGGGTAATTAAAGAAACAGTCATCGATGAAGAAATGTTATCTCGGGCTAAAAAAATAGAGAAGTCTTTGACCCTAAGAACATATGAAACTAACGAAGCACTTTGCCGCGTTTTATCATATGAACTTATCGATAATGAACTATTACTTGATCCACTTTCATTGATCGATTCAATTACATTGGAAGATTTAGAAGACTTTAGAAATAAGATAAATCTTGATAATTATTCATTACTTAAAGTTAATTACTAGAAAATGCTCTAAAAAGAGCGTTTTTTATTTTATTTTTATTATTATATGCTATAATTTTATATAGAATAGGGTTGATAGTATGATAGGTAAAATATTAAATATTGATGGTGATCACGTAACAATTAAATTAGCTATTGATATTACGGCACAGACTAACTTAGTCGGTGTCCATGTTGTCTTTGAAGATGGCAATGTAAAAATAGTCGGAGAGATTGTTTCGATTTCTAAAGAGACAGCGGTAATAGCCATTGCTGGAGAAATAAAGGATACATATTTTGTTCCTGGTTCTTCGTCTAAACCATCATTTAAGTCTACATGTAGAGTCATTATTATGAATGAATTGGCTCTTATTTTAGGAGATCAAAAAATTACCGATACTACCCGTACATACTTTGGTAAATCAACCATTTATAAAAACTATCAAATTAATGTTGAAATAGATAAATTCTTTTCTAATCACTTTGCTATTTTAGGTAACACTGGTTCAGGAAAGAGTCACACTACAGCTAGAATATTCCAAAATGTTTTCAGTAGTAGTGAATATCTGCCTATTAATTCGAAGATTATTATCTTTGATGCTTTCGGGGAGTATGTTGATGCTTTTTCTAATGTTTCAGCTATATCACCGATGCTAAATACGAAAATTTATACAACTAATATTTTAGATGGATCTCATGAATTACTGAGAATACCAACTTGGTTTTTAGGAGTAGACGATGTCGCCTTACTACTTGGAGCAACTGATCATAGTCAGCTATCAATTATTGAAAAGACTTTGAAGCTTGCCCCAATTTTTAAAGGAACTGAGGAATCGGTTATTAGAAATCGTAATGACATTATCGCTAGAGCGTTACTAGATATTTTAAGAAGTGGTAATGACTCAGCTAAAATAAGAGACCAACTTACAGCTATTTTAACTAGTTATAACACACCACAATTAAACCTTGATGCAACTGTCTATCAACCAGGTTATTCAAGACCGCTAAAGCAGTGTATCTTTGTTGATAAGACTGGTAAGATGATGGATATGGAACTAGTTGTATCGTTCATTCAAACGTTTGTTGTCGAAGGACTCGAAATACCTGATCCAGACGGAACGATAGCGTACAGTTTGAAAGATCTTGAAAAAGCCTTAGACTTCGCTATGATCTCTGAAGGTGTTCTAAAAAGTGATAAAGTCTTCGATTATGCTAACATTTTAAGTGTAAGACTGCATTCACTTATCAACTCAACCGCATCTACTTACTTTGATTATGATAAGTACATTTCAAAAGATGAATACATGAAAAAGTTCTTTTTAACCGCTGATGGTAAACCATCTCAGATTGTCGATATCAACATCAACTATGTCAATGACCGTTTAGCTAAGAGTATCGCTAAGATAATCTCAAAAATGTTCTTTGACAAAGCAACTGATTCAAGTATGCGCGGAACTGAACCAATTCACATTATTATCGAGGAGGCTCACCGTTATGTTCAAAACGATAACGATGCATTCTTACTCGGTTACAATATCTTTGACCGTATCACTAAAGAGGGTCGTAAATATGGAATTATCTTGGGACTTATTACCCAGCGACCTAGTGAACTTAGTGAAACAAGTATTTCTCAGTGTTCTAACTTTGTCATTCTAAGAACACTCCATCCGAAGGATTTAACCTTCATTAGAGAGATGGTACCAAATATTACCGAAGAGGGGACAACTCAACTTAAGAATCTTCAACCAGGAACAGCTCTAGTCTTTGGAAGTGCTTTCCCAATCTCTCTAAATATAGCCTTTGATAAACCAGTACCAGAACCTAACAGTAGTAATAGTGAGGTTGGTAAGATATGGTTCAATCAAAAATAGTCTTTGCAAGCATAAAATAACTATGGTATAATTTTCATATACGATATCGGAGGAAATATGGCATTTAACAAATTGAAAAAAATTATGGGTGTTGAACCCACAGATGTCGAAATGGACGAAGAATTTGATGATGATCAAGTAGAATACAGTTCAGAAGGATCTAATAAAATGATTCTGGTTGAACCACGTGCTTATTCAGAATCACAACAGATAGCAGATCACTTAAAAAGAAAGAGTGCCGTTGTGGTTAATCTTAAGAGAGTAACACCAGATCAAGCTAAGCGAATAGTTGACTTCCTAAGTGGAACACTATATGCAATTGGAGGAGAAATCCAAAAGCTTGGTGGCGGTATTTTCCTATGCACACCTAGAAATGTCAACGTCGAAGGATCAATTACTGAAGAAGCATCTAAATCAAGTAAAAAAGTCGAAGACGACGATTTTAATTTCTAATAATATCTATGAGGTGATAACATGGAAAGGTTTTCCCGTGAAGAAAACGGTTACAATAAACAAGAAGTAAACAAGTTTGTCGACGATGTTATCGCTCAGACAGAATCTATTGTAACTAGAGTAAAACGTCAACAAAATGAAATAAATAATCTAAACAAAGAGTTAGAGGTATACAGAGGTCTTGAAAAGACTTTGAATTCATCTTTATTAAAAGCTGAAGAAGCTTCGAATAGCATTAGAAAAAATGCCCTAGATGAAGCTAAGATAATTGTTGATGATGCCAAGGGTAATGCTTCTCGCATAGTTAATGATGCCTTAATAAGAGCTGAAAAAATTGAAATTAAAGCAGACACCCTAGAACGAAACATAATTGTCTTTAAGAGAAAATTAAAACTGATTGTCGATCAACAACAATCAGTCATCGAAGATATTGAAGAATTAGACTTAAAATAGATAGAAATATCTATTTTTTTTATAAGAAAAAAGATATCTAATTAGATATCTTTTACTTTACTTGCTTTTTTAGCTGTTCTTAATTCTTTATTTGAAACTCTAACTTTTTCTCCGTTATCTAGTCTTACTACTTGTAAGTTTAGTCCCTGTTTCTTTCTAGTTGCATTTAGTGCATGTGAACGTGTATTTTTAAAATTAGGTTTTCTACTTGTTACATTAACTGCCATTTGGTCCTCCCTCATTTGTTTCTCGCTTTATAACTTTATCACAGAGCTTAGTTTTAGTCAAGTCAAAGAAAAGAGTTAGCTCAATTATTTTCTTTGACTTTCAATAGTATATATAGTATAATGTACGAGCTTTGCAAAGGAGGGCAAAAAAATGAATAAAATATTTGAAGTGGAATTAAAATACGTAGTTGATGGTCAGGTCCTTGACTCCGATGCTAAAAAAATTTTGGCACTAGTAAGTAAGTTTGGTTATGCGATTGAAATCTTTACAAAGAAGAAATACAAAGTACTAACAGATATCGAAGGTGCAAAAAACGGTGTATATGTCGCAAGTGAAGGAAAACTAATCGCTAATAGAATTGGTGAGAAAATTGATATTGATTCAAACGGTTTAGATATATTTAAAACTAAGTACGAAGAGTATCAAGAAAATCCTAAAGCTTACGCTAAATCAATCAGTTTAATCCCAGCTAAAGAACTTGTCAAAACAATAAAAAGATAAGTTCTTTTTTTGTTCGATACTTTAAATGAATAATTTGTGTTATATTATATGTGAGGAAATATGTATAGTAATTTATTTGTTAAGACAAATTATTCACTATTATCTAGTCTAGTTCAGATTGAAGAACTAGTTACTTTTGCGTTGCAAAATAATATTGGTTCACTAGTTGTTTGTGATGATAACTTAAATAGTTCGATGAACTTTTATAAAGCCTGTAAGGCCAAAGGAATCAATCCTGTCATTGGTCTTGATTTAAAGTATGCTGATGGGCATATACTTATGTATGCTAAAAACTATGAGGGATATTTAAACTTAGCTAAGTTAAGTACTATTTTAGAAAGCAGATCAGTTAACTTAGAAGATATAAAAACACATGCTAAAAATATCATTGCCGTACTTCCTGCTGACAGTTTGTTATACTTCGAAGAATTAGAGGCAATATTTGAAGATTTTTATCTTGGTTTTAAAGATAAAATTGAAGAACAAAAATTACTTAATTATAGTAATAATGTTGTCTTTATTAATGAGACTAGAACACTAGAAGCCGGAGATCGTGAATATTTAAAATATTTATACATGATTAGAGATGGAAAGACTATTGCTGATGATTTTTATTACGATACGCTTGATAAACATTATTTTAGTGATGATGAGGCAAGTAGTAAGTCTTCTAGCAAAGGACTTAGAAATTCTAAACTGATTGCTGATAGTTGCCATGTTGAAATGGTCAAAGATGAGCACTTGTTACCAGTTTTTGATAACAAACTAGGTGATAGTAATAAGTATCTTAAAGAACTTAGTATTAAAGGTTTAGAACTTAGGCTGAAGGGCAATGTCAGCAACGAATATAAAGAGCGTCTCTTACATGAACTTAGTGTCATTGAAAAGATGGGTTTTCCAGATTACTTTTTAATTACCTATGACTACATTAGATATGCTAAGAAAGAGGGTATACTGGTTGGTCCTGGCCGTGGTTCAGCTGGTGGTTCACTAGTTGCATACTGCCTAGGTATTACCGATATTGACCCACTTAAATACAATTTATTATTTGAAAGATTTTTAAATATTGAAAGGGTAACAATGCCCGATATTGATACTGATTTTCCCGATAGTTATCGCGATCAAGTAATTGATTATGTTACCAAAAAATATGGTGAGAAAAAAGTAGCAGGTATTATCACTTACGGTACTTTAGCAGCCAGGCAGGTCATTAGAGACTGTGGTAAAGTATTAAATGCTAGTACTAGACTAGTTGAAAAACTATGTCAGATTGTTCCAAGCAGCAACAGTAATAAATTGAGTTTTTATTATGCTAACGACAAGAACTTTAAAGACGTCATCGATAGTGATGAAAAGATGGGTCTACTTTATAAATTAGCCCAAAAATTTGAAGGCTATCCAAGACACACATCTATTCATGCTGCAGGTATTGTCATGAGTCGTAAAGATTTAGATGAAGTTCTTCCACTAGTTAAATCAAATGAAATGTATTTGACTGCTTATACCCTAAATTACCTTGAGGATATAGGTTTATTAAAAATGGATTTCTTAGGTATTAAGAATCTTACAACAATTATGAATATCATCGAAGAGATAAATAAAGAAGAGAAACTAAAGTTAAACTTTAATGATATTCCGCTTGAGTCAAGCGAAGTATTAGATCTCTTTTCAAGAGGAGATACACTTGGGGTTTTCCAGTTTGAAACGGATGGCATGAGAAAATTCTTAAAAAGTTTAAAACCATCTTCTTTTGAAGAGGTTGTCGATGCGATAGCTCTATTTAGACCAGGACCAAATGAAAATATTCCTTCATACATTGCTAGAAAAGAGGGAAGGGAAAAAGTAGAGTACTTAGATCCTTCACTTGAAAGCATTCTTAAAACAACTAAAGGAATAATTATCTACCAGGAACAAATTATGCAAATAGCCCATGATTTTGCTGGTTTCACGATGGCTGAAGCTGATATTTTGCGAGTAGCGATGAGTAAAAAGAAAAAAGATATACTTGCTTCCTACAGTAAGAAATTTATAAGTGGAGCAGTAGCCCTTGGTCATGATCAGAGCTTAGCGGAAAAGCTATACGAGCTGATTCAGAAGTTTGCGGGATACGGTTTTAATAAATCACATTCAGTTGCTTATTCGATTATTGCTTTTAGAATGGCTTACTTAAAGACTCACTATCCTAAATATTTCTTTAGTAATTTACTATCTAGTACCCTTAGTAACAGTAAAAAGACTAGTGAATATATAGCCGAAGCTAAAAGACTTGGTATCGAGGTTCTTCCTCCGGATATCCAGCTAAGTGGCAGCACTTACCTTGTTGAAGATGCTGGCATTCGTTTTCCGATATCAGCCATAAGTGGAATTGGCGCTATCACTGCTAGAAATATTAGCATTAAAGAAAAATACAAAGATATTTATGAAGCTTTCAGTCATTTAGCATCTAGTGGCGTTAACAAGAAGATGTTTGAAGACATGATATATGTTTCATGCTTTAAGTCTTTTGGTTTTAATAACCAAACACTTATTACTAATTTAGACAAGATGTTAAACTATGCTAATTTAGTCAAAGATTTAGATGAGTCATTGATTACTAAACCAGAAATTGATCAAAAAGAAGAGTATTCCAAAGAGTTTTTAATGACTAAAGAAAAAGAAATATTTGGCTTTTATTTGAGCAGTCATCCATCAGTTCAGTACAAAGAAAAATATCGTGCGATCGATCTTATCGATATTGAAAAGTTCTTCGATAAAGTTGTCGATTCAGTAATTCTAGTTGAATCTATCAAAGAGATTAAAACGAAGAAGGGTGATGCGATGAGTTTTGTTTTAGGTAGTGATGAAACATCTAGTGCCGATTACACATTGTTCCCAGAAAAGCACAGTCGCTTTGCAATAAAACAGGGCGATCTCTTGCTAGTCAAAGGAAAAGTAGAAAAGCGTCTGGATAAATATCAAATTATTGTTCAAAATATTAAAAAACTTAATGATTAAGATTTTAAAATCTTTCTATTTATGATATATTTAATTATGAAAGAAGGATGGTTATGAATATAAAGTTTATCGATAATGATTATTTGTTAGCATGGTACTTATTATTTAAACCATCTTTTTGTTCTGAGATGCAAAGTTTAAAGGAACGTGTTTGGAAAAATCACAATCAAATATATCTTCATATGGAAAGTGAAAATATTGAAATACTTAAATATGGTGAAGATTTTATCCCTGATGATAATACTATTTATGATATAGTTTTTGATAGTGAAATCTTTGCTTTATTGAAAAAGGAAACGGAAAAGCATCGTAACTTTCTAATGGATGCTTGGGATAGCAAAAAGAAAGAGATTACCGAATCTTTTAAGAAGGTCTGTCGTATCAAGTTAGCTGATCAGTATAGCATTGTCGTTATTCATCCGCTTTTAGATAGTGTTGAATATATGAAATCAAATCCTATTAAGAGTATTGCTTGGGGTAAAAAAGATGATCGTGAAGATTCTTTTACAACTCTTATGCGTATTGTCTATACCGTTTTAAAATACGAAGTTGGAGATTTTCAAAAAGAAAATAGAGAGATGGTCTCAGCTATAATTGATATGGCCATTACTAATGAAGTAGCTACGCAAGTCTTAGAAGAAACGCAGTACGAAAAGGGCTTCAAAAAACTAAAGTTACTACGTAAACAACTATACCCATATTGGCTTATGTATCTAGGAGCAGATAAAGAAAAGATGCTTAATTATATGATGCGTGATAAAACTTCATTTGAACTAGATCAGTATCAGTTAGAGCCACAGCTAGCCAAAGTAGATATATATGGTTTTATAGATTTCTGCTGTAGAAATCAAAAATATATAATAAGATTAAACAATTTGAATAATTGATGGGGAAACCCATTTTTCTTCAGGGGAGGGAAACATGAGTGAACAACTAAAAATAGTACTTGAAAAATTGAATATAGACAAAATATATGAAGACGAATTTAGTGACGCTTCCTTTTCTGAGATTTCTTTAGATGAAAAGAAAAAGATTGTTAAAATAACATTACAAAATAAAACAAATCTATCATGTGATTTGTATTTTGCTTTGAAAGAAAAACTTAAGACTTATTTCTCTGGTTATAAAGTACATCTAAGGGTCGAAGCTAAAGAAATAGAAAATAAGTTTTTTAAAGATTACTTTGATAAGTGTGTGGCAACTATTTCTCAAAAGAATCCACTCATCGATGTTTTTAGTGATCGTTTAATTAGTGAAGAAAATAATTTTTCGGTCGAAGTAATAAACAAAGCCGAAGAAAAACAAGTTTCAGCTTTTCTAAAAGACTTGAACAATCAAATGAAAATATATGGTTATACTCCAAATATTAAAATTGCTTTTAATGAAGAAAAGAGAACGCAGATTGTTGAAAATATCATCAATGATATGAAGGTCGAGGAAGCACCGCTTATAAAAGAAACTAAGACGGAAAAGAAAACAGTTAGAAAAACTGCCAAAGATGACAGTGTTATTTTTGGTTATCCAATCAAAGAAGACGCTGTTCCAATACGTAGTATCATCGGTGAAGAAAACCGTATTACGATCGAAGGTTTAGTTTTTGGACAAGAAGACTTTGTTCCTCGAAGTAAAGAATTTAAAATTATTACGTTAAAAGTAAGTGATGAAACAGATAGTATCTACTGTAAGATTTTCACTAGAAAAGACGAAGACTTTGACAATATTATGAGCAATACTAAAGTTGGTACTTTTGTCAAATTACAAGGTCGTACTAAGTTTGATGATTTTAGTGGTGGAGAAATAGTTTTAAATGTTAATAACATTGCTAAAAGTGATAAAAAGAAAACTAGTCGTGAAGATAAGTCACCAGAAAAACGTGTCGAATTACATGCTCATACGCAGATGAGTCAAATGGATGGAATAGTCAGTGCTAATGACTTAGTAAATCAAGCATATAAATGGGGACATAGAGCTATCGCTATTACTGATAAAGATTCTTGTCAGTCTTTTCCTGATGTCTTTAAAACAATTAATAATATCAATAAAAAGATCGAAGATGAAAACGCAAAGTTTAAAGCACTATACGGGGTTGAATTAACATTGATCGAAGATAGTGTCAATATCGTTCAGCGTCCTAATGATACTAATATGTTACTTGATCCTTTTGTTGTCTTTGACTTTGAAACAACAGGGTTTAATGCAGCAAGCGGGGACTCTATTATCGAAGTAGGAGCAGTCAAAATTGCCGAAGGAAAAATACTCGATAAGTTTTCGATGTTAATTGATCCTAAACGTCCACTTCCTGCTAAAATTACAGAGATTACTGGAATTACTCAAACTATGCTCGATGGACAAAAAGATGAAGAAGAAACAGTTAAGTTATTCCTCGAGTGGATAGGGGATCTTCCAGTTGTAGCCCACAATGCTAAATTTGACATGTCATTTTTAGAGATGGCTATTAAAAAATACAAGTTTGAAAAATTTAATAATCCTGTTATCGATACATTAGAGTTATCGAGACAATTAGATAAAGAATTTTCTCGTCATGGACTATCAGCTCTTGTTAAAAGATATGAAGTTCCATTCGATGAGTCTTCTCATCACCGTGGTGATTACGACGCCGAAGCAACGGCACTAGTCTTCTACCGCATGGCTCAAAAGTTATCTAATCAGGACATTCTATTACTTAGTGATTTAGATAAATTAATTAATATTGATGAGATATATAAATATGGTCGTTCATACCATGTTAACTTAATTGCTAAAGACGAAGTAGGTCTTCGTAATATGTATAAATTAGTTTCACTTGCCAGTACTGATTATCTTCACCAAGGTAGTGCGAGAGTATTACGTAGTGTGTTAAATGCTAATCGTGAGGGAATTCTCGTTGGTTCAGGATGCTATGCTTCAGAAGTTTTTGTCGAAGCTAGATCTAAAACTGAAGAAGAACTAAAAGATATTATAGCTTTTTATGACTATGTTGAAGTTCAACCACCAGAAGTCTACGATCATTTAATTCAAATGAGTGATTTTGAAAATGTTCAGGATTTAAAACAACACATTCAAAAAATTATTCGTGTTGTCAAAGAAACAGATGCTTTAATAGTTGCTACTGGTGATGTTCATCACATGGAGAAAAATGATAAGATCTTCAGAGAAATAATTGTCAATCAAAAAGTACCAGGTGGAGGAAGACATACTTTAGCTAGATCTAATATAACTTCGATTCCTAGTACTCATTTTAGAACAACTGATGAGATGCTAAGTGACTTTGCTTTTATTGAAGAACAGTTAAGAAATGAAATAATTATTACTAATCCTAATAAACTAGCCGATATGTGTAAGATAATCGAAGTTATTCCTGATACTAAGGGAATACCATTTTCACCGATTATTGAAAACAGTCGAGAGACAACTAAGGAGTTAGTCTATAACAAAGCTCATCAAATATATGGTGAAACACTTCCTAAGATTGTTGAAGATAGAATTAGTGGAGAACTTGAAGGTATCTTTAAGGGTGGCTTTGATGTCATTTACTTAATTGCTCAAAAGCTTGTTAAAAAGAGTAATGATGATGGTTACCTAGTTGGATCTCGTGGTTCGGTGGGATCATCATTTGTTGCATATTTAATGGGAGTTTCGGAGGTTAATCCGATCGAAGCTCACTATGCTTGTCCGTCTTGTCAGCATTCTATTTTTGAAGAAGATGGCAAAATGTTGTCATTCACTTACTCAAGTGGATATGACTTGCCAGAAAAGAAATGTCCTAAATGCGGAACAGTTATGAACCGTGATGGTCACGATATGCCGTTTGCGACTTTCCTTGGTTTTAAAGCTGATAAAGTTCCGGATATCGATTTGAACTTCTCTGGTGAATATCAGTGGAAAGCTCATGAATATACAAAGGAACTGTTTGGAATAGATAATGTCTTTAGAGCAGGTACTACGGGAACAGTTGCTGATAAAACAGCTTATGGCTTTGTCAAAGGTTACTGTGAAGATAAAGGTATCGAAATGCGTCAAGCTGAGATAGAAAGATTAGCCGCTGGGGTAACCGGTGTCAAACGTACAACTGGTCAACATCCTGGAGGAATAGTCGTTGTTCCTAATTATAAAGAAATATATGACTTTACACCTTTCCAATATCCAGCAGGTGATAAAAATTCACTTTGGCGTACAACTCACTTTGATTATCATGCTATCGAAGAATGTCTATTAAAACTAGATATACTTGGTCATGATGATCCGACTGTTTTAAAAATATTGCAGGATTTATCTGGTATCGATGTTACTAAACTTGATGTAGCAGATCCAAAAGTTATCAGTTTGTTTACTTCGACCGAAGCCCTTGGTGTTAAAGCAGATGATATCGATTGTGAAATTGGTGTCCTTGGACTGCCAGAGTTTGGAACAGATAATACTATCAACATGCTACTAGATACTAAACCTAAAGATTTTGCCGGTCTTGTCAAAATTTCCGGACTATCTCATGGAACTGATGTTTGGGCAGGAAATGCTTCGGATTTAATCAAGAATGAAATAGTCACATTCGACCAGGTAATTGGATGTCGTGATGATATCATGGTATACTTGATTAAACATGGCATGGATTCACTCGATGCTTTCAAGATTATGGAATTCGTCCGTAAAGGAAAAGCAAGTAAGGAAAAAGAAGAGTGGGCAAAGTGGACTGAAAAAATGCGAGCAAGTAAAATACCAGAGTGGTATATTGAATCTTGCCACAAAATTAAATACATGTTCCCTAAAGCTCATGCTTGTGCCTATGTTATCAGTGCCTTGCGTATAGCTTGGTTCAAGGTCTATCATCCGCTTTGGTACTATGCAGCTTATTTCTCAGTAAGAACTACTGATTTTGATATTGAATCGATGATTAAAGGTTACAATGCTATCAAGATTAAAATAGCCGAGATAGCAGCCAAAGGCTACGAAGCTAGCAATAAAGATGCTGGTATTCTTGTTGGACTTAGATGTGCTCAAGAAGCAACGGCTAGAGGAATTAAATTTGCACCAGTCAGTCTAGAAAAGAGTCATCCAAATCGTTTTGTCATCGAAAATGAAACAACTCTTATTCCATCGTTTAACACAATCGAAGGATTGGGTGTAACTGTTGCTAATGCAATAGCCGAAGAACGTGAGAAAAGACCGTTTATTAGTATCGAAGACTTACAAAAGAGAGCCAAAGTATCGAGCACACTACTTGAAAAAATGCGCCTTATGGGAATGCTCGACGGACTTCCTGAATCAAGTCAATTAAGTTTATTTTAAGGAGTAGTATGAAAAAGATATTATTGATTGTCATAATGATTTTTGTCGTTGCTTGTACCAAGCAAAATGTTTTCACGCCGTCACAAAACAAAGAAAAGATTAAACAAGTAGATTATTTTGAGTTTAATTTTGGTAGTGAAGACGAAGGTTTTTACGAATACATTATCAAAGAAGATCAATATTATCGTCTAACAATTAGCACTAGTGGTAATGTTAAAACACATTACGCTATCGATAAATATATCAAAGAGAAAGATGTCAATGAACTTAGTAAATTAGTTCACGATTTATCTTTGATTAAATGGAATAACTATAATGAACGTGGTGGTAACGATGCAGCGGGAAAATCTTTCAACCTGCGCATCGCTTTTCGCGATAACTCATATATTGGAGCTAAAGGATTTATGAAGTTTCCAGATGACTATGAAGAAAAAAGTCAAAAAATAATTAAATTTTTAGATAATTTAAGTAAAAAAGTATAATATATATTGATGAGGGCTTGTGTATGGCAAATCAAGAGACCATTAATGAAATTAGATCGAAGATTGACTTAGTCGATTTTATCGGAGAATACGTACCTTTAGTTCAAAAAGGAAAGAACTATTTTGGGGTATGTCCTTTTCATAATGATACAAATCCTTCGCTTAGTGTCAGTCGTGAAAAACAAATTTACAAATGTTTCTCTTGTGGTGCAAGTGGTAACGTCTATACCTTTCTAATGGATTATGATCATATCGATTTTCCGACAGCCCTAAGTATCTTGGGACGTAAAGCAGGAGTCGATGTCGCTGACAATTCGGTGGGTCTTAAAACAAGTAAATATTCTAAGTATTATGAGATATATAATTTTGCTAGCAAGTATTTTCAAAATAATTTAAATACCCCGTCTGGTTCAAGAGCTAGAGCTTATTTGAATAATCGTGGCATAGACGATGAAACAATCAAAGAGTTTGAAATAGGTTTATCTCTTAGCGAAAAAGATGCCCTAACTAAAATATTTAAAGATAAAGAATATAACTTAGTTGAACTAGAAAATATTGGTTTAATTGCTGATGGACATGATATGTACATCAATCGTATTATGTTTCCACTATACGATCCAAGCGGCAATGCTGTCGGTTTTTCTGGTCGCATTTATGATGATAGTAAAGATAATAAATATGTTAATACCAAAGAGACGGTTATCTTTAAAAAGGGACAGTGTCTATACAATTATCATCAAGCCAAAGACCATGCTCGCAAAGAGCGACATGTCATTTTAGTCGAAGGATTCATGGACGTAATTAGACTTTCGACAATAGGTTACAAGAACGTTGTAGCCTTAATGGGTACAGCAATGACTAGTGAGCAAGTCAGTCTGTTAAAAAAACTATCACCTAATGTCTTACTTATGCTAGATGGTGATAACGCTGGACAAAATGCAAGTTTATCAATTGGTGAAATGCTCGAAAAAGAAAACGTCAATGTCAAAGTAGCTTTGCTTAAGGATGATGATGACCCTGATACTTTCATTGTCAAAAATGGCAAAGAACGTTTTAACTCACTTGTTGAATCAGCAATTGATTTCTATGATTTCAAAGTAGCTAATATGCGTAAAGATGTCAATTTTGATAACGACATTTCCCTGGCTGCATATGTCGATAAAGTACTCAAGGAAAGTATCTCAATAAACGATGAACTGCGCCTGGAGATAATCCTTAAAAAACTTGCAAAAGAATCGAATATAAGTTATAATACACTGGAAAAACGTTTGCAAGAATATAAAAAGAGTCAAAAACCTGAGACTAAAATAGTCGCTGAGCAGAAGACTAAAAAAGATAATCTTAGCAAATATGATAAAGCAGCATACGGACTTATACATGCAATGTTAAACAGTGAAACTGCCATTGCTAAATACAAGAGTGCCAATGTGCAAATGACTAGTAAAGTTCTAAAGGGATTAGCCGATGAGATTTGTTATTATCAAAATAAATTCGGGAATGTAAATGAAGCAGACTTTTACTCGTATTTGCAAAATCAAGATGATTTATTAGAAATGTATAATAAAGTAGTTGCAGAGAATTTTGATTTTCCAATCACTGATCAATTGGTAGATGATTTAATCGGAGTAATTGATGAATATGTAAAGAGGCAAGAAGTATCACGCCTAAAGAAATTAATTGAAGAAGAACAAGATCCGATTGAGAAGGCAAAAATCAGTGATAAGATAAGAAGATTGAGAATAGGGGAGTAGAATGTTAGATTTAATTAAAACTATTGATGAGCGAAAAGCAGACCTGATTAAAAAGGGTAAAGAAAATGGTTTTGTAACTTATGAAGAAATAGCGGATGAGTTAAAGGGACTAGATGTCGATAGTGATACACTTGATGATTTATACAATGCGTTAGTTGATAACCAAATTGATGTTATCTCTGATTCAGCGGATAATGATGTCAAGGAAAGTGAAACTCCGGAAGAAATAGTGGTCGAAGATTTAACTTTTTCTAAGGATATTAAAATCAATGACCCAGTTAGAATGTACTTGAAAGAAATTGGACGAATTAATCTTTTGACAACTGAAGAAGAATTCGAATATGCTAGATTAGCTGGAGATGGTGATGAACGTGCTAAACAGATGTTGGCCGAGTCAAACCTTCGTCTAGTTGTCAGTATTGCTAAAAGATATGTTGGACGTGGAATGTTATTCCTAGATCTAATTCAAGAAGGTAATATTGGACTTATGAAAGCTGTTGAAAAGTTTGACTTTTCTAAAGGGTTTAAGTTTTCAACTTATGCTACTTGGTGGATACGTCAAGCGATAACAAGAGCTATTGCTGACCAAGCTAGAACTATCAGAGTTCCAGTACATATGGTCGAAACAATCAATAAGTTAGCACGTGTTCAGCGTCAGTTAACACAGGAATTAAACCGTGAACCAAGCGATGATGAGCTTGCTAAGAAACTTGGAATTACAGTTGAGAAGGTCAGAGAAATATATAAGATTTCACAAGATCCAGTCTCACTTGAAACACCAATTGGTGAAGAAGATGATTCACATCTTGGAGACTTTATCAAAGATGTAAATACTATGTCACCAGAAGAATATACAACAATGGAAATGCTTAAAAATGAACTTTCAGATGTCCTACTTACTTTGACTGATAGAGAAGAAAAAGTTTTACGCCTTCGCTTCGGACTAGATGATGGACAATGTTTAACTCTTGAAGAAGTTGGTCAAATTTTTGGAGTAACGCGTGAGCGTATTCGTCAGATTGAAGCCAAAGCGCTAAGAAAGCTTAGACATCCATCTAGAAGTAGAAAACTTAAGGATTTTCTAATCGACTAATGATATCAAAAAGATTAAAATCCTTGGCTAACCATGCCAAGGATTCTATGTTTATATTGGATGTCGGCTGTGATCATGGGCTGCTAAGTATTCATTTAGCCCAAGCAGGCAAAAAGTTGATTGCTTCAGATATTGCCAAAGAACCACTAGAAGTAGCTAGAAGAAATATCAAACGAGCAGGACTTGATAATATTCAAGTAGTTTTAGCTCCAGGCTTAAAAGCCATCGATGAAAAAGTTGATACAGTCATCATCGCTGGAATGGGTAATGCGACAATGCAAAATATTATCGAAGAAGATTATCATCTTCTAAAAAGTGTCAATAAATTGATTGTTTCACCACATACAGAAGTCGCAGACTTTCGCAAATATATAACCAATAAAGGTTTTTATATAACTGATGAAGAAGTAGTCTATGATAAAGGTAAATACTATACCATCATTGTTTTAGAAAAGGGCAGTCGCAGTTATAGTGAAAAAGAGTTATTTCTTGGGCCAGTACTGATGAAAGAAAAAACTAAAACTTATTTAGAATATTGTCAGCAAGAGTTACTAAATAAAAGAAAAATTTTAGATAAATACGATGCTAAAAATAAAGAGTTAATCGAAGAAGTAAAAAGACTTGAGGAATTAATAAATTCCTAAGTCTTTTTTTATGTCAATGAATAGTAATTTTTAACTATTATTTTTTATAAAGGGTGGTATAATTATATATAATAGAGGTGGTTTAGTTTGAAGAAACAAGGTTTTACTTTAATTGAAGTAATTGGTGTAGTAGTAATCATTGGTTTAGTTCTTATGATTGTTTTTCCTACGCTTTCTAAACTTATGTTAAATAATAATACTAAGAAGTTTGATAATTATTACATGATGATTGAAGAGGCATCTAAAGTATATGCCGGAACACTTAAAGATAAGATGGGACCAGCAACACAAAATGGTTGTGCTGAGTTTACCTTGACTGATTTAGTTAGTAGGGACTACATCAAAGAATATAAAGATAAGAGAACTACTTGTAGTATAACTTCGACTAAGATAAGAGTTAAAAATACTAGAGGTAAGATTGAAACATTTTTTAAACTTAAATGTTCTGATCAAGTTCCTAGTACTAGCGATTATATTAAAGGAGTAGATGATGTAGCTAACTGTATTGCTTACACTAAAAATGAAGCTAATACTTTGTATAATGCTGTCAAAGTAAATAGTGCTCAAACAACTAGAGATGTAAATGTAGTATATATTACCAATGATCCAGTTAAGGCTTTAAATAAATACTTATACTATTCTGGTGGTCTTTGGCAAATTGTCAGCTATGACGAGTTGCAAGAAACAGTCAAGGTCTTAAGTCTAGATTACACTGCAGCTCTTCCGTTTAATGCTAAACAAAATAATAATTATGTTGGAAGTACTATTTCAAAATGGCTTGAAAATGTCTATTTACCAACCTTAAAAAATCATGAAGAGTATCTGACAATCAGTAATTATGATACAACCCCTAGTGCAAACTTTGATTTACCGACTGCTACTAATCCAGCCAAAGTAGTCAAGTCAAAAATTGGACTATTAAGTGCTTATGAAGCTCGTAAGATTAAACATCCAACAGGAAGTGGAATACTAAATCGTTGGACTTTGAGTGAGGGAGCAGCCGGAACAAACGTAGCCTTTACTCAGGATAATATGAACTTATTTGATAAGCTATCTCACAGTTATGGAATGGTTATTCCTGTTATTACTTTTGCTGCTGATGTTGAATTGTTAAAGGGAACAGGAACACAAGCCGATCCATATATAATTGAACCAGATTACAAAGGGGAAAAAGGTCAAACTATCGATAGTAGACCAGCTGGAGAATATGTTTATCTTAATTATGGAGGAGCAAATGCAGCCTTTAGAATAATGGGTAAAGACGTCGATGGTAACGTCAGAGTTAATCGTTATACTGGAACTGCTATGAAATTTGATGAGACTACTTTTGATTTTTCAAGTAGTGATATACAGCAATATTTAAATACGACTGAATATAATAAATTCTCTGCCGCAGCTAAAACACTACTAGTCGATGGATATTTCTGTAATGACGTTATAAATGATACAATCATGAAAACTAACGATTCATTCTTTACAACAACTTGTACTGATCCAGGTAAAGTTAAAATGTATAAAGTAGGACTTTTCAGAGTAGGGGAGCTTTATTCACAACAGGGACTTACTCAAAAAATATGGACCTTAAATCCTAATAATGCTTCGCCTGATCAATTTGGTTCAACTATCAATGTCATAAATGGTGACTATACTGTCACTCCAGAACTAGTCAACAATGTGTCTATTAGTTACAATATCGTCGTAACTATCAATAAAGCCGCTTTAATTGATAGTGGTGAAGGTACTAAAACATCACCGTATGTTATAAAATAACTTTACAAACAAGGCTTATTTGTATATAATTACTCTAGAACTTTGATCTTGAGGGGTCATGCAGTAATTTTAAAGAGACTGGGTGTTTGGTGTAAACCTAGAAATGAGAGCATGATTTGTAGCAAGGGAGTTGAAAGACTGAGCTTAGTAAGTTTTTCCGGTAATGCGTTATAGTAAAGAGAAGTAATTAAGGTGGTACCACGATCATTCGTCCTTTGGGATGAATGATTTTTATTTGGAGGAAATAGTGTTATACGAAGAATTAGAGAAGAAGTTTGATGAATATGTCAGTAGTTACAATTTGAGCCAGAAACACGTTGCTTTAAAAAATGTTCATACTCACGAGGTAGCCAAGGTAATGAATTTACTTTGTGAAAAACTAAAGTTAAATGAAAGAGATAGATACTTAGCTTTGGTAATTGCTTTCTTCCATGATGCTGGAAGATTTCCTCAGTTAATTGAAACAGGCAGCTATTCAGATTTTAATTACAATCATGCAATAAAATCATGTGAAGTAATTGCTGAAAGAAATGTTTTAGAAGAGCTCGGTTTAAATGAAGAAGAAAAAACTCTAGTAAACAGGGCAATCTTTAACCACAATCGTCTATATCTAGAAGAAGATTTAAATGAGCGAGAAAAGCTCTTTAGTAAAATGATTAGAGATGCCGATAAGATTGATATCTTTAGAGTAGCAGTCGATAATTTTAGAGATTATTTTGATGATGATCCTAGTCCTAAAGTAATGGAGGACTTCCTACTAGAGAAATCGATAGATAGTAACGATATAAATAATCAAGCAGATAAAATTATGCAACGTTTAGCATTTCTATACGACATAAATTTTAAAGAAAGTTTTGAAATATTATCTGAAAATAAGTATTTTATACTTTATGTTGAAGACATCAAATACAATGAAAATAAAATAGAATCATATAATAAAGTAATGAGTAAAACATTAACTTACTATGAAGGGAGAATACTATGTTAGATAAAAAATATAATCATAGAGAAGTAGAAGAAAACAAGTATCAAGCTTGGCTAGAGGCTGATTTGTTTAAGTCTGGAAAAGATTTAAGTAAAGAGCCATTTTGTATTGTTATACCACCACCAAATGTCACTGGGAGATTACATTTAGGACATGCTTGGGACGTAACACTTCAAGATATAATAATTAGATATAAAAAACTAAAGGGTTATGATGTTCTTTGGCTTCCTGGAATGGATCATGCTGGTATTGCAACGCAGGCTAAAGTAGATGCTAGACTTAAAGAAATGGGAATAGCTCCTCGTCAATTAGATAGAGATAAATGGCTTGAATATGCTTGGGATTGGAAAAAGGAATACAGTGAAAGTATTCGTCAGCAATGGGGAAAACTAGGGTTGCACCTAGATTATTCGAAAGAAAGATTTACTTTAGATGAGGGCTTAAACAAAGCTGTCAATCATGTATTTATCAAGCTTTACGAAGATGGTTTAATATATCGCGGAGAACGTATTATTAACTGGGATCCTGAAGCGATGACAGCTCTTTCAAATGAAGAAGTTATATATAAAGATGTCGAAGGGGCTTTCTATCACATAAAGTATTTTTTAGAAGATAGTAATCAGTATTTAGTTTTAGCAACTACGAGACCTGAGACAATGTTTGGAGACGTAGCAGTAGCAGTTAATCCAAATGATGAACGTTATCAAGAGATGATAGGTAAAAATGTCATTTTGCCTGTTGTTGGTAAACTTATTCCGATTATCGCTGATGAACATGCTGATCCAGAGTTTGGAACGGGTGTTGTTAAAATAACTCCGGCTCATGATCCTAACGATTTTGAAGTTGGTAATAGACATAATCTCGAAAGAGTAGTTGTTATCGACAATGATGGAAAGATGAACGACAAAGCTGGTAAATATGCTGGAATGGATCGCTTTGCTTGTCGAGAGGAAGTTGTCAAAGAACTCGAAGCTAGTGGCAATTTACTAAAAGTTGAAAAGATGGTTCATAGCGTTGGACACTCAGAGCGTACAAATGTCATGATTGAGCCATACTTATCTAAACAATGGTTTGTTAAAATGAGGCCACTTGCTGATAGAGTACTAGAAAATCAAAAAGATAAGAAAAACAAAGTTAATTTTGTTCCAAGTAGATTTGAAAAAATTATGAATCACTGGATGGAAATAACATATGACTGGTGTATATCTAGACAGTTATGGTGGGGACATCAAATACCTGCTTGGTACCGTGAAGAAGAAGTTTATGTTGGCGAAGAAGCACCAGAAGGTGATGGTTGGGTGCGAGATCCAGATGTTTTAGATACGTGGTTCTCAAGTGCTCTGTGGCCGTTTTCAACACTAGGCTGGCCTGAAGAAACAGCTGACTTTAAAAGATATTATCCAGGTAATGTACTAGTTACAGGTTATGACATTATTCCATTTTGGGTTAATCGTATGACTTTTCAAGGGTTACACTTTACTGGTCAAAGACCTTTTGAAGATTGTTTAATCCACGGACTTATTCGTGATAAAGAAGGCCGTAAGATGAGTAAATCACTTGGTAATGGAATAGATCCGATGGATGTCATTGACCAGTATGGAGCGGACTCACTTAGATTCTTTGCAACGACCAGTACTGCACCAGGACAAGACTTAAGATTTGACGAAGAGAAAGTTGCTTCGACATGGAATTTTATCAACAAACTATGGAATGCTTCACGTTTTGTCTTCATGAAAACCGAAGGAATTAGCAAAGAAGATCTTACAATGGATGAACTATCCCTTAGTGATAAATGGATATTAACAAAACGTAATAACGTGATTAAAAATGTTCAAAAAGCTATGGATAAGTATGAGTTTCATACAGCTGGAAACATGCTTTATGAATTTATTTGGAACGATTATTGTGACTGGTATATTGAACTTACAAAAAATACTGAATCAAGTACTAGTAAAACAGTCTTATTGACAGTTCTTAAAGATATTTTAGTTATGTTATCACCATTTATGCCACATGTTTGTGATGAAATATATGCTAAACTACTTATCAAAGATCAAGACTTTATCTCTGAAGAGACATATCCAGTTGTATCATCTTCTTACGATGAAGAAATGGAACTAGTTGAAAAAGTTATTGCTGACATAGTTGCAATCAGAAATATGAAAGCTAAAAATAGTGTTACTAAAGATGCTAAAGTGATGGTACAAGTTAGCGATGACCTAAGAGATATATACTTTAGTCAGCTTAAGATAAAAGAAGAAAATTTAGCTCAGTTAAGCGAAGAACAAATTGTTTATAAATCAGAAAGAATAGCGATTGTTTATCAGCAACAAAGTACATTAAATGTCGAAGAGTTAAATAAAGAAATAGAAAATTTGAAAGCCATTATTGCTAAAAGAAAAGCTTTACTAGCTAATGAAAATTATCTAGCTAAAGCCCCTAGTAATATTGTTGAAGCAGACAGATTAAAATTAGCCGAAGAAGAAGCACAGTTACAAGTTTTAGAAGATAGAGCTAGATAATAGCTCTTTTTCTTTTTATTAAAATACTATATAATGAAGTAGGTGATAAAGATGGAAAAAATTAAAGTAGTATTTATGGGAACACCTGAGTTTGCTACTAGACCCCTTGAAGTTTTAATCAATAATTATGATGTTGTCGCAGTTGTAACACAGCCTGATAAAGCAGGTAATCGTGGGAAAGTAATATATTCACCGGTTAAACAGTTAGCACTAGATAAAGCTATTAAAGTTCTCCAGCCAGAGAAAATTAGAAGTAATTATCAAGCAGTACTTGATACAAATGCTGATGTTATTGTGACCTGTGCATACGGACAAATTATTCCAAAAGAGATATTAGATGCACCAAAATATGGATGTATCAATATTCATGCGTCACTCCTTCCAAAGTTGCGTGGTGGGGCACCGATTCATCGAAGTATTATAAATGGTGAAGAAAAAACTGGTGTGACAATCATGTACATGGATGAAAAGATGGACGAAGGTGACATGATTTGTGCTAAAGAAGTAGTTATTACTGATAGTGATACCGTAGGTACTATTCATGACAAATTAAGTGAAGTCGGAGCAGCTCTAATAAAAGAGACTCTTCCTAAAATTATCGCTGGAACAAATGAAAGACATGGTCAAGATCATAGCCAGGCAACCTATGCTTACAACCTAAAAAAAGAAGATGAACTAGTCGATTTTAATAAACCAGCTCGTCAGGTATTTAATCAAATTAGGGGACTAAATCCCTTTCCTGGAGCATATGCTATTTTAGATGGAAAAGTTATCAAGTTTTATGAGTTAGAACTAAGTGATAGAGCGTCTTCAACCACTGGCATAATCACGGATATCGAGGATGATAAAATGTTTGTCTCGTGCCTAGACTATGATATAATTATTAAAGAAATAAAATATGAGGGGAGTCGCAAGATGACAGTCAAAGAATTCTTTAACGGTCGTTCCAAAGCCGACTTTATTGGTAAAGTATTTAATGGAAAATAAAATTGAAACATTAAAAGAAAGATTCACTGGCGATAAATTTAAATTAATATTTAATGTCGTTTTTTATGCACTGATGTTTATTCTTTTGTTTATGACACTTACATCAAGACAAAAAGCGACCAATGTTAAACCACAAAACAAACCAGATTACGAAGAGGTAACACTCGAAGGATTTGAAACTATCGATAAAAAGAATTTTGAATACAGTTATTCACTAGTTGTTGATGATTCGACCTATGTATATAGTGGTAAGAAAAATAGTAACAAAGATATCTTTGCCGTTACTAATAAGGGACAAATTCAGAATTATTTTACTATTGATGATGTTGCCCTAATTCAAAATGGTGACAAATGGGAATTAGCTGAATACCCAATTATGTACTTTAATTATTTCAATACTGATCTAATTGAAAAAATAATTAATGCTAGTTTATTTTCTAAAAGTAAAAACCGCTATGAAATTACAACTAGTGCCATGCTAAGTATTTTTGATCCAGCCATTAGACTTGATAACAAATCTATAAATACAATTAATCTTGTTTATACCAATAAGACAATAAGTAGTATTGAAATGGATATTAGTGAACTAGCTAAACACTATGATAGCAATGTAACAAGTGCTAAATTAAGCTTAAATTACTTAAAATTTGGTGAAGTAGAGCCAATAAATATCGAAAAATAACTATTGAATTATTAAAATAGCTAAAAAGGCTTGCAATTTCAGTCATTTTATTATAAGATTTAGTAGTATTATTTTTCAGTATGGGCTTGTAGCTCAGGTGGTTAGAGCGCACGCCTGATAAGCGTGAGGTCGGAGGTTCAAGTCCCCCCAGGCCCACCATATTGAAGTAATCAGTTCAAACCTTCGTGTTTGACTTTTTTTTGAAAAGTAATGAGAGCAGTAATTTTAAGCTCTAAATTATCAAATTATATATTTTTGACTTGCAATTACTGGTTAATTATTATATAATTTCTTTGTGCCTCAATAGCTCAGTTGGTTAGAGCACTTGACTGTTAATCAAGGGGTCCTAGGTTCAAGTCCTAGTTGAGGCGCCATTATAAGTGGCCAGTTGGTGAAGTGGCTTAACACACCGCCCTTTCACGGCGGCATTCACGGATTCGAATTCCGTACTGGTCACCAAATTAAAAATAGCTCTGCGAAGAGTTTTTTTTGTGCTTAAAATATGCTATAATTTAGCTACTGGAAAGAAGGAACTATATTATGAAATATACTAAAAATAGAATATATATAATGGGATTTATCCTGCTTATTATTGATCAAATAAGTAAGTTAATTGCTCTTAAGTTTTTTAAAAATGAAATAGTTATCATAAATAATTTTTTAAGTTTAGATTTATCGAAGAATAGTGGGGCAGCTTTTGGTATTTTAGCTGATAAGCGTTTCTTTTTACTAATGATTACGGCAGCTATATTAATTGTCATATCTAGATTAATTAGAGATGAAGTATCGGTCGATCGTTTATCATTTTGGTCTTACGCTTTGCTTGTCGGAGGAATTCTAGGAAACTTTGTCGATCGTTTGATAAATGGTTATGTCGTTGACTTTGTCAGTTTCAAATTATTTGGTAATCAAATGCCTATCTTTAATTTAGCTGATACATTTATTGTGTTTGGGGCTATGTTAATATTATGGGAATTTTATAAGGAGTATCATGAAAATAGAAGTAAATAAAACAGGTGAGCGAATCGATACATTTCTTGCCGAAGAGTTATCGGTCAGTAGAACTAAAATTCAAAATATGATTGATGAAATTAAAGTTAATGATCAAACTATTACAAAAAATTATCGTCTTGCCGAAGGTGATGTTATAACAATGCCTGAGTTAGTTCCTGAATCAAATGAGATAGTTGCCGAAGATATACCACTTGATATTGTCTATGAAGATGAAGATTTGATGGTAATAAACAAAGCTAGTGGCATGGTTGTTCATCCAGCCCCAGGTAACATGAGTGGAACTTTGGTCAACGCGCTTTTGGCAATGGGTGATATGCCTGGAGATGAAGATCGCCCAGGGATAGTTCATCGCCTCGATAAAGATACCAGTGGTTTGATGATTGTCGCTAAAAGTGAATTTGCTTACCAAAAACTAATTGAAATGATGGCTAAAAAGAAAGTTGTTCGCAAATACCTTGCTTTGGTCGATGGCATTATTCCGCATGAGACCGGAACGGTCGATGCTCCGATTGGAAGAGATGAAGCTAATCGCCAAAAGATGGCTGTTACCGCAACTAACAGTAAAGAAGCAGTGACACACTTTAGAGTTTTAGAGCGTTTTCCTAATAACACTTTGCTTGAATGCACACTTGAAACAGGACGAACCCATCAAATAAGAGTTCACATGGCCTATATCGATTTTCCAATAACTAACGATATTTTATACGGTAAAAATATTATCGATAAAGATTTTGGTCAAATGCTACATTCATACTATATAGCATTTAAACATCCACGTAGCAAGGAACAGTTAAGCTTTGAAGTTAAGGTGCCACAAGACTTTGAAAAAATATGTAATAATCTATAAATTTATTTATTTTAATAGTTAAATAATATATACTTTTATTAGTAGGAAGGAGAGAAATATGGAACATACAATAGATGAGAAAAACGAAATAATTATGAAGATGCTTCATTATTTTATCGTTGAGAAAAATTACAACCCAATTATTCTTCAGGGAGCAGAAAATGAGATTTGGCTTGAGAATCTTGAAAGTGATGATTACAAGATAGTTAGAATAGTTTCAAATCGCATTATCAATGAAGAACAATTCTCTTATGACCTATTTAAAACAAAGAGAGTAGTATCTAAGATTAAAAAGAAAACCTTTACTTTAAAAATGCCAGTTCTAAGTATCTTTACTGATTTAGATAAAAAAGTTAGTGTCCCTGAGCAAAAGAATATATCTTTTGTTACATTGGAAAAAGATGGAGATGTGGCAACTAATTTAGTCTTAAATGAAAAGTTTCCCGATATGAAAAAGAAACTTAAATTTACTGAAGAGGGGATGCAATTATTTATGAAGATTACTGCCGATATAAATCGTAAGAATAAAAATGATGCTGATCGCGTCAATAATGTTTTTAAAGAAAAACCAGCAATTGTTACAAAAATAATTATGACTATCAACATTGCTTTGTTTATTCTTTTTGCCGTATCTAGTTATGATATGGTATCTAGTATGGGAGTTAACAGTTTAGCTGTTATTAATGGTAAAGAGTATTACCGATTATTTACATCGATGTTTGCTCATGTCAATTTAGTTCATTTGATTGTCAATATGTATTCACTACATATAATTGGTACACAGATTGAAAGTTACATGGGTAAAACTAGATATATTGTCATATATCTCTTTAGTGGCTTTTTAGGAAGTTTGTTATCAATTGCCCTAAACGATACTAATGTTATTAGTGCTGGAGCTAGTGGTGCACTATTTGGACTAATGGGATCACTGTTATATTTTGGTTATCATTACCGTGTTTATTTAAGTGGCGCACTAAAGAGTCAAATTATTCCGCTTATCGTCGTTAACTTAATGTTTGGATTCATGGTCCCAGGTATAGATAACTTTGCTCATATCGGTGGATTAATTGGTGGGATTACCGCGACAATGGCCGTCGGAGTTAAGTATAAAAGCAGTACTATAGAAAAGATAAATGGCTTTATAATATCATTCATTTTAAGTGCTTTCTTCATCTATTTAGCAGCGATGAAGGTAAGTAGTTAATTCTTGATTATAAATATAATAAGTGTTAAAATTGACCTAAGGTAGGTGATTGATGTGATTGACGCAACCAGTGTATATAATGTTGATGAATTTGAAAGAGAGCGAATCAAGAATGTTCTTGAGGAAGTTTTTTACATTCTCGAAGAACGCGGTTATAATCCGATGAATCAGCTGATAGGTTATCTCACAAGTGGAGATCCTGGCTATATTTCATCACATCGCGATGCCCGTAAAAAGATTACTTCGATTGAAAGAACTAAGATTCTTGAAGTTATGCTCCTAGAGTGTGCAAGAAAGAAATAATGAAGTATTTAGGATTAGATTTAGGAAGTAAAACCTTGGGTATTGCAACTTCCGATGCTTTAGGAATGATTGCAAGTAGCAATGGAACTTTAAGACACGATGGCAACTACGATAAGTTAATTGATGAAATTGCTATCATAGTCAAAGAAAAGAAAATTGATGAAATAGTCTTGGGTTTACCTAAGAATATGGATGGAAGTCTAGGAGAAAAGGCTCTTTTATCTCAGGACTTTGCTAAAAAAATAGAAGATAGATTATCGCTTAAAGTACACCTTATCGATGAACGTTTATCGACAAGAGAAGCTCAGCGCATGTTAATTGCAGGTGATGCTTCCAGAGCTAAACGTAAACAGGTAATCGACGGAGTGGCTGCGACGATAATATTACAGTCATATTTAGATAGAAAATAAGGAGAAAATATGGAAAACAACACATTTAAAGTAATTAATGAAGATGGTAGAGAAATAGTCTGTGACATTTTATTTACTTTCGACTCAGAAGAAACTAATAAGAGTTATATGGTATATACGGATAATAGTAAGGATGAGCAGGGGAATATCCAAGTTTTTGCTTCGACTTATGACCCAGCCCAAGATCCTACTAAGGGTGTAACTAGATTAGAGCCAATTGAATCTGAAAGAGAATGGAAGATAATTGATTCAATTCTTGGAGCACTTCAAGAAAAAATTAGAGAAACAGTAAGCGCAGCTGGAGAAACTGAGTAGTATTTATATGAAACTATTACGCAATGTCATCATTGTTTTTTTCTTTGTGATGCTAGCAGCCGTCTTGGTGCTCGGCATTTTTTGGCGTTATAATGTTTCAGCCGTAGATAAAAAGAATGATAGTATAATAAAAGTCGTTATTCCAAGTGGAAGTACCAGTAAATCAGTAGCTAAAATACTAAAAGAAAAGAAACTAGTTAAAAGTGATCAGTTTGTCTATGTTTATTTAAGACTTATGAAGATAAACGATATCAAAGCTAGTACTTATGAACTTCGTCAAAATATGTCACTTGAAGACTTGATAGAAGAACTTCGTAAAGGTAATTCATACAACAAAGATCAAATAGAGATAACCTTTAAAGAAGGTTTAAACATCAAACAAGTTGCTGATATCATTGCCTCACATACTAATAATACTACTGACGATGTATACAACTTACTAAAGAATCAAGAATATCTAGAAAGTCTAATTGCTAAGTATTGGTTCATTGGTGAAGATATAAAAAATCCTTATATTTTCTATTCGTTAGAGGGTTATCTTTATCCTAATACTTATTTCTTTAAAAATGCTGAGGTAACAGTCGAAGATATATTTAAAGAAATGCTTGGGGCTATGGAGAAAACATTAAACAAATATAAAACTGTTTTAAATGAAGATCCTAAATTAGTTCATCGCACACTTACACTTGCATCAATAGTCGAGTTAGAGGGTGTTCGTCAAACTGATAGACAGTTAATCGCTGGGGTTTTTGAAAATAGATTAACTAAGAAAATGTCTCTTGGTAGTGATGTCACTACTTACTATGGAGCTCGCTTAGAAATGTCAGAGCGCGATCTAACTATTCATGAAATAAACGGTGTTAACATGTATAACACTAGACCAGCTTCGATGGCTGGAAAATTGCCAGTTGGACCTGTTGCTAATCCTTCGCTTTCGGCAATCGATGCAACTCTAAATCCAACGACAAGTGATTATTTATACTTTGTAGCAGATAAATACAGACGAGTATTCTTCACTAAAACATATGAAGAACATCTAGCTAAAGTAGCCGATATCAAGGCTAAAGGAGAATGGATACAATGGTAGAACAAAGTTATTCAATGATTAAAGAACTTAAAAACTATGCTCGAGAAGAAAATGTTCCAATCATGAACGATGATGGAATAAATTATTTGACTAACTTTGTCATCAAGCATAAAGTGCAAAATGTCCTAGAAGTGGGAACCGCTATTGGTTATTCAGCCATCATGATGGCTCTGGCTAATCCGAGCCTTAAGATTGTCAGTATCGAAAGAGATGAACATCGCTATTTAGAAGCAGTTAAAAATATTAAAAAATTTGACTTGGAAGAGAGAATAACACTAGTCTTTAGCGATGCCTTAACAACTGGTATAAAAGATAAATTTGATTTAATTTTTATCGATGCAGCCAAAGGACAAAACAAGAATATCTTCAACTATTTTGAAAACAATCTTGAAAATGATGGATATATCATTACCGATAACATGAATTTTCACGGTTATGTCGATATGCCAGAAGAAGATATTGAAAACAAAAACCTACGTTCACTAGTTACTAAAATAAAAGCTTATCGAACTTTTTTAGAAGAACACGAAAACTTTTCAACTGATTTTGTTGAAGTAGGTGACGGTCTAGCTGTCAGTACTAAGAAAGAGGTATAAGATGGATACAAAAAAGAAAATACTATTAGTTAGTTTATTATTAATTATCGCTGTAGTCATCTTTTTTGTTTTTTTCTTTTCAGGAAGAAATTACAAAATAAAAAATGTTAGTACCTATACTGATAATTACAACATGACTATCTTTGCGCCAAATAAATTACCTAAATCGATCAGTAAAAAAGTTAAAGAAATGGTCTCTAAAGAAAAGAGAGATTTTTTTAGCGAGTTAAAAGATAAAAAAGATGATTTTCAATATGAATTACTGATTAACTATGAAACTAAAATACATGGTAAATATCACTTTGTAACATTTAATGTCTATAAATATGTAGGACAAAATCATGCTGATGAATATTACTATACATACTACTATGACGATGATAAGGGCGAAGAGCTTGAAGCTGATTATTTCTTTAAAGAAGACTATTTGGAAGATTTATCTAGATTATCTAAGATATATCTTAGAAATGAATTTAAAAAAGAAGGATCCGAAGTTTATGAAGAATTCTTAAATGATGGAACTAGTGAGAAAATAGAAAACTTTCAGCATTTCTATTTTGATGAAAATGGTTTGAACATCATGTTTCCACCATATCAAGTAGCACCTTGGTCAGTTGGTAGTTCTGCTATTACCATCAGTAAAGAAGATATTCGAACATTTATAAGAAGTGACTTATACAAATTTAAAGAAGAAGATAACAGTGTTACTATCCCAAGAGTTCGTGATTTAAGTGCTTTTGCTGGTAAAAAAATGATTGCTATTACTTTTGATGATGGACCATCGAGAGATAGTTTAGACTTGCTTAACTATGCTAAAACTTCGGATGCTAGGTATACTTTCTTTTTACTAGGAGCCAGAGTAGCAGAGCATAGTAATGTATTAAAAAGACAGTATAGCGAAGGTCATCAAATATGTGGGCATTCTTATACTCATCGAAATTTTTTAAGATTATCACTTGATAATGTTAAAGATGAAATAGATAGAACTGGATATGCTGTCAAAAGAGAAATTGGTTTAATGCCAAACTGTTATAGACCTCCTTATGGATCAACTAACAATGATATTCGTCAAAAGACAGGTCTACATGAAATTATATGGAACGTCGATACGCTCGATTGGAAGCATCGCAATGAAGATGCAGTCTACAAAAACATCATAGCTGGTGCTGGAGACGGGAACATCATTTTATTACATGATATATATCCAACATCAGTAAGAGCAGCTATTAGGGCATCTAAATATCTAATTGATAATGGTTATGCCTTGCTAACAATAGATGAACTAGCTAGAGCTAAAGGAATAGAACTAAATAGTAATCAAAAATATTTTCAAATAAGATAGACTATGTCTATTTTATTTATTGTAGTAAATAAGATATAATGTAAGAAGAGGTGGACATGAAGATAATTATTATTCCAGATAAATTAGAAGACTTAAACTTAAGTGACCATTATGATGCAATCATTGTTGGACTTGAGGGTTTTGCAGTACATAGCGGAATTAACTTAAATTTAGAAGAAATAAAAAAACTGATAAACAGTACTTCAAAAGAAGTTTTTATCAGTATTAATAAAAATATTTTTAATAAAGAAATGGATGAGTTATTAGCTGCTTTAAAAGAGTTAGCTAAAACTAGTGTAAAAGCTATTTTATTCTATGATCAAGCTATTATGCAATTAGTCAAAGAAAACGATATTAAGCTTGATTTAGTATGGAATCAAACACACATGGTAACTAACTATCAAACAGTTAATTACTATTTTGATAAAGGGGTTAAATATGCCTATTTATCAGCAGAGATAACTCTTGAGGAAATGCTTGAAATTAAGAGTAAAACAAAGAGTACTCTAATGGCAAATTTATATGGAAGAGCCATTATGTCATTTAGCCGAAGACATTTACTTGATAACTTTTATAAGAGTATTAACAAAGAAAAAGATCAAATTAGAACAGTTGTCAAAGATAAAGAAAAATCTTATCTTGTCGAAGACAAGCAAGAAGGAACAGTCTTTATGAGTGATAACTTTATCAATGGATCAGTTATTTTGGATACTGATATAGATTATGGAATTATTAGAAAAGACGGGTTAGATGATAGACAGTTTAAAAAGTTATTAGAACTAACTAAGAATTATTTAGAAGGAGATAAAACAGTTTTAGACGAAGTTGAAACACTAATTGGTAGCGATACTGGTTTCTACTTTAAGAAGACTATTTTCAAGGTAGGTAAAAATGCAAAATAGAATAGAATTATTATCTCCGGCTGGAGATTTAGAAAGATTGAAAGTTACTCTTTTATATGGAGCAGATGCTGTCTATATAGGGGGTAGAGAATATGGACTTAGGGCCAATGCTCAAAACTTTTCACTCGAAGAAATAAAAGAGGGGTGTGATTTTGCACATGCCCTAGGAAAGAAAGTTTATCTGACCCTTAACATCGTTTTTCACAATGAAGATTTAGATGGAGTAGACGAGTATATTAAAGAAGTTTACGAAGCTGGAATAGATGCTTTTATTGTCAGTGATCCATTTATTATTAGTCATATTAAAAGTAAATATGATGTCGAAGTTCATACATCGACGCAGAACTCTACTTCAAACTATCAAGCTGTCAATTATTTAAAGAGTGAAGGAATAGACAGAGTAGTTTTAGCTAGAGAGTTATCACTTAATGAAATAAAAGAGATAATTGATAAAACCGGAGTGGATATCGAGGTTTTTATTCACGGAGCAATGTGTACTTTCTACAGTGGGAGATGTTGTCTTTCCAACTATTTTACTAATCGTGATGCTAACCGTGGGGGATGTGCTCAAATATGTCGTTTTGCATTTGATGCCGATGAAGAAAAAAGTTTTACAATGGCAACAAATGACTTAAACTTAAGCAGGCAGATAGCTAGTTTAATTGAGATAGGTGTTAAAAGCTTAAAAGTCGAAGGAAGAATGAGATCGCTATATTACTTAGCAACAGTTATCGGTTCTTATCGCAAGATAATCGATAGCTACTATGATGGTAATTTAGACGAAGAAATTCTAGCAGCCGAAGAAAAAAGACTATCGAGTGTAGCTAATCGCACAACTAGTACCCATTATCTTGAAAAAGAAGCAGATGAGAGTGATCAGTATTATTCGGGAAGACAAGAGATGTCTAACCAGGAGTATTTAGGACTAATTTTATCCCAAGAAAATGACCTAATAAAACTTACTCAACGTAATTATTTTGGAACTGGTGATAAAGTAGAAATATTTACTCCAGAGGGAAAAAATTATAGATTTATCGTCAAAGAGTTGTATAATGAAAATATGGAAACTATCGATGTTGCAAGACATCCAGAAGAGATAGTTTACATTCGTGAGGAGTTGCCATTTAAGGTTGGTGATTACTCGATGATGAGAAAGGTAAATGATGATAGAGAGAATTAGTAACGACGTTTTAGAGCGTGAAAAACATCTCAGTAAATATGCTTGTAAAAGCCAGGACGTAATTAGACTTAAGGAAGAAAAGGAAGATATGCGTCCGGCTTTTTTTCATGATGCAGACAGGATAATTTATTCACTTTCTTACAGTCGATATATTGATAAGACTCAAGTCTTTTCATATGAACACAATGACCATGTCAGTCATCGTATGATCCATGTTCAGTTTGTCAGTAAAATAGCTAGAACAATTGGAAGGATGTTATCACTTAATGAAGACTTGATCGAAGCTGCGGCTCTAGGACATGATCTTGGGCATACACCGCTTGGTCATCTAGGGGAAAAAGTTTTAAATAAGATTTCCCAAAAAGAATTAGGACAGAACTTTTTACATAATATTCAAAGTCTTAGAGTAATGATGGTTCTTGATAAAAATGGTGAGGGAAGTAATATCTCGGTCCAGGTTATGGATGCTATTATGTGTCACAATGGTGAGATAATTGACAATATCTATAGACCAGTAAAAAAGACGAAAGAAGATTTTCTAAAAGAATATGAAGGAAGCTACTATAACAGTCAAATAGCTAAGACGCAGCACCCAATGACTCTCGAAGGTTGCGTGGTGCGCATTGCCGATGTTATCGGTTATATTGGCAGAGATATCGAAGATGCTATTCAAGTTGGAATATTAAAGCGTGAAGATTTACCTAAACAAATAACCGATGTCCTAGGTGATACTAACAGTAAAATAGTTAACACAATTGTTACCGATATCATTGAAAACAGTTACGGTAAAAACTATATTGCGATGAGTGAAAAAGTTTTTAAAGCCTTAGATGAGCTAAAGAACTTTAATTATAAACACATCTATGAAAAAGCCAACAGCGCCGAAGATTTAGAAAAGTATGAAAAACAAATAACTTATCTATACTACAAATATCTAGAAGATTTAGAAAGTAAAAATTATGATAGTTTCATTTACAGAAACTTTGTCAAGCATATGAACGAAGACTATAAAAATAATAATCCAAATGCTAGAATTATCTTAGATTTCATCTCGGGTATGACTGATGATTATTTGCTTACCCAATATGAGTATGAACAAAAGAGGGAAAATAAAAAGTAAAAAAGGTTTTACATTAATTGAATTACTTGCTGTTATTATAATTTTAGGATTGTTACTAGTCATAGCTGTGCCTGCTGTTACTAAATACATTGAAAAATCGAGAAAGAACTCTTACAAAGCAACTGTTTCAGCTTATGCTGGTGGTCTAATGAATGAGATCAGCAGTGGCAATCTGCCATCGATGACTGATGAAGATACAATCTATTACATTCCATTTAAGTGTATTAATCTTGAAAAGGGTGGTACGACGATGTATGGAACTGGTGATTGGGACTTTGCCTATGTACTTATGACTATTACTAATGGTCAACGAAATTATTCGATTTATTTGAAAGATAGCAAAGGTATGGGAATAGTTGGAATCGATGTCGATAAAATAAAACAAAGTGATATTTACAGCATCTGGTATAAGTCAACCGACTATATACCAGTTGATGGAAAAACTAAGATCAAATTAGTTGACGATGCTTGTAACTTTGCTGGAATGACTAAAATTGATAGTAGGGCTTTTGGCTACAATCAGATAAATGATATATATATTCCAAATACAGTAACAAATATTAGTTCAGCAATACTTAATCAAAATGTTGGTAGTTCTAGAATACATATGCAAGGTTGAAGTGATACAACAGGTATGACATTGACCAGTAACTGGCATTCTTTAATGGATGGATATTCTTGGCCACAAGCTGTGGTGCTATTTGAACCATAATCAAATAAATAATGAATAATTGATGGGTTTTCCTGTCAATTATTTTTGGTTGACAAATAGAATAAATCATGGTATCATTTAATACGATTATTAAAAGAGGTACATAAAAATGAGTGATAAGAAAGTCTATTTGACACAAGAGGGCTTTGATGAACTAAAAGCTGAACTTGATGAACTTATAAACGTTCAACGCCCAGAAAATATAGAAGCTATCAAAGAAGCTAGAGCATTAGGAGATCTTTCTGAGAATGCTGATTACGATGCAGCTAAGAACGATCAAGCAGTTATTGAAGCTAAAATTAAGAAGATTGAAAAGATGCTTGAAAACGTCGAAATTATCAAGGAAAAGTCTACTGGTAAAGTAGGTCTTGGTAATACTGTTGAAATCATTTATGTTGATGATAAAGACAAAGACGTATATAAAATAGTTGGAAGTCAGGAAGCTGACCCTTTCATGAGTAAAATATCAAATGAGAGTCCAATTGCTTTGGCAATCATCAATAAAAAAGTTGGAGATATTGTCGAGGTTGACAGTCCAAATGGAAAGTATAAAATACAGATAACAGAAATAAAATAGAGAAATCTATTTTATTTTTTAGGAAAAAGTTAAAAAATTTGCTAAGATGATAATGTTGACAATTTAATTTATAACTTGTATAAGTAAAGAAAGATGGTGAAATTATGACAAAGAATTTAGTTATTGTAGAGTCTCCGAGTAAGAGTCATACAATTGAAAAATATTTAGGTAAAGACTATAAAGTTACTGCTTCGATGGGACATATTCGAGATTTAGCTACTAGTGGTAAATATGGTTTAGGAGTAGATACTGAAGGTGATTTCAAGGCTACTTATATACCTGTTGATGCTAAGAAGAAGGTTATCAGTCAGCTGAAGAAAGAGATTAAAGATGCTGATAGAATTATCCTGGCAACCGACCCGGACCGTGAAGGGGAAGCTATATCTTGGCATTTGAAAGAAGCATTAAATATCTCAGATGATAACTATGAGCGAGTTCTTTTTAATGAGATTACCAAAGATAAAGTATTAGAAGCTATTGCCAATCCTCGTAAGATTGACAATGATTTAGTTTTATCACAAGAAACACGTCGTATTCTAGATCGCATTATTGGATTTAGATTATCTAAACTAATGCAGAGTAAAACAGGCGGTAAGAGTGCTGGTAGGGTGCAGAGTGTTGCACTTAAACTAATTGTCGATAGAGAACGTGAAATAGATGCTTTTGTGCCTGTTGAATACTGGACGATAACGGCTATTTTTGATGATTTTGAAGCGAAACTTTTTGCCTTTAATAATAAGGATATAGAATTATCAAATGAAAAAGATGCTGATACTGTTTTAGCAGCACTTAGTAAAGAATTTAAAGTAGTTAATGTTGAAAAGAAATTAAAGGCTAAAAAGTCTAAATTCCCATTTATTACTAGTACACTTCAACAAGATGCAGCTAACAAACTGAACTTCTCTTCTAAAAAGACAATGACTGTTGCTCAAAAGCTCTATGAAGGAAAAGATATCGGTAGTGAAACAACTGGTCTTATTACTTACATGAGAACTGATTCGACTCGTCTTTCTGAAGAGTTCAGTAAAAGCGCTTTTGCTTACATTGCCAAAGAGTATGGTAAAGACTACATGGGTTATGTTAAGAAAGCTAAAGAAAAAGATAATGTTCAAGATGCCCATGAGGCAATTAGACCAACTTCGGTCAATAGGACTCCAGAGTCAGTCAAAGAGCATTTATCGACAGATGAATATAAGTTATACAGTTTAATCTACTATAGAGCGCTTGCTTCGCTAATGGCTGATGCCAAAGTAAATGCTACTTCGATTGTTTTAGATAACAATAACTATCAATTTAAAGCAACTGGTCAAACACTAGTCTTCGATGGTTATTTGAAGGTCTACTCTGACTATGAGAGCAGTGAAGATAAAATTCTTCCAGAATTAAAAGAAGGAGAAGTCAGAAAAACTGATACGGTTGAAAAAGAACAACACTTTACTCAGCCACCAGCTAGATACACTGAAGCTCGTCTTGTCAAAGAGTTAGAGGACTTAGGTATTGGAAGACCATCTACCTATGCTTCGATTATTGACACTATTAAAACTCGTGAATATGTCTATCTTGAAGATAAAAAGTTCAGACCTGCCGAAGTAGGTTATGAAATAACTGATCGCTTGCAAGAAGGATTTAAAGATATCATCAATGTCGAATATACTTCCAATATGGAAGAAGACCTCGATAAAGTTGCCGAAGGAAGTATCAATAACGTTGAGTTCCTAAAAGCTTTCTGGGAGAAGTTTGAACCAATGGTCAAAACAGCTTTCAAAGAGATGGAGAAAAAACCTGCCGAAGAAGTCGGTGAGAACTGTCCTGAATGTGGTCATCCATTAGTTAAACGTAAGGGTAAATTTGGCGAGTTTGTTGCTTGCAGCAATTATCCAACTTGTAAATATATCAAGAAAGAAAAGAAAGAACAAAAGATAATAGGTAAATGTCTAAAGTGTGATGGAAACATCATTGAAAAGACTACTAGAACTGGTAAAACTTTCTATGGATGTAGCAATTATCCTAAATGTAAAGTTGCAACCTGGGATATGCCTATTATGGAAAAGTGTCCAGAATGTGAAGAAATGCTTGTCGAAAAAGATGGGAAAGTAAAATGCAGTAGCTGTGACCATACTAGATAATAAAATAAAATCTTAGTTAAACTAAGATTTTTTTAGTGTCATTATATGTTATAATTTTGATAGGTGATAAATATGAAAAAAGTTATCTTGATCGATGGGAATAACATTTTGTTTCGCAGTTATTATGCAACGGCATATACAGGAACAATAATGAGAAATAGTAAAGGTTTTCCAACTAATGGTTTATACGGTTTAATTAATATGTTAAATAAAATAATAGCTGAAGAAAAACCAGTATATGTCATGGTTGCTTTTGATAAGGGCAAAACTTTTAGACATGATAAATATGAATCTTATAAAGATGGTCGTCAGGAAACGCCAAATGATTTAAAACTGCAGTTTCCTGTTGCTAAGAAATTAGTCGAAGCTATGGGGATGACCTATCTAGAAATAGATAATTATGAAGCTGATGATATCATTGGAACATTTGCTAAGTGTGCCGCTGATGATCCAGAATATGATGCAACTATTATAAGTAGTGATAAAGACTTGTTACAGTTAATTACTGATGATGTCGATGTCAAGCTTTTGAAACAAGTTGGTTTTGTTCGTATGAATAAAACTGAGTTTTTAAATACTTATGGAATAGAGCCAAAGCGCATGATTGATTTGAAGGCTTTGATGGGAGATGCTAGTGACAATATTCCAGGTGTCAAAGGAATAGGGGAAAAAACGGCTTTAACGCTTCTTAAAGATTATCAAACATTAGATGGTATTTATGAAAATATCGATAATATCAAAGGTAAATTGCAGGAGAAGTTAATCGAAGGTAAAGAATCAGCTTACATGAGTTATGATTTGGCAACTATTCATACTGAAGTTCCAATTGATACTGATTTTGAAAAGATTACATACAAGGGATATGATCCATTAAAATACATTGAAATACTCGAAGAGTTAGAGTTTAATTCACTAATTAAAAAACTTAACATTGAAAAAGATTTGATCAGTGGTAAAGCAACACCCCTTGAATATGAAATAATAAATGATATGAAAGATTTAAAGGTAACTGATAACTTCAGTATCTATGCTGAGATTTTTGGTTATTCATATCAAACTGATGAACTACTTTCATTTGCCATTTATGATGGAAAAAAAGCATATTACATACCACTAGAGGTCATGTTAAAAGATCCAAAAATACTTACTAGTAAATATAATAAATATACATATGATGCTAAACGTTTGATGTATATACTTAAACGCTATAATTTAGAAATAAGTAATCTAAGTGATGATATCTACATGGCTGCTTTTCTATTAAATTACAATGTCAAAGATGATATGACATATTTTATGAATAGTGAAGGAGAGCAGTTACAAAGTTATGAATCGGTCTTTGGAACTAAGCTTAAGTTAAAGATGCCTGATGGTGCTTTACTTGCTGAAACAGTTTCTAAGAAAGCTAAGTTTATCTATGATTACTGTGATAAGTTAGTAGCAGAGCTAAAAGAAGACTTACAATATGATCTATACAAAGATATTGAAATGCCCCTGGCTAAAGTACTGATGGAAATGGAGTACGAAGGCATTAAAGTAGATGAACAAGAACTTGATAAAATCGGTGATAAGATATGTAAACGAATCGAAGAGTTATCAGAAAATATCTATGCGATAAGTGGAGAAAAGTTTAACATTGCTTCGCCTAAACAATTAGCTGATGTTCTCTTTAAAAAGATGGAGATACCTTATCCTAAGAAAATCAAAGATGATAACTATTCGACAAGTGTCGATATTCTTGAAAAGATAAGATTTGTCAGTCCTATTATCGATGATATTTTAGAGTTTAGAATGCTCAGTAAAATACAAGGTACTTATGTAAATGGACTAAAACAAGAAATAACTAGTGATGGAAGAATTCATACTATCTTTAATCAGATGTTGGCAAGAACTGGTAGACTTTCTTCATCTAATCCTAATTTGCAAAATATTCCAATTAGAAGTGAAGAGGGAAGATTAATTAGGAAAGCTTTTGTGGCTGATAAAGATTCAGTAATTCTATCAAGTGACTATTCACAAATTGAGTTGCGAGTTTTTGCACACATGTCCGAAGCTAGCAATCTAACTGATGCCTTTATACAAAATAAAGATATTCATACTAAGACAGCCATGGATATTTTCAAAGTAAAAGAAAGTGAAGTGACAGCTAATATGCGCCGTGAGGCTAAAGCTGTAAACTTTGGAATAATATATGGAATATCAGCTTTTGGTTTATCCGAAGACTTGGGAATTGATATTTCCAGTGCAAAAAAGTTCATGGATGATTACTTAGCTACGTTCCCAGGAATTAAAGACTATATGGATACTTTGATTGCTGTTGCTAAACGTGATGGTTACGTAAGAACACTCATGGGCAGAAAACGTGTTATACCAGAGCTTCAAGATAAGAATTTTATGGTTAGATCAAACGGTGAAAGAATGGCTCTAAATACTCCGATTCAAGGAACTAGTGCCGATATTTTGAAAAAAGCAATGATCGATATATATGAGAAATTTAAAGATAAGAACTTAAAGAGTAAAATGCTGCTTCAAGTTCATGATGAACTGGTCTTTAATGTTTTAAAGAATGAGCTGGAAACAGTTAAAAAGATTGTCGAAGATTCAATGGAAAATGCTTACAAACTATCTGTTCCATTAAAAGCGTCAATAAATGTCGGAGGTGACTGGTACGATGCATAATATAGTAGGTAAATATATGTTTTTTAGTGTACTAACTAATTCAGTATTATCTTTACTAAAGATATTATTTGGTTTCTTAGGACATAGTAATGCTCTTTTTGTCGATGGTTTCCATTCACTATCAGATTTGATTTCTGATTTTATTGCTATCTTTGGTGGAAAACTATCAGCAGCCAAAGAAGATGATAAACATCCTAAAGGTCATGGCAAAATTGAATACTTAACTAGTATCGTCATCGCTATTATCATCACGGCGATGGGCTTTACTTTGCTACGCAACTCTTTCCTTGGTGCTAAAAAAGTCATACCTGATAACTATGTAATTATCGTTGCTTTAATAACGATAATCTCTAAATATGTTTTATCTAGATTACTAATTAGTAAGGGTAAAAAACATTCAAGCAATATACTTATTACATCTGGCCGAGAATCATTTACCGATGTTTATACGACATCACTTGTTTTGATATCGGTAATTGCTAGTCAGTTTTCAAAACAGTTTTCATTACTTTCTTATGCTGACTTTGTCAGTTCGATCATTATCAGTGTCGTTATCATTGTCATCGGAGTTAAATTACTCGTTGAGAATTTATCACTGACAATAGGTGAACGAGAAATGGATTTGACTAAGCTTGTGGCCGTCGAAGAGTATCTTACTAAACTTCATCCCGATGTTACTTTGGGAGGCTTGGAACTAATTAAACTAGGTCAGTACTACGATGCTGAACTGACAATACTACTGCCAAAGAAAACATCACTTGTCCATTCCCATGCTATATCTCATGAAATGGAAGAAAATTTAATTAATAGTGATTTTAATATAAGTCATGTGAATATTCATATCGAACCGAAAGAAGGTGAAGTAAATGCCGGAACTACCAGAAGTAGAAACAGTAAAGGAACGACTAAAAAAAGTAGTCCTAAACAAAAAAATAAGTAGCATTGATATATACTGGGATAATATTATTGCTGGTATTGATGCCGAAGAATTTAAAAACAAGTTAGTTGGTCAAACAATTAACGATATCACCAGAAGAGGTAAATGGTTAGTTTTCCATTTGGATGATTATGTCATGCTTTCTCATCTTCGAATGGAAGGGAAGTATTTCTTAAAGGACCAAAATGAAGAGTTAGAAAAACATGAACATGTTGTCTTTAACTTTGATGATGGGACCAATCTTCGTTATCATGATACTCGTAAATTTGGTAAGATGCATCTAGCAAAAATGAGTGCTTGGACAAGCTATCCGGCACTAATGAAACTTGGATTGGAGCCTTGGGATGAAGAGCTGACTTCCGAGCATTTGAGAAAAGTTTTCAAGAGCAAGAGTCTGCCAATTAAAACAGTCTTACTAGATCAAAGTATCATTACTGGTATTGGTAATATATATGCTGATGAAATACTTTTTGCCAGCCGCATTTCACCGTTTAGAAAAGCCAACAAAATAACGCTCAAGGAAGCAAAGCTGATAATTGAAAATACTAAAAAAGTACTAGCAAAGGCCGTTTCAGAAAATGGAACAACCATCAGATCTTATGTTTCAGCCAAGGGCGTTACTGGTCATTTTCAAAATGAACTAATGGTTCATACAAAAGTAGGGGAGCCTTGCCCAGTTTGTGGGACAACTATTATTAAAACAACTATCGGAGGACGTGGGACATATTACTGTCCTAAGTGCCAGGCAAAATGAAAGATGGATTTTTAATAATTAATAAAGACGCTGGTATGACTTCTCGCGATGTCGACAACATTATCATGCATAGCTTTGCTACTAAAAAAGTGGGACATCTTGGCACTCTTGATCCTTTGGCTACTGGTGTGCTTGTTTTAGCTCTAGGTAAAGCTCTTAAAGTAGTTTCATTAATCGAAGAACATGAAAAAAGATACAGAGCAACAATTACCGTTGGACTGCAGACAGACACTCTTGATATTACCGGTGAAGTGCTAAGTAAATCAGATGAACGCCCCTCTAAAGAAGAAATAATCGAAGTATTAAATAGTCTTCTTGGAGAAAATCTTTTAGAAGTTCCAAAATACTCAGCAATTAAAATAAATGGTAAAAAACTTTACGAATATGCTAGAGCTAATTTACCAGTCGAACTTCCAAAAAAGAGCATGACTTTAATAAGTTACAGTTTACTTGATTTTAATAAAGATAGTTTTGAAGTTGAAATGCATGTCAGTTATGGAACCTATATCCGTAGTTTAATTAATGAAATAGGAAAAAGATTAAATGTTCCTATGACGATGAGTCAGTTAGAGCGCATATCTTCCGGAGACTTTCATATTGATAATTCAGTCCTAGCTGGCGAAGCTAGCCCTAAGAACCTTATTAGTATCGAAGAGATACTTAGCAAGTATCAAAGCATCAAAGTAGATGATGATCTAAAATCAAAGATATTAAATGGACAAATATTGCCTGATATATATCATCAGTATCCAATTATTTTTCTTGATGAAGATGATAAGGTCATAGCTATTTACAAACAATATGAAAAAGATGAAAACTATGTAAAGCCACATAAAATAATTAGTTAGAACTAGTTATTTTTTTTACTTAAATAATGTTATAATTAAATAGGTGATAATGTGAATAATAGTAGAGTTAAAATATTATTTTCACTTTTGGCGATAGCTTTTTTGATATTGCCTTTTTATCGTGTCAAAGCTTTGGAACTTTGTCCTAAAAGTTATGAATATCAGTTATGGGAACAACGCAGTGATAGGGATAAGTTCATAGCTCCCAAGTACTGTATGGAAAAGCGCGCAGTCCAGGAAGTATCAAAATTCACTGCGGCTAGAGCAGATATTTTACCAAGTAGTTTTGACCTTCGTAATGAAGGAGGACAAAACTATACAACCGCAGTCAAAAATCAAGGTTTAACTGGTCAGTGCTGGGCTTTTACCACAACATCAGTGCTCGAGTCTAAGATGAAAAAAAGTGGTGATAGTGCTATTACTTTTAGTCCAAGACATATAGAGTATGCAACTAGTTATCAATTTACTGATGGAATAAATCCGCTTGGTTATAACCGAACTGTTGATCAGGGTGGAAACTTTTACTATAGTTCTAATTATTTAATTAAAAATATCGGACCTGTCAAAGAAACTGACATGCCATTTTCTAATGATGTATCATTAATTCCTTTAAGTGCAATCGATAAAGCTAATGTCCTAGATATCAATGAAGTTACATTCTTAGATTCATCAAGTGGATGCTCTTTGGTAAGTAGTGATATGAAAAAGAAAATAATGGCTAATGGTGCCATTGGTTCTCTAATATATTATGACAGCGCATATTACGACAGTTTTAGAGCTTCTTACTTTTACGATGGAAGTAATTACAGTAATCATGCTGTAACGATAATTGGCTGGGATGACAATTATGATAGAACAAGATTTAAAAATCTTCCAAGTGCTAACGGTGCTTGGCTTGTCCAAAATTCATATGGAACAGCTTGGGGAGATAATGGGTATTTTTATATCTCTTATGAAGACGATAGAGTTTGTTCAAGTCTTTTCTCAGTTGATAGCTACGACAAAGATTTAGAGAGAAATAACTATCGCTCGGATGTTCTAGGAATGAATTCAGCAATCGGTTATACAAACACAGATAGTACTTATGCAGCTTATACTTTTAGTCGCAAAACAAGTGATAGAGAAAAACTAAGTGAAGTTACTTTTGCTACAAATATAGCGGGTACATATGCAATATATTTAATCGATGGTGAAGAGAAAAACGTTACTAGTTTAACTCCTGACTATGTTGGGACAAGCACTGGACCATCGTATAAGACAGTTAAATTTGACAATGTCTATATGACTGGTTCTAAATATACAGTTATTATAAAGTATAGCGGAGCAGTTGGTTCTTATCATGTTCCTATCTCGCTAAAGATTCCTGGTAGTTATAGTAATTTCACTGTAAAAACAGGTGAGGGATTTGTCTCACGTGATGGAATAACTTGGACTGACTTAGCCGAAGAAAATGCTGCGCTTGTAATCAGTGTAAGTAGTGATAACGCTGACTTAAAACTAAGTAATTTCAGTCAAAGTATCATTGATAATAAAACAGTTATTAACCTAGATGCCAACTATATAAAAGCTCCGAACAGCTTAACTTATAAATTATTAAATGAAGCCAAAGAAGAATTAAGTATTACTACAGCTAATACCTTAGTTGAAAATAGACTAGAGGATATAACAATTACAAGCAGTAATATTTTAGGAGCAGGTCAATATGATCTAGTTATCAATTATGATGGAAGAGAGCTTGTTTATCAGTTTGTCATAGGTGAGCTTAGTCCATATAATTACAATGATTCAAATATAGTAAGAAGTAATTTTGATTTAAATTTTTATGTTCCAGGAGTCGATATAGCTACATTGAAGCAAGTCATTGGTGATAAAATTTTAGTTAATCAAGATGGAACTAATATAACTAGTGGGATACTAACTAGCAAGATGACAGTAAATTATCTTAGTGATACATTTAAAGTAATTATCAAAGGTGACGTGACAAGTGATGGCTTTGTCAAAATAAATGATTTAGCTAAACTGTCTAATTATCTTGTCAATGGTAATGGTTTAACAGCTGAAGAAATAATAAGTGCTGATATAACTGGCGATGCAGTTTTTAAAATAAATGATTTAGCTAAGATGTCTAAATACATAGTAGATGGAGGTAGTTTAAAATGAAAAAATATTTATTATTAATTATTCTTTTGATTGTTCCTCTAAAAGTATCGGCTGCTAGTTCTAGTATTTCTTGTCCAGCATCGGCTACTATCGGTCAAAATGTTACTTGTAGTGTCAATGTTACTCACAGTGGTTTAACTGGTGTTAGCTTAAAGTTTTCCCTAACTGGTGCGAGCTTTGTATCGTGCTCACCAGCAGCTATCTTTAATGGTAGCAGACTCTGCTCAGCAAATGGGGCAGCTCTAACGACAACGCAAACTACAAATGGTGGAACAGTTCTAACCTTTGTTGTCAAAGTAAATAGCGCATCTCAAATAGCGATCAATACAGTTGAGGTATCAGACAGTGCTTACAATAATTTTACTGCTAATAATAGTAGTGCTAGTATTAGAATAAAATCCACAGATAATGTTCTAAGTAGTATAACCGTCGGGAGCCAGGTTTATAACAGCCCAGCCCAGACTATTAACCTAAGCTTAAATGCAGCAAGTACAAATATTAGTGCTGTGGCACCAGCCGGAGCAAGAGTTAGTGGAACAGGTTATAAAGCTTTAAATTATGGACTTAATAAATTTGTTCTAACATCAACTAGTGAAAGCGGGTCACCTAGATATTACACAATCAATATCACAAGACCTGACAATCGAAGCTCAAATAATAATTTGAAGACTTTGACTACGACTCCAGGCTCACTTAGTTTTAATTCGTCTACTTTAAAATATAAAGTCGAAGTAGCAAGTAGCGTAAGTAGTGTTAAAATAGCAGCTACTTTAGCAGACACTAAAGCTAAGTTTGTCAGTTATCCGCAGAGCCTAAATTTAAACTATGGATCTAACTATGCTAATATTAAAGTTCAAGCTGAAAACGGGGCGGTTAAAACATACACTATCGAAGTAGTTCGCAAAGATGATCGAAGTAGTGACAATCTACTTAAAAGTTTAACAATCAAAGACTTTGATATAGATTTTAGTAGTGATAAGACTAGTTATGAAATGACTGTTCCAAATGAAGTTACTAAATTAGAATTAGAACCAATAATTAATTCTGAAGTAGCTAAAATGAATATCACTAATCCAGATTTAACAGTTGGTCTAAACAAAGTAACAATTGTTGTTACTGCCGAAAATGGTAGTGCTAAAACCTATGAGATAAATGTTACAAGAAGCCAAAAGGGAGTTAAACTCTCCGATGATAATTATCTAAAATCACTTGAGGTATCAGGTTACCAAATAGATTTTAAAAAAGATAAACTAAAATATGAGTTACTAATCAAACAAGACTACGATTTAAATATTAAAGCTACTACTCAAAGCTCAAAAGCTAAATATGAAATAACGGGTAATAAGTCATTAAAAAATGGTAGCAGAATAAAAATAACAGTTCTATCTGAAAGTTCTAAAAAAAGAACATATGAAATACTTATCAAACAAAAGAGAGAACTTCCATCATCAGTCTTAATATCGATGGGTGTAGTAGCTGGTCTAATTCTAGCAATTGTACTTAATAAAATAATTGTAAAAGTCTTGAAAAAAGGCCAATAATGGTTTATTATATAGGTGTATTCAAACAAGAGGAGTAATCTAGTTGATACTTATAGAGAGAGTATGGTTGTTGTAAATACTCAGTTAAACTAGGCGAAGACACTTGAATAAATTTGAAACGTGACATCGCGTTAAGATGAATAAGCATATGGAAATATGGAATTAAGGTGGTACCACGGGTTATGCTCGTCCTTTGGGTGACTACCTTTTTTGTTTAAGGAGGAAATATGATAACGAAAGCAAAAGGAACAATTGATCTCTATGGAGTAGAGGCTAAAAAGTGGCAATATGTATCGAAAGTTATTGATTCATTAATGGAAAAATATAACTACGATCTTATTAGAACGCCAGTTTTTGAGCCGAGTGAGCTTTTCCATCGTGGCGTCGGAGAAACAACTGATATCGTCATGAAAGAAACTTATGACTTCAAGGACCGTGGAGATCGTGATATGACTCTAAGACCTGAAGGAACAGCTGGAGTAGTTCGTAGCTTTATTGAAAATAAAATGTACGGTAACCTAAGTGGAGCACTTAAGTTCTATTACAATGAGACAATGTATCGCTATGAAAGACCACAAGCTGGAAGAGATAGAGAATTTACTCAGTTTGGAGTCGAAGCCTTTGGAATAGATGATTCATCTATCGATGCTGAAGTTATTTCAATCGCAGTAAATCTATTCAAAATCCTAGGCTTAAAACAAATTAAAGTAAGAATTAATACTTTGGGAGATAAAGAAAGTAGAGCAAATTATGAAAAGGCTCTAAAAGATTATTTAAAGCCAAATCTACCTAAATTATGTCCAGATTGTAATGATCGATTTAATAAAAATCCACTTCGTATCTTAGATTGTAAATTTGATGCTGAAAGTGATGTCTTAAAAAATGCTCCAAAGACAATTGACTATTTAAATGAAGAGAGCGCTTTTCGTTTCAAACAGTTAAAAGCTTATCTAGATATTCTAGAGATAGAATATGAAGTTGATCCAAGTATTGTCCGTGGACTAGATTACTATGATCACGTTGTCTTTGAAGTTGAAGCCGAGGTCAAAGACTTTGGTTCAAACAACGTCTTAGCTGGTGGAGGAAGATACAACGGATTAGTTGAATCGCTAGGTGGACCTAGTACTCCAGGAGTTGGTTTTGCCATCGGTATGGGAAGACTAGTTAGAGCTCTTGATCTCGAAGAGATAGAATTGCCACTTGAACTAGAAAATGAAATCTATGTCATGAGTGTTTCTGAAACAGAGAGAGAATATGCAGTTTCACTAATGCAAGTTTTACGTATGAATGGTTTCAAAGTAAGCGGAGCATACGATAACAAGGGAATTAAAGCTCAGTTTAAACAAGCTGATAGAGAGCAAAGTAAGTACTTGATTATTCTAAATGATGAAGACTTAGCAAATGACGAAGTTAAAGTTAAAAATAATAAAACAAAAGAAGAAGAACTAGTATCAGTCGATTATTTAATATATTACTTTGATGAAAAATTAAGTGAGGCAGGTGATCATCATGAAGCAAGTCATGAATGGTAATTTTACAATTAAAGATATTGGTAAAGAAGTTGAACTTTATGGATGGGTTGCTAGAAGAAGAAGTCTTGGCGGACTAGTCTTTATCGATTTACGTGATCGAAGTGGTATCATTCAGTTAGTTATTCGTCCGGAAGATAAATTTATCGAGCTGGCTGAAAGCTTAAAGACCGAAGCTGTTATCAAAGTAAAGGGAGTTATTTTAGAGCGTGAAAGTAAAAATCCTAAACTTGCAACTGGTGATATCGAAGTAGCGGTCAAAGATTTAACTTTGATTAACAATGCTGCCGATATTCCGTTTGAGCTAACCAAAGATACAACTGCTCTAGAAGAGACAAGACTTAAGTATCGTTATTTAGATCTCCGTAGAGAAAATATTAGAGACAATCTAATTCTTCGTCACAAGGTCGTACTTGCAGCTAGAAACTATCTTTCAAATCTTGGATTTATCGAAGTTGAAACACCAATTCTTTGTAAGTCGACTCCTGAAGGAGCAAGAGATTATCTAGTACCTTCAAGAATATTTAATGGTAAGTTTTATGCTTTGCCACAATCACCACAGATTTACAAACAATTACTTATGGTCGGTGGTATGGAAAAGTATTTTCAGATTGCTAGAGCTTTCAGAGATGAAGATCTTCGTGCTGACCGCCAACCAGAATTTACACAAATTGACCTCGAGATGAGTTTTGTCGAAGAAGAAGATGTCTGGCAGGTAGTTGAAGGCTTATTTAGAGAGATGTTTAGAGAAGGCAAAGGCGTAGAACTGGGTGAGTTTGCTCGCATGAAATATGTCGATGCTATCGAAAAGTACGGAAGTGATAAACCAGATACACGTTTTGATTTTTTCATCGAAGATATCAGTAATATCTTTGAAAACACTAGTTTTGAAACCTATCAAGAAATACTTAAAAGTGGCATGATTAATGCTATTAAAGTTAACCTAGCTGATAAATATTCTCGTAAAGATTTAGATGAGTTAAGTGACTTCGTTAAAATCTATGGAGCTAAATATCTATCATACTTAAAATATGCCGATGGTCAGTTAAGTGGTTCTATAGCTAAGAATTTATCTGAAGAAGAAACTAACAAATTAATCCAGCAATTGGCACTTGAAAATAATGACCTAGTACTTATTGTTGCCGACAAGAAAAAGGTTGTCAAAGCAGCACTTGGAGCACTTCGTAATAAAATAGCTCATGATCATAATCTAATTGACAAGAGTAAGTATAACTGTCTTTGGATTACTGATTTCCCAATGTTTGAGTATTCAGAAGAAGAAGCTCGCTATGTACCAGCTCATCATCCATTTACTTCACCAAAGAAAGAAGATATGGATAAGCTCTTAAGCGATAAAGAAAACTGTTATTCTAGAGCCTATGATTTAGTTATCAATGGTTATGAAATATTAAGTGGTTCAATTCGTATTCACGATGGACAAATGCAAAAGAAAGTTTTCGAAGCTATCGGTATGAGTGAAGAAGAAGCTAAAGAAAAATTTGGATTCTTCATCGATGCTTTCAAGTATGGAACGCCACCACACGGCGGAGTTGGAATTGGTCTTGAAAGAGTCATCATGCTTCTTTGTGAAACAGATAACATCAGAGATGTCATCGCTTTCCCTAAGACAGCTAGCGCTAATGACCTAATGAGTCAGGCACCGAACACTGTCAGCAAAAAACAACTAGATGAACTAGGAATAACATTAAAATAAAAAAAGCAAGTTATCTTGCTTTTTATTTTGTCATAAATGTATTAACTGCATTAATCATCTTATTTAGATACTCATCGTCTGCTTCGGGCAAGTTTCCATTGCCATAGGCAAGGCGTGGCTGCATCATAATATCGGTATTTAAGAAACCGAGCATCTGCACTAAATCATCCTGGGCACTAACTGTTCCAGCAGCTGCATAAGTTGCTCCTGAAAGAGCAATCTTCTTGCGACTTAGAACTCTTTGTCCATTCTCATCTTGTCTACTTAACCAGTCTAGAGTGTTTTTCATAACTCCCGAGTAAGAATGATTATACTCTGGTGAAAAAATCCACAAGAGATCAGCATCATTAACTTTATTTCTCAAAGAACTGATTGTTTCAGGACTAGGAAACTCGATATCTTCATTGAAAAATGGAATACTTTCTAAAGTAACTATTTCAAAGTCGATATCAGTCATTTTACTTTTAACGATATTAGCTAATTTTAAATTAAGTGATTCTTTTCTAAGAGAACCTACTATTGCTACTATTTTCATATAACCTCCATGTCAATTATAACAAATTAAAAGAAAAGCTAAAAGATTAACTTTATTAAATAAATAAAGCTTGTTATAATTATATATAATAGAGGTGTATATGAAAAAAACCAAAATAATATGTAGTATAGGACCAGCTAGTTACAATTATGATGTCTTTTTAGCTATGGCTAAAGCAGGTATGAATGTTGCTAGAATTAACTTTTCTCATGCTAATGAAAAGGAACGTGAAACAGTTGAAGAGCTCGTTTCAAAGGTAAATGCCGAACTTGGTTTAAACATCGCTACTTTATATGATACTAAGGGACCTGACATCAGAACAGGTAATTTTGAAAATGATAAGTTATCACTAGTTGCAGGTCAAACAATTAAAATAGTTAAAGAAGATGTTCTCGGTAACGAGAATCGTTTCAGTTTAAATTTTCCACAGTTAATTGATCAAATTGGAGTAGGTAAAACAGTTCTACTTGATGATGGGTTAATTAGACTTGAAGTAGTCAGTAAAGATGATCAGGGACTCGTATGTAATATCATCGATAGTGCTATCATCCAAAGTCATCGTGGGGTAAATATCCCGGGAGTTACACTAAATATTCCGTTTATTACCGATGAAGATAGAGAAGATATCAAATATGCTTGTAGTCACAATGGTGATTTCCTAGCTCTATCGTTTGTCTCTAAAGCTGACGACGTCTATGAAGTTAGAAAGTTACTCGAAGATTATGGATGCACTAGAATGAAAATTATCACTAAAGTAGAAACAGCTAGTGCTATTGAAAACTTTGATGAGATCTTAGCAGCCAGTGATGGTATTATGATAGCTCGTGGTGATTTGGGAGTAGAAACACCGATGGTTGAACTGCCAATTTTGCAAAAGAAGCTACTTAAAAAAGCTGAACTAGAAAACAAAATATGTATCGTTGCAACGGAAATGTTAGCAAGTATGTATACTAATCCAAGACCAACGAGAGCCGAACTTACTGACGTAGCTAACGCTGTCTTTGATGGAGCAGATTCAGTCATGCTAAGTGGTGAAACAACAGTCGGACGCTTTCCGGTCGAAGCTGTCAAATTCATGGCTGAGATTTGTGAAAATGCCGAGGCTAATGCTAACTTCAATATTGCCTATATCAAACGTTTTGAAACATCAATTACCGATATGATTACAACTTGTGCAATCTCAAGTGCTAAAAACTTAAATGCTAAGCTAATTGTCACTCCGACGATGAGTGGATATACTGCTCAGCAACTTAGTGAATTAAAACCAACTTGTCCAATTCTTGCCCTTTGTCCAAACGAAAATGTAGCTCGTAGCTTAGCTCTTAGCTACGGGGTCTACACCAGAGTAGTTGACATAGTTCAGACAACAGATGAACTAGTGGCAGATTGTAAAAAAGAAGCTAATCAATTTATCGATTTAGCCAAGGGTGATAAAATTGTCGTAACTGGTGGTTTTCCAACTGGTGAGAAAACACACACTAACTTCTTGAAAATTGAAGAAATGTAATTAAAAGACTAAAATCTTAGGATTTTAGTCTTTATTAATTGGTGCATTCTTATGTGTATCAATTTTTTCATCTTGTAAGAGTTGATATATTTGTTCAACTCTTGTATCTATTTCCAAGATTTTGTCATATTTTTCTCTAATCTGACTAATGATTGGAATATCGATATCTTTTTTAACTTTGTTAAGTTGCTTTTTACCCTTATCATTAAACCCAAGTACTCGAATATAATCTAGTTGTAAATCTTTGGCTTCTTCTTTAGTAAATGAACAAAGAATATGAATCATCATTCTCTTTATTCGGTTGTAGGTATATCGCTTGGTTTTAATTTTATTTAGGAATTCATCAAGGCTATTACTAGTTTTAATAACTGTTTTAATACGATTATCTATTCCTTCATCAACAGTTTGAAATCTATCTAATCTATCTTCGGCAATAACTCGGTATTTAAATAATTTGAAGATATTTATTTCTTTTTTATCCTTTAACATTTGATAGCTGTCAATAGGCAGGTAAGGGGATAGGTCTTCGCCATCGTTTAAGCCCTTTCTAATTGCCGTAGCACTAGCTATCTGGTGATCTAGCTTAAGACTATGATAATCGTTAGTACGCTTTATCGAAATAGGAATCATTTTAGATTTTTGCTTAATTATTTCTTTGATGTAAGCAAGACCCAATATATCATTTGGTTTATCGATAATAATATCGATAGTTTCAGCAAAAGCTTTACTCATCGCGGTTGGATAATTCATTCCTTCGCTTAGAAAATCTTTGACAAGTAGATTGTAATTATCATCTTCGATTTGCATCTTGGCCATTTTGGTAAGACTTTCGACATCGTTTGACTCGCTGCCAAAGACTAAATAGTCACACTCTAACTTAGAGAGAATGCTAATCGCTCCTTGGGCAAAGATATCAGCACTTTGACTAGCAAATTTAAATGGTAGTTCGATAACTAAATCAACATTATGATTTAGGGCTAATTTAGTCTTATCCCACTTACTTAAGACAGATACATCTCCTCTTTGAGTAAAAGGTCCAGACATAGCTAAAACAATGATACTACTAGGGTACATTTCTTTTATTTTATCGATATGATAAATATGTCCATTGTGAAGTGGATTGTATTCACAGATAATTCCAATTACGTCCATTTTGCCTCCGCCCATATTATATTACATGCTATAAAAAAGTTCTAGCAAATTGTAACTATTTAGTGTATAATGTTCTAGCGAGGTGATATATATGATAGATACTACCGTGCTAAATTATCAAGATGAGATAATTATCGACGAAGAAATAGTCCTTAGTAACGACTATATATCACAAAGTGAAATCAAAGCCTTAAGTCCTGTCAAAGTGAAGGGTAATCTTACTTACAGCATGGACGATAAGATTCTTTTTAACTTTGAAGCATCGGCAACCATGACTTTAGAAGATGCAATTAGCCTTGCAGAAATAGCTTATCCTTTTACTATATCAACTACGGAAATATTCGATTCTTTACAAAAGACTATTGATATTAGCGAAGTTTTATGGCAAAATATAGTACTAGAGATCCCTCTAAAGTATAGTTTAGAAAAAGACTTGAATAAATTTCATGGGGATGGTTGGAAGCTAGTTTCTGAAGATGAAGTTAGAACTAATTCTTTAGCAGACTTGATCGAAAATATGGAGAAGGAGTGATATTATGGCAGTACCATTTAGAAGAGTATCTAAAACAAGAAAAAGAATGAGAAGAAGCCACAATGCTTTAGAACTTGACACTACAACAAAGTGTCCTAATTGTGGAGCAGTTATTAAACCACACCGCGTATGTAAAGAATGTGGTTCTTACAAGGGTAAAGAAGTAATTACTAAAAAAGATGCTGAATAAGCATTTTTTTATTTGTAATATTTAATATTTGCTATATAATAACTTTTTGAGGTGTATTATGAATAGATTAGATTTGTCTATAGCAATTGGGGTTAAATTAATTCAAAATGATGAGTGCTGGACTAGTTTAGAGATAGATAAAATTCTTTTAGGAAGAGTAGAAGAAGGATTCTTTGTTAGCTACGATGGACAAGCAAGGAAACTTTATGATGAAGATTTTTTAGATAGTTACTATCAGGAGAAAGAAAATGGTGAAGTGTTTCTTTCTAAAGCATATATATTTCCTATTAATGTGATAGATCTATGTGATGCATACAGTGCAAATCCAGACTTTTTAATTGGCAAAAAATTTAATAAAATTGTCCACAAGTATAAAGCTGAAATAGAAAAGTATGAGCATTATGCTATCTATGGGAATTCTACTTTATCAGGTGAGGCAAATAAAGATTTATTGAAGCGTTTAAATCTAGATCAAGAAGATGTAAAACTTTATAATATCGGGGCTTTTAATAATACCGTACCTTATTTATTTGATTACAGTTTAGATTATTTTACAGCATATAAACAAAAAAGATTTGCCCCACCAAATGTAAAGGTTAAAAAATTAGGACAAAAAGAAAATGCTTAATAAGCATTTTTTGTTTGAAAAATTATATATTTGCGTTAATATATATCAAAGAGGTGACTTATGGAATACGAAGATTTAAAAATAGCAGTAGGAGTCAAGCTTTTATCCCATCAACCACATATGATTAATGTAATTGCTGATCGCATTTTGGTGGGCTATATTAATGATGGATTTTTTACTGAATTAAGTGGTGATGATAGAGAAGAAATGTCATCTTATGAATTTTTAAATGATTTTGATTTGGGGACAGATTTTAAATCGTTTATCTTTCCTATAAGTGTCAAAGATTTAACTGAGAAAAAAAAGTATAAAACTAGTGATTTAGGACCAGATTTACTACATGCTTTATCAGCTGTCTATTACGAAGAAGTAGCTAGTAATTTATATTTTAGATATATTCCCCAAGAAGGAGAATGCATAAATTTTGTTGGCGATGGTAGTAAAGAGTTCAAACACTTCGAAATAGATTTTGATCAAGATTATTATTCTGCGGTCAAAGAAATTCAAAAGAAACGTTTAGAAGAACTTCGTATGAAGAGATCTAATAAAGCTGGTGATGAAGATGTCAAAGAAGTAATTCCTAAAATTACTGCAGAAAATAGTACTTTTAATTTGCCACAAAAAGAAGAGTTAATCGATGAAGTTAGTGCTGATAGTTTAGAAGAGGGAATTAAAAGTAGAATTATTGCTCAGGATGAAGCTTGCGAGGCATTAATTGATGCATATGATCGAAATAGTAGATATGGTAATTACGAAGGAATGAAGTCTAATGTACTAATCATTGGTCCCTCTGGTGTTGGTAAGACTGAGATGTCAAAAAGTTTAGCCGCTTTGACTGATAAACCAATTGTTATCTTTGATGTAACTAGATGTACATCAGCTGGTTATGTTGGTGACAATGTTGTCAGTTGCTTGAGACAGTTGATTGTTAAAAGTAATAACAATATCCAAATAGCCGAAGAAGGAATAGTAGTTTTAGATGAGATAGATAAGTTAGCTAGCTCTGATAATGGTGAAACTATTGCCAAACAAGACGTTCAGTACGAACTTTTAAAGATGCTTGATGGTGGAATAGTCGAAGTACCAATGGGCGGAGGCTTTGGTGAAAGAATGGTGCCAATTGATACTAGTAAAATCACTTTTATCGGCAGTGGAGCTTTCTCTGATTTATATAAAAATAAAACTAAAAGAAGTATTGGTTTTAACTCTAAAGAACCAGAAGAAAAAGTTAAACAAGATATTACTACCGAAGATTTAATTAATTTTGGTTTAGAGCCAGAATTATTACGTCGTTTTTCAACACGTATTGTCATGAATAGTTTAAGTCGTGACGATCTTAAGAAAATACTACTTGATAGTAAAATATCAGCGATCAATATGTATAAGACATCACTACTTGCTGAAAACAATGTTTCTCTTGTCTGCACAGATGAGGCCCTCGATGCAATTATCGATTTTGCCCAAAAACATCAAGGAGGAGCAAGCGGACTAAAAGGTGCTGTTGATCACGTTATGACAAAAGCTGTCCGTAGTGTCGGTCGTCTTAAAGATGACGAAGCTAAAGAGCTTATCATCAGCAAAGAGACAGTAAGTGATCCGTCTGCATATAAAATAAAGGTTTTGACTAATGATAAACTATGATTTAGTTATGAAGGATATTATAAAAGAAAACCAGGGTTTTAAACCTTCGCTTCTTTTACATGTCTGCTGTGGACCGTGCTCAAGTGGTGTTATAAAGCGTCTTGCTAGCGATTTTAATATAACACTATATTTTTATAATCCCAATTTAGATAGTTTAGAAGAGTATCAAAGAAGAAGTAAAGAGTTGCTTAGTTTAACTGCGCAAATGCCCGAGGCAGCAAATATTAAAACAGTTTTTGAAGAGTATCACCATGAAGAATTTACTGACTTAGCTGACCATTTAAAAGAAGAAGCCGAAGGCGGAAAAAGATGTATGTTATGTTTTCATCAGCGCCTTGCAAAATCTGCAAGATACGCTAAAGAAAATAACTTTGACTATTTCACTACGACTTTATCAATCAGTCCATATAAAAATGTTCAAGCATTAAATTCAATCGGTAAACGCCTAGAGAATGAATATCAGGTAAATTACTTATATGCTGATTTTAAAAAAGGCGATGGTTACAAGCGCAGCGTTGAACTATCTAAACAGTATAATTTATATCGTCAAGATTACTGCGGATGTGAATATTCTAAAAAGGAGAGAGAAGATGCAAGTAGAAATAGTTGATACAGGTTACTATAATCAAAATTGTTATATTTTATCTAAAGATAACAATGTATTAATTGTAGACCCTGGAGCTAAATCCAAAGAGATAATTGAGACGGTAGCTAATCGAAAAGTTCTAGCAATACTAATTACTCATCATCACTTTGATCATGTCGGAGCAGTCTCAGAATTAGTTAAGCATTTTAGTGTCCCGGTAATTGATAAATATGATTCAAATGTTCAAAAACTAGCTTCCTTTACTTTTGAAATAATTGCAACTCCAGGACATAGCGAGGACTCTTTGACCTTTTATTTTCCTGAAGATAAAACAATGTTTACAGGTGACTTTCTATTTAAGCTATCGATTGGTCGAACAGATTTTCCGGGCAGCAGTCCTAAGCAAATGGAAGAGAGTTTAAATAAAATAAAAACGTATCCTGATGATACAATAATTTATCCAGGACATGAAGAAGCTAGCAATCTTGCTTATGAAAAAAATAACAATCCATATTTATCATAAACTTATTGTTTTTAAATCTTAATTTTGATATAAATATTATTAGCATAGGAGGATATATGTACATAGATATTATTGTTATTGTTTTACTGATTGCGTTTGTAATATTTTACTTTAGACGCTTTTCAAACTTTGTCTACTTAATTGGAATACTGGATTTATTTTTCCGTTTGATGTATTTTTTAAGAGTCAATGTTCCAGTAGCGGAAGTTAAAAAGTTACTAGCTTATTTGCCAACTTCGATGTTTGCAGTATTAGCTAAATATACAAAGGGAATATTATATGACATATTAGCTTGGGGATTGTTTATCATCTTGATGATTTTCCTAGGATATGTCTTTAAAACGTTTATAAAAAGAAAAAAGTAACGAAATGTCTAGAAATAGACGTTTTTTTATGTTTAAATATATAGGAGAGGTGAGATAATTGAAAAATAAAGCTATTACATCTAGAGATGTAGATTTTGCAAGATGGTACACAGACATAGTTAAAGTCGCAAATTTAGCTAGTTATTCTAGCGTCAAAGGATTTCTCGTTATCGAGCCCAATGGGTATGCAATATGGGAGATGATCCAAAAGACAATGGATTCCATGTTCAAGGCTAGTGGGCACGTTAACGTGTCAATGCCGATGCTTATTCCAGAAAATTTAATGAAAAAAGAAACAGAGTTAATCCAAGGGTTTGCTCCGGAAGTAGCTTGGGTTACTTCGGGTGGTTCAAAAGAACTTGAAGAAAGACTTTGTATTAGACCTACTAGTGAAACACTATTTAGTGATCACTATTCAGAAGTAGTTCGTTCATACCGTGATTTACCTAAGTTGTATAATCAGTGGTGCAGCGTTTTACGTTGGGAAAAAGAGACGAGACCTTTCTTGAGAAGCCGTGAGTTTCTTTGGCAAGAGGGTCATACTATTCATGAAAGTGCTAAGGAAGCTGAAGCAGAAACAATGCAACAGTTAGAAACTTATCGTGAGTTTATCGAAGATTATTTAGCAATACCAGTTGTAACTGGTTATAAAACAGAAAAAGAAAAATTTGCTGGGGCTGAGTATACAACGACAGTCGAAGCAATGATGTATAACGGAGTTGCTTTACAATCGGCAACTAGCCATTACTTTGGACAACGTTTTGCTAAGGCTTACGATATAACATTCTCTAATCGTAATAACGAATTAGAACATGTTTATCAGACATCTTGGGGAGCAAGTACTCGTATGATCGGTGGACTCATCATGGTTCATGGAGATGATAATGGATTAGTTCTTCCTCCGCGTATAGCGCCAAGACAAGTAGCTATTATTCCAATCGGTACAGAAGATGAAGTTAGCGAATTAGCTAAAAAATATCTAGCTGATCTAAAAGCAGCCGGAGTAAGTGCCTTTATCGATGATAGTGATAAGACACCAGGCTTCAAATTTGCTGAAAGTGAAGTTAACGGAATACCAGTTAGAATTGAAATTGGAAAACGCGATCTTGAAAAGGGTGAAGTTACTATTGCTCGAAGAGATACTCGTGAAAAAGAAAACTTTAAACTAGATGGAGATATCGTAACCAAAGTTAAAGACTTGATGGAAACTATTCAAAAAGATATGTATGACCGTGCTAAAGCGCGTGAGATATCTAAGACTCATACAGCTAAGACACTTGAGGATATGGAAAAAATCATGGACAAGGAACCAGCCTTCATCAAAGCTATGTGGTGTGGTGATCCTAAATGTGAAGAACGCATCAAAGAAATCAAAGGATTGAAAGCTAGATGTATTCCATTTGAGCAAGAAAAAGTTGGCGACAAATGTGTCTGCTGTGGCAAAGAAGCCAAAGAATTAGTAGTTTGGGCAATCCAGTACTAAAAAATTACATATTTTTCTTTTACTAATAGGAAATGTGTGATACAATATTTTTAACAACGAAGTGGGCACAACCCACTTTTTATATTGAGGAGTGTATGAAAGAAAAAATTATTGAACTAGTTGATAATAAACTAGAAGAACTATCTATATGGATAGATGATGTCTATGAAGAAGAAAGAGAAGGAAACAAGTTTCTTTGTGTCGTACTTGACAGCGAGGAAATGCTTGATCTAAACAAAGTTACCGAGGCTTCACGTATCATCAATTCGTTAATTGATGAAGCAGATATGCTTGATGAAGCCTACATATTAGATATATATGCTAAATCTAAAGGAGAGAATTAAGAAATGAACAGTAAAGAATTTATAGCAGCTGTCGAACTAATTGAAAAAGAAAAGGGAATCAAAAGAGAGATTATTTTTGAAGCGATGGAGCTAGCACTTTCATCAGCTTATAAAAAGAATTTTGATTCGATGACTAACTCTAAAGTTTTCATCAATCGCGAAACTGGTGAGATTAAAGTTTATTCATTTATGACGGTTGTTGAAGATGACATAGCCCCAGTTGTTACTGTCACTGAAGAGGGAGAAGAAATCATTATCGATTTTGATCCTAAGACCCAGATTAAATTAACTGATGCTAGAAAATTAGATAAGACTTTAAATGTCGGAGATACCATCGATACTGAAGTTACTCCAAAAGATTTTGGAAGAGTAGCAACATCGACAGCTAAACAAGTTTTAGTTCAAAAGATGAGAGAAGCAGAACGTAACACTATCATGGAAGAGTTCGGTGATAAAGAAGATGAATTACTAATTGGTACAGTTGCCCTTGAAGATGTCGATAACTATTTTATCGACCTTGGGAAAACTAACGGTATCTTACCTAAAAAAGAGTGTATCCCTGGTGAAAAAATTGTCATGGGTAAACAAATTAAAGTGTATGTTACTAAAGTCGATAATACTGGTAAGAACTTAGTTGTCTTATTATCTAGAAATCATTATGGTTTCCTAAAGAGACTTTTCGAAAATGAAATTCCTGAATTAAGTGATGGAACAGTTCTTCTATATAGTGTAGCAAGAGATCCTGGTTCAAGAAGTAAAGTAGCGGTCTATTCAGAACGTGGAAACATCGATCCAATCGGTGCTTGTATCGGAGAAAAGGGAACGAGAATAGCTAATATCATCAAAGAAATAGGTGGAGAAAAAATAGATGTTATCAAATATGACCAAGAGCCAGATGTCTTTATTGCTAATGCTCTTTCTCCAGCTAAGAACTTACATGTACTTTTAACTGATCCAAAGAAACAGGAAGCAATTGTCATCGCTGATGATGATAACTTCTCCCTAGCTATCGGTAAAAAGGGACAAAATGTTCGTTTAGCATCAAAGTTAACTCATTATAAAATAGATATTAAAAATAGAGAACAAGCTCGCGAAATGGGAATCAACTTTAGGGATTAGGTGATTAATCATGAAAGTTAAAAAAATACCGATGCGCAGTTGCGTCATTACTAAAGAGAAACTTCCTAAGCAGGAGTTACTCCGCTTTGTAAAAACTCCGGAAGGAGATGTCATCATCGATGAAAGTGGCAAAGCTAATGGACGCGGTGCTTACGTAAAAAAAGAACTAGCTGTAATTGAAAAAGCTAAACTTACTAAAGTTTTAGAAAGGGTTTTAGAAACGACGATAGAATCGTCTGTTTACGACCAAGCTATCAATTTAATTACGGAGGTGATTGCAAATGACTAGTAAAAGAGGAGACTATCTTAGCTGGGATGAAGCCTTTATGGGTATTGCTCAGTTAATTGCTAAACGTAGTAAAGATCCTAGTAGTCAGGTGGGTGCTTGTATTGTCTCAAGTGATAATAGAGTTTTGTCACTAGGTTACAATGGAACACCTAACAATTACTCAGATGATGATTTTAACTGGGGTCGTGATGGAGACTTTTGCGAATCAAAATATGCTTATGTCGTCCATGCCGAACTTAATGCCATTTTAAATTTTCGCGGTGATACTAAAGCTCTTCAAGGAGCTAAAGTGTATGTGACACTCTTTCCTTGTAACGAGTGTGCCAAAGCTGTTATTCAAACTGGTATTAAAGAAATAATTTACCTCGAAGATAAATATCACGATACTGATATTTGTAAAGTAAGTAGAAAATTACTTGAAACAACCGGGGTTAAATTTCGTCAGTATCAACCAGAAAAAGAAAAAAAGTTAATATTAGAATTATAGAAAGAAGGTGACCCTCATATGAATATTTTAGAATATGCAAATGATGTAGGTAAAACAGTCGAAGAGATATTTAAGCTCTGTGACAGAATGGAAATTACATATAAAGATGAGAATACAGTACTCGATGAGTATGATATTACTGTCTTAGATAATGAGCTTCAAGATGAGGATGACTATGTTGTTTCTGATGATGATAACATTGCGATAATCGAAGAAGAAATTTTGAGTGAATCACAAATTCGTCTCGATGAATCAGAAAAGTTTGAAAAGATTAAATCTAAAGTAGAGCGTGTTGAAACAGCTAAGAGTAACTATCAAAAAGAACGCAAGAAAATCTACAAGAATAGAAAAAAATTAGTTTCAAATGAAGAGAATAACAGTAGTAATATAGTTGTCTATAAAGATGGGATGACTGTTGCTGATCTAGCTAGTGAGTTAGGGGTCAATTCAACAGAATTAATTAAAAAGTTAATGAAACTTGGAATTATGGCTAATCTTAATTTTTCATTAAGTTATGAAGTAGCAGAACTACTTATTGTAGACTATGGTAAAGAATTAAAGAATGAAGAACAGACTGATATCAGTAATTTTGAAAACTTTGAAATAGCTGATTCGGATGAAGATTTAATTGTTCGTCCGCCAGTAGTTACAGTCATGGGACATGTTGACCATGGTAAAACATCACTACTCGATGCTGTCAGAGAAACAGATGTTGTCGCTGGTGAAGCCGGTGGTATTACTCAGGCAATCGGAGCTTATCAGGTTGTTTGTAACGACCGTAAAATAACATTTATTGATACTCCAGGACATGAAGCCTTTACTGATATGCGTGCTCGCGGTGCTAAAGTAACTGATATCGTTATCATTATTGTTGCAGCTGACGATGGTATTAAGCCACAGACGGTCGAAGCAATCGATCATGCTAAAGCAGCAGGAGTTCCGATCATTGTAGCAATAAATAAAATAGATAAACCAGAAGCTAATGTCGAAAGAGTTATGCAAGGTCTTACTGAAAATGGACTTACTCCTGAAGAGTGGGGCGGAGATACAATTATTTGTAAAATCTCAGCTAAAACAAAAGAGGGAATTCCAGCACTGCTTGAAAACATTCTACTAATAGCTGATATGGCTGAGCTTAAGGCTAATCCACATCGCTATGCTAGTGGATCGGTTATCGAATCAAAACTGGATAAACATATCGGTGCTAAAGCATCTATCCTAGTTCAAAGTGGAACGCTAAGACTTGGTGATCCAATTGTTGTCGGTAATGCTTACGGTAAAGTTAGGACGCTTAAAAATGATAAGGGTGCTAGCATTGTCGAAGCAAATCCATCGATGCCAGTAGAAATTACAGGTCTAAATCAAGTTCCTGAAGCTGGTGATTTATTCATGGCTTTCGAAACAGAAAAACAAGCTCGTAACATTGCTGAACAACGTTCACTTCGTTCGCGACAAAAAGATACTAACCGTACTGGTATGACTCTCGAAGATTTATTTGGATCTATTAAAGAGGGAGTTAAAGAAATTAATGTCGTTATCAAAGCTGATGTCAATGGTAGTCTTGAGGCTATCAAACAAAGCTTAGCAAAAATAGATGTCGATACCGTCAAAGTAAAAGTTATTCGTGGCGGAGTTGGAACAGTTACTGAAAGTGATATCGTTCTAGCTAGTGCATCTAATGCTATCGTTATTGGTTTCAATGTTAAACTTACCCAATCTACATTAGATTTTGCTAGGGATAACGGAGTTGAGATTAAACTATATGACATCATTTATAAAATGATCGAAGATATCGAAAGATCGATGAAAGGTTTACTTGAACCTCAGTATGAGGAAAAGAAAACTGGTCAAGCTGAAATTAGACAGATATTTACTTTCTCTAAAGTTGGTAATATCGCTGGTTGTCATGTTATCGATGGGAATATTAAAACTAGTCATAAAGCTAAAGTTATCCGTGACGGTGAAGAAATTTTCAAAGGGGATATAAAATCTATCCAACGTGAAAAGGACCAAGTCAAAGAAGTAGGTAAGGGCATGGATTGTGGAATTACCTTGAAGGACTTTAACGACATCAAAGAAGGAGACATCATCGAAGCTTTTGAATTAAAGAGAGTGGAGATTTAGTATGAGTTTAAAAACAGAACGTATAGCTAGTAACATAGTCAAAGAAATCAGTATGATAATTCAAACTGAGATTAAAGATAAAGATATTAGCTTTGTTACAATAACTGCTTGTGATTTGACAACTGATCTAAGTTTTGCCAAAGTTTACTATACAGTCTTTGATGAAACAAAGAAGCTTGAGACTGCTAAGGCACTCGATAAAGCCAAAGGATACATCCGCAGTGAACTAAGTAAAAGAATCGATATTAGACATACTCCAGAGCTTAAATTTATCTTTGATGAATCAATTGCTCAGGGAAGTAAAATCGAAGAAATAATTGAAAATTTAAATGAAAAGAAGGCATAAACAGCCTTTTTTCTTTGTGTAAAAATATGTAAAAGAATTTAATAAACTTTGCTTGTTAAACTCTTAGTGCTATAATAAATATATCTAGAAGACGCAGTATGTTTTAGATTTAAAACCGACTATGATTACGATACGGGAGCTCGGATCAATTGACTGTGTGAAGGCTTGAATATTATTTAAGAATCCTAATGTCGAGTATGGGCACCCACCTGCTGAGAAGCGGGTTTTATCGTTAAAACATCTCTCTTCTGGATTTTTTTGTGAGGTAATCATGTACGAACGTTTATCGATGTTAATTAGTAAAGAAGAATTAGCCAAACTATTTAGTAGTAGAGTAGTCATTATCGGCGTCGGTGGTGTCGGGGGACATGTCGCCGAAGCATTAGTTCGCTCCGGGGTTAAAAATCTTTTACTAATTGATTTTGACAAAATTGAATTGAGCAATAAAAATAGACAGTTGATTGCGCTTGATTCAACGATTGGTAAAGATAAAGTTCATGTTTTAAAGAATAGATTAATTGATATTGATCAAGAGGCTAATATCGAAGTAGCAAAATTATATTTAGATAGTTCAAATATAGATATCATCAAAGATTATAAAGCTGATTATGTCATCGATGCTTGTGATAGTTTAAATACTAAAAAAAGTATTGTTGAACTATGTCAAGATAATGGCATAGCTCTTATCTCATCGATGGGTACAGGTAATCGTTTTGATCCAAGTAAACTTAAAATAGCAAAGCTTTCTAAAACTAGTGGAGACCCACTAGCTAAGATTATGCGCAAGTGGTTAAAAGATGAAAGAAGAAAAGATATCGTTGTTTTATCTAGTGATGAACTTCCTGTCAAGACGGGACAGAGAGCTCCAGGATCGACGGCATTTGTTCCAAGCTCCGCTGGTATTATGATAGCTAGTTATGTCTTTAAAGAGATAATAAAAAAAGAGCGTTAAGCTCTTTATATTTTGCGATAAATTCCAATTACTTTGCCAAGAATACTAGCTTCTTCAAGAATAATTGGTTCCATTGTTTTATTTTGAGGTTGCAGTCTAATGTGATCTTTTTCTTTGTAGAAAGATTTTAGTGTAACTTCATTTTCACCAGTCATAGCTACGACCATATCACCATTGTTAGCATCGTTTCTTCTTTCGATGATAGCAATGTCGCCGTCAAGAATGCCCGCTTCAATCATCGATGAACCACTTACTTTTAAACCGAATGCTTCTCGTTTAATTGGTATCATGCTAGTTGGTACAGTAAAGTATTCATCAGGCATAGCGATTGCTTCGATAGGTGAACCAGCTGTAACTTTACCAATGAGTGGTATTTCGACGCTAGATTCATCTTTTTGAATAAACTCATTATCGACTAGTAGTTCCATCGCTCTATTTTTAGAATCGTTCTTTTTGATATAACCTTTTTCTTCAAGTTTTCCTAAATGAAAGTGAGTAGTTGCCGGAGAACTTAATCCAAGTAGGGCGCCAATTTCCCTAACTGTTGGTGGGAAACCATTCTTGGCCATATATTTTTTGATGGTCATCAAGATTTCTTCTTGTCGTTTTGTAAGCTTTTCCATTTTATCACCTCTATATCAAAAGAATAACACAAACAAATGTTTAAGTCAAACAAATGTTTATATTGAAAAAATGTTGGTTTGTGTTATTCTATAAATTAGGAGGATCTTATGAATAAGAAAAGAACTTTTATTTTACTTAGTGCGATTGTCATAGTTTCAATACTAGGTATAATCGTCGGAACTTATTTATTTTACAACAAGGAAAAACCTAAGGAAGATGTAAAACCTGGTGAAAAAACAGAGGAAAAGAAACCAGTTAATACAGTTGATGAGAGTATCAGTGAAGAACTTCGCAACTTTATGTCTTTCTATATAACTGAGGAAACAGCTAGTAGCGAAGTGTCTACGCTCGGACTGTTTTCTAAAGAAAGGGATGCAAAAACACTTGATGATAAGCAAAAGTTTGCGCTTGCTTTCTACTATTTAGATCAAAATGATTTTGTTCGTATGGATAGTAGTGAAGATGAATACACCCTCGAAGTAGCAAAAATAGATGCAGCCATGAAGAAAGCACTTGGACCTGACGTTACATATGAAATAGGTAGAGGCGTAGATTACTACGTACGATTAGGTCATTTTACCGATGATAAATTCTCGTTTGTTTCAGTTCGCTATCTGCCAGATTTATCTAAATTTCATTTTAAACCAGCGGGAATAGGTTTCTTCTGGTGCGGACCAAGTAGTCTCTATAGTTACTTTGATCGCGCTGCTAAAGACGGTAGCGATATCTTGCTAACTTACAAAGTACTTTATACTGATAACACAGCAGCGGAATGCTCAGATAAAGTGACTTATAAAATGTACAGTGATGCAGCTAGAACAAAAGAGATAACTGAATTTACTTTCGACTTTGATTTTGTCGAAACATCAAATGCTGACATTGAAAAAATTATCAAAGAAAACGCCAATAAAGCTGGCGAAATTCAATTTAGATTTAAGAGTGATGGAACAGGTGGATATTACTTCTCAGATAGCAGCTTTGTTAAGTAATTGACAAAAACCCCTAAAAATGTTATCCTATTATCTTAACTTTAAATTAGTATTGTTAAGAGCAAGGAGACTTGTATGAGTAAGGCAACATTGACATATGTTATAAATAAGGGAACTAATAACGATAACTCTGTTTTATATCTTGAGTCAGGGTCACTTAGATATGTGGATTACTGTACAAAAAGGTTTAAAGACGAAAATATGCTCATTGGAAGCCCTCTTTACTATTCGAGAATTGTCGAGTTTAGAAATAGAGTAGGAGCAACCAATGATGGGGAATTATTAGTTTCATATATTGAAGATTCTGATAGACGTGAAATATTGCCTATTCTCTTTGATGAGGAAAAGGAAATAGTTACGACTCTCGGTATCAGTGCTCATGAGACTAACGAGATAGAAAATGCTAGACATCTGTTATGGACTAGTAAAGATGACCGTTATTTAAAGGCCTTCCTTGATGATAAGCGTTTTGCTGAGACGACCTTTTACAATATTAAATTAACTAGTAACAAAGAATATCAAGCAGCTTTTGAAGCAGGTTTTAAACCAGAGTTAATAGGTAGTGATAATTATCTTAGTATCGAGGAAATATTAAATTATAAATTGCAAAACTCTAGTAAAAAAGCAATGCGAAGCTTGATCGAAGATGCCCTTGAAGTATGGAAAGAAAAGATCTATGAACTAGATCATGATCAGTTATATTACTACGCAAGAAATCTTCGCCTGATTGAAAAACAATACAATAAATACTTAAAAGAAAAGAAAGCTGTCGTTCATTTGGACATAGCTAGTCAAAATTTATATAACGCTGTAGATAATGGCGTCAAATTAATCGAAGTTCCGGTTTCAGGAAGACATACATATCGTGCTAGATCTAAACAAAAGATTCTAGCTGACGATAGAAAGGCAGCATAAAGAGATGGGTAACTATCTCTTTTAATTTTATGAGGGAAGTAGAAAAATATTTAGACATATTAAAAGTAGAGAAAAAATATTCAGAGCACACGATAAAAAGTTATCATGATGATCTTGAAGAATATTTTAACTTTTTAGATAGAGAAAAAATAGCTTATCAAAAAGTTACTTATGACAATGTCAGAAACTTTTTAAAAGAACTCAATGACAAAGATAATTCAAGTCGTACTGTATCTAGAAAAATAAGTTCTTTAAGGGGTTTTTATAAATATTTAACGAAACAAAAAAAGATTGAAAACAATCCCTTTACATTAATCAAATTACCTAAAAAGGAAAAGAAGTTACCGAGATTCTTTTACTACAACGAACTTGAAGTCCTATTTGAAGAACCTCGACTTAACACAACCTTAGGTCAGCGCAATCGTTTGATTTTAGAACTTCTTTATGCAACCGGAGTGCGCGTTAGTGAACTTATAAATATTAAGCGCAGTGATTTACTTGGTGATCGCACTATCAAAGTAATGGGAAAGGGCAGTAAAGAGCGTATTGTTAGATACGGGGAATATGCCGAAGAAATCTTAAACCTCTATTTGCATGATGGATATATTGCTCTAAACAAAGACAAACTAGATTATATCTTTTTAAATGATCGAGGTGGTAAACTGACAACACGCGGGGTCAGATATATTCTCGATAAAATAATTAGTGATACTTCTCTTGAAAAAAAGATTTCACCCCATATGCTAAGACACAGTTTTGCAACGCATCTCGTTAATGAGGGCTGTGATATTCTAAGTGTCAAAGAATTACTTGGTCACGAGAGCCTATCATCGACATCAGTCTATACCCATGTAAGTAATGCAAGACTTCGCGATGTCTATTTTAAAACTCATCCAAGAGCAAAGAAAAAGTAGTTAAAACTACTTTTTTAATTGGTTTATACCTTTTAGTATCATTGAGACTCCAGCTACTAATACTAGAGCAAAAAAGATTGTATATAAAGTGCCGATTATCTCTCCGGCAAAAAGAATTAAGAGTAGACCAATTACGATAGTTGTAACGGGTGGATAGTTGTCACTTAGTAGTAAACTAAGTAGTGCTTTTACAAGTAAGAAACCACCTATTATCTGCAGTAACATCGCCAGTGTTCCAATTGGATTAAGTAAGATATACAAAGCAATTAATAGGGTCAATGTTATTTGAACGATCTCACTTAAGAAAATAACTTTATCTAAATTTTTAATAACTACATATAGTTTTCTAAGGGCATGCATAATCATAATAACTGGAAGGATTATAATTATTACTTTTAGAAAGAAAGCATCATCGATAAATAGGGCCATTAGAGCAATTATTGTCAGAAGTATCCCTCCGATTAAAGTCGATAGGTTATCTTTCAGTTCTTTTTGTTTGTTTTCTTTTTGGAATCTATCTCCATCTATTATTTTCATAAAACCTCCATGTAGATTGTACTATAAAAAGAAAATAATGTAAAAACAATTGTATATATAGGCTAAATATCGTATAATTATTACATATAGTAGAGGTGTGACATGTTTGAGAATTTTCTTGGTAAAACTAAAGAACAAAAATTTGCAGATATGGAATTAGTAAAAGATCAAATTCTTGCTAGACAAGAAGCTTTTAGAAGCCTTACTGACGAACAAATATTAACTGTATCAAGCAATATTAAAGCTCGTATTAGAGCTGAACTAAAAGAATTAGGACAAAAACCTAGTAAAGAAGAAAGAAAAGAAATACTCGATAAATATCTAGTAGATTCTTTTGCACTGGCTAAAGAAGTTGTCAAAAGAGAGTGCGGTTTTGAACTACACGATGTTCAGGTTATTGGTGGGATAGCCCTTCATAACGGTGAGGTAGCTCAGTTAGCAACAGGTGAAGGAAAAACCCTTATGGCAACTATGCCGGTTTTTCTAAATGGAATGGCTGGGGATGGAACTCACGTCTTAGCACCTAACTCTTACCTTGCAGCTCGTGATGCTGAAAATAACAGTAAGATATTTACGAGACTAGGTCTATCGACAGGAATTATTCCTGATGGTAGAACAAGAGCTAACTTAAATGAGATTAAGGCTGCTTTTGCCTGTGATGTCACATATTCAAGTTCAGCTAATTTAATTTTTAACTTTCTTCATGACGGAATGGCTATCGACAAAGAGCAAATGGCTAATTCGATGGAGAGATACAATTTTGTCGTAGTCGATGAAGTTGATTCGGTTTTACTTGATGATGCCAGAACGCCACTAATTATATCTGGTATATCTGAAGCAGACAGAGCTCGAGATATTAACGGAGTATTAGCATCGATTCAGGAGAGCTTCATCGAAGAAAACGCTAGAGCTACAAGAGCAGACGATGCTATTTTTAAAATATATAAATTAGATAAAATAAAGAGAAAACTATATGAAAATAACAATGCAACTAAGATGCAATTACTAGAAGACGGTTTAGTCCATGTTCTCAGTAGTACAGCAGAGTACGAGATGGTAGTAAATAACCGTTTTGAAAAAAAAGAATCACAAAATGTAATGGATACTTATGCTATTATCATCGATAAATCAACTGGAAATTTCCAAGTTACTGCCCTAGGGGAACGAATGATTAGTAAGTATTACATCGGTAGTGAAGTTGACAAAGCCTTTTATGAAGATTTAGGTAAAATGCTTGAAATAAGAGCTAGTAATGGTCATCCAAAGTATCGTAACGGCGAAGACTTTGTCATTCATCAATATGGAAATCAGCAAGTGTTAAAACTAACAGATCATGGTTATGAAAAAGTACTTCGTGATCGTGATAATGAAAAAATTAATGCTATTTACGATGGACGTAAATTTGCTCAGGAATATGTAGCGGATTTAGATAGTATCAATAACTCAATCAAGGCTTATTGGACGTTAAAGCAAGGCGTAGACTATGTCTTAAGTGATGTCAAAGAAGGAAGAGATTATGTCGAAGGCTATGCCAATAAAAAGCTAACTCTTATCCAAGGGGGAAGAACTGCTGCCGATAGAACTTATGCTGACGGTATGCAGCTTGCGCTTGAAAAGAAAGAGCAGCGTCTTATCGATGCTAGTAAATCCAAAGAAAAAGGTATGAATATCAGATTGATTGAATCGAAAAGTACACCAGAGCTAGCTTCAATATCTCAATCGACTTTCTTTTCACTTTATTCAGTTCTTGGTGGAATGACTGGAACTAGTGCAATAGAATCATTCGATATGATGTATGGTATCGATACAACTGAACTGCCTAAACATGTTACTTATGAAGCAGAAAAATTAAGACGCATGGGTAAAGAACCAGAGGTTCAATATATTAATTACAATGATAAAAGATATATTAAACCAAGTGGTATGAAAACAGTCAAAGATGAATTTTATTTCACTCATACAGATAAAACAGGAAAAGAAGTATCTGGTGATGAAGCTAAATTTAATAAGTTAATCGAAGAGTTAAAGATATCTATATCCAAGGGACAACCGGTACTTATTTCGACAACATCAGTTGAAGAATCAGAAAAAGTCCAAGCTAAAATAAGAGAACATTTACGTTTTGAAGTACCACTTCTAAATGCCAATACCAAGAATGAAGCAGAGATTATTTCAAAAGCTGGTAGATTTGGGGCAATTACGATTTCGACAGAGATGGCTGGACGTGGAACAGATATTAAATTAGGGGGAGAACTAGATCCAAATGATCGTCAGGAAATCTTTATCAATTTAGCTAAAAGACGTTTTATGGCTCATGCAGCAGAAACTGGAATAGATTTATCAAATCAAGCAGTATCTACGCAAGCTCAAAAAGAATTTATGGCTAGAGAACTGGCAAAATTAAGAGCAGATGCCAAAGCTATTTGGATGCACAATCACGAAGAAGAAAAAAATCGTGTAATGCTAGCTGGTGGTTTGAAGATTGTTGGAGTAGGTCACTTTATGTTTGACCGAGTCGATCGCCAAGTAGTTGGTCGAAGTGCTAGACAAGGTGATCCAGGTGAAGCAATATTCTTATCTTCGGAAGAAGATTTATCAAAGATTGGTGTATACCCAAGTGATTATAAAAGATTAGTTGATCGTGCTAAGCGAAATGGAGAAAATGTTTTACGTGGCAAAGAATACGAAGAACTAGTGCGTGACAAACAAGCTCACAATGAAATGTTAGCAGCTAGTCATATTAAAAGTTCACTTAAAATCGAAGCGATTATTCAAGATATTAGATTGCAGTTTAGAGGACAACAAGACCAGCTCAAAAAGACTGAAAATTATTCTCAAGTAGTAGACTATATGATTGAGAAATCAGTTGAACAGATGATAATTGAAAACGCTGGTAAAGAACTTAGTTCTAAAACGAAGATGGCTAAATCAGGTATCGATTTAAATAGATTGCGCCGAGAAGCTAAAGAATATTTGGATATAGATTTACCTGAAGGTGTTAGAGCTAAAGCAACAGTCAAGGATTTAGCTATTGTCATGATGCGACAGGCTCAGCGCAAACATCATCAAAATATCGTCAGTAAAATGACTCCGGAAGAATACAAAAATAAGTACAATGTTGAATTGATGGATATGTTTTCAAATACGTGGACAAAGTTCACCGATACAGTTGAAACAGAAAAAAATCAAGAAGTACTAGATTCGTTAGTTAAATATGACCAACGTTCTAAAATAGAATATCGTATACCTGCTAACTATAATCAAGTTGTCAGAGAAAGTAGATTTGATATTGCCTCGTTTATATTAACTGGAAGAAAGACTTCATATTATGAAGATAGACGAGAAAAAGAACTTGTTGAACAAGTCGAAGACGAATACGATATGACACCGAGTGTCAAGACTGTCAAAAACATTTATGCTTATAGTTCAGCTAGTGTTTTAGGCTTTGGAGCTCGTGTTAACAAGGGAGCACCACAAGGAGTAGTCCTAGAAAACGATGATATTGTTTCAATGAAATTTAAATAAAAGCACATTGTGCTTTTTTCTTTTAAAAAAGCTTTGTTGATATATTTTTGTTTTGTTATAATAGTATATGTACAGAAAGGATGATAAAAATGAAATATGTATATTCCTTTAAAGAGGGAAATAAAGACATGAGAAATTTACTTGGAGGAAAAGGGGCTAACCTAGCAGAGATGACTGGGATTGGTTTGCCGGTTCCCCAAGGGTTTATAGTTACTACTGAAGCATGTACTAAGTACTATGCTGATGGGAAGAAGATTGCTGATGAAATTATCGAAGAGATATATAGCAAGATTAATGAACTTGAAGAAATCAGTGGTAAGAAATTTGGTGATTTAAATTCACCACTTCTAGTTTCAGTTCGTAGTGGTTCGAGAGCTAGTATGCCTGGAATGATGGATACTGTTTTGAACCTAGGACTAACTGATGAAGTTGCCAAAGGGTTTAGTGAAACAACTGATAATCCACGATTTGTCTATGACAGTTATCGTCGTTTTATTCAAATGTTTTCAGATGTTGTCATGGGCTTTCCAAAGAGTTCTTTTGAAAGATTGTTTGACAAAATTAAAGAAGAGAAAAACATTCATGAAGATAGTGAATTAACTGCCCAGGATTTAATGGAAGTAGTCGATATTTACAAAGCTGAATATCAAAAACATGCAGGGCGTGATTTTCCACAAGATCCAAAAGAACAACTTATCGAAGCAGTTAAAGCTGTCTTTAGAAGTTGGAATAATGATCGTGCTATTACTTATCGTCGTTTGAATGACATTCCAGGAGACTGGGGAACAGCTGTCAATATTCAAGAGATGGTCTATGGTAATAGTGGTGATCGTAGTGGAACTGGTGTTGCTTTTACCCGTAACCCAGCAACTGGTGAAAAAGCGTTATTTGGAGAGTATTTAATGAATGCTCAAGGAGAAGACGTTGTCGCAGGAATTAGAACACCTCAAACTATCGATACATTAAAAGAAGTAATGCCACAAGCTTACGAAGAATTCGTTAGAATTTGTGATACTCTCGAGAAGCATTATAAAGATATGCAGGACATGGAGTTTACTATCGAAGATGGAAAACTATTTATGCTCCAAACAAGAAATGGAAAAAGAACTGCTCAAGCAGCTCTAAAGATAGCTACTGACTTAGTCAAAGAAGGAATGATAACTAAGGAAGAAGCACTACTTAAAGTTGATCCAAAACAATTAGATCAATTACTTCATCCAATGTTTGATGAAAAAGCTCTTAAAGAAGCACCAGTTATTGCTAAGGGATTAGCAGCATCTCCTGGGGCAGCTACTGGTAAAATTTACTTTACTGCCGAAGATGTCACTAAAGCTCATGCTGCTGGTGAAAAAGATATGTTACTTGTAAGACTAGAAACATCACCTGAAGATATCGAAGGAATGAACCTAGCTCACGGAATCCTTACAGCTCGCGGGGGAATGACTTCTCATGCTGCCGTTGTTGCACGTGGAATGGGGACATGCTGCGTATCAGGATGCTCAGATATAATCATAGATGAAGAAAGCAAAACAATGAAAACTAAAGACGGAACAATTTACCATGAAGGTGATTGGCTAAGTTTAGATGGTTCAACTGGTAAAGTTTATGGAACTAAACTGGCAACTGTCGAGGCAGAAATAAGTGGTGATTTCGAAGTGTTCATGAACTGGGCTGACGAAGTTAGAAGACTTAAAGTTAGAACTAATGCTGATACACCAAAAGAAGCTAAAATTGCTCGTGACTTTGGGGCTGAAGGAATCGGTCTTTGTCGTACTGAACACATGTTCTTTGACGAAGAGAGAATATTTAATTTCCGTCGTATGATTACGGCTGACAATTTAGAGGCAAGGGAAGATGCGCTAGCTAAAATTCTTCCATATCAACGTGAAGATTTTGAAGGATTATTCCGTGCTATGGATGGATATGGAGTTACAATTCGTTTCCTCGATCCACCACTACATGAGTTCCTTCCACATACTGATGATGAAATTAAGCCATTAGCTGAATCACTAGGTATGACATTTGAAGCTCTAAAAGCTCGTGTTGAGTCACTAAAAGAATTCAACCCGATGATGGGACACCGTGGATGCCGCTTAGCAATTACTTATCCAGAAATTGCTAAGATGCAAACTCGTGCTGTAATCGAAGCAGCTCTAAATGTTCAAAAAGAAGGAGTAACTGTTCTTCCTGAAATAATGATTCCGTTAGTCGGAGATGTCAAAGAATTACAGTTTGTCAAAGAAATAGTTATCAAAGAAGCCGAAGAAATTATCAAAGCATCTGGTCAAGAACTTAAATATTTAGTCGGAACAATGATAGAAATACCTAGAGCTTGTCTAATTGCTGACGATATAGCAAAAGACGCAGAGTTCTTCTCGTTTGGAACTAACGATTTAACGCAGATGACTTACGGTTTCTCGCGTGATGATGCTGCTAAGTTCTTAGAGACTTACTATGAAAAACAAATTTTCGAGTCAGACCCATTTGCTCGCATCGATCGTGATGGAGTTGGAGAACTTATGCGTATGGCTATCGAAAAAGGAAAATCGACAAGGGCTGATATCAAACTTGGTATCTGCGGAGAACATGGTGGGGATCCATCATCAGTCGAACTTTGTCACGAACTAGGACTAAACTACGTTTCATGTAGTCCATTCCGTGTACCGATAGCAAGACTAGCTGCAGCTCAAGCTGTCATCAAAGAACAATAAAAAATAAAAGATTAAAAATATTTTTAATCTT
>CAYZRY010000002.1:0-83143 GCA_964481005.1 uncultured Muribaculaceae bacterium
AAAAAAAAAGTAAGTTTTAAACTTACTTTACTTCTACTTCAGCCCCAGCTTCTTCAAGCTTAGCTTTGATTTCGTTTGCTTCTTCGACAGAAATGTTTTCTTTAACTGCACCACCAGCATCAGCGATATCTTTAGACTCTTTTAATCCAAGTCCTGTGATTTCTTTGATAACTTTGATTACGTTAATTTTAGCAGCACCTGCATTTACTAATGTAACAGTAACTGAACTTGGTCCTGCTGCTTCAGCAGCACCTGCTGCTGGAGCTGCTGCAACTGCAACTGCACTTGGATCTACTCCAAACTCCTCTTTCATTGCATCTACTAGTTCTTTAACTTCTAGTAAAGTCATTTCTTTTAAAGCACTTATGAAATCTTCTCTATTTAATTTAGCCATTTTATTTTTCCTTTCCTTTATTAATTTTCTTCTTTTTGTTTAGCATATAAATCTAAACCGATTGCCAAATCTCTTGTGATACCCATCATACCAGCTGCAAGCATAGTAAGTAGTCCTTCTCTTGAAGGTATAGCTGCTAGCTCAGCAAGTTCCTCTTTACCGGTAACTTTACCATCTATCACACCTACTTTTATCACTAAGGATTTGTTTGTTTTAGCAAAATCTGTAAGTATTTTAATTGGTGCTAATTGGTCTTCTCCAAATGCTAACGCACTAGGTCCAACTAAACTCTCATCAATATCGATACCTAAATCTTTGAACGCTCTAACCATCAAAGTGTTTTTGTAAACTTTGTAATCAGATCCATCCTCTCTTAGCTTTCTTCTAATGTCTTTTGCAACACCATCAGTAATACCGCGGTAGTCGAATAAAACAATCGAACCATTGTCAGAAACATTCTTCTTAATCTCATCGATTACTGTCTGTTTCTTAGCTAAGATCTTGTCATTTGCCATCTTGTCACCTCCTTTGTTATAAACAAAAAGCCTTTACATCCAAAGACATAAAGACTTAAAAAATCTTTTATACGTCCTCGGTAGGATTTACGTTTGTACCTACTGTCTTTGGGCTTTTCATAATGAATTATATATTAATTACTTGTATTTGTCAAAGAATTTGTATCAATCTTGATTCCAGGTCCCATTGTTGTAGAGATTGAAACATTCTTAATGTATTCTCCCTTAACAGTACTTGGTTTAGCCTTGATGATAGTCTCAATATAAGACTTAAGGTTTTCAAGAAGTTTTTCTTCGTCAAATGAAGTGTTACCAATGATTCCGTGGATATTTCCAAATGAATCAGTACGGTATTCAACTCTTCCAGATTTAACATCTGAAACAGCCTTTTCAACATCGACTGTAACTGTTCCAGTCTTTGGATTTGGCATTAGTCCTCTAGGTCCTAGAACTTTTCCTAGTTTACCAAGAAGTGGCATCATATCTGGAGTTGCAACCATAACATCGAATCCGAACCAATTTTCTTTTTCGATCTTTTCAAGGATGTCAGTATCTCCAACAAAATCAGCTCCTGCTTCTTTTGCTTTAGCTGCCTTATCACCTTTAGCGATAACTAATACTTTCTTATCTTTACCTGTACCATTTGGTAGTACAATAGCTCCTCTTAGCTGTTGATCAGCTTTTTTAGGATCTACATTCAATTTGATAGCTAATTCAACTGAAGATACAAATTTAGTAACACTTGTCTCTTTAACTAGTTTGATAGCTTCTTCTTTAGTATATGCTTTAGCCTTTTCAATTTTTGAAACTGCTTCAACATATTTCTTTCCTCTTTTTCTCATTTCATTTCCTCCTTATGTGGTATAGCGGATTATTTACCTTCCACATATAGGTAAAACCTATATGATTTATTATTCTGTTACTTCGATGCCCATGCTCTTAGCCGTACCAGCGACAATCTTCATCGCTTCCTCAACTGAATAAGCATTTAAATCTGGCATCTTTGTCTCTGCAATTTCTTTTAATTGTGCACTAGATATCTTTCCAGCTTTTTCTCCGCCTTTGACAGAACCCTTAGCGACTCCTGCTGCTTTGCGAATTAAAAATGCTGCTGGTGGAGTTTTAATTACAAAGTCGAAACTTCTATCATCAAAGATTGATATTTCAACTGGTAATACATCTCCCATCTTATCTCTAGTTGCATCATTGTATCTTGTACAAAATTCTTGTAAGTTGATTCCTGCTGGTCCAAGCACAGTTCCAACTGGTGGAGCTGGTGTTGCTTTCCCTGCTTCAATTTGTAACTTAATTTTCTTTACAACTTCTTTTGCCACGAAAACACCTCCTATAATATTTTTCGTTTGTGGTATTAATAGCCAAGATCCGCGCTTCCCACTTCTATATATAATAAATATAGCCTTTAAATAATAACACTTTTATTGCTATAAAGCAATAGCTTTTTATGCTAATTCAATCTGATTTAATTCAACTTCAACCGAAGTATCTTGTCCGAATAAATCGACAATTAACATTAGCTTTTGATTTGGCATATCGATTGTTTCAATTACCCCAGTCATCGCTGTGAATGGACCATCTACAATCTTAACCTTTTGACCGACTTTAAGCTCTTCTTCATTTTCGAATCTACTGATTCCCATACTTCTAAGAACATTGTCTACTTCATATGGTTGAAGTGGTGTCGGTTTAGCTCCCTTACCAGAAGAACCGATAAATCCTGTAACCCCTGGAGTATTACGGACAACAAACCAAGCTTCGTCACTCATAATCATTTCAACAAGGATATATCCAGGAAACATCTTTTTAACTTTTTCCTTCTCAACTCCGTCTTTCATTTCAATCTCAGTTTGTTCTGGGACGATTACACGAAAGATAAAATCTTGCATATCCATCGATTCTGCACGCATCTCAAGTTTTTCTTTAACTCTGTTTTCATGTCCAGAATACGTGTTAACTACATACCATTGTTTTTCCATAGAAGCTCCTTAAATTAATGACTTGATGAAGGCCATCAAGATCGATATTAAATAGAAATATGTTGCAAAAAAGATGATGAATACAAATGTTGCAATTGAATACTTAATCAAATCTTTACGACTAGGCCAAGTAACTTGTCCAACTTCTGTTTTTACACCCTTAAACCAAAGAATTATTCTGGTCACAAGCCCTTTCTTAACAACTCTTTTTTCTACTGTTTGTTTCTTAGTATTATTTTTTTTCTTATTCATTTCTTTCATCCTTATTTTTCCAAAATAAAAACACTTTTTCGTGTTACTTGTAATTTAACACAAAAGTGTTTTATTGTCAATTGTTTTTATTATCCCCGTAAGGGTCATTATTTATATCTGGCATTTGATTTTCCTAATCGAAAATTTTAACTTTATGTTTATTAGGATCATCAACGATATTTGTTTGAGCTTTTACATTCGTCTCTTTGATTTTCGAAGCGTTGTATAAATTATCAAGTTTAGCTAAGCGACCATTCTTAATTATAATGATTATTCCTAGGATGATGCCTACTACCGATATTAACTGAGCAATTCTAAGTGGTCCAATCATTAAACTATCGGTTCTCATACCTTCGATAACTAATCTTCCGCTAGAATACCAAAGTAAGTAGAATGCAAGTAAGCTGCCAGTTTTTAAATACTTATACTTACGCATAATATACATAATGATAAAACCAATTAAATTCCAGATGCTTTCATAAAGAAAGGTTGGCTGATGATACAAACCATCTATTTTCATACCTTCGATTATAAAATTGGGTAAACCTTTTTTGCTTAGAGCTTCTAAAGTTGTAGTAGCCCCATAAGCTTCCTGGTTAAAGAAGTTCCCCCATCGACCAATTGCTTGACCGAGGATCAAACCTAAACTTAGATAATCTAATTGTTTCAAAAATTCTAAACGGTGTTTCTTACTATAATATAGGACATATAAAACTCCAAAGAGAATTCCTCCATGAATAGCTAAGCCACCATTCCATATTTCAAATATTTCAAGTAGATTATTTTTGTAATAGGCAATATTGAAAAGAACAAAGTAAAGCCTTGCTCCGATTATACCAATAATTAGAGTATTCATAATCATATCGACAGTTTCATCTTCGTTTAAGCCAATTCTTTTTACTTCTCTAGTAATAACCGTTATGGCTGCAAAGACGCCTAAAAAGACCATGATTGAATACCAGTATATTTGGATTACTCCAAAATCAAAAGCAACTCTACTCACTCTTTTTCACCTCTTTTATGAAAGGTTTTATTATTAAATCATCTATCAATAAGTTAAAGATAGACATTAATATTGATATAAAGAATAGAACTAGTAAATTATCAAACTGAACTCTAGGACCCATTAAATAGTCTACTAATTTTAAAATGATAACATTATTAAAGAAGTAGAATAGTCCCATTGTTAAACCAGTAATAGGTAGAGTCAGTCTAACTAGTATCGGTTTTATTGTCTTATTTAAAACATAAATAATAACAACTGAGATAAACGAATATAAAAAGAAGTGTTCTTCGTCTATCGTAAATGTTTTAAACCAATATGACATGATTAAAAATACAATAGTATACGATAGTAAGTAGAGTACCTTTTCAAGAATATATGTTAATCTCTTTTTAATTTTTAAATCTTTGTTCATTTTTGCTCCTATAAGACTTTCTTCAAGAATTGACCGGTATACGATTTTGAACATTTAATTATTTCTTCAGGTGTACCACTGCAGATTATCTCTCCGCCTTTGTCTCCACCTTCAGGACCTATATCAATAATGTGATCTGCTGTCTTAATCATATCTAAGTTATGTTCAATGACCACTACTGTATCCTTATTATCTACTATTTTATTTATTATTGCAAGCAGGCTTTTAATATCGTGAGTGTGCAAACCAGTCGTTGGTTCATCAAGAATGAATAAGGTTTTACCAGTAGCTACTTTTTGCAATTCTTTGACTAGTTTAACACGGCTAGCTTCTCCACCAGATAAGGTAGGTGCACTTTGTCCAAGTTTGATATAACCAAGTCCTATTTCATTTAAGACTTTAAGTTTCTTTTTGATTTTAGGAACATTTTCGAAAAACTCGTAAGCCTCGCTAACACGCATATCTAGCACATCAGCAATGTTTTTGTCTTTATATTTAATTCTGAGTGTTTCACTGTTGTATCTAGTTCCATGACAAACTTCACAAGGAACGTAGACATCGGGTAAAAAGTGCATTTCAATCTTTTTAACACCGTCTCCGCGACAAGCTTCACAGCGACCACCCTTTACATTAAATGAGAAACGATCTTTTCCAAAGCCGTACATTTTAGCTTCTTTAGTATTGGTAAATAGGGTTCTAATTTCATCAAAGACACCAGTGTATGTTGCTGGATTACTCCTTGGTGTTCTACCAATTGGTGACTGATCAATTTCGACAACTTTATCTATATGTTCAAGTCCCTTAATAGCTTTATGCTTACCAACTGTTACTTTCGATTTATAGACCTTGTGCTGCGCAGCTTTAGCAAGAATGTCAATAATTAGACTTGATTTTCCCGAACCAGAAACTCCAGTTACACAAGTAAATTTACCAAGTGGAATGTCGACATCAATATTTTTTAAGTTGTTTTCACTAGCGCCTTGAATAGTAATTTTCTTACCTGTTCCCTCTCTTCGTACACTGGGAACATCTATCTTTTCTTTACCACTTAAATATCTTCCAGTTAAACTTTTTTCATTGGCCATGACTTCTTTTGGTGTGCCAGCGGCAACTACTTTTCCACCCATGTCACCAGCAAGTGGACCTATATCAACCAAATAATCACTAGCTAGCATCGTATCACTATCATGTTCAACGACAATTAAAGTGTTACCAAGGTCTCTCATTTCAATCAAAGATTTAATTAACTTATCATTATCTCGCTGATGAAGACCAATACTTGGTTCATCTAGTACATAAAGTACTCCCGTAAGGCGTGATCCAATCTGCGTTGCTAATCTGATTCTTTGTGCTTCTCCACCAGATAAACTTCCAGCCATTCTAGCTAGTGTTAAATAATCGAGTCCAACGTTTAATAGAAACTGTAGACGATTATTAATCTCGGCTATTAACACCCGAGAAATCTCTGTTTTTTCTGCAGATAGTTTTAAGCTCTTTAAAAAGTTATACAATTCTCCAATACTGAGACTAGTCACTTCATAAATATTTTTATTATTAATTTTAACTGAGAGTACTTCTCTTGAAAGACGAGCACCATTACAACTAGGACAAGTCTGTTCAATCATGTATCCTTCGATCCATTCACGTACCCAAGCACTAGTAGTTGAAAGATAACGTCGCTCTAAATTGTTAACAATTCCCTCGTACGGTTCTTTCTTGTTGTATACGTTTCCACCCTTAGAAACATAATTAAAGTGAATATTCTCATCACTACCATAAAAGATAATATCTTTTTCTTTTTGACTTAGTTTTTTAAATGGTTTATCAGTATCTATACCAAAATGTTTACAAACACATTCAAGCATTTGATTGTAGATATTTTCACTATCATCACCAAGAGTTCTAATAGCATATTTATCAATCGATAACTCTTCGTCTGGTACTAGCAGATCAGGAGATACTCGTCTTTTAATTCCTAATCCATTACATTCTGGGCAGGCTCCATATGGCGAATTAAAGCTAAACATACGTGGTTCAAGTTCAGGTAGTGAGAACGAACAGTGCGGACAAGCGAACTTCTCCGACATAATTATTTCTCCTTCGCCCTTTTTATCAATTAATACTTTCCCTCTAGCAAGTTTTGCTCCAGTTTCAAGTGCTTCAAAAAGTCTACTTCTAATACCTTCTTTTATAACTAGACGGTCGATAACTACATCTATTTTATGTTTAATATTTTTTTCTAAACTAATTTCTTCGCTTAGATCTCTATCTTCTCCATCAACTCTGACCCTTACAAAACCATCACTTTTAAGTTTTTGTAAGAGATCTTTGTGCTCTCCTTTTTCACCATCGACAATCGGAGCCATGATAACTACTTTTGTACCTTCATCAAAAGACATAACTTTATTAGTCATCTCTTCGATCGATTGACTACTTATTTCAACATGATGATCAGGACAGTAAACTGTTCCAATTCTAGCATATAGCAATCTCAAATAATCATATATTTCTGTGACTGTTCCAACTGTTGAACGTGGATTGTTACTAGTTGTTTTTTGATCGATACTGATAGCGGGTGATAATCCTTCGATGGAATCGACATCAGGTTTTTCCGTCCCACCCAAAAACTGTCTAGCATAAGCGCTAAGACTTTCTACATATCTTCGTTGTCCTTCGGCATATATCGTATCAAAAGCTAAACTACTTTTCCCAGAACCAGATACACCAGTCATGACAATCAGTGAATTTTTAGGAAGCTCGATATCAATATCTTTAAGATTATTCTCTCTAGCTCCCTTAATAATTATTTTATCCATATTGCCTCATTTTAATTTTTTCTTTAATTGTTTGATCCAAATATAATGAATCTCCTAAGAACAATTCAAGTTCTTCAGGAAGCAAATAATACTGTTCAACAAATCTTCTTTTTCTAAAGAAAGCTGTATCTTTCATATATTCGATTAGTTCTTCGTGACTCATTTTAGATTTTAGGATTATTTCTCTAGCTGCGTACATATCATAGTATCCATAGTATTCATCTTCGTATGTAACATAATCACTAGTATTTGATTCAATTCTGCAGATATCGATATCATCTTTAGTAACAAGACCAGTATCTGGCAGAAAGTATCTTAACGTATCTTCAGGATTAGCACAAAAATGATAGCCATTACCCCTATTGCCGAAAGATATAACACCTTCGACACTGTATGTCTTATTTAGTACAAATTGCTTACCATATCTATTTATTAGTCCCTTATCGAAACATTTAAATCCTCTTATCATACGCACCTCAAACGCCACTATTATAATACAAAACGATCTTTAAAGCGACATTTTTTACATAAATCTAAATATGCTTTATTATTTTTAAATGATTGATTAGTTTTGATAAATTCTTCAGATTCTAAGATTTCAGCAAGTGACTTGTCAAAAACGTTACCAAAACTAGCATCACCATTACCATCTAAACAGCAAGGAACAACTGTCCCATCAGCTAAAATACCAATTTGATTGATTGTCCCTAAACAGTATGAATCAGTTTCTTCTTCATCTTCTAAAGTTGGCCATCTAAATTCTTCATCTAAACTTAAATAAATGTTCTTTGCCAATTTACAATTTTCTGGCATCTCATCAAAATGATATCTATTTTTAAGAAAATTCATTACCTCTTCGTCATAAACACCATTATTACTAATCCAAATTCGGTAATTAATATACATATTATCACTTAGTCTATCGCAAGTTTCGGCAAGAGCATTTAAGTCTTTAATACACTCACTATGAAGAGAAACATTTATCTGATGAACTATTTCGTTTAATATATTTTCTTTTTTAGTTAGCAGTGAAGAATTGGTCGTAATTACTACTTTGAGATTATTTTTTTGACAAATATCTAAAATATCATTTAATTGACTATGTAAAAGTGGTTCACCTTTGACGTGGAGGTAAATATAATCACTGTAATTTTTAACTTCTTTAGCAAGCTTTTTAAAATTATCGATAGACATTTCACCACGATCATTCCAAGGTTTACAAAAGCAGCAGTTCAAATTACATTTACTTGTTATTTCGACATATATCTTTTTAAATCTAGCCATTTTTTTCACTCTTCATCTCAAAGATGATATCTCTTAGTTCCATCGCTCTTTCAAAGTCTAGTTCATCAGCTGCTTTCATCATTGCCTGTTCAAGTTCTTCGATAGTAACAGTAGCATAATTATCTTCGCTCTTTTTCTTCTTGCTAACTTTTGTCTCATCGACATTAGAGATCAAGTCTCTGACTTCTTTGATGATTGTCTTAGGTACAATGCCATTTTCTTCATTATATTTTTCTTGAATGTTTCGTCTTCGCGCTGTCTCTTCGATAGCATTTTTCATCGAATCTGTTATCTTATCAGCATACATTATTGTTTTACCTTCGGCATTACGAGCACATCGTCCAATTGTCTGTATTAAACTGCGGGTACTACGAAGGAAACCTTCTTTGTCAGCATCGAGAATTGCAATTAGGCTAACTTCCGGTATATCTAATCCTTCACGAAGTAAGTTAATTCCAACTAAGCAATCGTACTTTCCAAGGCGAAGATCTCGAATGATACGCAATCTCTCTAACGTTTTAACTTCAGCATGTATATAGGCAACTGAAATGTCGATATTTTTTAAGTAATCTGTTAACTCCTCGGCCATTCTAATCGTTAAGGTAGTAATTAAAGTTCTTTCTCCTCTAGCGATGCGTTCTTTTATCTCACCTATTAAATCATCTATTTGTCCATGACTTGGTCTAATTTCAATTAGTGGATCAAGTAGTCCAGTCGGTCTGATAATTTGTTCAACGACCCTTTTATCAACCTTTTCAAGTTCATAATCACCAGGCGTTGCTGAAACATATATTGCCTGATTAATTTTCTTTTCAAACTCATCGAAGGTTAAAGGTCTATTATCAAGAGCACTAGGCAATCTAAAGCCATAGTCAACAAGTGTCTGTTTACGCGATCTATCACCATTGTACATTGCTCTGACTTGCGGAACAGTTACATGCGATTCATCGATAACCAGTAAAAAGTCATCCGGAAAGAAGTCCATCAATGTCTCTGGTGTTTCACCGGCTTTTCTACCCGCTAAATGTCTCGAATAGTTTTCTATACCAGAGCAAAAACCAGTTTCACTCATCATCTCTAAATCGTATTTGACTCTTTGCTCAAGTCTTTGATATTCAACTAACTTATTAGCTTCGGCTAATTCTTCTAATCTTTCGGCAAGTTCAAGTTTAATATTCTCAATTGCTTTTTCAAGTTTTTCACTACCAACGACAAAGTGACTAGCTGGAAAAATAGAAACACTTTTTTTATTTAATTTAATTGTTCCCGTCAAGACATCAAACTCACTGATGCGCTCTATTTCATCGCCAAAGAATTCAACCCTTATTCCACTAGCTCTTTCATATGTAGGAATTATCTCAAGGACATCTCCCCTTACCCTAAAAGTACCACGTTTAAAATCGTGGTCATTTCTTTCAAAAAGCATATCGACAAGTTTTAATAAAACTTTATCTCTATCTATTTCATCACCGACATTTAGAGTCAGCATATTTTTTTCGTATTCTTCTTTTTCACCAATACCATAAATACAAGAGACACTAGCTACGACTATTACATCGCGTCTTGAAATCAAGCTACTGGTCGCAGCATGTCTAAGTTCGTCTATTTCATCATTAATCGAAGAATCTTTTTCAATATAGGTATCAGTCGATGGAACATAAGCTTCCGGTTGATAATAATCGTAGTACGAAACAAAGTATTCTACTCGGTTATCGGGAAATAATTCTTTTAATTCTGAATATAATTGACCCGCTAAAGTTTTGTTATGAGCCATAATGAGAGTTGGTTTTTGAACTTTTTCGATAACGTTTGCTATTGTGAAAGTTTTACCTGTTCCAGTTGCACCCAAAAGGACCTGGCTTTCTTTGCCAAGTTCTATTCCTTCGACTAATTTATCTATTGCCTGTGGCTGATCACCAGCCGCTTTAAAACTCGATGCAATCTTAAACATTTTGCCTCTCTTTCAGGACTTTATTTTACCACTTTTAGTACTTATTAACAAGAAGGCGAACAAAAAGAAAAAGAGCAATGCTCTTTTATCTATTATTCCAAGTAACTCCCCTTGCTGGGAAACTAATTACTGCTCGTGCTCCTTTGTAACCTTGTCTAGCCATACTAGATACGAAACTAGTATATCTCGACCAACTAGAGCATCGCGAATCACTCATGTTATATAATCGACAAGGCATGACTTCAATATGCAGATGGACACCAAACGAATATCCAGTATTACCCATATATCCAATTATATCTTCACTAGTAACACGTTTTCCAACATAGATATTTCCATATCTTGATAAGTGGCCATAAATAGCTGTATACCATGTTCCTTTAGCTATTGAATAGTATTCAACAGTAACACAAAGTGCTCCATATGTATCGCGGTAAATCGAAGTAATTCTTCCATTACCGATAGAATATAGGGCTGTTCGCTCGCGAAGACTACTACCAATATCTAACCCACGATGTAGATAACCAGGTCTAGTAAACCCAAACTCTTGAGTAATATATCCTGTTCTAGTAGGTCTACGGAATATTCCAGCATCGCCATCGACAGCACAATCAATACCTATGCGATGATGAGATTTACAACCAACCTTTTTATAACCACTGACGATCTCTTGATAAATTTTTACTTGCTGAGCAACACTGACACCAGCTGTTTCAAGCGAAGACTTTTCTTCACCTAAAGTTTCGACATATGATTCAAGCTGAACTTGACTCTTCTGCAACTGTATTTCTTTTTGATTTATTTCTTTTTCACGGTTGTTGTTTTTTTCAACCATATCGCTTAGTTCAGTGATCTTGTTTTCATTGTATTCAATCATCTGTTCAATAACCGATAAACGATAGATCAAGCTAGTTATGTCTTCAGCTCCAAAAGCATATTCTAAAGCCTTGTTATTACCACTTTTAGTAAGTTGATAATACTCGACAACCTTCTTTGTTTCAACTTCCTTATCGGCTATTTCATCATTGAACTTTGAAACTTCCTGACGAAGAACAACGACTTCTCTAGCCATATTCTTCATCTCTTGTTGAATATTTGAAATATTTCTATTAGTTGAATTAATTTTGTTTTGTGTCAAATTAATGGCTGCTTTATTGGCATTTACCTGAGCAATATAATTTGCTAATTTCTTTTCATATTCTCCTAAAGTGATAGCTTGTATACCTAGCGGAGAAAAGACTAGGCAGACTATGATAGCTATCAGTGCTTTCTTCATCATATCTTCAGGTACCTGCGTACAGCACTACTACTTCCGATCATACCGACAAGGATTCCAAATAGGACAATTATTGCCGATACGTAGAAGACAAATGGATACGGCGTAACTAATTTTATAAGTGGTGAGAAGATATGTCCTTCAAACCTATTGTATAAAGCAATGTAACCATATATGACAAATAGTACTGGAATAATAGAACCAAGTAGTCCAAGGATCATTCCTTCGATAACAAACGGCAGACGAATATTGAAGTTCGAAGCACCGACAACTCGCATGATTGCTATTTCATTTTGTCTTGAGAAAATAGTTAATTTAATTGTATTGACGATTAGAACAATCGTTACAAAGACAAGGACAACAACGATAGCTATTAGCAGTTTTTCAACTAGTGAGAATGCACTAAGCATTTTTTCAACCATTACTTCGCCATAGTTAACTATTTCAACCTGCTCAATCTTTTTAATTTTACTACTCGTATCACTAATTTTTTCTAGGTCTACGACCTTAACTTGAAAACTATCTTTAAGTGGTGACTCATCTTTATCCCAATCACTCATAATTGTCTTGAAAAAATCTGATTCAGCCATTAGTTCTTGTTTTTGTTCTTCTTTCGATTTATAGACAACTGATTCAACATTAGCTATGGCTCTAATTTCTTTATCGATTCGCTCGATATCTTTTTCATCAGCTTTAGCACTGACAAAAACGACCATCGTTACGTCTTCTTTCATCTTTTTGGTAAAATTATCGACATTTAATGATCCGACCATCGCTATAGCTACAACTAATAATGTAATTGATATACATGATACAGCTGCAAACGAAAGTGAAAAGTTTCTGATTGCACTTTTAAAAGCATCGCGGATTCCACGACCTAACATTCTAAATATTTTCATCGTATTTCCCCTTTTCTAGATCGGTGATAATGCGACCATCTCTAAGTGTAATAACACGTTTCTTAAGTTTATTGACAATATCTTTATCGTGAGTTGCAACTATTACTGTTGTACCCATTGTTTTGTTGATATTGCTAAGTACCTTGATAACTTCCATGCTACGCTCTGGATCTAGGTTTCCAGTTGGCTCATCACAGATCAATAATTTTGGATTATTGACGATAGCTCTAGCAATAGCAACTCTTTGCTGCTCACCACCAGATAACTCTCTTGGATACATTCTCGTCTTTGATTTTAAACCAACTAATTCGATAGCTTTTAATACTTGAACCTGAATATCTGACTTTTTAGCTCCCATCGCCTCAAGGGCAAAAGCAACATTTTCATAAACAGTCAATTTAGGAAGTAATCTGTAATCTTGAAAAACTACCCCTAATTTTCTACGTAATTTATAAACTTTCCCATCACGTAATTTAGCCACGTTAATACCGCCAAGAATAATTTCTCCGCTATCAGGTCTAATTTCTCTATATAACATCTTTGTAAAAGTTGATTTACCAGAACCGGAACCACCTATTAAAAAGACAAAATCACCCTTCTTGATCTTTACTGAAACATCACGAAGAGCTACTACACCATTCTTATACTTAACTGTAACATTGTTGATGTTAATTAACTCCATTTTCCACCGCCTCGTATAATAATTATAGCATAAAAAAAAGTAACTCTATAAAAAAGTTACTCTCCTCCTTGAAGTTGATAGGAATCAGTGACAACAAAGAAGACATTTGTGTCAAGTGATTCGATCTTTTCTTTAAACTTAAAATAATCTCTAGTTGGAATAACTGTCATGATTGCTTTGGTCTCTTTATTTTTATAACCACCTTTTACATCAAAGATTGTTGCTCCGTGATGCATGTCTTTGATTAGGAAATCTGAGATTTTTTCATATTCACTGGTAACAATAATAATATATTTATTTGATGATATACCAAGAACAATCTTTTCCATCATCACCATGCTTGCATATAGAGCTACAGCTGCATACATCATATTCATTGGACCAAAATTAGTAAATGCGAGTAGAACAATTATTATGTTGATAATGTTTTCCCATTTGTTAATTGATAAGTGCCATACTTTATTAAATATTTGAGCTAATAGGCTAACTCCTCCAAGACTAAGATGAGTTCTGCTAACCATTCCTTTGATGAAACCGATTACTACTCCGGCAAGAAGTGCGACAATCAAAGTATCATCACTACCAAGGTCAGATATGCTGCTAAATCCTTTGGTTAGTTCAACGAAAATTGGTAGGGCAAAACTAGCATATAATGCAGGCAATATCTTATCAATTCTTAGTGATAGTAAACTGATAAGCAAAATACATGATGAGATAAATAGAATAAGCAGTGAATAATCCATTTGATAGAAGTCATATGAAATTAATGAGAATGATAATACTCCGCCAATAGGTATCTTAAACGGTACTAAAATTAAATTAAAGACAATAGCTAAAACAAATAGGCATAAAGTCATAATAAAATAATCTTTAAAAATCATCCATAATTTTTCTTTTCTTTTCATTCTAGACATGTTTATCACCTCCGATAACTTGATATGAGTCTGTGACTGAGAAAAAGGCTTTTCGATCAATCTTTTTAATTCCTTCGGTTAGTCTGTGGTATCTAGATGTTGGAATAACGCAGAGTAGAACGTTTTGTTTATTGTCGGTGAAGGCTCCAGTTCCCTCAAAGACACTGACGCTTCTCTTGTGTTTGTGAAAAATATGATTTTTAACTTCTTCTTCTTTAGAAGTAATGATATACACTGCTTTCGAAGAACTAATTCCAAGCACTACCTTATCAGTCATGACACTGGTAAGCCAAAGAATAAAGAGTGAATAGATAGCTTCTTTTAAACCAAAGAAATAAGCACTAGATAAAGCAATTAAACCATCACTTAGCAGTATTGCTAGTCCCAGTGACATCTTACCGTAGCGTTCAACTATCTGATTGATAACGTCTGTCCCGCCGGTAGTAAAACCAACCTTAAATACCATTCCATTTCCAAGTCCATCTAAAATACCAGCAAATAAAGCTGCTAAAAGAAGTGAGCTTCCACTAAAATCGATAGCTCTGACAAGCGGCTCAGTAAGGGCAACAAACACAGGCATAACTAGACTTCCGACAAGTGATCCGAACGTTGCTTTTTTACCTAGAAAAATGCTACTGACAAAAAGTAATGATATGTTTATAACAGCTACCGTGACTGCTATGTTGTATCCAAAAGCCGCATGAATTATTAGTGATAATCCTGTCGCATTACCAGCCGCAAACTCATTTGGTACCATGAATGTGTTATAGGCCACAGCACAGATAAAAAGACCTAATAACATATAGGCATATCGATAAATTATTTTCTTGTGCTCCCTTTTTATTCTCATTCTTATCCTCTTAGTTCGGCTTCGATAAAGATATCTAAATCACCATCTAAAACGCGATCGACATTGCTAGTCTCTGTTTTATTACGATGATCTTTGACCATCGAATACGGATGCATGACATAACTTCTTATCTGTGAACCAAAATCAATGTTCTTAACATTCCCTTTAATTTTGGAAAATTCTTCTTTTTTCTTTTCCTCTTCAAGTAAGTATAACTTATTTTTAAGCATCTTCATACACTGTTCTTTATTTTGTATCTGACTACGTTCATTTTGACAAGTTACAACTATTCCGGTTGGCAAGTGGGTAATTCTAACAGCACTATCTGTCGTGTTAACTCCTTGTCCTCCCTTTCCACTAGATCTAAAGACATCTATTCTAATATCTTTATCATTTATCTCTACTTCGATACTATCGTCAAGCTCTGGCATGATATCAACTGATGCAAACGATGTATGACGACGTTTATTGGAATCAAATGGGGAAATTCTAACTAAGCGATGAATCCCCTTTTCATTTTTTAAGTATCCATAACTGTACTTACCCTTAATATACATTGTAACAGTCTTCAAACCTGCTTCATCTCCTGGTAAATAGTCGAGAATATCATATTTATAATTATTTTTTTCACAGTATCTAGAATACATTCTAAAAAGCATTTCAGCCCAATCACAAGCCTCTGTTCCTCCAGCTCCACTGTGAATCTCAAGAAAGCAATTACCACGGTCATATTCACCATCTAATAACATAGCTATCTCTAGTTGATCCATTCTTTTCATTAGCGATTTAACTGAACTACTAATTGTTTCATCTATTTCAACACCCATATTTATGAGTTCTAAACTATCATCTATTTCACTTTTTAGTTCATTGATTGAAACAGTTATATTCTTTAAATCATTCAGTTGCTCTATAACCTTGTTAGCTTCTTCTTTATCATCCCAAAAATTGGCAGAACTCATTCTCTCTTCGAGCTTAGCTACTTCCATATTCTTATTATCTATATCAAAAGAAATCCAAAGCTTTTCAAGCTTTTCTTTAATCTCTTCTAAATTTTTAATAATTACTTGTTCTTCCATATAATACCTATAATAATTATAGAGATAAAAACAAAAAAAATCTACTTTTAAGTAGATTTTTCTTTATTAGATTATAACGTTTCTTGCAAGTAGCATGAATACTAGTATTAATACAAGTAATGCTATTAGGAATTTCCATACTGACTTAATGTATTTAGTGTATGAAACTTCTAAGTAGCTTAATGTCGCAATTAAAGTGACACTTGTTGGTACTACTAACATTGAGAAACCATAGATTGCTTGCCAGTTTAATCCAGCAACTTGTAGTGTCTTTCCACTATCTAACACTGATGTTACATATGGAAGAACAGCTTGTGACGAATATAGAATATCCGAAGCAAACAAGTTAGAGATTAATCCTGCTAAGCTTAGCGTAAACACATTTAGTGCTTTTGAATTGAGCATTCCCTTAACCATAGTAAGAGTTATTGGATGATATACAGAAATCATTAAGATTACATATATTGCAAGAACTAATACTGCTGGTTTAAGTGCCTTTTTCATTCCATCAACATATCCATCGATGAAATCATCAAGAGTAACTCTTGAAAGAAGTCCAACTAGAATAGTTGCTAGGAATATTAAATGTGGTGCATTTTGGATTTGCCAATTACCAAATGGTGCAGCTGCTCCAAAAATATCTTTAAAGATGGTTACTTTACCTATTTTGAATTCATTCATGTTCTTAACTAAATCGTTAAAGAATGTAACTCCAAAATATTGTTCCCAACTAAGATATGCAAGTACAAATATAATAAATGTTAGAGCAAATGTTAAAACAATTGGCCAGCATTTTGCTTTCTTTGGACCTGCTTCTGGTAAAACTACATCTTTAGCCTTAGCATCGTAATACTTTTCTCCTCTTTTAACAGTGAAGATTGTAAGAAGTGCTACAGCTAGGATAAGTAGTGCTACCTTCCACCATAATAGTGATGTCTTTTCTAGCATAAGTAATTGATTAATTACACCAATGTTAGAAACTGATAGAGTTGATCCTATGTAACCAACCATAACTGCTCCAACTGTTGCTAGAACGGCTGTTATCTTATCGTATCCAACAGCTAGGACAAGTGTTATTGCAAATGGGAAGAAGAATAGTAAGACAAGTGATTGTCCTACAAGTGAACTAAGTAGTGCAAATAGCGCTATCATCACTGTAAGGAAAATCCATCTTGGTCTAGACTTAATGCTCTTAACAAGTTTATCAATTAAGTTACGATAACTTTTTGTCTTGAAAAGAACACCGTAGAATCCTCCAATTGCAAATAGTAAAAGTGGAACATATCCGAAGTAAGCAACTACACCAACAGAGTAGTTAAGTAAATCGAATAAACCAACTTTTAATACTCCTTCTGAGTTTAATGTTTGGTTAAATGTTGTACCACCAATAAACCAAGTCAAGAGTACGGTTACAAACATTGTGATTGCAACCACTTTCAATAAATTGTGTTTCTTCATAATATTACCTCCTTAGAATAATTATACAACAATAGCATATTATTTCAAGAAAAAAGATGATTACTCATCTTCATTTAAAGGTCTCATTAGTGGGAACATGACGACATCTTTGATGTTGTCACTGTCAGTTAGTAATTGAACAACACGATCGATACCCATTCCCCATCCAGAAATAGGTGGTAATCCGTATTCCATTGCTCCGACATAATCACTATCCATTGGATGCGCTTCTTCGTCTCCAGCAGCCTTTAAAGCAGCCTGCTCAATAAGACGACGTTCTTGCTCAACTGGGTTTACTAATTCAGAGAATCCATTGACTAACTCTGCACCAGTTACTACTAATTGGAATCTTTCAGTAATTTCTGGGTTAGCATCACTTTCTCTAGCAAACGGAGAAAGAGACGTTGGATGTTCAGTTAGATAGATAGGACCAACCATCTTAGGTCGTGCAACCTTTTTATATAGATAATCGATTAAGTTACCATATCCAAGATTTTCAACCGGAGTATCACTATCAAGTTCAATTTTCTTCTCTAAAATAATTTTAAGTAGCTTCTCCTGTGTATCATATACATTGATATCGATATCAGCATGTTCTAAAAGCAATTCTCTAAAACTTACTTTTGGCCATGTACCACCAAAATCAACTTCTTTATCACCGATAGTAAACTTAAGTGTTCCATATACTTTTTGAATGATTGTTTGAAGTAGATTTTGAATAAAAATCATATTATCTTCATGATTGAAATATGAATGATATGCTTCGATCATAGTAAAGTCTTGTAAGTGTGAAGCGTCCATTCCTTCATTTCGGAAACATCTTGCAATTTCATATACATAGTTGAATCCTCCAGCTACTGCTCTTTTTAGATATGTCTCTGGTGCAATTCTTAGGTATACATCTAAATCCAAAGCATTATGATGGGTTACAAATGGTCTTGCAACTGCTCCTGAAGCTTGGTTATTTAAAATAGGTGTTTCAATTTCATAGTATCCATGTCCATCTAGAAAATTTCTAAGTTCTCTAATAAATTTAATTCTAGTTGTGAAACGTTTTCTAGTATCCTCGTTCATGATTAAGTCAACATAACGATTACGGTAACGTAACTCTGCATCACTTAATCCATGGAACTTCTCAGGTAGTGGCTTAAGCGCCTTTCCTAAGAAAGTAAACTCATCAGCTCTGATAGTTTTTTCACCAGTGTGAGTAGTAAACATTTCTCCTTTGATACCGATGTAATCTCCAATATCAAAATAATCTTTGAAGAACTGGTATTTTTCTTCACCAACAACATCTACTTTAATAGATGCTTGTAGTTCTCCTTCAACATCTCTGATTTTAATAAAACTTAATTTACCCATCTGTCTCATAAAGACAATTCTTCCAGCTATGCTGACATCTTTTGTCTCATCCGCTAACTTAGCAGCCTCAACTAAACTGTGTGTAAGCTCATATCTCGTCGGATACGGATTACAATGTTCTCTAATTTTATCAACTTTATTTCTTCTAACAATTTCTTGTTCATTAAATTCTCTCATTATTTTTTTACCTTCCTTGTTTTTGCTTTTTTAACTTCTTCTTTTTTTTCAGATGAGTTAACTTTCCACTCATCTTCTGTTTCAACTGTTTCTTCACTTACAACTTCTGTTTTAGCTAAGCGATCATGTAGACCTTGACCATTTTTACTAAATAGACCAATAAAACAGATTACGAATATAGCTAGTTGTAAATAAGTTAAACCGCCTGATACTGATAAGTATGTCTTTTTTGTCGATAGAGCCAAGACCGCGGTAATGATTACATTTATGGCTACTCCATAAAGTAACATAGCTCTGATGATTAGCCTAACAAATGACAACTCCTCATCATTTGTAGGCTTAAGTTTTATTTTAACTACTTTCTTACCGATAGTTTGTCCACCAGTAAATTTTGGTAGTATTGCAAAGTATATTATATATAGAGCAATACTTACATAGTTTTTAGTAATCATAAGTTTAGATGCTTGATAACTGATGTCACTTATTTGATCAAGTACAGCAGGATCTCTATTTTCAATATATGTTGTAAATAGTTGTGCTGACTTTTCAGATAATTCTTTAGTAGCATCACTTTCAACAAAAACAGATGTCAAAATTGTGATCAAAGTAAAAAGAATTAGTACATCAATAATAAAGGCTAATATTCTTTTACTACTTAAATTCATCTGTTTCACCACTTTCTAACCGAGCCATATAGGCCGTTAATAACTGAATTATATCATTTATCTTTGTTTTTTGGTAGATGTTGTTTTTAACTTCGTTAGCCCCGGGCATACCTTTTAAGTAAGCTGCCACGTGGGCGCGCATTTCAAGTACTACTAATTTCTCATTTTTTATTTCTGATAAATAGGCCAAATGTTTTAAACACATTTCAATTCTATCTTTATATTCTGGTTTAAATTCTTCACTATTTCCCTCAAGAAAATTTTTAATGTTAGTAAATACCCAAGGATTCCCATAAGCTGCTCGTCCAATCATGACGGCATCAACACCGGTATATTCGAGCATCTTTTTAGCCGAAGGACCGTCTTTGACATCACCATTACCAATGACTGGAATGCTAACGTTTTCTTTGACTTCTTTAATTATATCTAAATCCACTTGCCCGCTATAAGCCTGACTTCTAGTTCGACCGTGGATACAAATAGCACTAGCGCCAGCCTTCTCACACACTTTGGCAATTTCGACAGCATTGATATTTTTATGATCCCAACCACTTCTAATTTTAACGGTTACCGGACAAGGAAGAGCATCGACAACTGCCTTTACTATCTCATAAACTTTATCAGGATTTTTAAGTAGAGCAGAGCCTGCCTGACTACGAAGGGCAATCTTTGGAACCGGGCAGCCCATGTTGATGTCTATTATGTCAGGCCTCATCGTTTGATATATTGTTTTGGCAGCCTCGACAAAAGAATCTTTGTCACTTCCAAAGATCTGCTGAGCAATAGGTCTTTCACTTTCATCCATGACAAGCATATCTAAACTTTTTTTATTCTTATAAAAAATAGCTTTGTCGCTAACCATTTCAGCATAGACTAAACCCGCTCCCATTTCTCTAGCGATACGTCTATACGCCGAATTACTGATGCCAGCCATCGGAGCTAAAACCACTCTGTTTTCAATTGTAAGATCTTTTATCTTCCACATCTCAACCTCAAATTCAGTGATATTATAACATAAAAAGAGGATTATTCATCCTCTTTTAATATTTTTTCTAACTCTTCTTTATTCATTTTGCTATATCCTTTAATCTTTTTAGATTTAGCAAGCTCTTTAAGTTCTGTTAGACTTAGTTCTTCATCTAGCTCTGGTGGCATTTTGCCGTTTTCAACTAGATAGTCAATTTGTTCTTTAGTAATTGTTTCATACTCTAGAAGTGCATCGACAATCAATTTTAACATATCTTGATTATCAGATAATATTTTGTGAGCTTTTTTATAGCACTCATTGATAATCTTACGAACTTCTTGGTCAATTTCATGAGCTACTTCGTTAGAGAAGTTTTTACTCTTATTGTAGTCTCTTCCTAGGAATACTCCGTTTTCACGTTGTTCAAATTGAACTGGTCCAAGATCACTCATTCCATATTCAGTAACCATTGCTCTAGCAATTTTAGTTGCCTTTTCAAAATCGTTGTGTGCTCCAGTTGTAACTTCATTGAAACGAATTTCTTCAGAAACACGTCCTGATAATAATCCAACAATGCGATCTAGTAATTCACTCTTTGTCGATAGGTATGTTTCTTCCTTAGGCATCATCAAGGTGTAACCACCAGCTTGTCCACGTGGAATAATAGTAATTTTGTGAACATCATCAGCATCTTTAAGTTTGAGTCCGATAACTGCATGACCTGCTTCATGGTAAGCAATTACTTCTTTTTCATGTGGAGTATATTTTCTACTTACTTTAGCTGGTCCACCGATTACTCTATCGGTTGCTTCATCTATTTCAGACATAGTTATGTACTTTTTATCTCTTCGAACAGCAAGTAAAGCTGCCTCATTTAACAGGTTCTCAAGACCTGCTCCACTAAATCCCGGTGTTCTCTTAGCTACTGCTTTTACTGATACATCTGGTCCAAGAATTTTATTAGATGCATGGACAGCAAGAATTTCTTCACGTTCACGTACATCTGGCAAATCAACTGTTACCTGGCGATCAAAACGACCTGGTCTAAGTAGGGCTGGATCAAGGACATCTGCACGGTTAGTAGCAGCCATAATGATGATTCCTTCATTTACTCCAAAACCATCCATTTCAGTTAATAATTGGTTAAGTGTTTGCTCTCTTTCATCATGTCCACCACCAAGACCTGTACCACGTTGTCTACCAACTGCATCAATCTCATCAATAAAGATTAGACATGGCGCTGTCTGTTTGGCTTGTTTAAACATATCTCTTACACGGCTAGCTCCAACTCCGACGAATAACTCAACGAAATCTGAACCACTGATAAAGTAGAACGGAACTTTTGCTTCTCCAGCTACTGCTTTAGCAAGTAATGTTTTACCAGTTCCTGGAGGACCTACTAACAAGATACCCTTAGGTATTCTAGCTCCAAGTTTTTGGAATCGTTTAGGATCTTTTAGAAAATCGATTATTTCTTTTACTTCTTCTTTTTCTTCTTTTAACCCAGCGACATTTTTAAATGTTGTCTTGTTATTTTCATTTGATAATTCTGCTTTACTACGACCAAAATCCATCGATTTACCATTGCTATTTAATTGTTTAGTTAAGAACCAAAATACTAGTCCTCCAAGTAAAACAATCGGTAATAAGTTAGCAATTAGTAATAGTATCGAATTAGCTTCTGGATCTGCTTTAACTGTCAATTTATAACCAAGTTCATTTGCTCCACCTGTTTTATCTGTTTCAATTATATTTTTAATAACCGAGTCAGAAAGTGGTGCTGAAAGAGTAAAACTTTCATTTGTTTTATAGTTTTTTAACTTACCATTAATTTGGTATATAACAGCTCTTTCTCTTGGAACAATTACTAACTCAGTAACGTTTCCACTATTTAATTCTTTTATAAATTTGTCATAAGTAAACTTATGTAATTGTCTATTAAGTGCTCCGAACAATACGTATGTAATTAGTATTACTAATATTAAGGCAAAGTACGGTGTAAGACCTTTTTTAAGTGCTTTTCTATTCATTATTTCCCTCCTTGTCACTCATATTTCAGTATTATATCATAGCTTTCATTTTTTTGCTTCACATTTTTAGACTTTTTAATCCCTGGAATCCACAGAATCTGATCACTAGCATCGACCACAATAGGCCACTTGTCACGTTCATCAAGAGGAATCTTATTATCGATAAAGATGTTTTTTATACGGCGATGCCCACTATTTTTAAGTGATATCTTATCTCCGTGTCTTCTAGTTCTAATAGAGATAGGCATAGTAATAGATTTGCTGTCTAGTCGGCAGATATCATTACCGTTTGTTTCTATTTCACTGACTCTTTTAATTCTTTTTCCGTTAGGAAGAAAAGCTTCGTCGATCATTTCAATCTCATAACTTAGGACTTCCTCTGGTAATTTACCAATAATTAATTTTCCATATTCTTTGCTAACTTTAAGCTCGTTAGGAAGCATAATATATGCATTAGCTTTACTAGATGAAGCTAAATCTATAATATTTTTAGCATGGACATCACTAATTAAAATTAGATCATCATGATATATTTCTTCAAGTATGTAATGGATAACTCTCTCTTTGATTATTTCATCTAATTTATTGAATTTGAAAACAGAAATTTCTGTTAAACTTCCTAAATTTTCTATTTCTCTAAATGTTTCTCTATCGACAAAAGCATCGTAAGATTCTAACACTCTACTGAATTTAATAAATTTTTCATGAACATTGGCATCTTCTTCTTTTAAGAAAGGTACTACATGATTACGGTAACGATTGCGTGTATATTTATCACTTTGATTAGATTTATCAAGGGCATACGGTATTTTGTTGTTCTTCAAATACTCTAATATTTCATCTTTGGTCACTTCAAAAAGTGGTCTACTAATAGTGTAATCATCTCTATCTATTTTTCTAGAAAAACCACTGTATCCCTTAATTGTTGAACCTCTGACAATACGCATCAAAACCGTTTCAATTAGATCGTCAGCATGATGAGCAGTAAAAAGATGTTTAGCATCATATTTTTTAATTAATTTATCAAAAAAGTCATATCTTATAACTCTTGCTTCATTATGAAAGTTATCATCGCCATATTTTTCAATTTTCATCGATTCAAAAACTATATCGTTTTCTTGGCAGTAAGCTTCGACCATTTTTTCTTCTTCAGCACTAACTGCCCTAACATTATGATTGACATGAGCACAGACAATTTTAATGCTTTTTGCCTTTTTAATACTATTTACCAACGACAAAAGTGCCATTGAATCTGGTCCCCCAGAAACTCCAATGACAACTGTTTCATCTTTTAAATTCAATTCTTTATCTAAGAAGCTTATTACTTTCTGCATTTTTTCTCCTACTCCGGTAATCTTATTATATACTCTCCGTTTGTAGAATAAAAGTACTTTTCACGTAGAAACCTTGCTACGTACTCTGGATCTTTTAGTTTAGCTACATCTGTAACTAACTGTGTTTCTTCTTTACGCAAACTATTTAAATTTTTGCTTAGTGTTTCTTTTTCTTTTTCTTTTTCATAAATACTTAGCCAGGTTTTACTGACTGTTCCCAAAATGACCGTTATTAGGACGACACAAAAAACAGAAACAAGAGTCGATTTGAATCTTCTTTTAACTTTTTTCTTTTTTAAAGCCAACCCTATCACCGCCATTCTATATTAAAAGTATACTACGTTTTTAAAATTAAAAAGTCTTTATCCCAACAATTTTTCTACCATTAACATAAATTGACACAAAAAAATTAGACATTGTCTAATTTTGTTCTGTGAATTGAATTAAAGCTATTGCTCTAGCTCTTTTTACTTGTTTAGCTATATGTCTTTGATGTTCACTACAAGTACCTGTTACACGACGAGGAAGAATCTTTCCTCTTTCGTTTATAAATTTCTTAATAGTTTCAACATCTTTGTAGTCTACTACTTTATCTTTTCCGCTACACATATAACAAACTTTTTTCTTCTTACGATAAAATTCTGCCATATTAAACCTCCTTATTAGAATGGTAATTCATCATCGCTTATTTCGATGCTTGATCCAAAGTCTGCGAAAGGATCACTTTTAATATCCGATCCAGCACTTGGAGCAAAATCACTTGGAGTAACATCAGCGAAATTATCATTACTTGCTGCCTTTTCACGACTAGCTTTAGTATCTAAGAATTCGACATTGTCTGCTACGACATCAGTGGTATAAACTTTTTTACCATCCTTTTCGTAACTTCCTGTTTGAATTCTTCCATCGATAGCAACTTGGCTTCCTTTAGTTAAATAGTTTTTAACATTTTCAGCCTGCTTACGCCATACGACAACATTGATAAAATCTGCTTCTCTTTCTCCAGCTTGATTGGTATAGGTTCTATTAACTGCGATAGAGAATCTAGCTACAGCGTTATTATCGCCTGTATATCTAAGTTCTGGATCTTTAGTTAATCTTCCTATCAAAAACACTTTATTCATAATTTTATTCCTCTACTTTAACAATTAAATGACGAATTACATTTTCACTAATTAGTGCAACTCTATCAAATTCTTTGATTGAGCTAGCATCATCAGTTTCCAAAGTAATTAAGAAATAATATCCTGTTTTGTATTTCTTTACTTCATATGCTAATTCTCTTTGTCCCATCTCTTTCATTTCGACGGTTTTGATTTTAGCATCAGTAAAGATTTTCTTCATGTTTTCTGCTTCAGCTTTGATTGTTTTCTCTTCTAAGTCAGGTCTAACAATAAACATTACTTCGTACTTTCTCATACTACACCTCCTTATGGTCTTTGGTCTGCACTGCAGACAAGGAGTACCTAAATACTCGTTAGTAGTATAGCAAAATAAAAGATAAAAGTAAACCACTTTTATCTATACGTTAAATCTAAAGTAACAGATATCTCCGTCTTTCATCAGATAATCTCTACCTTCAAGTCTCAGTCTTCCAGCTTCTTTAACTTTTAATTCACTTCCGTTTTTAATTAAATCTTCATAAGACATAATTTCTGCCTTGATAAATCCTTTTTCAAAATCACTGTGAATAATACCGGCACATTTCTTAGCGTTACTTCCTTTTTTAAAAGTCCATGCTCTAACCTCTTCTTTACCAGCTGTAAAAAATGTTTCAAGACCAAGTAAATCATAGGTTTCTCTAATCAAACTATCTAATCCACTTTCTGTTATACCAACAGCTTCGAGCATCTCATTTTTTTCTTCTTTGCTCATATCAGATAATTCTTCTTCAAGTTTTACACATATTTTAATAACTTTAGCTTCCATAGCTTTACTGTATTCTTTAATTTTTAACACATGGTTGTTATCTTCTTCGACAAGGTCTGCTTCGGCAACATTAGCTAAAAAGATGATCGGTTTAGCAGTCAATAAATTAAATTGTTTTATTACTAATTGTTCTTCATCATTAAAATCAACTGTTCTTACTGCTTTACCCGCTTCGAGGGCTTCTTTTGCTTTTAGCAAGGCACTATATTCAGCAAGCGCCTCATTATCTTTGGTAGTTTCTGCTTTCTTTTTAATTTTATCAATTCTATTGTTTACTATCTCTAAATCCGCAATCGAAAGCTCTAAATCAATAATTTCTATATCTCTAATTGGATCTACATCATTTTCAACATGAATGATATTTGGATCATCAAAACACCTGACAACCTCGACAATAGCATCGACTTCTCTAATGTGGGCTAAGAACTTATTTCCAAGTCCTTCACCAGTTGATGCACCCTTAACTAATCCAGCAATATCAGTAAATTCATAACTAGTAGGTACTAAATTTTTAGTTTCATACATATCATTTAAAACATCTAGTCTTTCATCCGGTACAAAGACTACTCCAACGTTTGGATCAATCGTTGCAAACGGATAATTAGCAGCTAAAATACGCTGATTAGTAATAGCATTAAACAAAGTACTTTTTCCAACATTGGGAAGACCTACTATTCCCGCTTTTAAACTCATCTTGTTCTCCTTTCATTAAAAAAGTTAGTTAAATACTAACTTTGAAGTTTTCTCAATCTTTCTACTTCTTCTTTACTGAGGGTAAAAGTAAACTTTTCAATTTCTGCATCAAAAGCTACTTTAACTTTTAGTTCCTCTTCTCTTTTTTCTGTTTTTTCGTTTTCCATAATTACCTCCTATAATGTTGGGTAAACACCCGGTCCGATTGGGATACCTATCAAGTACCACCCTAGAATTATACATATCCATGTTATCACCATGACGATGAAATATGGATATACATAAGCCAGAGCTTTTCTGATGGAAACTGGGTCCTTACCAGTATTATATATGTTTAAGTACGCTAAGTAAATAACAAAAAATCCCATAAATGGTGTTATTCCCTTAGTGATGGAATCAGCTGCTCTAAATATAAATTGAGCAAACTGAGGAGAAATATTAGATTGCATCATCATCGGTACAACCACTGGTGAAAAGATAATCCATTTGTTTAAAGTAGATGGATAGAATAATCCAGTGAAGGCTACAACGACGATTGTCAGCATAATCAAACTAATGTTTTTGAAGGCAAGAAATTGAATAATTTCTGCTCCATAACAAGCTAATAATAAACCGATGTTTGTCTGTTTAAAAATAGCTAAGGCTTGGACAAAGAAGAAGACAATTAAAGCCACGTAACCAATATTTTTTAAATATAGAGCTGCTTTTTCAAATAAATCTTTGTCGTTTTTGATCGTTTTAGCTCCGATTCCATAAGCAACTCCACATACCATCAGTAGAATAGTTGTCATGTAGGTAAAACCATCTTTGAAATATGATTGTGCACCAAACAATTGATTTGTGTAAGCTATTCTATTTGTATCAAGTAAGATTCCTGAACCAGGTAAACCTGGAGTAATCATATAAATAAAGATGGCAATAATTGTGATTAGGGCAATAAATGCATATTTTACTCCGCGTTTTTCAAGTACTTCTCTCTCTATTTTTTCTTTATCATCAAGCTCACCAACCAATGTATGTTCGCTAGTTTCTTCAAGAATTTCATCATCTAAACGATATCTTCCAATCTTTTTTAGAATCATCGATTCAATTGCCATTGTTCCAACGATTGATAAAATAATTGTACTACCCATCATAATAAATAAATTTGATAATAGTGCTACATGGGCTTCAGAATCAATTAATCTAGCTGCCATTGTTGTAATTGGTACCATACTTACATCCAGTGATCCAACAAATAACGATGTTCCATAACCAAAGGCTACTCCGCAGAAAGCAGCAGTAATACCAAGTAATGGACTACGCTTGTTAGCTAGGAAAACTAATGCTCCGATTGGAATTAAAACTGCATAACCGATATCATTTACAATATTTGAACTAATAGCGATAAATATTAATGAAAAAGTAATAAATTTATTGCTCATTTTAAAAGTAATTCTTCGAATTACAGCATCAATTAAACCAGATGCGTGCGTTATGCTAACACCAATTAAACCAATAATAAGCGTTAAAAATACTGAGAAGCTACCAAAATTACTAGCAGCATTACTAAATATATATTTAAATCCATCATAGTTAAACATATTGCGTACTTCGACAGTAATTGTTCTAAGTTCGTTGGTTCTCGAATCGATTACTCTATATGTTGATTGGAGATCAAATCTCGATAAAACAAAACTTAGAAATATCGTGAAAACGGCTAATAAGATTAAACTAGTGACTGGATGCAGATTAAACTTTTTTAGTCTGCGTCTTTTTCGCTCTTTCATAATTCTCCTTAATATTTGATAACTTTTTTAACTTTTTTATTAAATTCTATTCTTGGAATAGTTACTATTCTACTGCAGTTATTACATTTTATTTTAATGTCTGCTCCTACTCTAGTTACTTCCCATTCGTTATGTCCACATGGATGAGCTTTTTTCATAATAACTTGTGAACCTAATTGAATATCTTTATTTTCCATATTGTTACTCATCGATATTCATAATTTCTAAAATTCTATTTAGATCATTGACATTACTAAAGTATACTTCTAGGGTATTATTTCTGATTTTTACTCTAGTACCAAGTTTTTCAGAAAGACTATCTTCAAGATGACTAAACTGACTATTACTTGATTTTTTTGTTGTTTTAACTGGCTTTTCACCACGAATTATATTTTCTGTCTGTCTGACATTTAAATTTTCATTAAGTATTTTTTCAACAAGTGCATCTACTTCCTCAGCAGTTTCAAGTTTACTTAAAATTCTTGCATGACTGGCAGATATTTTATCTTTATTAATTAAATTTTTAACATGATCTGGCAAGTTTAATAGTCCTACCATGTTCGTAATATAGCTACGACTCTTACCAAGACGTTTAGCTAACTCTTCTTGCGTTATACGAAGCTTTTCAAGTAATTGCTTGTAAGCATTTGCTTCTTCAATAGCATTTAAATTTTCTCTTTGAAGATTCTCAAGTAGAGCTATTTCCATCATCTCATCATCAGTAAAATCTCTAACTATCGACGGGATAGTCTTTTTTCCTGCTATTTCACTAGCTTTAACACGTCGTTCACCAGCTATTATTTCATAACCTTTAATTGAACTCTTTTTAACGATAATTGGCTGAATAACACCATGTTCTTTGATTGATTCAGCTAATTCATCAAGCTTTTCAGCATCGAATATTTTTCTCGGTTGGTAAGGGTTGCTTCTAAGTTCATTAATGTTTAGTTCAACTATTTCATCTTTTGAAGTTGAATTTACAATACTTTCTTCAATTGATGAAAAGTCCATCTTTTCATTACTGAACAACTCTTCTAAACCTTTACCCATTACTCTTCTTTTATTATCCATTTCTCTCAATCACTTCCTTAGCTAAATTTAAATAAGCCTCAGTTCCTCTACATTTAGGATCGTACGCTACAATTGGTTTACCGTGCGATGGTGCCTCAGTTAATCTAACTGATCTTGGGATGATTGTATTGTAAACTCTCTCTTTAAAATATTTTCTTATATCTTCGACTACATCAAATCCAATATTTGTTCTAGCATCGAGCATTGTCAGTAAAACTCCTTCAATATCTAGATTTGGATTTAAATTTTTCTTCGCCATCATTATCGAGTTGAGCAGTTGCATTATTCCCTCTAGTGCATAAAATTCACACTGCACTGGAATTATTACTGAATCTGTTGCTGTAAGTGCATTAGTTGTGATCAGTCCAAGCGATGGTGGACAATCGATAATTATATAATCATATCTATTTCTAACTGTATCTATTTTATTTTTAAATTGGGAACCCCTTTGGAAACCAGGCTCTTTTTGGCTTCTCTCCATAAGTTCCATGTCCAAACCTGCTAAATTTACTGTCGCTGGCAGGACATCTAATCTTTTGTATCTACTACTTAAAATAGCATCATCAATCTGGCACTTTTCCGTAATAACGTCATAGACGCTATATTGAAGTTCCCCCTTGTTAATACCCATTCCTGTCGTAGTATTTCCTTGTGGATCTAGATCGACAAGTAATACTTTTTTACCTAGTACTGCAATCGATGCAGAAAGATTTATACTAGTTGTTGTTTTTCCTACGCCACCCTTTTGGTTGACCAAAGATATTATCTTCCCCATCAAATCACCTTCCTAAATATCAGTATATATATGATATCAAATATTAGATGATTTTTAAATAAAAAAAACAAATTACTTTGTTTTTCTTATCATTATTTTGCTATTCTAACAACTATTTCCATAACTCCGTTGTTTACGGTGTTAACTAGTTCAACTTTGAATCCTTTACTCTCTAGTTCTCTTGTAATATTACCGATAGCAATATTAGCAAATTTGATTTCTTCACTAGCTGTAAAATCTGCTCCTGAAGCTGGTGTTGCAGCTTCTTGGACTGGAGCTTGAACTGCTTCGACTTGTGGTTCTACTTGAACAATTTGTGGAGCTGGCTCTGGTGTTACAAATGTTAAAGGTTCAATTGGGGCAACCGGAGCAATACTAGCATTTTCTTGTTCAATTATACCGCTTAGTCCATTTTGATTAACTGGTTGGATATCGACAAGTTGTGGTGTCTGCTGAATTACAGGCATACCTGCAAGTAGTCCCTTACCGATAATTTCTTGACCATTAACTGGCTCTGGAGATGGAGTGCCAAGATCTGGAATGAATCTGTTTTGCATTGCAACTTCTTCCTCACTCGGAGCTTCAGCTTTTAATAGTGAACTCATGTCAGCAACCTGTTTAAGACCACCTTGATTAATGTCTGCTGCTTCTGATCTAATCTTATCGATATCAACAATTGTTTGATCAACTGCAACTGGCGAAACATCTAATGTCTCTACTTGCTGACTCTCTGCTTGAACAACTGGTGTATCAACTGGCTGAATAAATGTTGGTGCCGGGTTGATAAATGTTTCAAGTGGAGCTGGCGTCGGACTTACTACTTCGGCTGGCGCTTGAACTTGACTGTTTATTTGTGCTTCAAACGACGGTGTATTAACTTCAGCTATATTTGTATTTATTAAATTACTCTCTTCATTCATTCTCTTTATTCTTTCATCAACTTCTCTTACTGGAAGTCTTTTTTCTACTATCTCTTCAAGTAGAGTTAGTTGTTTACTACGATCAGATAAGTTAATTAAACTACGAGCATGACGCTCAGATATCTGTTCTTTTAAAAGGGCTTGTTGAATTTCTTCAGGAAGACTTAATAGTCTTAATTTATTGGCAACCGAAGACTGAGATTTACCCATTGTTTTAGCAAGTTGTTCCTGAGTCAAATCATCTATATCTAAGATTTTTTGATAGGTTCTTGCTTCCTCAATCGGAGACAAATCTCTTCTTTGTAAATTTTCTATTAAAGCTACTTTAGAACTTTCTTTATCATCGAAATTTTTAACTATCGCAGGAATAGTTGTCTTACCAACTAACGAAGATGCTTTATATCTTCTTTCTCCGGCAATAATCTCATACTTCTCACCAATTTTTCTAACTATGATTGGTTGAATTACTCCATGTTCTTTAATAGATACAGCTAACTCTTTTAATGCTTGATCATCAAACACTTCACGTGGCTGAAACCTATTTGGAATAACATCATCCAAATGTAGTTGAATAATTTCTTCATTCTGCATACAACAACCTCACTTTTTACCCTTTATTCTATGTATTATTATATTATATAATTTAATATAATACAATCTATTTTTAAAATACTATAAACAAAAGAAAAAAGACTACTTATAGTCTTTTTATATCTTTAATTCTTTTTTAATTTTATCGATTGAACGCGGATATTTTTCTTTAGTTTTTTCTTCTTTTTCAAAAATTACAATGCTTCTCAAACTGTTTTCAAATGGTAAATCAAAGGTAATAGTTTCAGCAAATTTAAGAGGTAGTTTTTGAGTATGATGAAGACTATTTATTAGTTCTTCATGAACATCACCCTTCATTAAAATTAACTTCCCACCAAGCTTAATTGAGCGCGTTGAAATCTCTGCTAAGACAGCAGTGTTAGCTACTGCTCTAGCAGTTACAACATCAAATTTTTCAAGATGTTTTTTTGAATAATCTTCCATTCTTCCGTGAACAGTTTCAATATCTTCCAGTTCTAATTTTTCGATAATTTCGTCTAAAAATTTAATACGTTTATTTAAAGAATCAATCAAGGTAACATGGATATTTGGAAAAAATATTTTAATCACTATACCAGGAAATCCAGCACCAGTTCCAACATCACAAAGACTATCAATATTATTTAAATCAACTGCTTTGATTAATGTTAAACTATCATAAAAGTGCTTTAGATAAACTTCTTCTTTTTTGGTGATTGCGGTCAAATTTATTTTGTTATTCCATTCAATTAATAACTCAAAATATTTTGTCAACTGACTCAATTTGATATCATTTATCTCGATTGTATTTGAGAGTTTTTTTACTTCTTCGACAAATTGTTTCTCAGTCATGTTTACTCCTTTTTATATAAAGCGAAAGTATGCTAATATCACTTGGATTAACACCACTAATACGCATTGCTTGACCAAGTGAAGTTGGTCTTACTTCAGTTAGTTTTTGCTTTGCCTCATGAGCAATATTTTTTATTTTATTGTAGTCGATATCCTCGGGAATTAGCTCGTTTTCAAGATCCAGCATTTTAGCTGCTTCTTTATTTGCTTTGACAATATATCCAGCATATTTAATATTTATTTCGACCTCTTCATAAACTTCATTATCGAAATCTTCGCCTATATATTTTGTTAAATTTTGTATTTCTATCTCTGGTCTTTTTAATAAATCATAAAGAGTAATTCCATCTAATAAATGAGTCGATGAATATTCATTTAAAAACTCTTCGCTTTCTTTTCCAGGAACTAATTTTTTACTTTTTAAAATTTCTGTTAAACGGTCGATATCTTTAATTTTATTTTGAAATTTTGTGTATCTTTCTTCACTAAGTAAACCTATTTCTTTTCCGTAATCAGATAGTCTTAAATCGGCATTATCATTTCTTAAAAGAAGTCTATATTCTGCTCTCGAAGTTAATAGTCTATATGGATCAATAACTCCTTTTGTAATTAAATCATCAATCAAAACCCCAATGTAAGCTTCACTTCTTTTTAGTACTAAAGCATCTTTATTATTTAGTTTATTGACAGCATTTATTCCTGCCATTAAACCTTGACAAGCAGCTTCTTCATAACCACTTGTTCCATTAATTTGTCCGGCTGTAAATAAATTTTCGATGAGTTTTGTTTCAAGTGAGGCTTTTAATTGTCTAGCATCGATTGCGTCGTATTCGATAGCGTAAGCATATTTTTTAATAACTGCTTTTTCAAGCCCTGGCAAACTGTGAATCATTTTTTCTTGAACATCTCTTGGCATGCTCGTTGAAAATCCTTGAACATAGATATCATCATAATAAATACTCTCTGGTTCTAAGAATATTTGATGTCTATCTTTATCAAAAAAACGAACAATTTTATCTTCGATTGATGGACAATATCTTGGTCCTATTCCTTCGACATATCCACCATACATACTAGATTTGTTTAAATTTTTATTAATTATTTCGTGTGTTTCAGGTGTTGTATAAATCAAATAACATGGTTCTTGATTTGCAGGATCGTAATATATTTTTCTATCGTGAGAAAAAGTCAAAGCTTCAGGATCTCCCTCTTGAATTATTCCTTTGCTATAATCAATTGAACTTTTTTCAAGTCTTGCTGGTGTACCTGTTTTCAATCTTTTGATTGTGAAACCTAAATCACGTAGTTTTTCACTCAAAAACTTAGATGGTTCTTTTCCATCTGCGCCTTTACTAGTTTTTTCTGATCCAATTAGAATACTTGATTTTAAATATGTACCTGTCGTTAAAATGACTACTTTAGAATATATCTTTTCACCATTTGCTAGAACTATTCCTTTGACAATTGAATCTTCGATTATTAGATCTTCGACCATATCTTCTTTTATCTTGAGATTATTCTGATTTTCTAGTACTTCAAGCATATTTTTATGATATGTTACTTTATCTATTTGTGCTCTTAAAGCCCTAACTGCTGGTCCCTTTTTAGTGTTTAACATCTTTAATTGCAAAAGACTTTTATCGGTATTTATACCCATTTCTCCGCCCAATGCATCTATTTCACGAACCACAATACCTTTAGCTGGTCCACCTATCGATGGATTACAAGGAGTATCTGCTATATTTTTTAAATTACTACTTATTAGGAGAGTACTTTTTGAAAGTCTACTTGTTGCTAGCGAAGCTTCGCAACCAGCATGACCCCCACCTACTACTATTACATCATATTCCATATTATTTACCTAAACAGAACTGACTAAATAGTGCATCGAGTAATTCATTTTCATAAGTTTCTCCAAGTATTTTTCCAAGTTCTTCCCAAATTCTTTTAATATCTATTTCAATCATATCTACATAATCACCATTACTTAATGCTATTTCAACATCTTCAAGTATTTTTAGAGCTGATTTTGCCAAAGAAATTTGTCTAGTGTTTCCAAGTAATGCATGATCATTTTGATTGATTTGATTCAAATCTAGTATTTCATTTATTTTATCTTTTAATTTAACTATTTTTAAACTATCGATAGTATCTATTTCAATTACATTATCACTATCTATTTTAGATATATCAATTTTTCTTTCTAAATCACATTTATTTATAACGGTAATAACTTTCTTTCCTTTGATGTTATCCATTATTTTTAAGTCTTCTTCGCTTAATTTTTCGTTATTATTTAATACAAAGATTATTAAATCGGCTTTCTTACTAGCTTCAAGTGTTTTTTCAACTCCGATTTTTTCTACTACATCTTCGGTTTCTCTAATTCCGGCAGTATCTATCAAATTTAAAATAATTCCATCTATATTAATAGACCCTTCGACTATATCTCTTGTTGTTCCAGCAATTTCAGTAACAATTGCTTTATTCTCATCAAGTAATCTGTTAAGGATACTACTTTTTCCAACATTTGGTCTACCAATAATAGCAGTATTTATTCCACTTGAAAAAATTAAAGATCTTTCACTTTCTTCGATTATTTCTTTCAATTTATTTTTTACATGAACCATTGTTTCGGTAACTTTATTATTAGTAACTTGTTCTATATCTTCATATTCTGGATAATCTATATTAACTTCAATATTAGCAATCAAATTTAACAAATCATTTCGAAGTTCTCTAATCATTTTGCTACTTGTTCCATCTATTTGTCTCATTGAAATATTTCGTGATTGATCAGTTTGAGCTTTAATAATATCAGCAGTTGCTTCAGCTTCGACTAAATCGATACGTCCTCCGACAAAAGCTCTCTTAGTAAATTCACCAGGTTCAGCCAAGCGACATCCAGATAATAATAGTATCTCTAATATTTTCTTAGTTGTGGCAATTCCCCCATGGCAATTTATCTCAACTACATCTTCGGTTGTAAATGTCTTTGGAGATCTCATAATCGACACTAAAACTTCATCAATTTTCTCGTTTTCAAACACTATAAAACCATGATTAATAGTATGACTATCAACCTTAGTTAAATCTTTTCCCTCAAAGAGTTTAGCAACTATTTCAATAGCTTCGCTTCCACTAGCTCTAACTATCGATATTGCTCCGGCTCCCATTGTTGTTGAAATTGCAGCAATTGTGTCTTTCATAGCATTCCCTTTCGGACGCTATTATATCATAATATAAACATAAAAAAAAGAGTGTTACTCTTCTTCTTTTTTCTTTAATTTAATGACTACGTAACGATTAGGTTCTTCCCCTGCACTCTCAGTATAGACAAATCTATCATTACCTAGAACATTGTGAACAATTCTTCGTTCATAAGAATTCATTGGATCAAGCTTAGCTTCAATTTTAGTTTTAGCTACTTCCCTAGCAATTCTTTTTGCCATTCTCTCTAGATTGTTTTCTTGTTTTTGTTTATACTGTGCAACATCAAGATTATATTTAAAAGTAAATGGCACTTCATTATTTAACATTTGTCTTGTAATTTGGTTCAAAGCAGAGATTGTTCTTCCCTCTTTACCTATTAAAATAGCATTGTTATCACTGAAAATCGTATAGTTGTAAATTCCATCTCTAACAGTTGTTTCAATTTTTATATCAAGTCCCATTTTAGCTGTAAGATTTGTCAAAAATTCTTTAATTAATAGTGATACATCTTCTTTTTTATAAATAGTTAATTCTATTTTTTTACTTTTGAATAGTCCAGCTTTCTGCTCTTCTTCTTTAACGTATACTTCTTCTTCGTTAACGTTTAGTTCATATAGAGCTAGGTTTAGGGCTTCAGATTTAGTTTTTCCTACATATGTGTATGTTTTCATGCTTTTTTCTCCTTCTTTATAATCATATTTTGAATTATTGTGAATAAATTAGAAGTAACCCAGTATATTCCAAGGGCAGATGACATGAAGACAGCCATTACTGTGATCATACCAGTCATCATATTACCCATTGATTTACCCTGTTTTGCATCTATTGATGCCATGTTTTTACTAAATGATAGCCATGTTGTGTAACCAACTAAAGCAAGAATAATTATGTATTGCCAGTTGCCATTCATAAAACCTACAAGTGGAGTTGTTCCAAGTTGAAAGCTTAAAAACTTTTCTTCAAATATTGCTGGAACTCGGCTTATTGCTTCGAAGAATCCAATGAAAATTGGTAATTGAATAAATGCTAGAAGACAACTTGATAATGGATTGACTTCATATTTTTGATAAAGAGCTGACATTTCCTGACTTTTCTTCATCATTGAGTCTTGATCATTCTTATCTTTATACTTATCTTCGATTCTAGCCATTTCAGGTTTAAGCTTATTCATGTTTTCCGATTGTTTTGCTGTTTTACTAGTTACTGGGAACATCAATAATCTTATTAGAATACTTGTTATTACTAGGGCAAAACCATAACTTTTTACAATTGTTCCTATTTTGATAATCATAAATGCAAGTGGTTTGACAAAAAGTGTTGCCCAAAGTCCTTCGTATCCTCCAGATGTTACTTTAAAATCTTTACATGCTGGTAGTTTTTCTAAATTTACTTGTTTAGGATATTTTTTATATATCTCTATTGTTTCTTTATCTGTTGGCTTACAAAGTATATTTTCTGTTAAACTCTGACCAGTTGTAGGGTTTTTAACACCTTTGTTAGTTTCTTTATCTTTTAAATTTACAGTACATGCTGTAAGAAAAAAGATCGATATAAGGAGAATAGTCAATATTTTTTTATTTTTCATTTTTAACACCTCTATTTAGCTTATCAACTGCATCCATGAATAGTTTAGCGGTTGTTTCATATGAATCTATATCAAAGCCATTCCTAACTATTATAATATAATCGTATTCATTTTGATAGTTATTTTTATTTTGATCGATTATCATTCTTAGTTGTCTTTTTATTTTGTTTCTCTTTACGGCGCTACCTATTTTTTTACCAATCGATATACCAAAACGATATGTTTTATATTCATTCTTATATATATATATTGAAAAAGAGCTATTAGAATAGTATCTTCCATTTTTAATAGCTACGGTAAAATCTTCGTTATCTTTGACTATGTTAATCTTCTTCATAGGTCACCTTCCAATAACATTATATAATAAAAAACCCACTATTAAAGTGGTTTTTATACTAATTTTTTTCTTCCCCTAGCTCTTCTTCTTTTTAAAACAGATTTAGAAGTAGCAAAAAAACCGTGTACTTTTGCTTTTTTTCTCTTGTTAGGTTGATAAGTTCTTTTCATAATACACCTCCAAACTTAAAATCTACACAATTATATATTACTTATTAGTCATTTGTCAATTATTTTTACTTATAAACATATTAACAACTATGTTGATAATTATTTTAGACATGTTATTAAAAATTTGTGGAAATTGTTAATAACTTCGTTTATAATAACAAACTAACGATTTTAATTGTGGATATCTTTGTGGATATCTTGTGAACACTCTTTTTGAGGGGTTTTCAACTTTATTTTTTTTAACATTTGATATAAACTTAATTTAAGAAATGTTTATAGGTTTGGGGGAGGAATTATGGATTTAGATAACGTATGGCATCAAACTCTTGAAATAATTAAAAATGAACTTAATCTCCTTGCTTTTCAAACTTGGTTTGAGAACACTAAAATAGATAGTATTAAAGATAATACTGTCACTATTATAGTCCCTTATTCTATTCACAAACAACATATGGAGACTAATTATAAAGATATTATAGTTAATGCTCTAAAACTTATTAACAATGAAACTTATGAACTTAAATTTGTATTAGAGACTGAAGTTGAAGAAATCGAAATACTAGATGTTAGTCAACCAGTCAAAGAAAAGAAAAATGATAGTTTTATAACTAATCTTAATCCAAATTATACTTTTGATACATTTGTCGTAGGTAACAGTAATCGATTTGCACATGCTGCTTCATTAGCGGTAGCTGAAAATCCTGGTAAAATATACAATCCACTGTTCATTTATGGTAATAGTGGACTAGGTAAAACCCATTTGATGCATGCGATTGGTAATTACACTTCGCAGTACAGTGATAAAAAGGTTCTATATATAACTAGTGAACAATTTATCAACGATTATGTTTCAATTAATCGACGTGATGATAAAACAAACAATTTTGAATACGTTGATCTATTTAAAAGTAAATACCGTGATGTCGACGTTCTGATTATCGATGATATTCAGTATTTAGGCGGAGCGACCGAGACACAGAAAGAATTCTTTCAAACGTTTAATACTTTATATGAAAATAAAAAACAAATTATTATATCTTCGGATACTTCGCCAAACGATTTAAAAAGACTTGAAGATCGTTTAATAACAAGATTTTCATGGGGATTGACAGTAGATATATATCCTCCTGATTACGAGCTTAGATACGAAATATTAAAGAAAAAGATAGCAGGGGAGTCAATTGGAATTAAAATACCAAATGACGTTATCGAGTTTATTGCCTCATCTATCAGTGGAAATATAAGAGCTCTCGAAGGATCAATTAATAGATTATTAGCTTATTCTACAATAATGAACCTAGAAATAGACATAAATGTCGCCAAAGAAGCTCTAAAAGACTTTATAAATAAAGGCACTAGTGAAAAGAACGATATAACTAAAATTCAAAAGGTTGTCGCTAATTACTTTGGAATTGCTGTCGAAGATCTAAAATCTAAGAAAAGAAACAAAGAAATTATTTTACCTAGACAAATAGCTATGTATCTAGCAAGACAACACACTGATGAGTCTTTCCCTAAAATAGGTAGTGAATTTGGTGGTAAAGACCATTCGACAGTCATTCATTCTTGTGATAAAATAGAACAAGAGTTAAAAAAGAATAAAGAGATTAAAATGATAGTTGAAAAACTTCAGAAAGAGATAACATAATATTAACAAGCCTGTTGATACTAAAACGTTATATTTCATACAAAAATTAACTTATTAACAGTATTAACACTAATATAGATAATATTTATAAAAAGAAAGAGGTAATCATGAAATTAAAAATTAAAAGAGAAGTTCTATTAAATGCTCTTAACAAGGTATCTAAAGCCATATCAAGTAAAAATCTTATTCCTGTTCTATCTGGAATTAAATTTAAACTAGATAAGAAAGGTTTAAATCTATTAGCATCTGATAACGATATAACAATCGAAGTATTCATTCCTATAAATAAAGAAGATATGACAATTGAAAAAGAGGGAAGTATTATTATATCTGGTAAATACATATTAGATATAATAAGAAAACTTAATTCAGAATATATAAATATTGAAGTCGTAGATGAATTAAAGATCGTTGTCTATACTGAAAGTAGTGAATTTAATTTAAATGGAATCAATCAAAGTGAATATCCTAATATAAATATTGAACTTGCGGATAATCCAATAGTAATAAACAATAAAATGTTAAAGACTATTGTATATCAGACTTCTTTTGTAACATCAAATGATGAAGCAAGACCAATATTAACAGGTATTAATCTATTAATTAATAATAAAGAGATTGAATGTAATGCTACAGATTCATATAGATTAGCTAAAAAGGTAGTTAAGTTAAGTAAAAAAGTTGATGAAGCTCAAAATATAGTTATTCCAAGTAAGAATATTAATGAATTTATCAAAATACTTGATGATAATGATAGTGAAGTAGAGATCCATGTATTTACAAATAAAATTGTATTTAAATATGACAATATTCTATTTCAATCTAGATTAATTAATGGAAGTTTCCCAAATACTAATAATTTGTTTCCGACAGAATATCTACTTAAGATTAAATTCAATATAAATGAATTATATAATGTTATTGATAGAGCAAGTATTTTGACCTCTGATCGTGAAAAGAATGTTGTAACTCTTGAAACTGAAGGAAATCAATTAACTGTTAGATCTCAATCAGCTGAAATAGGGCGAGTTGAAGAAAAAATGACAATTGAGAAAGATAGTAAAGAAGATATTAAAATATCTTTCAGTGCTAAATACATGATGGAAGCTTTAAAATCATTCGATGAAGAAGAAGTTGAAATATCATTTGTTGGTGAAGTAAAACCTATAATTATTAAGAAAATTAACAAAGAAGATTTAATTCAATTAGTTTTACCAATAAGAACTTATTAATTTCGACAAAAAACGACAAAATTCGACAAAAGTAATTGATATACTTTCCTCATAATTTTTTATGAAGGGGGAAATGTATGAAAAATTATGAAATTAATGAAGATACTATGGCTATTGTTCCAGTATCATATTATGAAAGTTTAATTAAAGAGAAGGATAGGGAATTCATTATTAACAACAATTCTTATAAAATAATGGAATATAGTTGTGAATATTATGGAAGTACTATCGGTGGTCGTTTAAAAGCAGCTAAAAAGATATTTGATTGTCCTTATAAGACACCGCTTTTAATCGAAGAAAGTGAAAATATTATCTTTTTTCCGACTAAATCTGCCAAAGATGAAGATTGTTTATGGATTAATAATAATTATGTTGAAAAGATAATTAAAAAAGATGGAACAAGTGTCTTATTATTCACAAATGGTGATTCAATTAATATTAATACATCTAAGCTATCACTAGAAAATCAAGTTGCCAGATCAGCAAGATATGAAAACATATTAAGAAAAAGAAAATTATCTACAAAATAAAAGAGAGTATATCTCTTTTTTTATTTTAAATAGGTAAATTTCGTGATATAATATTTATATGTACTCTTCCACTAATAAATGATAATTTACAAAATAGGGCGGTTTAAAGGTGAAAAATGAAAATAAATAAGATTAATTTGGTTAATTTTAGAAATTATAGAAAATTAGAACTTAAATTTAAGAATAATCTTAGTATTATCATTGGAAAAAATGCCCAGGGAAAAACAAATATATTAGAGAGTATATACATATTAGGTTTAACTAAATCATACAAGATGCAACAAGAACAAAATTTAGTTAGATTCGGCGAAGAAAAATATATCATCAAAGGAGAAATAAAACAGGGTAAGAACTTCAAAGATTTAAAAGTAGAAAATGAAAAGAGTAATAAAAGAGTTTTTGTTAATAATAACGAAATAAGAAAAATATCCAATTATATTGGTAATTTTAATGTAATTCTTTCAAGCCCGGAAGATATTGAAATAGTTAAGGGATCCCCAAATGATCGAAGAAATTTATTAAACTTAGAAATAAGTCAAATATCATCCACCTATTTAAAAAATATCAATGAATATAATAAATTACTTAAGACTAGAAATGATTATTTAAAAAAATTATCTAATCAATTGTTAGCAGATTACCGATATTTAGAAGTACTAACTAAAAATATGATTAGTAGAGAAATAGTTATTTATCAAGAAAGACAAAAATTTATTGATAAAATTAACGAAAATATAACTGATATATTCAATAATATTACTGGAATGAATAATTTGAAGATTGTTTATGAAAAGAGTATTGATTATAGTAAAGACGAAGAATATATATACGATTTTTATCAAAAAAATCTTGATAAAGAAATATATCAAGGTATGACTTTGTATGGTCCTCATCGTGATGATTTGAAATTTATATTAGGTGAAGAAGATATAAAATTATTTGGATCACAAGGACAACAAAAATTAGTTATGATTGCGTTTAAACTTTCTGAAATAAATATATTCAAAGAATTGACTACATATAATCCAGTTATTCTGTTTGATGATATTTTTAGTGAGTTAGATGTATACAAGAAGAATAGGTTAATTAAGTATATTCCAGAAGATATGCAAGTTATAATTACTAGTAATGATACTAGAGGTATAAATAAAAAACTTTTGGATAGAGCAGATATATACATAGTTGAAGAAGGTAAGATTAAGGAGAAAAACAATGGAAAAAAACACAAATAACAATTATGATGCGTCATCGATACAAGTCTTAGAAGGTTTAGAAGCCGTAAGAAAAAGACCAGGTATGTACATTGGTTCTACCAGTGAAAGAGGATTACACCATTTAGTATGGGAAATAGTAGATAACTCAATTGATGAAGCGTTAGCAGGTTATGCAACTCACATCGAGGTAATCATTGGTAAAGAAAATACTATAACTGTTAAAGATGATGGTCGTGGTATTCCTCTTGGAATGAATGAAAAAACTAAAAAATCAACAGTAGAGACAATCTATACTGTTCTTCATGCTGGAGGAAAATTTGGTGGAGGAGGATACAAAGTATCTGGTGGTCTTCATGGAGTTGGAGCTTCAGTAGTTAATGCATTAAGTGAATTCTTAGAAGTAAGAGTTTATAAAGATGGAAAAGAATATTTTCAAAGATTTGAAAACGGGGGAGTTCCGGCTGCAGATTTAAAAGAAGTTGGTGAATGTGACAAAGATAGAACAGGAACAACCGTTACATTTAAACCAGATCCAACTATTTTTACTGAAACAACTATTTTTAGTTATGAATTATTAAAAAATAGACTTAGGGAATTAGCTTTCTTAAATAGAGGATTGATAATTACTCTTTATGATGATCGTGAAGATGATGTTAAAGATAGATTTCACTATGAAGGCGGAATTACTGAATATGTTCAGTTAATTAATAAAAATAAAACGCCAATTCATCAAACAATCCTTGATATTAATGGGTTAGATGATGATATATCAATCGAAGTAGCGTTTCAGTACAACGAAGGTTATACATCAAATATATATTCTTTTGTTAATAATATTACAACGCCAGAAGGTGGAACACACGAAGACGGAGTTAAGAGAGCACTAACTAGAATATTAAATAAATATGCTACTAGTAATGGGATACTTAAAGAAAAAGACGAACCATTAGCAGGAGATGATGTACGTGAAGGAATAACTATGATTATTTCTTGCAAGCATCCAAATCCACAGTTTGAGGGTCAAACTAAAACAAAATTAGGTAATTCTGAAGTTAGATCAGTATCAGATAAAATATTTGCTGAAGGTTTTGAAAGATTTTTACTTGAAAACCCAGATGAAGCTAAAATTATTTTAGATAAATGTATTACTGCAACAAGAGCTCGTATAGCAGCTAAAAAAGCCCGTGAGACAACAAGAAGAAAGGGAGCCTTAGAAATCGGTAACCTACCAGGAAAACTAGCAGATTGCTCATCAAAAGATGCGACAATATCTGAATTGTACATCGTTGAGGGAGATTCAGCTGGAGGTTCTGCAAAATCAGGAAGAGATAGTAGAACACAGGCAATTCTTCCACTTAGAGGTAAAATTCTAAACGTTGAAAAAGCAAGATTAGATAGAATATATGATAATAATGAAATAAAGTCGTTAATAACAGCTTTAGGTACTGGTGTTGGACAAGAATTTGATGCTAGTAAATTAAGATATCATAAAATAATTATCATGACCGATGCCGATGTAGATGGATCACATATTAGAATCCTATTATTGACATTCTTTTATAGATACTTCAAAAAACTAGTCGAAGATGGTTATATATATGCTGCTCAACCACCTCTATATCAAATCTCATATAATAAAAATAGTTTTTATGCTTACTCAGATGAAGAAAGAGATAACTATTTAAAAGAAGTTCCTGAAGGTACAAAAGTTTCTATTCAAAGATATAAAGGTCTTGGAGAAATGGATGCTGAACAACTTTGGGAAACAACAATGAATATAGAAAATAGAACTTTACTTAGAATTACTGTTGATGATGCAATAGCTGCTGATCAGGCATTAACTGATTTAATGGGTGAAGAAGTAGAACCAAGAAGAGAATTTATTGAAAAGAACGCTAAATTCGTTCAGAACTTGGATGTGTAGGAGGAATTATGGCAGATTTTTATAAAGATTTACAATTATCACATGAAATAAAGAAGTCTTTTCTAGATTATGCAATGAGTGTAATTGTTTCACGTGCATTACCTGATGTAAAAGACGGATTAAAACCAGTTCAACGTAGAATTGTCTATGGAATGAATGAGCTTGGTGCAGTTGCAAGCAGTCCACATAAGAAAAGTGCTCGTATTACCGGAGATGTTATGGGTAAATATCATCCGCACGGTGATTCAAGTATTTATGATGCACTAGTTAGGATGGCTCAGGACTTTTCATATCGTTATATGTTGGTCGATGGACACGGTAACTTTGGTTCAATTGATGGAGATGGTGCTGCAGCACAACGTTATACTGAAGCCAGAATGTCTAAATTAAGTATGGAACTTGTTCGTGATATGAACAAAAACACAGTTGATTTTACTCAAAACTATGATGGTGAAGAGAAAGAACCGACAGTTTTGCCAGCAAGATTTCCAAACCTTTTAGTAAATGGATCAACAGGTATTGCAGTTGGTATGGCAACTAATATACCACCACATAACCTAGGTGAAGTAATTGATGGAACGGTCGCATTATTAGATAATCCAGAGATCGATATTGATGGATTGATGGAATATATCAAAGGGCCAGACTTTCCAACAGGAGCAACAATTCTAGGAAATGCAGGTATCAAAAAAGGATACGAAACAGGACGCGGAATAGTTACAATTAGATCTAAAGCCGAAATTCATGAAATGGATAATGGAAAACATCAAATAATTGTTACAGAAATCCCGTATATGGTAAATAAAGCTAATTTAGTTACTAAAATTGCTGATTTAGTTAGAAATAAAAATATAGATGGTATCACTGATTTACGTGACGAATCTAGTATGAAGGGAATAAAAATTGTAATCGAAGTACGTCGCGATGCAAACGCTAACGTTATTTTGAATCAATTATACAAACAAACTTCTCTTCAGCAAACGTTTGGTATCAACAGTATTGCGTTAGTTGATGGAGAACCTAGAACACTATCTATTAAAGAAATGCTTGAGAAATATATTGAACATCAAAAGATAGTTATAATTAGAAGAACTAGATTTGATTTAGAAAAAGCTGAAGCTAGAGAACATATATTACATGGTTTAGCAATTGCGTTAGATAATATTGATGCTATTGTTAAAATGCTAAAAGAGTCACCAGATGATGAAACAGCAACTAAAAATTTGATAAATACATTTAATTTAACTGAAATTCAAGCAAAAGCTATTCTAGAAATGAAACTTCGCCGATTAACTGGTCTAGAAAGAGACAAAATTAATCAAGAGTTAGAAGAATTAAAGAATTTAATTATTGAACTTAATTCAATTCTCCAAGATGATCAAAAAGTTATTAATATTATTAAAACCGAATTGTTAGAAATCAAAGATAAATACGGAGATGAGCGAAGAACTAATATTGATATGAGTTCAATCGATTACATCGAAGATGAGTCATTGATCCCTGAAGAGAACATACTAATAACACTAACTAACAAAGGTTATATTAAACGCGTAGTAAATGACACATTTAAAACTCAAAACCGTGGAGGCGTTGGTATTAAAGGGATTACAACTAATGAAGAGGACTTCCCAGAGAAAATAATGTCAATGAATACTCATGATTTCGTCTTACTGTTTAGTAATTACGGAAAAGTATACAGAATTAAAGGTTATGAAATTCCTGAGTTTAGTAGACAATCAAAAGGATTGCCAATAATTAATTTATTACCAATCGAAAAAGAAGAAAAAATAACTTCATCAATAATGATCAAAGCTGAAGAAGAAGAAAGTAAATATCTTATCTTCGTTACAAAAGATGGTTTAATTAAAAGAACTGATCTAAGTGAATTTGACAGTATTAGAAAAAATGGTAAGATTGCAATTCTTCTTAAAGAAGGAGACGAGTTAATAGCTGTTAGAAAATCTGATGGTTCAAAAGAAGTAGCAGTCGCTGCAAGTAATGGACGTATGGTTAGATTCGATGAAAATGAAGTTAGAGTAATGGGACGTAATAGTTCTGGAGTTAAAGCGATTAACTTTGAAGATGATAAAGTCATAGGTGCCGAAGTAGTAGATGCTGAATCTGAAATACTTGTTATTACCGAAAACGGTTACGGTAAGAGAACAACTGTAGATGAATATCGTCTAACACATCGTGGAAGCAAAGGAGTTAAAGCTCTAAATATTACTGAAAAGAACGGTAAATTAGTTTCTATGAAATGTGTTTACGGTGATGAAGATATTGTCATCATCACTGATTTAGGAATGCTAATTAGAATTTCAACTGACGGAATATCTAAGTTAGGAAGAACAACTCAAGGAGTTAAACTTATCAATCTTAAAGAAGATCAAAAAGTTTCAACTGTTACAACTATTAGTAAAGAAGAGGAAAACAACGAAGAAACAACTGAAGAAATTGTTGAAGAACTTGAAAATTCCGAAGAAATAATATAAAATGTAAATGATGCAATGGATTGTATTAGAACCAGGTCAGGATAGGAATATAGCAGCCTTAATAGTTCTAATCCATGTGCATCATTTTTTTGAGGTAATTTATGGATGAAGATATTAAGTATATGAAGATAGCGCTTAACGAAGCAAAAAAAGCATTTAATAAAGAAGAATTGCCGATTGGCGCTGTATTAGTTATTGATGATCAAATTATTAAAGGGCATAATACTAAGCATAAAAGTAACAGAGTGATAAATCACGCAGAAATAATTGTTATTGATAAAGCTAATAAATTTAAAAACAATTGGAGACTATTAAACTCTACTATGTACGTAACATTAGAACCGTGCCCAATGTGTGCTAGTGCAATTGTTCAATCGAGAATAAAAAGATTAGTAATCGGAACTAAATCAGATCAAACACAAAGCAAAATTAGTAGAAAAATATTAAAAGATGCCGGAATAGAGGTTAAATATAACGTTTTGAAAGAAGAATGCGAGGAATTATTAAAAACATTTTTCATTGATAAACGATAAATATGTTTCACGTGAAACATCAAAAATTATTTCCCGGGAAATAATTTGAAACAAAAAACTAAGCAATGTTTCACGTGAAACATTAATAAATTATTTCCCGGGAAATAATTTAACACATAAAATTATAAAAAATGTACTAATAAATCATTTTTAAAAACTTGAAAATATAATACATAACAATCTAATGTTTCACGTGAAACATTAGAAATTATTTCCCGGGAAATAATTTAAGTAAATACTATTAATAAAGATAAATAAAAGAACATAAAACTTATGTTCTTTTTCTTTATAATAAGGAGAAAAATGGTATAATAAACATGTGAGGTGCATAATGGAGACACAAGCATTATATAGAAAATATAGACCAAAAACATTTTCTGAAGTATCTGGTCAAAAAATTAGTATTAAAATATTAGAAAATTCTATCAAAAAGAATATTTTTTCACATGCGTATATATTTTTTGGACCAAGGGGTACAGGTAAAACAAGTGTTGCTAAGATTTTTTCAAGAGCAGTAAATTGTGAAGATCAAAAAAACAGACCTTGTGGCAATTGTAGTAAGTGTCTAGAAACAATAAATAATGAAGCAGTAGATATTATTGAAATAGATGCTGCATCAAATAACGGAATTGATGACATCAGGGAAATAAAGAACAAAATAAATCTAGTTCCTGCAGCGCTAAAATATAAAGTGTATATTATCGATGAGGTACATATGCTTACAACCGGAGCTTTTAACGGTTTGCTAAAAACATTAGAAGAACCACCTGCTCATGCAATATTTATTTTGGCTACGACAGAATTGAATAAGGTTCCAGCGACAATATTGTCTCGCTGTCAGTTAATTGAGTTTAGAAAAATATCGATCAGAGATATGAATGCAAAACTTAGAGAGATTGCTGAAAAAGAAAAAATTAGCATTGACGAGAAAGCGATTAAAGAGATATCTCGCGGAGCAAACGGAGGTATGCGTGATGCGCTCGGTATTCTTGATAAGGCGGTTGCTTACAATCAAGATGAAACAATTACGCTAGAAGATATTAAAGAAATAACAGGAAATGTTTTGGATGATGATCTAGATGATTTATATAAAAATATTCAAAAGAAACAATCAGACAAAGTGTTTGAAAGAATCAACAAATATTATGAAGATGGTAAGGATCTTGTAATTATCGCTGAATCTTTAATATATAAAATGAGAGATAGTTTGTTTGATGAAGATAAGAGTGAAGAAGAAAAAACAAACATATGTTCTATAATTAAGAAGTTTAACGAAACAATTGAAAAAATGAAATCTTCATCTTATCAAAAGGTTTTGCTAGATGTGTTTCTTATTGAAATGATTCGAGATACATATGAGCACGAAGAAAAAGTTGAAGAGAAACCTATTTCGGCTGAAGAATATAAAAGTCAAATAAATACTGATGAAAACGAAGAAGAACGAATTAGCGAAGAAGCAGAAAAACCAAAACGTAATAAGAAAAAAGTAATTAAAATCAAAGAAATGAAAGAAGTTAGAATAAATAATAGTTTTGTCGGAGCAAGCAAATTACTAAAATCTGATTTGCAGAAAAATTGGCAAGTGTTAAACGATTTTGTTTTAGATGATAATTATGGTAATAATGCAAAAATGCTGTTATCGACAGAATTAGGAGTAGTTAATGAAAATCACATTGTGATTGTTGTTGAATATACTGGTACAGCCGAAGAAGCAAACACTAAAATAGAAGAATATGAAAAATTGATATCGCAAGCATTGAATAAGAGTTATAAGATTGTTTTTGTATCTAAAGCAGAATGGAAAGAAATACAAACTGACTTTATTAAAAACAAAGATAAAGAATACACTCACATTGATGAAGATGATATAATTTATGAACAAGTTGATCATGAATCAGATATTATGGATAAATTTACTGAGTTATTTGGTGAAGAAAATATTAACATAGAAGGAGAATAATTATGAATATGCAAGCTTTAATGAAACAAGCGCAAAATTTACAAAAAGATATGATGAAAGCAAAAGAAGAAATCGATCAAACAACTTTTGAGGGAAAAAATTCGTTTGTTACTGTCGTTGTAAATGGAAAAAAAGAACTGGTCGAAGTAAAAATTGATCATGAATCAGATTTAGAAAAAGATGAAATAGAGATGCTTGAAGATATGATTTTATTAGCAACAAATGAGGCTATGAAAAAAGTAGATGAAGAAACAGAAAAGAAAATGGGTAAATTTTCAAGTATGATGCCAGGATTGTTTTAATGTATCCCGAAAGCATAAAAAATCTAATTGAAAGTTTCAAACTTCTACCAGGAGTTGGTGCTAAATCAGCGGAAAGAATGGCTTTTCACGTTTTGAGTATGGAAACAGAAAAGACAGATTATTTAGCAGATAGCATCAAAGAAGCAAAGGAAAAAATAAAATACTGTACCGTTTGTAACAACTACAGTGAAACAGATATTTGTAGTATTTGCAGCGATAGTGGTAGAAACAAAGATTATTTATGCGTTGTTGAAGATAGAAAAAGTATCTATCTTTTTGAACAGTTAGGAACTTACAAGGGGTATTATCATGTTATTAAAGACTTGATTTCCCCGCTCAACGGAATAAATCCTGAAGATATAGGGATTGATGAATTAGTTAAAAGAATAGAAAAAGAAAAATTTAAAGAAGTAATAATAGCTGTTAAACCTAGTATTGAAGGCGAGACAACAACTTTGTATATTAAAAAAATACTAGAAGGTTTAAATGTTAAAGTAAGTAAAATTGCCAGTGGTGTACCAATGGGTGCTGACATAGAATACATAGACCAGTTAACTCTTCAACGAGCACTTAGCGATAGAAAAGAGGTCTAACATGGGGGATATAATTAGAGATATTTATTCAACCTACATGAGTGATCAAAATATAAAACATGCGTATTTAATAGAAATGAAGACTGATGATCTAGCACTTATTTTTCGTTTAGCAAATTTAGTTTGTGAATCAAAAGTCAGTGAAGAAGCTATCCTAAAAGGTTCAAGTCAAGATATTAAAATAATATTTCCTGACGGAAATGACATAAAAAAAACCCAGATACTCGATCTTCAGGAAGAATTCATGAATACATCCATTCTTGATAAAAAAAGAGTATATATAATATCTGATGCCAGCAAACTTAATAAATCATCTGCTAATACATTACTTAAGTTTTTGGAAGAACCACCTGTTGGTGTAATTGCTTTTCTTCTAACGAGCAATAGGCACAATATAATTAATACTATTTCATCAAGATGTATCACAATCGGACTTAATGTATTACCAAAGGAAGAAGAAATAGAGCAGATTTATATTGATATGTTAGAAAAGCTTGAAACAAAGAAAACAAAATTTTTTATCAATTTAAATGAAGAAGAGAAAAAAATTATTCACGATAAATTAGAACAAAAGAAATTTTTAGAAAAGGCAATTGTTCTTACTCATCGTAAAACAAAGAAAGAAAGAGATACAAAACAGCTTAATGAATATACGAGAAACTTAACGATATTTATTGAAATGATAGAACTTCTCGATAAGAACATTAATCCTAAAATGGTTTTAAATAAGATGTTATATTTAATGTATGGAGGTAGTAATTATGCATGAAGTAGTAGGTGTTAGATTTAATACTGGTAGAGTATACTATTTTAATCCAAATAAGAAAAAACTAAATAAAGATGATGGTGTTATTGTTGAAACTGAAAAGGGAATGCAATATGGAACAGTTGTCATTGAAAATAGAGAGGTTAGTGAAAAGAACCTATTTTTACCATTGAAAAAAGTAATTAGAGTAGCTAATGAAGATGATGAAAAACAACATCAAGAAAATTTGAACGATAGTGCTAAAGCTCTTGAAAAAGCTAAAAAACTTGTAGTTGAACTAGATTTAAATATGCGTATTTATGATGCAAGATATACTTTTGATCGCAATCAATTATTATTTACTTTCGTTGCCGATGAAAGGATTGACTTTAGAGAACTAGCAAAAAAATTAGCCTTCATATATAAAACAAGAATTGAATTAAAACAAATTGGTATTAGAGATAAAGCTCGTGAAGTTGGAGGAATTGGTCCTTGCGGAAGAATGCTTTGTTGTAATACATTTCTAGTTGATTTTGATACAGTCTCAATCAATATGGCTAAAAACCAGTTTTTATCACTTAATCCAACTAAAATTAATGGTCAATGTGGAAGATTGTTATGTTGTCTTAATTATGAAAATGAACAGTATACTGAGCTCAAGAAAGATTTACCTAATGTTGGTAACACTGTAACGGTCGATGGTAAAAAAGGTAGAGTTATTAGTGTCAATATTTTTGATCGTACTTATGTTGTCGAAAAAGAAGATAAAACTTATGTGACAGTGAGCAAAGATAATGAAAGTTCTAAATGATTTACTGGAGTATAATTTAAAAATTTATCAAGATAGTGATGCTTTTAATTTTTCTCTTGAATCAGCTATCCTTCCAAATTTTGTTAGTCTAAAAAAGGGAGTAAAAAATATATTGGATGTTGGTTGTGGTAATGCACCAATATCTTTGATACTATCAACTAGAACTAATGCGAATATTGTTGGAATTGAAATTCAAGAAGATAGCTATAACCTAGCGATAGAAAGTATAAAAATTAATAATAAAGAAAATCAAATAAAAGTAATAAATGATGACTATAAAAACATTACTAATTACTATCCTCATGAATTCTTCGATGTGATAGTTAGTAATCCGCCTTACTTTAAGTTGGATACTACTAAAAATAAAAATATTCAAATTTCCAAGCAACACGCTAGGCATGAAATAAGTTTAGATCTAGACCAATTAATTCGTATTTCCTCAAAAATGTTAAAAAATAAGGGTGTGTTTGCTTTGGTTCACCAAAGTGAAAGATTGAGTGAAATAATAAAATTGATGGAAGACAATAAATTAACAGTTAAAAAAATTCAATTTATTCATACGAAAGAAAACATTGATGCTATTAGAGTATTAGTCGAAGCTGTTAAAAATACCGGAGCGGGATTAAAAGTATTAAATCCTATAATAGTTCACGAGGCAGATGGGTCTGTCAAAAAAGAAGTTAGAAAATTATATTTTGGAGGTAACAATGAGTCAAAAGAGTTATGAGAGAACAAGTTTGTTATATTTAGTACCCACACCAATTGGTAATCGCAAAGACATCAGTCAAAGAACAATTGAAATACTCGAGTCATCAGATGCAATCTTTTGCGAAGACACAAGAGTTACTAGTCAATTATTAAATAGTCTAAATATAAGTGTTAAACTATTTCAGTGTAATGAACAAAATGAAGATAAAGCTAAAAAACTAATTGTTGAATATTTGAATAACGACTCAGTTGTATCGTTAGTCAGTGATAGAGGAACACCTTTGATAAGTGACCCCGGCTATAGAGTAGTTGAATACGTACTAGCTAATGACCACTATGTGATAGCATTACCTGGTCCAACAGCTTTTGTACCAGCTTTAATTACATCAGGATTAAAGACTTCCCCATTTACATTTTATGGGTTCTTGAATGCTAAATCTGCAAAAAGAGTTAGTGAGCTACAGTTACTTAAAACAAATCCACACACAATGATTTTTTATGAAGCACCTCATCGCATTCTCGAAATGCTAAATGATATGTATGAAGTTTTTGGTAATAGAAGTATATCTATCGCCAGAGAAATAAGTAAGATTCATGAAGAAATATACCGCGGAGAGTTAAAAGATGTAATAGGCGAATTATCAAAATCGGAGATACGTGGAGAATTTGTTGTCGTGGTAAGTGGAAATGAAGAAAAAACTAATTATGATAACATTTCTATCGAAGAACATGTTAAAATGTATATCGACGAAGGTTTAGACGAAAAAGAGGCATTAAAAAAAGTTGCCAAAGATCGAAATAAAAGTAAGTCAGATATTTATAAAATATTTCATCAAGGAAAGTGATAATATGAAATTAATCGTAGGTTTAGGAAATCCAGGAAGAAAATACAACAAAACTCGTCATAATATGGGTTTTTTAGCTATTGATAAATATTTAGATTCAGTTGATTCAGTTAAAGCAAAAAATAAATTCAACGGAGAGTATTATCATCTTGAAATAAACGGCGAACAGGTTATCTTTTTAAAACCGCTTTCATATATGAATTTATCGGGAACAGTTATCAGACAGTTTGTCGAGTATTATAAAATAAATTTCGATGACATTTTAATTATTCATGATGATTTAGACACTTATTTTGGTAATATTAAAATTAAAAAAGGTGGATCTAGCGCAGGCCACAACGGTTTAAAAAACATTGAAGAAAATCTTAAAACTAAAGAATATAAACGTGTCAAACTTGGAATATCTAGTAACGGTGAAGAAGAAAAAAGTGACTATGTTCTAGCCAAGTTTAATAAAGAAGAACAAAAAGAACTTGAGAATATCTTAGAAATAACTACAGATATTATTAATGATTATCTAACTTTATCTTTCGATAATTTAATGAATAAGTATAATAAAAAACAGGAAGTATAATGACTATATTTAGTAGAGAAAAAATCTTAAATAGTAAAAAAGACATCTGTATATCTAGTGTTACAGATGAGTTTTTTTGTCTACTAATATCCGAAATATTTAAAGAGAAAAAAGAAAACATTGTCATTGTCAGTTCAACATTATACGAAGCTAGTAAACTATATAATATATTCAATAATTATAATGTAGATGTACTATTTTTTCCGATGGATGATTTTATTAGTAGTCGTTCGATTGCAGCTAGTCCTGAGCTTAGAATAAACAGGTTAGAGACAATAAAGAAGATAAATCCCAAAGAAAAACAAATATTAATTACTCATCTTGATGGATATGTTAAACCCCTTCCAAATAGTAGCAATTATAAAGAAGCCGTTATTAAGATCAAAAAAGGAAATAATATAGAGCGTGAAGATTTTATTAGTAAGATGACTGATTTAGGTTATACACGTGAAACATTTGTTAGTAAAACAGGCGAGATGGCTATCAGGGGATATGTAATAGATATTTTCCCAGTAGATGAAGAAAGGCCAGTTCGTCTTGAGTTTTTCGGAGATGAAGTTGAATCTATCCGCTTTTTTGATGAAAACGACCAAAAGACTATCACTGAGCTAGAAGAAATAGTTATTTATCCAAGTAACGAAATACATAACATCGACAAAGAAGCTACAATAGCTGATTATTTTGATGAGAAAATAACTGTTTTTAAAGATTATAACTTCATAGAAATAGCTAATAAAAAACTAGTCGAAGATGTATTTAACTATCAAAAAAATAACGATATTAAAGAAAAGTTAATCGAAGACTTTTTCTCGATAAAGAAAAACCAAATAATATATTACGATTCGATTGATAATTACAACAAAAGAAAAGATGTCGAAGAGTTTATTTTCGATATTAAATCTGCTCCTAGTTTTAACGAAGATTTAATTGAAATTAGATCATATTTTGATCATCAAATTAGAAATGATAAAACTATTCTACTTTGCTTAAACGAAAGACAATCTATTAATATTACTAAAGAGTTCAAAGATATTAATAAAATAGATAGTTTCTCTAAAATTAAAAAGAATAAAATTAATTTAATGTATGCACCTATCAAACAAGGTTTTATATATTCTAACTTAATTGTTCTAACTGAAAAAGAACTATATAAGCAGAGTGTTAAGCAAAATAATAAGTATAAGAGTAAGTTTAAGTATTCTACCAAAATAAATAGTTTAGATAATCTTGAAATTGGTGATTATGTCGTTCATCAAGCTCATGGGATAGGTATTTATAACGGTATTAAAACAATCAGTAAAAACAAAGTATTAAAAGACTATATCGAAGTTTTATATTTGGCTAACGATAAGCTTTATATACCAGTTGAAAAAATAGATTTATTAACTAAGTTTTCTCCTAAAGAAGGTTTTGTTGCTAAAATACATCGTTTAGGTGGAACAGAATGGGCAAAGACTAAACAACGCATAAGGAATAAAGTTAAAGATATTGCTGCGGAGTTAATTCGTCTTTATGCTAAAAGAAAAGAAGCTAAAGGTTTTGCTTTTAGTCCAGATGGACAATGGCAAGAGTCTTTTGAAGCTGAATTTTTTCACGATGCAACAAATGATCAACTCCTTGTCAGTAAACAAATTAAAGAAGATATGGAAAGTTCTAATCCGATGGATAGATTACTATGTGGTGATGTTGGTTATGGTAAAACCGAAGTAGCCTTTAGAGCGATGTTTAAAGCTGTTTATGACGGGAAACAAGTTATGTACTTATGTCCAACTACTATTCTATCTAATCAGCAGTACAAATCAGCTTTAGAACGTTTTTCAAATTATCCAGTAAACATAGCTTTGTTAAATCGTTTTGTTAGTGCTAAAGAGACAAAAAAAGTAATCGAAGATTATAAAAATAAAAAAATAGATATTCTTTTTGGAACACACAGACTATTAAGTGACGATGTCAAAGCTGCTGATTTAGGTTTGTTGATAATTGATGAAGAACAACGTTTTGGAGTTACACACAAAGAAAAGATAAAAAGTTTAAAAGAAAACATCGATGTACTTACTTTAAGTGCAACCCCTATTCCTAGAACATTGCAGATGTCGCTTATGGGTATTAGAAATCTTTCTTTAATTGAAACACCACCGACCAATAGATATCCAATTCAGACATATGTTATCGAAGAAAGTGACGAACTGATCAGAGATAGTATATATAAAGAAATGTCTCGTGGTGGACAAGTATTTGTTTTATATAATAAAGTCGAAGACATTGAACAAAAACAAGCTAAATTGGAAAAATTAGTACCTGATGCTAAAATAATCAATGCTCATGGACAATTAAGTAAACTCGAACTAGAAAATAGAATGAACAGTTTCATCGAAGGAGACTACGATGTATTACTTTGTACTACCATTATTGAAACAGGTATCGATATACCTAACGTCAATACTTTGATTGTTCTAAATGCTGATCGTTTTGGACTAAGTCAGTTATACCAAATAAGAGGACGTGTTGGTCGAAGTGACAAAGTAGCCTATGCCTTTTTGATGTACAACCCAAATAAAGTTTTAACTGAACAAGCAGTTAAACGCTTATCAGTTATCAAAGAATTCACTGAACTCGGTAGTGGTTTTAAAATTGCAAGTAGAGATTTATCTATCCGCGGTGCCGGAGATATTTTAGGTAGTGAGCAAGCTGGTTTCATCGACACGGTGGGAATTGATTTATATCTCCAAATTCTCGATGAAGAAGTTAAGCGCATGCAAGGAGTGGAAGTTCCAACTGAGGAAACAGATGTAATAGAACAACCTTTCCTCGAAGTTACAACCCATATCAAAGATGATTATACTGACGAAGATGATGTCAAAATTGAAATACATAAACTTATTAGCACTATCGATTCGATGGATAAACTAAATGAAGTAGCCAAAGAAATAAAAGATCGCTTTGGAAAGTTTGATGAAGACATCGAAATATACATGTATCAAGAACTATTTGAAAACCTAGCTAAGAAGATCAATTTGTACAAAGTTAAACAAAGTGATAAGAATATCGAGTTAATTTTAAATGATCTAATGAGCAAAAATATCGAAGGAAGTAGGCTTTTTGAACTAGTATATCGTATCAATAGAAATTTCAGATTGAAGTTCTATCACAATCGAATTAGTATTATTCTAGATATTCACGATTTAGAAAAACATTACATATATTACTTAGTTGACTTATTCTTACAGTTACAAACACTCTAAATGATTGACCATAAGACCCAATTTTGCTAGTATTATCATAGAAAGGCTAAATTCATGGATGAAAGTATAAAGAAACAATTTGAAACAAAAAACTATGAAATACTGACTAATAAGTTAAAGATAGACTTAAATAATAACAGTGACTCTTTAAATAAAACCATCGAAAACATCGTTGATTTGCATCTTACGAAGCTTGAAAAAAGCCTTGCAAACATTTTGAAAAACAGTGATACAGCGAATGACAGTAATAAAATAAATGAGTATTTTAACGAAGAAAAAGACATATTAAAAACAATTATGCTTGAGAAAGTTCAACAACGAAGAGATGTTATCTTAAAATTCTTTGAAAAAGATGAGACAGCAGAATTCTTAGAAAAGTATTTTGATACCATTGATCAAAGTCGCAAAGAATTTGATGAACAAATAAGATCAACATTAAATGAAGAGATACTTACCAGCTTCACTAATAAAATAAGAACTTCATGTACTTTTAAAGATGAAGAGGGAAAAAATGTTGTTACTTCGATAATTGTCAGTGGTTTGCAACAGCCACTAATCGAAGGAGCAAGTGATAATAATGAATTACGTTCAAATAACTTAAAGAACTTCGCTAAAGATTCATACAATTATTATTTAGAGTTAAACCGTGTTACAACAGATACTTATGAAGATGATGAGCTAGTTAAGGAAAAGAAAAAAAATATTGATAATATTGCGTAATAATGATAATCTAATGGGGATTAAATTATTATAGATCAAATATTTAATTGCTATCAAACACGATGGGTCACATGATCTGATCGTGTTTTATTAAGAAGGTGAAATTATGGAAAAATATTACATTACAACGTCAATTGCATATACTTCAGGAAAGCCACATATAGGTAATACTTATGAGGCTATTTTAGCTGATGCAATTGCTAGATATAAGAGATTTCAAGGATATGATGTATACTTGCAGACTGGAACTGATGAACATGGAGAAAAAATAGCTGAGAAGGCTAAAGCTAACGGTTTAGATCCTCAGACATTTGTCGATAATGTAAGCGGTCAGTTAAGAGCTATTTGGGATTTAGTTGGAACAAGTTATGACAGTTTTGTCAGAACTACTGATCCTCATCATAAAGAGGTAGTTCAACATATCTTTAAAAAACTTTATGATCAAGGAGATATTTATCTAGGTAAATACGAAGGACACTACTGCTTACCTTGTGAAGCATTCTTTACTAAGAGTCAAGTAGAAGATGGAAAATGTCCGGATTGTGGAGCAGAAGTCACATTTAAAAGTGAAGATGCCTACTTTTTAAGACTTAGTAAATATCAAGATAGATTGATTGAACACATCGAAAAGAATCCGGATTTTATTAAACCGGAATCACGTAAAAATGAAATGATTAAAAACTTTCTAGAACCAGGATTGCAAGATTTATGTGTATCTAGAACTAGTTTTGATTGGGGTGTACCAGTTGATTTTGCACCTGGGCATGTAGTTTATGTTTGGATAGATGCATTAAGTAACTATATAACTAACATTGGTTATGATGTCGACTCTTCAACAGATCAATTTAAAAAATTATGGCCAGCTGATCTTCATCTAATTGGAAAAGATATCATTAGATTCCATACAATCTATTGGCCGATAATACTGATGGCTCTAGGTCTAGAATTACCTAAACAAGTTTATGGTCATCCATGGCTTTTAGCAGGTAATGATAAGATGAGTAAATCTAAAGGTAATTTAATGTATGCCGATGATTTAGTCGAACTTTTTGGTAAAGATGCAATTAGATACTATGTATTAAACGAAATACCATATGCAAACGATGGGGTTATAACCTATGATTTATTAATTGAAAGAACAAATAGTGATTTAGCTAATAACTTAGGTAACTTAGTTAATCGTAGTATTTCGATGGGACATAAATATTTTGGTGGAAACATCCAAAAAAGCAATGTAGCTACTGCGTATGATGAAGAACTAATTAATAAAATTAATGAACTTGGTTCAAAAGTTGATGAAAAAGTTAACAATCTCGAAATAGCTAATGCGCTTGAACTTATATTTGATTTACTTCACAGTGGAAATAAATATATAGATTTAACTGAGCCTTGGGTACTTGCTAAAGATGAAACTAAAAAAGAAGAGCTTCAGACAGTATTATATAATTTGCTTGAACTTATTCGCGTTTCAGCAGTTTATTTAGAACCGTTCTTACCAGATACTGGAGCAAGCATATTCAAACAGTTAGCTACTGAAAATAAAAATACAAAGTATGCCGAAGATAATAGTTACAACCTTGGTGAAGCAACTCCTTTATTTATGAGAATAGATAAAGAAAAGAAACTAAAAGAAATACATGGCGATGAATAAAATATTTGATACACATTGTCATTTGAGTAGCGATGACTACGATAATCTAGAAGAAATTGTTACTAGAACAGTCGAAGATAAAGTTACGATGATAGCTAGCTGTAGTGATCCTTTATCAGAAAAAGAAGGTAAAGAGTTTGCTGAAAAATACCCAGGAAGTATATATTTAACAATAGGATATCATCCATCGACTTTAGATGTTAACAGTGATGATTTAACCCGTATTAGTAATTGGGCTAAAACAGATAAAAATGTTATTGCTATTGGTGAAATAGGTTTAGATTATTACTGGAAACCATATGATGAATCTTATCAGCAAGAGTTGTTTGAAAAACAATTAAGTATGGCCAAGAAGTTAAACTTGCCTGTAGTAATTCACTCGAGAGATGCTACAAAACAGACAATTGATACACTAAAAAAATACGATTTAAAGGGTGTTATTCACTGTTTTACGGGGTCGATTGAAACAGCCAGAGAGTATATTAAACTAGGATTTTATCTAGGTATAGGCGGCGTAGTAACATTTAAAAATGCTGGTCTTCAAGAAACAGTGAGACAATTACCAATTGAAAGCATAGTTCTTGAAACGGATTCACCGTACCTTGCACCAGAACCATATCGAGGAAAAAAGAATGAACCTCGAAATGTTCGATTAGTAGCTAAGAAAATAGCTGAACTTAAAGGGCTATCAACCGAGGAAGTAATCGAAATTACCAATAAAAATACTATACAATTATTTGACTTGAACTAATAATTGTGATAGTATTTTTTTATACAATAAATGAGGGTAATATGAGTAAAAGATTATTAATGTTTAAGAAAATGTTCCTATACACCGCCTATGTTACCTTGGTAATTAGCATAGTGCTTGGTGGTTATAAAGTAGAATCGTATAAAGTTTATAATTCTAGTGGAAGTAAGTATTTAACTTCATTCCATTTAGCTAAGAATAACATTGAAGTTTCACAAGTAGCAAATACGGTAGTAGCGCCAGTAGTAGCACCTATTGCAACAGCGCCAGTAGCGGTATCGACAATGGCTGATGTAGCACTTAGAGCTAAAGCAGGGCAAGTTACTTTTAAAGGAACAATGACAGGTTATGGACCAGATTGTCTTGGTTGTAGCGGAATAGTTGCTTGTTCACCTAGAAGAGATGTCCGTGGTGGCAATATCTACGTAGATCATCAAACATATGGTAGAATGCGTATTGTTGCAGCCGATAGACGCGTTCCATGTGGCAGTGTTGTTCAAGTAGCAGGTGTTCGTGGTAGCGAACCGTTCTATGCAATTGTCTTAGATCGTGGTGGAGCAATTAAAGAAACATTATTTGATCTTTTATTTAATTCAGATGCCGAAGCAAAATACTTCGGTAGACAAACAGTAACATATAAAACAGTCCGTTGGGGATGGTAAACTTATACTTAGGTATAAGTTTTTTATTTGGTTATGATATAATTTATTTGGTGATTTTATGAATGGACATAAATTTAAAAAGAAATTAGGACAAAACTTCTTAAAAGATAATAATATATCAAATAAGATAGTTAATTTAGTTAATCTAAACAAAGATTCATTAGTAATAGAAGTAGGACCAGGAAGTGGAGCACTGACTAAATTACTTTCAGCTAGAGCTAAAGTTTTAGCTTATGAAATTGATTTAGATTTAAAAGAAGGCTTAGAGAAGCAATTTGTATCTAGCGATGTAGCTTTTATATTTGATGATTTTTTAAATAGAGATATTACCAAAGATATAGCAAGCATTGATTATTATAATCTTTTCTTTGTGGCTAATCTTCCTTATTACATTACGACTCCGATTATTGAAAAAATAATCGATTCGAATCTAAACTTTGACAAAATAGTTATCATGGTTCAAAAAGAAGTAGCAGAGCGTTTTGCTTCGCCAGTGTCGACTAAAAGTTATTCGTCAATCACAGTCTATCTAAACTATCATTTTGATATCAAACAAGAGTTTATTGTACCTGCTACTTGCTTCTATCCAAGGCCTAACGTCGATAGCGCTATTATTAGTTTGAATCCTAAAGAAAATCGTCGCAGAGCTAAGAATGAAGAACATTTTTATAAATTAGTCAAAGATGCTTTTGTCCATAAACGCAAGAATATTAAAAACAATCTTTTTGCCTATGATATGAAACTGATCGAAGAGTATTTACTAAGTAAAAAATTAGAGCTTTCAGTCAGAGCAGAACAACTAACTTTGGATAATTTTATCGATATCTCTGATATACTTTCAGCATAATATAAAAGAGTTGACTTTTAATATAATATAAAATAGAATAAACTTATAAAGTTTTAACTTTAAGAGGGAGGATACTGTATGAAGATTACATCAGTAAACGTTCGTAAAATCGATAAGGAAAATTCACGTATGAAAGGAATTGCTTCTATATTGTTAGATGAAGCATTTGCTGTTCACGATATTCGTATTATCGAGGGAGATAACGGACTGTTCATAGCTATGCCAAGTAGAAAAACTCAAAGTGGTGGGTACAGAGACATAGCTCACCCAATCAACCAAGAGGTGAGATCTGAGTTTGAAAAAGCTATTTTAGAAGCTTATGAAACCGCTGAAGATCCAAAATCTGAAGACGAAGACGAAGAATAAAATAATAAAAGCAAGTGATACTTGCTTTTAAAAATCAAAAATATAGGAGGGTAATATGGAAAAGTTAAAAATAAAATTAGTTGAAGAACAATTTAGTGATAAAAATGACAAATTCGATCAAGGTGATGCTCTAGCTTTATCAGGAAGAATAGCTGGAGTTTGTTATGACAAAGAAGGATATTCGCACATTAAAAATGAGGATTATAAAAAAACTGAGAGGCGAATTGATATGACCTTAGATAGTGGTCATCACAGTGTTTATGATCATGTTAATGTCAGATTAGAAATTCAAAATATCCCTAAAATGTTAGCAATGGTTATAAATAACGAAAAACAGTATGCCACTAGTGAAAAATCATCTAGATATACCGAAATAAACAATAAATATAACGATTCAGTTAGTGCTAAAGAAGAAGAGTTATACAACAAATGGAAACAAATTATTGCAGTAAAAATTAAAGAAAATTATCCAGATTTCAGCGATATAAAAGTAAATAAACTAGCTCAAGAAAATGCTAGATATATGGTTTCTGTTTTTGTACCAACACAGATGGTATATACGACATCATTAAGACAAATTAACACATTGGCAATGATGATGGATGAATATATAGAAAACAATAATGGACATTATTTTGAAAGCAAGCTTTCTAAAGCAATGAATGCCCTTATTTTAGAACTAGAAGATAATAATTTGCTAGTTCCAGGGTTATTAACAAACGAAAAAAATCGTTCATTATCACTATTTGCTGATCCAAGTATCGAAGATGAAGAGATATTTTCACATATTTATTCAGTTAACTATGATGCATCATTTGCACAATTGGCGCAGGCTCAAAGACATAGAACACTAGATTATCAAATGAATAGAACGGAGGATAAAACATATTTTATTCCACCAATTATTCAAGATGATCCACTTTTAATAAGTGAATGGGTCAATGATTTGGAGAGTGTCGCTCATTTGGTTCCACAGGCTGAAATGGTTAGAGTAACAGAATCAGGCACATATGATAACTTTATTTTAAAAGCAAAAGAAAGACTATGTACTTATGCTCAACTTGAAATTGCTATGCAAACAAAAGATACACTTCAAAAATATAGAGACGGGCTAGAAGCTAAAAAACATTATCTAGCTGACGATATAGCAAAATATGATCGTGGAGCTAGATGTAGTTTCCCTGATTATAAATGTACAAATGATTGTGGTTTTGCCGAAGGTAAAAAACTTATCAGAAAAATATAAGTAATTAGTAAATACTAATTACTTTTTTGTGATTAAAATATGACTAATGAATAAAAATATAGTATAATGGATTTATCCAAGAAAGGAAGAAATTATGAGTTTTGAAGCAAAATTAGGACTAATTAACGAATATATTGATAGAAGCAAGACCATATACATAATGATGCATTCAGATAGTGACTTGGATGCAATCGGTTCAGCCATTGGTTTAGCAGAACACTTTAAGCGTAAACATAAAGAATGTTTTATCATAAATGATGATAAACGCATGGAAAGTGGTGTTCGTAAGGTATATAACACTTTTAAAACTAAATATAACTTTGTCAGAAGCGTGGGATTAATAACTAAAATAACTAGTGATGATTTACTCGTAGTGGTAGATACAAGCAATCCTAAACTTATCGACAATATCGAACTGATGGAAAAATTTAAAACTGTTATCAATATTGATCATCACGATACAAGCAAGAAAGTTATCGAAGCTGATTTAAGTATCATCGATGATTTTGCTTCTAGTACAAGTGAAATGATTGTTCACTATATTAGCAGAGACAAAAATGAAGTAGTTAGTCCAGAAGTAGCAACAGTCCTTTTAGCGGGAATAGTATTAGATACTAATGGTTACTCAATTAAGACTACTGAAAGAACTTTTGTTTCTTCGGCATATCTAATGAAATGTGGAGCTGACAACAAAGAAGTACAGTATCTACTTAAACAAGATTTAAAAGAATATATGCAGCGTCAGAAAGTCATCAATAGTGTTAAAAACATAAATGGCATAGCTGTTTCAAAAGGATTGCAAAAAATCATTTATCGACGTGAAGACTTAGCAAAGATTGCTGATAGTTTGTTGTTCTTCAATAACATAAAAGCATCTTTTGTCGTTGGAAAAGTATCAAAAGAAGAAGTTGGTATAAGTGCTAGATCATATGGAGAAGTAAATGTTGGAAAACTACTTCAAAGTTTTGGTGGTGGCGGTGATGAAGAAGGTGCTGCAGCACGTATAACAAATACAAGTGTCGAAGAGACATATAGAAGGTTATTAGAAAAATTAAAAGAAATCGGGTGATAAGATGAAAGTTATTTTTCTTAAAGATATGAAGGGTCAGGGTAGAAAAGGTGACATTAAAGAAGTTGCCGATGGTTATGCCCAAAACTTTTTGATAAAAAAAGGTATAGCAGAGAAATTGACTAATGAATCATATGCTAAATATGAAAGATTAAAACAACAAGATGCAGTAAGTGAAAGCTTACATCGTCAAGATGCTGAAAAAATGAAAAAACAAATCGAAGCATTATCTTTAGTTTTTAAAGTTAAAACTGGAGCTAATGATAAAGTTTTTGGTTCGATAAGTAGCAAACAAATTAAAGAAGAACTTGATAAAGAAAGTATCGAAATAGATAAAAAGCACATTAAAATCCAAGAAGCAATTAGCTCACTTGGAATGCATGAAGTAGTAATAGAGCTATATAGTGATATAATAGCTAAACTCAAGATAAAACTTGAAAAGTAGGAGGAGTATGGCACTAAAGAGCATACCAAACAATATTGAAGCCGAAAAGTCAGTGCTCGGAGCGATGTTTATATCGAACTCAGCATTACAGAAGGCTTGTGAAGTATTAAATAAAGAATCATTCTACATGAATAGTCATGCAGTTATTTTTGATGTTCTTAAAAATATGTATGAAGCTAATGTTCCTATCGATGCAACAACAGTTACAACTAATTTAAAAAATGCTGGAACACTTAAAGAAGCTGGTGGTGTAGAATATTTAACTGAAGTGTTAGACTCAGTTCCAACGGCTGCTAACGTCGATCAGTATATGAAAGATGTTGAATCAGCAGCGTTACTAAGAAGATTAATTGAAGTATCAACTGATATTACAACATCGGCATATGACCAGTCATTAGATGTTGCTGATACTCTCGATGAAGCAGAACGTAAAATATTATCAGTAGTTAAAAATCGTCGTGCTAGTGAATTTAGAACTATTCAAGAAGTATTAACTTCAGCTCAAAAGAATCTAGAACAACTTTCTAAAACTAAGGGCGATGTTACGGGTCTTGCAACTGGATGGGTCGATATTGATCGATTAACTTCTGGTTTGCAGCCAAAAACATTAGTTATAGTTGCTGCTCGTCCAGCCATGGGTAAAAGTGCCTGGGCACTTAATCTTGCTACTAGTGTAGCAATTAACAGTAAAAAAACAGTTGCCCTATTCAACCTTGAAATGGGAGCTGAACAGTTAGCTAATCGTATGATTTCATCACTTGGACAAGTAGATGGATCTAAAGTTGGAACAGGTAACCTTCTCAATGAGGACTGGAAACGTGTTTATGAGGCAATCAGTCAGCTTTCTGATACAAATATATATATGGATGATACTCCAGGTATAACAATTGGAGAAATCAAATCTAAATGTCGTCGTTTAGCAAGTAGTGACGAAGGTTTATCACTTGTCATAATCGACTACTTACAGTTAATATCAAGTTCAACTAACTATGGATCTAACCGTCAGCAAGAGGTCTCAGATATTTCGAGAGCACTTAAGATCATGGCAGTTGAATTAAATATTCCAGTCGTTGCATTAGCACAGTTATCAAGATCAGTTGATGCCCGTGAAAACAAACGACCACTTATGAGTGATCTGCGTGAATCAGGTTCGATTGAGCAAGATGCCGATATCGTTGCCTTCTTATATCGTGATGATTACTATAACCGTGAAAAAGCTACAAGCGATAATCAAAGTCATAGTGAATTTATACTCTCTAAACATCGTAATGGGCCAAATGGAACAGTCGATCTATTATTTAAGAGAAACACTTCGACTTTCTTAAGTATGAAGAAATCAGATACAGGTGATAACCGTGAATAAAAAAGTAATATTTCTTACAATAATTGCACTACTAGTTAGTAGTACAATCTTTGTTTTTTCAACAAAGAAATTCAATGATCCAATTTCTGTTTATAAAGTTTATTTGGATGGAAAAGAAATTGGAAACATAACGTCTAAAAAAGCACTTGAAGACTATATCGATAAGTCACAAGCTGAACTTAAAGAGATGTATAATGTCGATAATGTTTTTATGCCTAACAACTTGCATATTAAAAGAGACACAACATATTTTAACAAAGTAGATGCAGTCAAAGATGTATATGAAAAAATTAGAGATCTATCACCCTTTACTATCGATGGATACGAGATACAAATTAAGGGTATTAAACGTATGACAGAACAAGGTGAGGTTACTGGTGAAACTAAAAAAATATATACAATTCAAGAAGATACATTTGATGAAGCTCTTAAAAAGACCGTTTCAGCTTTTGTTTCTAACGATGAATATGAAAAATATATAACTGGTACTCAAAAAGAAATTAAAGACTATGGACGAAGAATCGACAGTCTTAAGATATTAAATGCTATAACTATTAAAAAGAGTAAAGTATCTACCGAAGAAAAAATATTTATGGATTCAAGTGAATTATCACAATATTTATTATTTGGTTCAGAAGATGCTACTAAAGATTACTATGTCGAAGCCGGAGATAATATTCAGGAAGTATCATTTAATAACAAATTATCAGTCGAAGAGTTTATGATAGCAAACCCTAGCATTACTAGTGCTGATAATTTACTTTATCCTGGACAAAAGGTCAGTGTTGCCATCATCAATCCAGTTTTTACACTTGAACAAAACGATTATGTAGTTGAAAGACAGACCAAAGGATTTGATACAGTTATCGAAAAAGATCCTAGCTTAGCCGAAGGTGTTCAAAGAGTTAAACAAAATGGTGTTAATGGTATTTCTAAAGTTACATCTAACTACCGTTATGTAAATGGACAACTTGATGGATTTATTAAAATAAATGAAGAACAAATATCAGCCCCAATTGCAAAAATTGTTGTCCAAGGGACAAAATATATACCTAACGTTGGTAACTTGGGAATGTGGGCTTGGCCAACAGCGCAACCTTACATAATTACATCACCATATGCATGGCGCTGGGGAAAACTCCACGAAGCAATCGATATTGCTGGTCCAGGTCAGGGATCACCAATATATGCAGCTAACAATGGTAACGTTGTTGAAAGCGGTCAAAGATGGCCAGATGGTAAATACATATTGATTGACCACAATAACGGCTTCTTTACAATTTACGCCCATTTGAATTCTAATTACACATCTGTTGGACAAACAGTTGCAATGGGTGAAAAGATAGGAACAATGGGAAGAACCGGTTTTGCTACCGGAGTTCACTTACACTTTGGAACTTACCGAGGTTACCCTTTTCGTGGTGGTAGATCATTTAACCCATTGACACTGTACTAATGAAAGTTCAAATATTAGCGAGTGGATCTAAGGGAAACTCTACACTTATTGAAACAGATAACGCTAAAATACTTATCGATTTGGGACTGAATTATCGTCAAATTAAAACAAGACTTGAACAAGTTGGTGTAACACCTTTTGAAATAGATGCAGTAATAATAACGCACACTCATCATGACCATACTAATGGACTTGCTTCATTTGTTACTAAAACAGGTGTTAAAGTCTATACAATAAATAAAAGCTATCCAGAAATTAATAGAATCATTGACAATGAAAACATTGAGATAATCAATGGTTCTTTTAATCTTGGTAATTTGAATATAACAGCCTTTAATCTATCACACGATGTTCCGGTAATTGGTCTTCTTATTAATGATCAGCACGCTGAGCTAGTCTACATGACTGATACTGGTTATATCAATAAAAAATATAACGATTTACTAGCAAATAAAGATATATACATTATCGAAAGTAATTATGATGAAGAAATGCTATTAAATGGTCCATATCCACAACTACTTAAACAAAGGGTAATTGGTGATAGCGGACATATCTCTAATAAAGATAGTGCTAAATTCTTGAAAAAGGTAATTGGCGATCGAACTAAATATATCTTTTTAGCTCATATTAGTGAAAATAATAACACTCCTGCTTTAGCACATGGAACAGTATCTAATATAATTGAAGAAACAAACTTTAACTTGGATAATCTATTTGTCGCCAATCAGCATGAAATTTCTATTCAGGTGGAGGTATTAAATGATTAGAATAATAGCGTTGGGTAAAATTAAAGAGAAATTTTATCAAGAAGCAATTAATGAATATTTAAAGAGATTACAAAAATATAATAAAATAGAAATAATTGAACTCAAAGATGAAAACAGATTAACTGATGAAGAGAATATTAATTTTGAAGGTAAATCGATCCTTGCTAAAATAAGTGATAAAGATTATGTGATTGCCCTCGATTTAAAGGGAGACGAATTAACATCCGAAGGGCTAGCATCAAAGGTAGCTAAACTAGAGTTGGAATCTAAAAAAATAACTATTATTATTGGTGGTAGCTGTGGTCTTAGTAACGATGTTATCCTGCGAGCAGATGAAGTAATCTCGTTTTCAAAGCTTACCTTTCCTCATCAACTGTTCAGAGTAATAGTTCTCGAACAGATATATCGTGCATATAAAATAAATAATAACGAAACATATCATAAGTAGGTGATAAAATGTTTAATAATGATTGGGATAAAATACTTAGTAGTGAAATAAAAAGTGAATATTTCATTGAAATACTTAATTATCTTCAAGCTGAATATCAAAAAAAGACTATATATCCCCCTAAAGAAGAGATATTTAAAGCTTTTGAACTTTGTAGTTTTGATAATGTTAAAGTTGTTATTTTAGGACAAGATCCATATCATGGACCAAATCAAGCCGAGGGTCTATCATTTTCTGTTAAAAATGACGTTAAACAGCCACCATCACTTAAAAATATATTTAAAGAACTAAGTGATGACTTATCTATTCCTGTGCCGCAAACTAGCAGTTTAGTTCCTTGGGCAAAAGAGGGAGTCCTTTTATTAAATGCAGTATTAACTGTCGAAAAAGATAAACCTGCTTCTCACAAAAATCTTGGTTGGAACAAATTCACTGACTATGTAATTAAAAAGATTTCAGATGAAAAGGAAAATGTTGTCTTTATTCTTTGGGGAAACTTTGCCAAAGAAAAAGAAGGGTTGATTGATTCAGCTAAACACTACATAATTAAATCAGTTCACCCATCACCTTTTTCTGCAAGAGGCGGTTTCTTTGGATCAAAACCATTTTCAAAAACAAACGATTATTTAAAAAGACATAACATTGCTCCAATAAACTGGAAAATAAAATAAATGTGCTAAGAACTTAGCACATTTTTCTTTTTCTTTTTATCCATAATTTTAAAGAATTCTTCTTTTTGGAAACTGTACAGATATTTATAATCATAGTTTCTTTTTCGCGATATAAAGTTAGTTGGAAATCTATCTATCATCTTGTTAAATATCTTTCCGTTATCGTTATAAAAAATCTTACTTCCTTCAAGTTCTATTTCATTAGTTTCCAGATCAATTAAATTTTTCGCAGTTTCTTCATCTGGTACAAAACTCTTGTTCATAATTAAGTATTCTTTTAGTGAACTGTATAGATCAGTTAACTCTCTATCTAGTTTAAAACTGTCAAAGTCATTTTTCTTTAAAAAACTTATTCCTGAGAAGACTTTATTCTTGTTTATTTCATTAATATGAGTACATACTTCGTGTAAAAGGTCACTTTTTATATTTAAAAAATTATCGATGTTTTCCTCACCTTCGATTATTTTGATAGTCAATCCATCGAATCTTGCAAAAGCATTCTTAAAGTATAAAAAAGCCAAGAGTAAAAGTATTAGTATTAAGTAAATTATCCACATGATTAAACACCTCTCTATTAAGGAAATTATATCAAATCTTATTAAATTGTACAATCTAGAAATGTAAACTTGAGTATTAATGATTAATACCTATCAAATTAGTGTTATAATTATAATAGGTGATATTATGAGAATAAGAGTAGGGGTTTCAAATAGACATCTTCATCTGACAGAAGCAGATTTTAAAGAGCTTTTTGGAAATGAGGCTAGTCTTGAAATAGATAAAGCAATCAATCAGCCGGGGCAATTTGCTTCGTCTAGTAGAGTTGATGTAGCTGGTCCCAAAGGAACGCTTAAGGGTCTTAGAGTTTTAGGACCACTTCGCAAGTACACACAGGTTGAACTAAGTCAAACAGATTGCCGAACAATCGGGATTACAGCTCCGGTTAGAAGATCGGGAGATCTAGCTGATGCAAGCGAAATAGAAATTATTGGACCGAGAGCTACGATTAAAAGAAAAGCAGCTATTATCGCCAATAGGCATATTCATATAGATAGGGAAACTATCGATAAATACGGTTTAAATCTAGTTACCAAAGTTTCATTAAAAGTAGGTGGAGAAAAACCAACTATTTTGCAAGATGTCTTCCTAAAAGAAGAGAATCCTTCATACTTTGAAGTACATCTAGATACTGATGATGCCAATGCTTGTCAAATAAAAAATGGCGATGAAGTAGAAATAATAATATAGAGTGTAAACTCTATTTTTTATTTAAAAAAATGCATAGCTATGCTATAATGCAAATATCGATTGGGGGCAAGTATGCAAAAAGTTAATTATAAATTAGAACTTACTACTTCGGAAGATAAGAAATTATTCGAAGGAGAAGGTTACTTAGAAGATGGTTTATTAAGTTTTAATGAAGATGACTTTTCAATGACCATCGATATGAAAAGAGATGTTTTTACACGGGAAGGTAAAGAGATACAAATTAGATATGACTTTGATTTAGAACGGAGAACATATTGTAATTTAAATATGAAAGAGATGGATCAAAGCATGTCTTTGGAAGTAGAAACATTAGAAATTAAGAAAGAAAAAAATAGATATTATGTCGCTTTCGAAATAGTTGAAAACGATAAAATAATTATCGATATAGAATTTGAGGAGATTAACGATGAGTTACATTAAAAAATTAGAAGAAATTGTTAAAACATATATAAAAGAAGCTGGATATGATGTTCCAGTATTTGAATTAAGTCAATCTAATAGACCTGATTTAGGAGATTTTCAAATAAATGATGCGATGAAATTAGCGGCTAGTTATGGGGAAAATCCTAGAGCTATAGCGGAAAAAATTGTTGCTAAATTAAGCGTAGATTCAAAGTTCAAAGATATTAACATCGCTGGACCTGGTTTCATTAATTTAAGGCTTACTGACGAAGCTTTGATAGAGTTTGCAGGTAGTTTAAGTGCTGATATAGAAAGCAACATTGATCGTGGCAAGAAAGCTACGACCATTATCGACTACGGTGGAGCAAACGTTGCTAAAGTTCTTCACGTTGGACATTTACGTAGTGCCAATATTGGAGAAGCAATGCGTAGAATTGCTATGCTTATGGGTGATGAAGTAATTTCTGATGTCCACCTAGGAGACTCTGGGCTTCAGGCAGGAATGGTCGTTACAGAACTAAAATCACGTTTTCCTAATCTTCCTTGTTTTGTTGAAAACTACGACGGAAGTGATTTTGTTCTTCCAATCAAAAGTGAAGACCTAAATGAAATATATCCTGTAGCTTCTCAAAAAGCTAAAGAAAATGAAGATATTTACAAAGAGGCTAGTGAAGTCACTTTGCAAATTCAAAAGGGAAATCTTGCCTATAATACACTTTGGAAAAAGGTAATTGATTTATCTCTTACAGAAATTAAAAAAACATATGAGACTTTAAATACACACTTTGACCTATGGGAAGGTGAGATGGATAGTCTCCAATATATTCCTGAGTCTTTGGAAATAATCAAAGCTAAAGGACTTCTTAAGGAAAGTGAAGGAGCTCTTGTTGTCGAAGTAGCTAAAGCTGATGACAGTAAAGAGATGCCTCCGGCAATCATGGTCAAAGGAAATGGTGCTTATCTTTATGAAACTACCGATGTTGGAACTATTTTAGGGCGTATGAAACGTTTTAATCCAGATAAGATTTGGTATGTTGTTGATAAACGTCAAACACTTCATTTCGAATCAGTCTTTAGGGTGGTTCGCAAAGCTGAAATAGTAAATGAGAATACTGAACTAGACTTCCGTGGTTTTGGAACGATGAATGGACCTGACGGAAAACCTTTTAAAACACGTGATGGTGGAGTCATGACGCTCGATGATTTAATTAGAATGGTCTATGAAGAGACAACTAAGAAGGTAAGTATCGATGATAGTGACAAGAAGGATGAAATAGCTAAAAAAGTGGCAATTGCTGCCCTTAAATTTGCTGATTTATTACCACAGAGATTAACTGATTATATTTTTGATCCATCAAAATTTGCCGATCTTGAAGGAAAGACTGGACCATACATTTTATATGCTAACATTCGTATGAAATCTATGCTTGATAAAGCTGGTAAGAATGAATATAAAGTTAGTAAATTAAGCGCAAACTATGACCGTGCAATCCTTATCAACTTACTAAATATGCCTAAAGTAATAAGCAAAGCATACAATGATGGAACGCCAAGTGACATAGCCGAATACATCTTTGTTCTTACAAGTACATTTAATAAATTCTATGCAGAAAATCACGTTTTAGGACATGAAGATATCGAGCAAAAAGAGTCGTGGTTAGCCTTAGTTGAAATACTAAATAAAACGACAAGTCTACTAATAAATACTCTTGGGATAGATATACCAGAAAAAATGTAAATATCTGCTTGCAATTGTATTATATAAATGATATAAGTTTATAGATAATATTTATTGAATATGATTGGAGGAATTATGAACATAAAAGAAATGACCAAGGAAGAGTTAGAATTACTTTCATATAAAGATATTACAGCTATGTATATTAAGTCAGAAGGACCTAGTAAAACAGCTGATGTATTTAAATTTATTACATCTAAGTTAGAGTTATCAAAAGCTTATTTTGAAAGCAAAATAGGAGATTATTATACAATGTTATCTACTGACAAGCGTTTTGTTCTAGTAGATGGTATTTGGGACTTGCGTGAAAAATATTCAAGTGATGCCATCAAAGTTAAGAAAGTAGTCGATGAAGACGACGAAGAGGAACTTGAAGAAGAAGCAGAAATCACCGAAGATGATTCACTAGAAGATGACTTTGACAATTCTAAAGATGATGACGAAGATTTTGATGATGGGGATGATGATCTCAAAAACTTAGTTATCATTGATGAAGATGAATTAGAACTAGATTAATTCTAGTTTTTTTTTGTTTTTTCCTGTGCTATAATACATAAGACGAAGGGATTGATATACATGCTTGAAAGGTTATTAGTAATAAAAAAACATTATGATGAGTTAAATAACGAACTTCTTAAACCAGAAGTTTTATCTAATGTTAATAAAACGAGAGAGATATCTAAACAAGTCTCAGACTATCGAGATATAGTTGCTCATGCAGATAAATATATCGAAGTGTTAAATGATATCGATGCAGCTAAAGAGATGCTTAAAGATCGTGATATGGCTGAATTTGCCAAAGAGGAATTAGATAGTTTAAGTGAAAAGAAAGACTTACTTGAATCAGAACTTGAGGTTCTATTAATACCGAAAGATCCAAATGATGATAAGAACGTTATCGTTGAAATAAGGGGAGCAGCTGGCGGAGATGAAGCTAATATTTTTGCTGGTGATCTATATCGTATGTATCTTAGATATGCTGAATCAGAGCGTTATAAGATCGAAGTAATAAGTGAAGAATACTCAGATAATGGTGGTTTTTCATTAGTTAGCTTCATGGTCAAGGGTCATGGAGCCTACTCAAAATTCAAATATGAAAGTGGAGCTCATCGTGTTCAAAGAGTACCTGTTACAGAAACTCAAGGGAGAGTTCATACTTCGACAGCAACGGTTCTAGTTATGCCAGAGATCGAAGATTTTGAAGTAGAAATTAATCCTAATGATTTGCGAATAGATATATATCGTTCTAGCGGCAAAGGTGGACAGGGAGTTAACACGACAGATAGTGCCGTTAGAATTACTCATCTGCCAACTGGAATAGTTGTAACTTGTCAAAATGAACGTAGTCAAATTCAGAATAAAGAACGTGCTATGCAAGTATTAAAATCACGTATTTATGATGATATGCAAGAAAAAAGAGATGCTGCTATTGGTGGTGAACGAAGAAGTAAAATAGGAACTGGGGATAGATCTGAGAAAATTAGAACATACAACTATCCACAAAATAGAATTACTGATCACCGCATATCTTATACGACAATGAATCTTGATAGAGTTATGGATGGTGATCTTGAAGATATTATTCAAGCTCTAATAAATGAAGATCAAAAAAGAAAATTAAGTGGTGAATAATGAGAGTTGAAGATTTAATAATTGAAGGCAAAAAACATCTCCACTCACATGAAGTAAAAATGCTCCTAGCGAGCATTTTAAACTATGATAATTTAGAGTTATTAACTCATTTAGATGAAATAGTTAGTGAGGAAAAAATTTCATTATTCAACGATATGATCAAAGCTAGAAAAGAGAATTATCCACTTCAATATATAATTGGAGATGTCGATTTCCATGGCAATAAATTCATCGTCAATGAAAATGTTTTAATACCACGATTCGAGACAGAAGAACTAGTCGAAAAAACATTAATAAAGATTAATGAGTTATTCGGTAATAAAGACCTTAATATTTTAGATATTGGAACTGGTAGTGGAGTAATTGGAATTACACTTAAAACTAAACTTCCCACTTCTAAAGTAACATGTTGTGATATAAGTCCCGAGGCTTTGGAAGTAGCTAGAAGAAACGCAGAAAATATTGGTCAAGAAATAAATTTTGTTCAAAGTGACATTTTCTCGAATATAAATGGCAAGTTTGATGTTGTCATTAGCAATCCACCATATATCGCTAAAGACGAAGATATAGAGGAACAAGTCTATAAACATGAACCACATTTAGCTTTATATGCCGATAATAATGGTATATCGTTTTATGAAAAAATACTTAAAGAAATTAGTCTTCATTTAACTGACAATTACTTGATTGCCTTTGAAATAGGATCTACTCAAAAAAGTGATCTCGAACTGCTAAAAAACAAGTATTTACCTAGTGCTAAATTTGAATGTCATAGAGATCTTTCAGATAAAGATAGGATAATTTTTATATATCAATAGAATTAAATACTTTACAAATAGGCAATAATGTGCTATAATTATGCCAATTTTAAGGGGGATATTTGTGATATGAAACAATCTATAGAATTTGGAGAAAAAAATATAGGTTATCCAACAAAAGATTTGCCATGGCAAAAATATTATAATCAGGAAGAGTTAAATGTAGATCGTCCAAAAAGAACGGTCTTTCAGGAAGTTTACGAAAACAATAAAGAATATACTAAAGATTTAGCTTTGGAGTTTTTTGGTAATAAAATAAATTATGGTAAATTCTTTAAAAATACAGAAAATGCTGCAAAAGCATTCGAAGAATACGGAATTAAAAAAGGTAAGTTTGCTACTTTGTGTGTAGCTGGTATTCCAGAAACTGTATATAGTTTTTACGGTTTATCATCAATTGGTGGTATTTCAAGTATGTTACCACCGCATTTCACAAAGGAACAAATTATCAAGACTATTAACGATACAGAGAGTGAATTATTAATCGTAATGGACATTTTTTACGAAAGTATAAAAGAAGCTTTAAAGGATACTTCGATAAAAAATATAGTACTATTGCCAACACTAAATTCGACATTTTTAAAATATCTTAAAAAGGGATATAAGATAGAGAAGAATAGTGGTTTAATAACATGGAACCAGTTTATAAAAGATGGTCGTGGTCGAGAAGCAATCGAAGTTCAACAATATGAGAAAGACATGCCTGTTGCGATGGTGTATTCTAGTGGTACAACAAGTGCCCCTAAGGGTATAGTACTGTCTAATGATAGTTTCCAAAACTCGATTCAAGCATATCCAGCTTCTGGAGTTGATATTACAAGAGGTCAAAAGTTTTACCAACTTATTCCAACTTGGTATTCAACCGGTTTAAGTACTTCGATTCATTTACCTCTATCATATGGGGTTGCTGTATTTATGGATCCAAGATATGAGCCTTCAGTGTTTGTAAAAAATGTTAAAAAGTCAAAAGCAAACTATACTGTTGCACCAACAACCATGTATGAAGGATTCATTAGAAATGGTTCACTTAAAGATAAAGATGATTTGTCTCATCACAATTATCCTTTCCAAGGTGGAGAAGCCTTAAAACCGAAAAAAGCTGCCCAAATTGAAGCGGCATTTAGACAACATAATAATTATGCTCCATTGCGTGTTGCATATGGACAGTGTGAATGTGGTGGAGCAATTACTACCCAAACACAAAGTATGGAACATGCAAAAGGATCGGTAGGAATACCATTACCAGGCGTTGTAGTTGGCATATTTGACGAAAACTTTAATGAGCTTCCATATTACGAACGAGGTTTAATTTATGCAAAAACACCTTGTAGTATGGTTGAATACTATAAAAACCCAGAAGAAACCGATAAATATTTTCACTATGATGAACAAGGAAATAAATGGAACAGAACTGGTGATATGGGTTACATGGATGAAAACGGTGAATTATTCGTAGCAGGTCGTGCAGAAGATTATTCAATTATTAATGACAGTAAAATATATAATTTCGATGTTGAAAACATAATCAATACTAATGAGATAATCGAAGACTGTGATGTATTCGAAAAACACACCGAAGACGGAGAAAAGACTTTAGTTTCTCACATTATTTTTGAAAAAGGTAGCAACATTAGTGAAACAGAACAAATTGAGTTATTCGAAGAAATTCAACGTACCATTTTAAATGAAACAGAAAATATAGATATGGTACCGGAACTATTTAAAGTTAGAACTAGCTTCCCACATGCTAAATCTGGAAAAAGAGATGTCGTTAGCATGAAAAACGAAACAGACGATTTCATATATTTACCAAAAGGTAATATTTCAAAAGTAAAAGTTAAAATGTTATAATTACAAAAACAATCAATTTATTGATTGTTTTTTAGTGAAATATATTTAATTTGTGCTATAATTATGACGATAGGTGAACACATGATAACATCAAATTTAACAATGCTTATATTATTTAGTATGATATATATATTGGGATTAATATATATTTATTTTTCTCGTGAAAGAGCAACTAATACTGAAAATAAAATTTATAAAATAATGTTAGTTTCAAACCTAGTAGGTTTATTACTGCAGTTTATTTCTGACTATGTATCACAAGAATACTATTCATTGCCATATCTTTTGCCTCATGCAATCGTAAAGCTTTTTTTAATATATTTTATTTTCTGGGCTATATGTGTACTTATTTATCTAGTAATGATTTCATTTAAAAATTATACTAAATTTATATATGCGATGATTGTAGTTTTTATATTAACATCAACGGTTGTACTATTATTACCACAAAGTTTTTATATTGATGAGATAAATAGAATCTATTATTCTTATGGTCCATCTGTTCAGTTTACCTATTTCTTTTCTGGAATAATAACTACTATTATAGGTATATTATTAATTCTAAAAAGAAAAGTAATTTCTAAAAAGAAGACCATACCCTTATATTTCTTTTTAATATTTGGAATAATAGGAATGATCGTACAAATTAATTATCCTGAGCTAGTTATTACAGCTGCAGTGGAGAGCTACATATGTTGTCTAATGTATTTTACAATTGAAAATCCTGATATTAAAATGATTCAAGTATTAAATTTAGCTAAAGATCAAGCTGATAAAGCAAATCGTGCTAAGACAGATTTTTTATCTAGCATGAGTCACGAAATAAGAACTCCGCTTAATGCTATTGTTGGTTTTTCAGAGTGTATTAAAACAGAGAATGATATTGAAGAAGCAAGAAAAGATGCCGATGATATTATTATGGCATCACAAAATCTTTTGGAGATAGTTAATGGTATTTTAGATATATCTAAAATCGAAGCCAATAAGATGGAGATTGTTAACTCTAACTATGAACTTTTACCAAATTTAGAGAATTTAAGTAAACTAATTTTGCCAAGACTTGATGAAAAACCAGTTGAATTTACAACTAACTTTTCTGAAGATCTGCCACATGAATTATATGGGGATATCGGTAAATTAAAACAAATTATAACCAATCTACTTACTAATGCAGCAAAGTATACACATGAAGGAAAAATATCTTTCAATGTATCTTGCATTAATGAAGGTGAATATACATCGCTTGTTCTTTCTATCGAAGATACTGGGCGTGGTATTAAACCAGAACAAATTGATAAGTTATTCACTAAGTTTAATCGTCTTGATGAAGACCGTAATACAACTGCCGAAGGAACAGGATTAGGGCTAGCAATTACTAAATCATTAGTAGAAATGATGGGTGGTAAAATAGTTGTTCAAAGTGTCTATGGTGAGGGTAGTAAGTTTACTGTCTATGTTAAACAAAAGATTGTTGAGATGGCCGGTGAAAACCCAGTAAAGGTCGAGGAAAACAGTCAAAATTTAATCTTTGCCAACTCGACTATATTAATTGTTGATGATAATAAATTAAACCTAAAGGTGGCTGAAAAAGTACTTCAGCCATATAAAGTTAAAACTGAACTTATCGATAATGGATTCGATTGTATAAAACTAATAAGTTCTGGTAAAACATATGATTTAATTTTACTTGATGACATGATGCCTAAAATGCGTGGAACGGAGACTCTTACTAAACTTCGTGAAATACCTAATTTCAATATTCCGACAATCGTTTTAACAGCCAATGCTGTCGGAGATGTCAGAGATAGCTATATTAAAATGGGATTTAATGATTATTTAGCTAAACCAATTGAAAAAGAGGAATTAAAAAGAGTTTTATCAAATTATTTAAAACCATCGGGAATGGAAGTTCCGGTAGCACCAGTTATTGAAACAACCGCTAAAAGAAGTACTGCTATCAGTGATTTCTCTGGTAAGAAAGTACTGATTGTCGATGATAATAAAATGAATTTGCGTATTGCTAGAAATTTCTTAGCTCCATACAAATTTGATTTAACTGAAGTTGAAAGTGGTCTTGAATGTTTGAAACTAATTACCGAAGGTAAAGAATTTGATATGATTTTCATGGATGACATGATGCCTCAGATGACTGGTACTCAGACAATGGAAAAGCTCAAATCTATGGGGGCAAAATTACCGATTGTGGTACTTACTGCTAATGCCATTGATGGGGCCAAGGAAAACTATCTTCGCAAAGGTTTTGATGATTACATTTCTAAACCGATTATGAGAACAGAGCTTGATCGCATAATTAGAAAGAGCTTTAATGGAGATAGAGAAAAATTAGCTACAGATGATATCAAATATATTAATGAAGATGATGTATCTTGTACTGCATATCCTAAAAAGGTTGAAACTAAAGGAAATATAGATTACTTACAAAATAGTAATATCGATGTATGTAATGCAATGAATATTCTTGGTAGCATCGAGATATACGATGAAACACTTAAAACTTTCTACGAAGAAATTGATAAGAAAATCGAAAGATTTAGAAAGTTAGCTAGTGAGAAAGACATAGATAATTATCAAAAAGACATTGTCGCTTTACGCAGCGATGCCAAGTATCTAGGATTCAATGAAATCTTTGATCAATGTTACAAACAACAAGTTAAACTAAATGAAAATAATATTATAGAATTTTCTAATGTAATTGCTACAATGTTAACCACTGTAAAAGCAACTGTTAGCAAGTACTTATAATCTTGCGCGAAAGCTCTCGTTTTGATAGAATAATATTGAAAGAGGGCTTTTAATATGTTAGTAAATACCAAAGAGATGTTACTGAAAGCTAAAGAAGGTAAATATGCCGTTCCACAGTTTAACATTAACAATTTAGAATGGACAAAAAATATTTTAGAAATATGTCAGAAAAAGAATGTTCCTGTCATTTTAGGAGTAAGTGAAGGTGCTGCTAAGTACATGGGGGGATTCAATTTAATATATGCGATGGTTGTAGAGTTGATGGAAGCTATGCAAATAGATATAGATGTCGCTCTTCACTTAGATCATGGAACTAGTGCTCAAAGTTGTATGGCAGCGATAGATGCTGGTTTTACTTCGGTCATGATTGATGCTTCAAAGCATGAACTTGATGAGAATATTAGAATTACCAAAGAGGTTGTCGATTATGCCCACAGTAAAGAAGTTACTGTTGAAGCTGAAGTTGGACATGTTGGAGGTAATGAAGATGGTGTTGTTGGGGGAATCGTCAACGCTAGATTAGAAGATTGCCTAGAACTTACTGAAAAGACTGGAATTGATTCATTAGCTCCAGCTTTAGGTAGTGTCCACGGACTTTATGTCGGTGAACCTAATCTTGATTTTGAAACGATGGCTAAACTTGATAAAGCACTTGAAGTGCCACTTGTTTTACATGGTGGAACAGGGATTGATGATCATTTAATTGTCAAAGCTATCAAGAGTGGTATAAGTAAAATAAATATCAATACTGAGCTGCAGATTGCTTGGCATAAGGCAGTAGCAGAATTTGTCAAAAGCAGTGATGAATATGATCCACGAAAAGTAATTGGCAGTGGCAAGGAAGCAATGCAAGATGCAGCAGCGGCAAAGATTGATTTATTCTTTGGGGGTGTCTAAAATGAGAGTACTTGAAATTAAGGGTGGAAAAAAATTAACGGGATCAGTTCGTGTTAGTGGTGCCAAAAATAGTGGAGTTGCTTTAATACCAGCATCTCTTTTATCAGATGGTGAAGTTACTATCTGTAATGTACCAGAAATTACCGATATCGATTCATTAGCAGAAATGCTAAGTTTCCTCGGAGTAAAAGTAAAAAGAGCAAGTGAAAGTATGGTTATCGATTCATCGTCACTTGAAAATAAATTAATACCTGAAGAAGTAGCTCAAAAACTTCGTGCTTCATACTATTTTATGGGAGCACTTCTCGGTAAATACGGTCATGTAGAAATGTATTTCCCTGGTGGTTGTTCAATCGGAAAAAGACCAATTGATTTGCACCTTAAGGGTTTTGAAGCTCTAGGAGCAACAGTTGTACACAAAGATAATAGATATATTATCGATGCTAAAGAGTTAAGGGGAGCAAATATCTATCTAGATATAGCTTCAGTCGGAGCAACGATTAACATTATTTTAGCAGCGGTTAGAGCTAAAGGAAAAACCGTTATTGAAAACGCTGCTAAAGAACCAGAAATTGTCAATGTTGCGACATTCTTAAACCAAATGGGAGCTAAGATAAGTGGAGCCGGAACTAGTGTTATCAAGATCGAGGGAGTAGACAGTATGCATGGATGTTTCCATGAAGTAATTCCCGATCGTATCGAAGCTGGTACATTTATCATAATTGCGGCTTTAATTGGACAAAATGTCAAAGTAGATAATATCATTCCAGAACATTTAGAAGCACTGTTATCGAAGTTAAATGATATTGGTGTCGATATGGATTTAGGACAGGACTATGTCATTATTAACAGTAAAGAGACATATAAACCGACTAAAGTTACGACCCAAGTATTTCCGGGCTTTCCAACTGATTTGCAACAACCATTTACGGTACTTTTAACCAAAGCAGAGGGTGAATCAGTAATTGATGAAACTATTTGGGAAAACCGTTTTATGCATGTTGAGCATTTAAATAATATGGGAGCAAATATCAAGATAGATGGCACAAAAGCTCATATATTTGGACCAACTAAGTTAAAGGGTACAACAGTCGAAGCAACTGATCTTCGTGCTGGAGCGGCGATGGTAGCTGCTGCTCTTGCTGCGGAAGGAACAACAACTATAACCAATATAGAACACATCTTACGAGGTTATGAAAATATCGTCTCTAAGCTTGAGGGCCTCGGAGCAGTTATAATAGAAAAAGACAAATAAAAAGGAGCAGTTAACTGCTCTTTTTAAATTTATCTTCATTATCTTTGAAAAATTCATAATAACTTTTAATGTTATCTAGTTCTGTCCATTTTTTGTTTTTCACCGGTACAGAATCAAGGTCGTATATTTTAGCTCCCAATAAACTTAAAATAAACGGCGAATGAGTTGATATGATAAACTGACAATTATAAAATCTTGCCGAATCTTCGATAAACTGTTTAATCTTTATTTGATTTTCCGCTGATAAACTATTTTCTGGTTCATCTAAAATATATAAACTGTTATCTTGTATTTCTCTTTCCCAAAAAGCTAAAGCTGATTCTCCGTTTGACTTCTCAATAATATTATTATTTGTAAGCCTATGTCTAACATATTTAGACATAGTCATTCTTCTTGAATCACTTCTATTTTTTATTTCTTCGTAACTTTCAAAACTACTTTTTTGTTCAAATTTAGCACTTAAGTACTCGTCACATAAATCTTCTTTTCTACGGTTTAT
>CAYZRY010000002.1:83243-87281 GCA_964481005.1 uncultured Muribaculaceae bacterium
GGTTTATCAATCGTAGACATATCGTATGAACATCTATCGACGTAATTGATGAAGTAGGTACCCTTATCAAAAAAACTTTTCCTGTTTGCCTGTAGTTTTTCTGAAATAATATTTAATAGAGTCGTTTTTCCAGAACCGTTCCCTCCATAAAAAATGGTAATAGGTTCAAAGTCAATCTCAGTAAACTCTCTTTCAGGAAAGATACCAAGCGGGTAACTATTATTATATATTCTTCGTGCTTCATAACCAAATACGGAATATTCACCATTAGCATCTAATATTTTAAAGTGTTTTAGATATAACATATTACCTCCACAACAATATTATACAATAAAATAAGTCTAAAAAATTAAAACTTAATGATATAAAAGAAATCTTGCATTTTTCTTATAACAATGTTATATTATAGAAGCATTTATTACTATGATTAATAATTAATCATGGCGGAAGGAGTTAAAATGAAAGATATTCATCCAAATTCAATGGACACAGCGGTAACTTGTGCTTGTGGAGAAACATTTACAGTTAAATCAAATAAACCAGAACTACATATCGAAGTATGTTCAAAATGTCATCCATTCTATACAGGAAAGCAAAGTAGAACAAGTAGTGCAGGACGCGTTGACAAGTTTAATAAAAAATATGGGTTTGAAACCAAAGAAAACTAAGAGTGTAAAAACTCTTTTTTATTTTCTATAAAGAGGCTATAATAAGGGTGGTGATATATATGAAAATAGGATTTGCAAGTGATCATAGAGGTTACTTACTGAAAAGAAAATTAATTGAACATTTTACTAAAGAAGGAATTGATTGTTTTGATGTTGGTGCCTTCAACGAAGAAAAATCGGATTATCCAGTTTATGCTTTTAAATTAGGTGAAAAGATCAATTCTAAAACTTATGATTTTGGTGTAGCTATTTGTGGTAGCGGTATTGGTATTTCAATTGCTGCCAATAAAGTAAAAGGTGTTAGGGCTGCTAAGGTTGATTCAAGTGAGGAAGCAAAGTATGCACGTATTGATAATGATGCTAATGTCGTTACTTTCTCTGCTGAAACAGAACTTGAAAAAGCTATTGAACTAGTTGTTACTTTTATTAGTACTGAGAGAGAAGATGTTGAGCGTCATGACCATAGAGTTTCTCTAATTACACAGTACGAGGAAGATGGACATGTCAGTTAAAGTAATACTTTATTTTTTATCAGCAGCGCTTGTTGTATGGTCACTAGATGCAGTTGATATAAATAAGATATTTAAGAAAAATAGATATTGGCAGGCTAGAGCATTTTATTTTATTCTAGCTATAGCTCTAATTTATTTACTAACTAATTTTATATTTGATTTTTTTCTAAGTTCAAAGTATTGAGGTGAAGCATGATAGATCGTTATATTATAAATACAGGTTTAATAGTTATAGTTACATATTTGATGTCGGTGTTTTTACAACCAGTTATGATTAGAGTGGCTAAGCATATTGGGGCGATGGATATACCTCGTGATAAACGTCGTATTCACAAGAAACCAATAGCAAAGCTTGGCGGTATTGGTATTTTTCTAGCTTTTATTTTTGCATATATGTTATTTGGAACAAACAGTACCAGAATGAATGCTATTTTACTTGGTGGTTTTATTATCATTCTTACTGGGCTTGTCGATGATATCAATTCAATTAGATCTCATCAAAAATTAATTGGTCAGATAATTGCCGCGGCTATCATTGTTTTTTATGGAAATATTTTATTGCAAGATGTCGATGCTTTTGGTTATACTTTGCACTTTGGTTTTTGGGCATATCCAATTACTTTAGTGTTTATCGTAGCTTGCGTAAATATAATTAATTTAATAGATGGTTTAGATGGGTTAAGTGCTGGAATATCTTCGATATTTTATGCCACTATCACCGTTATTTCGTTAATTCAGTTTAGATTTGGAACACTAGAGTTAATTCTAGCTTTGATTATGCTAGGTGCTACTTTAGGTTTCTTAACCTTTAATTTTAATCCCGCTAAAATCTTTGCCGGAGATGCCGGAGCTATGTTTATGGGATACATGATAGCAATCATATCGCTATTGGGGTTTAAAGGGGCCTTATTGACGTCTTTGGCTGTACCTTTGATGGTTCTTGCCATTCCGATATTAGACACAGCTTTCGCTATCATTAGAAGGCTTATACGTAGGCAACCAATTTTTGAAGCAGACAAAGATCATTTGCATCATCAATTCTTAAAGATGCACTTTTCTCAAAGAAAAACAGTACTAATTATTTATGCTATAAATATACTGTTCTCGCTAGCTTCGATTCTAATGATCTCCAATAGAAGAGAATTAGGTTTTATTCTATACGCTGTGCTCATAATAATGTTAATCTGGTTTGTTAAATATACTAGTATCATCAACAAGAAAGAGGACGAAGATGCTTAATTTCATTCTCTTTGATGATAATCCTATCTTTCTTAAAGAACTAAATAATCTCATAACTAAATATATGATGAAGGAAGACTGTGAATACAAAATTCACAGTTTTACTCGTTTTGATAGTAAAATGAAGGAACTTATAGAAAAAGATATAAGTAATAAAATTTACTTCTTAGATATTGAAACTAAGGATGAGTCTGGTTTAAATATCTTTCATTTAATACGTGAAAAACATAACGATTGGCACTCGCTCGTACTGTTTATAACTAATCATAACGAATATAAGTATGAAGCATTAGGAAATAGATTAAATTTATTTGATTTTATTAACAAACTTGATAATGCTAAGGAAAGTATTAATAATGCTCTTGGTAGAATTATAAAAACATATGAACAAAATAAAAAATGCTTAAAAATAAAGAAAGATTATAGTATATATAAATTATCTTTCAAAGATATTATTCAAATCACTAAGATTAAAGCTACAAATAAAATACAAATAAAGACAACTTATGAAAATATCGAAATATCTTCGACACTAAAGGCGATTTCATCTATGTTAAACGAAGACTTTATCAAACTTAGTTCAAGTAATATCATAAATAAAAACCAAGTTTATAAGTATGATAAACTTAATAACAAAATAGTTTTTAATAACTATGATGAAACCTCTGATATATCAAGACGTTTCAAAAAGGATCTAGAAAAAGTATTATGATAATTCGTTTATTCAGTTTACTATTAGGACAACTGACATTTATTGGCATAACAGCAAGGGTAACAAAGATAAAAATTATTTATCTTAAATTAATATTAGCTTTGGTAATATCATTTTTAGCTTTCCTATTATTCAAGAATGTTGGATTTATATATCCTCTGCTGATGTTTATGACCGTTCCCTTATCTTTTATAGTTGTTTTTAATTTAAAGAGCAAAAATGCTTTTGTCGGAGCACTGTTTATATACTTTGTAATTGCTATTACTGAAACAATACTATTTATAATCCCATATTTTGCGAGTAATTTAGAAGCAATCAAATCGAATGATTTATTCTTTTTACTATGTAATATTTTAGTTTATGCAATAACTTATATAATATTTATTAATCGAAAGATAAAAAGAATTTATCTTCGTATGCTGGAAGAATCATTTATTACCATAAATGGACTCATTTTTTCCATTTCACTAATGATTGTAATATCATTAATGTACAATCTTTATATGAAGGGGATAATTGCTGAAAGCAGGGAAATAACAATAATAATTTTGTTGTTTATTATCTTTCTAATGGGTAATGCCATCTATAAAATGATTAAATATTACGAATTAAAGGCTATTAACTCTGGGTTGCACGAATATGTTACTAAATTTGAGGAAATAATAGATCGTTATGAGTTAAACAATCATGAGCATAATAATCAGTTAGCAGTAATTAAGGCGATGAGCAAAAATAAGAAGGTAAAAAGCTACATTGATGGTTTAATTAAAATCGAAGATGAAGGATTAAATAATTTTAATCTGCTTCCAGAAGGTGGAATAAAAGGGGTAATCGTCTACAAACAAGTATATTATGCCAATAAAGGTGTTGAATTTAACTATATTATTGCCAAAGAGGTAAAGAAAAT
>CAYZRY010000003.1:0-61250 GCA_964481005.1 uncultured Muribaculaceae bacterium
CGAGAGCATATTCTAAAGTAATTAGACGAGGTCTTTTTAGAACGACTGTATGATCACTTCCACTAGCACGCATGTTAGTTAAAGCTTTTCCTTTGACAACGTTTACGGCTAAATCATTATCGCGAACATGTTCTCCGACAATCATTCCTTCATAAACTTCAGTCCCAGGTTCAACAAACATGATACCACGTTCTTCGACGTTACCAAGTGAATATGCCGTAGCTTTTCCATTTTCCATTGAAACTAGTACACCTAGACTTCTTTCGCCAACATCAAGTCCTGCCATAGCTCGGTACTCTTTAAAACTGTGAGCCATGATACCGTATCCTTTAGTCATAGTCATAAAATTAGTGGTAAAACCAATAAGTCCACGTGATGGGATAGTATAAATTAATCTACTTTGACCATTCTTACTATCCATTATTTCTAGGACCGCTCCCTTTTGACCAAGCTGTTCAATAATGTTACCGACCGCTTCTTCTGGGCACTCTATCTGAAGCTCTTCATAAGGCTCCATCTTAATTCCGTTTTCTTCTTTAATAATTACTTGTGGTTTAGAAACTTCAAGTTCAAATCCTTCACGGCGCATATTTTCGATAAGAATTCCAAGATGCAATTCTCCACGACCCGAAACTACCCAGCTCTCACTGTCACCAGTAGCAATTTTTAAACTGACATCGCGTTGTGCTTCTTTTTCAAGACGTTCTTCAATCTTGCGAGCAGTTAGTAAGTTACCTTCTTTACCAGCAACTGGTGATGAGTTTGTTCCAAAAGTCATTTGAATAGTTGGCTCATCGACATGAAGAATTGGAAGAGGTAAATTTTTACCTTGTTCACAAATTGTCTCACCAACTGATATGTCAGCAAGACCTGCAACTGCGCAGATATCTCCAGCTTCAGCTTCTTCTATTTCAACACGTTTTAGTCCGACATAACCAAATAACTTTTGAATACGGAACTGTTTAACACTTCCATCCAATCTGATACATGATACTGTCTGACCGTTTTTAATAACACCGTTTCTGACAATTCCAACACCAATTCTTCCTACATAGTCGTTATAATCAAGTAGAGCTGGTTGAAATTGTAATGGACCATTTACATCACCTTTAGGGGCATCTATTTTTTCAATAATTAAATCTAATAACTTAGCAAAACCTTTTTCTTGAGTCTCAAGATTGGGATCAGTACTTGAAGTCCCATTTAATGCCGAAGCATAAACTACTGGGAACTCTAACTGCTGTTCATCTGCTCCTAGTTCAATAAATAAATCTAGTACTTCGTCGATTACTTCAACTGGTCTTGCAGATGGTTTATCAATTTTATTGACAACAACAATCGGCTTAGCCCCAGCATCAAGTGCTTTCTTAAGAACAAATCTTGTCTGTGGCATAGTTCCTTCATAAGCATCGACAACAAGAACTACTCCATCGACCATATTCATAATACGTTCAACTTCTCCACCAAAGTCAGCATGTCCAGGAGTATCTAAAATATTGATATGATGATCCTTATAATATACAGACGTAGTTTTAGCTAGTATCGTTATTCCACGCTCTCTTTCAATGGCATTCGAATCCATCGAAGCATCGGTTAAATCTTCGTTTTCTCTAAATGTTCCACTGAACTTTAATATCTCATCTACCAGTGTAGTTTTACCATGATCAACATGGGCAATAATTGCAACGTTTCTCTTTTTCATATATACTCCTTTTGGAAACCTTTACAATTATACCACAAAGTTTGTTTTTTACAATTATTTTTGTTATAATTTATAATCGGAGGGCATATGAAAAAGATTGGAGCCGGATGTGGCGTAATGATTATCGATGAAAATGGACGCTTACTTTTAGGTCGAAGAAACGAAGATCCAGCAGTAGCAGACAGTGAACTTCACGAGGAAGGAACTTGGACTTTACCCGGTGGAAACATCGAATACGGAGAAAGTTTTGAAGAAGCTGCTATTAGAGAAACTAAAGAAGAATGTAACTTAGATATAAGTAGTGAAGATGTCGAAATTATCTGCGTGCAAACCGATAAGAATGAACATGCTCACTATATTTCAGTAGGAATGATATGTAGAAAATATGCCGGAGAAATAAAAGTTATGGAACCAAATGAAATAACCGTATGGGCTTGGTTTGATTTAAAAGATCTCCCAAAAAATATATTCTCACCATCACTTAAGACTATTCTATGCTATATGCAAAATAAATTTTATATAGATTAAATAATAAAAATGGTTGACATTTATGGAGTTTTCGATATAATTATAAATGTCTATCAAATGCGGATGTAGTTTAATGGTAGAACCTCAGCCTTCCAAGCTGACTACGTGGGTTCGATTCCCATCATCCGCTCCAAAAAGAATTAAAACCTTGTATAACAAGGTTTTTTTATGTCCTTTTTTGACTTTTTCACAAAAATATGCTATAATATGCACGTTTTAGGGGTGGATTATGAAAATAAATATGAGTGAAAGTCAGTATGATGAACTACTAAATTTAGCATATACTTCAGCTGGTGAATTGCGTGGTCAAATATTTATGGAAAAGTTAAATAATGATAATTATGTTTATCTTGGTTATGAAACTTATCCTGATGAATACTATTACGAAAACAGAAACAAAAGATCTGCAATGCACGTTGATATATTCGATAACTTGCTACAAAAGTTTAGTTTAGATACATGTGATCATTACGCTAGTTTTCATACTCGTAGTAGTGATAAAATCGATAATCTTACTAGAGAAGAAATTAATGATATCAAGAAAATGCAAAAATATGCTAACTACGCTGCTGAAAAAAGTAATAATGATCAAGCTAGTCAGTGTATCGAAGCTGTTATTTGTAATTCAGAATTAATGTTTTATTATGAAGATTTAGAAACTAAAAAAATAAGCGTCGCAGACATATATGTAAATGAGAAAAGAAACAAAGATGTTGTCAATGTAAAAACTTTATATGTCGATGCTTTTCTAAAAAAACAACTTTAATAAAGTTGTTTTTTTGTTAGTGTTAACTTCTTGCATTTTTCAGCGTCTAAATTTTGTCCTAGGTCGATATCTGGCTTTGTCTTTGGGCCGTGGAAGTCACTTCCTCCGCTTACTAATAGATTATAATCATTCGCTATTTCCTTATAAAACCCTATTTCTTCATTACTGTGACTAGGATGATATACTTCAATTCCTTCTAAACCATATTTAATTAAGTCTTTGATTAGAATCAGTAATTCTTTTTGGTTTAATTCAAGTGATTTAGGATGAGCTAGAACTGCTGTTCCCCCACTTTCTCTAATTAAATTTATGCACTCTTCATAGTTTGGTTCACCAAGACCTTTAACTATCTTTTTATGTGCTTCAATTAAATATTTATTAAATGCATCCTGAACACTATCAGCATAGTTATTTTTTACACATAAGCGAGCTAAATCTACTCTTCCTAGATTGTTTTTAGCATTTACTAATTGAACTATTTCATCATAACTAAATCTAATGCCATAATCTCTTTTTATCTGCTCCATCACCGATAAAACAGAATGCAAGCTATTTGTCTTAAGCTCTAACATCTTATCGTTTAAATTTTTATTTTCAAGATCAATTCCGTATCCTAGAATATGCATTCTTCCCTTATTAACTTTGGCTGTCAATTCAATACCATTAATTATTTTAATGCCTGTCTCTTTTATTAAATGTGATTCTCTATCCACTGTTTTTATTCCCTCGATGGTATCGTGATCAGTTATAGCTAAAATGCCAATTCTTTTTTCAATTGCATAGTGAATAAGATTTGAAGGAGTCAAATCTCCATCAGAGTAGCTAGTATGCGTATGCAAGTCGATACTCTTTTCACTTTTCAAGTATGGGTCAATAAGTGTTCTTTTATTTAATCTTTTTAGTGTTTTAATCATATTCTCGGTTGATTTTGCTTCGGCTTCATACATAATTTGAGCAAGTGATTTATGTTTTTTCATAATTATTTCCTTCTTTCGTTATCCACTTGTATTATAGCAATTATTGATGTATATTAAAAATACATATTTGTTATGTTAAACATAACCGGAGGTTATATGAATATTAACTATGAACTATATAGACTTTTTTATGGAGTTGTCGAAAACGGAAGTATTACTAAAGCTGCCCAAGTACTAAATATTTCACAGCCAGCAGTTAGTAAAGCAATGAAAAATCTTGAGGAAGCTCTTGGCGGAAAACTGTTTGTCCGCACTAAGAAAGGGATTGTTTTAACAGCCGAAGGAAGAGAGTTTTACAAATACATCAAACAAGCTATCGAAAATTTCAACAATGCTGAGAATAACTTTTCAGCTTTTGCTAATCTTGAAACTGGTGTTGTAAGAATTGGTGTAAGTACTACTTTGACAAAAGAATTCTTAATGCCCTATTTAAAAGAGTTTCATCATAAATATCCTAAGATTAATATTCAGATTGATACTAATGTTGCAAGTGATCTATTTAAGAAGCTACGCAATGGTCTAATTGATATAGTTATCTTCAACTCTTCTGATAAAAGTTATGACGAGGATCTCGAAATAACTAAATGTCAAAAAATCGAAGATTGTTTTATAGTTAGTGATAAGTATAAAAAACTATGTGAAAAAGCTATTTCAATTAAAGATTTAAATAATTATCCACTAGTTCTCCAGACAAAAGAATCTAGTACTAGATCATATCTTGATGATTTTGCTTATAGTCATGGTGTTATACTAAAACCTAACCTTGAACTAGCTAGTTATTCACTAGTTGTCGAATTTAGTAAAATTGGTTTTGGTATTGGATTTGCTACATCTAACTACATTCAAAAAGAACTTGATAATGGACTCTTACATAAAGTAAATTTAATTGAAAAACTTCCATCAAGGTATATAGCCTTTGCCCTATCAAAAAATAATATAGCAAGTTTTAGTACTAAAAAATTAATCGAGATGATCAGTAAATAAAAAAACAGTTACTAAGTAACTGTTTTTATATTTCAATAACTATTTCTTTATGATTAGTATAGGGCAAAAACTTTTCTAACAAGTCTTTTGTCTCGATACTCATGTAACCTGTGGTTGTTCCATCACAGCATGCATAGTGCTCATCACTTATTGCATCTTTATCAAAGACAATCTGCACTTTTTCATCATTGTCCATTAATAGACTTAAAGCAGTCGCAGTCCCTGGAATAGTTCCAAGCATATCTATCATCATTTCTCTAGAAGCAAACGATACTCTCGAAATTCCAAGCGCCTGACTAAACTTCTTAGTATCAAACTTTTTATCCTCGGTAGTAACAAATAAATAAAACTTAGTTTTCTGTTGATTAGTTAAAAACAGTGTCTTGATTATATCTGTTCCAAGTCTCTTGCTGATTTCAACACAATCTTCCATGGTATAGGCCTCTTGATTATCTACTCTTTTATACTTAATATCTAATTTATCTAGCGTCTCATAAACCTTTTGTTGCAGTAGTGTTTTAAATTCTTTTGGTGCTTCATAATAAAGCTCACTTACGTAAAACATATTTCTCCTCCTTCTTGTTTTAGTAGTTAAAACATCTGGGGGATGGAACTGACAATTTATTTCGTTTAATCTTCATGACTATCGCTCCTTACTTGAACTTTCAACAAATTATATCACAGTTAAAGACAATTAAAAAGATGATTACTCATCTTTTGGTATTAATTTCTTTTATATACACAAGTGTCTTGCTAAAAGCTTCATTATTAGAAAATTTATCTTTATCCCACTCATACCATATATCAAAAGCTGTCTTAGCCCCACGCTCTCTCATTTTTTCAATCAAACCACTTTTATATACAACGTTATTTTGCTGCTCATCCAGTGATTTATGATAACCACCGTCTTCATATATCTTAGACTGGATATCTGCTTCTAATTTATCACATAAATAGGCAAATTCAGCTTCTTTTGTAAGTCCTTCTTCAAACTCATCAACCAAAGCTTTAAGTTCATCTTTTTTAACGAGATTACCAAGTACCTCTCTTACCGCTTGCTCTTCGATAAGTCTCTTTTCTTCGATAGTAACATCATCAAAGGGTGTTATATCACCAATTAATACTTCGCCAAGCTCATGAATAACTAGCATTTTAATAACCTTGTTTATATCGATTCCAAAATCGTACTCTGAGTCCATTGCAATTGCCAATATACAAGTACCATATATATGCTCTGCAACACTTTCTATGCGCTCACTACTAACAGCCCAGTGATTGCTATCCCAACCAGATCTTATTCTATATTTAAGCTGCGTTGCTAAAAGATAAAAATCAATTGCTCTTTTACATACTTCATCATTCATATAGCTCTCCTTGACTAGTTATGATAACATAAACAAAGTTTTATTCAAAGAAAAAACATAGTCATCTATGTTTATTCTATAATAATTGAACTGATAAAGTCTTTGATAAATTCTTCATTAAAGACATCTTTGTTAACAAAAATAAAGGCATACTTTTTACCATCTTGCTCAAGATTAATCTCATACCCATAACTTAGTTCTGACATTATTCCCCTGTAGTCTCCAGTAAGAGGAATTACTCTTAAGTAAGGAGGAATCATAATCGATGACATGTTGTACACTGAATATCTTTCCTTTATATATTTAACTGGGGTAAATAATCCAGCCTTATAGTTTAAATCTCTTTTTAGATATTTCATTAAATCTAAATCGTTTTTTATCTTATTCTTTTCAAAGAAAGCATTTGATATCTGATTACTTGGAGTCTTGTTTTCATCGGCAAAAATTTCTTTTTGCATTTTTAGCATTTCAACGTAATTAACTCCTTCTCCTACCATAAAAACAGCGGTTCTTCCTCCACTAACAGGCATAACATAAGAGGCAAAAACATTATCTTCCATCTTCTTTTCTGTCATGTTCCCAGTAATATTCTTCATTTTAATATTAGCAATAGCTATATACTCATCATCTAATAATGGGCTGTGCTTAACTTCTAAATCTTTTGCAATCAAAAAGTCATCTCTAAATGCTACATACGGTTTAGCACTTGGATCTCCTACCTTGTAATACTTAATATTAAAGATCTTATAAAAACAAAAAGCTAGTACAATGAGAACAACAATTAATACAATATTCTTTTTACTCATATATCCTCCATAATAAGTATATCAAAACTACAAAATAAAAAAAGATGTTTTACATCTTTTTTATAACAGTGTAACTGTATCAATATTTTGTTTTAATCTTTCAATTAAGTCATCTTTTTTATATTTAGTAAATATATTTTGAAAGATAGTTGGTTCTTGAAGAAAGATTTCAGCATATTTAATAAATATTTCGCGAGCATTACTAATTCCATACTCTTCGAGAAACTTAATATTTGCTTTTACTAATTCTTCTTTCATTTCTAGTTTTTTTACTATTTCATCTAAATTATGTTCTTTGACATAATCTAATTCTTCTTCGTTTAAATCTAAATATTTATTCATTAAACCACCTTCTCTAAAACTTTCTCATTTGTCTTACTGTCAAACTCGACAACTTTATCAAGTGGCATAATCATAGTAGCTACTGGATGAACTTTTTCGATATGTTTAACATCTACGTTTAGAGCTTCAGCTTCGTCATCTAACTTAGGATAATGTCTTGAAGAAAGTTTTTGAATACTGATACTCTTAGGATTTTCTCCCTTAGAATAAACTGTCAATAGATTATCTTGAAGAACATTATTGTCATTATCAAAGATGACATCTAACATTGATGAGAAATCTTTATTATCGTTGTTTTTTCCTATTCCTTTAAAGGTACTAAGTGTCTCTTCGAGCGCCTTGACATCTTCAAGTTTTACGAACTGATCGTAGTAAGCAGTTACATCTGAAAGAGGTACGTTATACTCTGCTAAAACTGTTTTAATCTGAATGAATTTCTCACTAGACATATTTCTCATTAGATTGTTCTTTTGTCCTTCGCTCAAGTTCATATCATCTATTCCAACATACTGATTCATACTGTAATCGACAGTTGGATCAGCTTCGACTAATTTTTCAACTACACGGACTTCTTCACTTGGGTTTTCTGTTTCTCGATAGCTTTCAGTAGCTAAAACTTCTGGTTCTTCATCAATAACTGGTTCTGCTAAGCTTTCAGCTACAGGCTCACCTAAAACTTCCTTTTCTTCAGGAAACTCCATTGGTTTTTCTTCAGCTACTGGTGCCTCAACTACTAGCGGTGCCACTTCTTCGGTAGGCTCTTCAAGAACTTCTGGTTCTTCTTCCTTTTCACTAGTAAGTTCTGTCTCTTCGGCTTCATCTTTGACTAATTCTTCCGGATTTTGAACGTTTGATACCTCGACTTCAACTTCTTCGACAACAAGTTCAGTCTTTAATGAATTGATATTTTCATTTATTTTAACTAGATCTTCCAAAGTAGTATTAACTACTCTTTCATAATCTTCTTTTATTCTTGGCAATATTGCCTCAATTGCTTCATTTTCAGCATTAATTTCGATTAACTGTTGATTAGTAAAATTAATCTTGTCGTTTATCTGCGTCTTTTTATTATTTAAACGACTAATAATCTCTTCTTTTTTAACTGATGCATCTTTGGCCATGTTCTCAAGTTCACTTGCATCTAGAAGTTCATATCCCCCGCTTAATCCTTTGATTTCAGTAATATGATTTTCGACTGCTTTATAATTTTCTGAAACGGTATTAAACTCTTCGTCTAATTTTATTAACTCATCATTAAAAGCTGTAACATCTTCATTTAGAGTTACTACTCTAAGACTGTTACTCTCTTGTTTTTCTTGATACTTTTTATTAGTGTTTTGGTATGATTCTTGAAGTGTTTTAACTCCTGCTTCTACCTCACTAATTAGATCGACTATTCTTTCCATATTGCCTCTCCTATTCTATTAACAATTATAGCAAAAGGTCCTTTCAAAGTAAAGAATAGAACACAAAAAAAACAGAGCTTAGCTCTGTTTAATTATTACGCTTCATTTGTTAATTGGAGATTGAATATTGCGTTTCCACCTGATGCTGAGTTTTCACAGTCGACGTCTTGTCCTTCAATCCACATGTAAATTCTAATCTTAGAAATACCTTGTTGTAATGAGAAGACTTGTGTCTTAGCTGAGAAACCAACTACAGTACTGTAATCTGGTGTAACTGGATTAACATATGCTGTTGTTCCAACTGCATCTCCGACTTTTAGGTTAACTGTGTCAGCAAATTCAGTTTTAACTCCTGAATAAGCAAGTGGTGATGCATTCCCTGTTTCAGTAACTGTTAGTCCATATGTATCACGTGCATGAGCAACTCCTGCTGCTGTATGAACGTCATAGTTTGGCTCCCAAACATTAACTTGTGCTGCAACTCCAGCGTTAAGTCCTTGAATTGTTGCAACTCCACTACCGATTGCAGTATTACCTAAGTGAACAAAAGCCACTCTAGCTGCATTTTTGATACCAGTATCGATTGAATCTGGGGTTGTTATTTGTGAGTTTGGTGTTAGATATAGCTGTGATGCTGCATCTGCTCTAAAGAATAGATCAAAAGCGACGAAGTCTCCAGCTATTCCTTCTACTTCTGTACTCTTAGTCGAAGATAGAATATAATCTCCGGTTACGTTTGATGTAACTGTTCCTAGATACATTTCCATCTTACCTGAAGTATCCACTGTCTTAGCCGTAGAAACCGGTCTTAAGGTAGGTGGAATCTGGTTGACACTAGAAGTGTATGTAGTTCCATGAACTGCTGTTATATCAGCAATACCAACAACTGATTTCCAGTTAGTACCGTCAGCTGATATCTGAATACCTCCTTGTGCCTCTACATTAACTTGGATTGGTGATACTGTTACAACTTTATTGGCCGTGAACCACGCGAAAGTGGTCATACCTAAGGCACCTAATGTTGCAAACATCAGCAATAACAAGCCTAAAATACGTCTTCTTCTGTTCTTTTTACTCTTTGTACTCATTTTATTTTCTCCTATCTAAAATAATATTACCAAATAACTGTTTATCTTTCAATCTTTTTACTCACTTTTTACAGAAAAACTTTACATTAATTAATTGTCTGTCTAGAGTCAATAATTATAAATATACTCTCTATAATATTTTGATATTTATAATTCTTATATATTTCATCAAAATATACTAGTAATGTATATGAATTAGTTTCGTTGTAGCGATAATCGAAAAACTTTTTCGGAGCCTTTAGCTCTCTAAAGTATGTTCCGTGAGTATCGGTTACAACTTCATTTGAATAAATTATATTTTGGGCCGTCGAACTATTGTAATCTTCGTTGACATACAGTTCATAGCGCAGTTCTAAATTGGTCGTAGCTTTGACCATCAAGTCATATTCGAGCGATACTTCGGCTCTTTTACCATCCTTATTATTAGAAATAGTAAAATTGTAAATATATGGTTGACTCCGCGGGACAATATCAGGCAGTCTGACATCTAAATACTGATACGATGTATCTAGGACATAGTAAGCAACACTAGTATTTAGATTAGAGTCCGCTGATGACTCATATTTCGACAAGCTCATTGGTACAATTACCAGAAGCATTAGCAAGACGATGAAGAGAACAATGACTGTCGATAAATTGTTTTTACTTTTTTCTTTTTTTACTACTCTTGTCTTCATCTTTTCCCTCAATGATAGAATCCCTAGTAATTCTAAAATCTCTATATTTATAATACTGACTCTTAGTCCAGTCTTTAAAGCTATCATTAAATAAAAGTAAAGTAATAATGAGAAGTACAAATACTTGTGGTGTCAGTAAAACTTTTTTCCAAATACCAAGTTTTTTAAACTGTTTGACAACCTTTCCAACGACGACATCTTTTCTGACTGGTTCATCACCGATGTTGTTGGCATCTCCCTTGGCAATATAAAGATTTTCTCTGACGGCTGTAACACGGTGAGTGATAAAGACATTGCCCTTTTTATAGGTAATTATCTCTCCGACTTTGGCCTGATTACCTATTTTGACAATTATCACATCATCTGTTTCAATCGTCGGAGCCATACTGTTTGTTACAACGACAAAGAAAGTATAACCAAAGATATTAGTATGATCTTTCTTCAATAATTTTAACTGAACAAAATTAGTTAAAACAATAAAGGAAACAAACACAATTAAAACAATAAGTATATACTTAACTATTGCAATAATTGTATTGACTGTTTCCTTCATACTAACCTACCCCACGTATTGACTTAGTTTAACGCTAATTGGAACGTCTAGGAAGGGACTTTCCATCCCGACAAACTTCGAATCATTGACACTGTTGTTATCATCATTTTCCCAAACGAAGTCAACTCTTATCTTTTCTTGTTTAGCAGCTAGAACATCTGCTAATAATATGATTCCTTTATATGAACCATCAGGTTCAGGACTAATCACTGTACCTGCTTCATTTTTAACACTACTTATATATATTTTATCATTATTTAAATTGGCAAAATCCATCGTAACTTGATACTCTAGTGAAACTTCTGTTCCACTGGGATCAATAATTATTTCAAAATATGCCGAAGAACCTGGCGCAGCTTTACCTGGCAAGGTTGTATCGTTATTAATCCAATTTACTGTTGGAACTAAAAATGAATGGTTAGCACCTGTAACTTCACTTGCATTTATTTTAATTTGCCACTTGGCTAAATCACTTATCGCTGGCGAAGTAATATTACTTTCAAAAAGTCCAAAAGTATTTACATAGGCAAATATTTGGAGTAATAACAAAAGAAAAAAACTTGTTACAAGCAGTTTTCTTCTCGTCATGATTATTTCTTTGCCCTTTTAAGTTCTTGTAATAGTAGATATAGTTGATACAAGAATAGCACTAGAATTGGCAAGATTACTGCAAATAGGAATACCCATTTAGATGATAACAATCCTATGACCGCACCAATTGCTGGATAAACTTTAACATCATCAGCTCTACCAATTACATTTTCTTGTGCTAGTAGATAATCCATCGATTGATCTCCAGCTTTTTCACTTTTAGATCTAACTGGCATAATGAATGTATTATCACCATTTGGATTACTATTAACCATCTTAACTTTACTGTAGTAAACTACATCTTTTTGATCTTTAGTACCTGTGTAATAGAAAAATATAGCATCATTAGTTCTAATTTCTTTATTAGCCGTCTTATTAACTACTACTAGATCTCCCTTTTTAAAATCTTCGACACCTAATTTACCGTTCATAATAAGCACTGTTTTATTACCAAACTCTGCTACATTATACTGATTGTAATTAAGTAGATAGACCGTAAGTAGTACATCTATTAGTACGACTAAAGTAACTACTATCCATAATATATATTTTCCGATTTTTTTCATAGACACCTCACTATATGATTATATCATAACTTTTTTTATTTATTCAACTTTATTTAATACGTTAATTAACTTTATATATGCATCTATTTGATTGATATCAAAATCATCAATGTTTTTTAAATCATAATAAGTACATAGTTTTTCAGTTTTAACAATTAAGTCTGGTAATGTATCGGCATTTAATTTAATTGATTCTAGTTTTAAGTTATCTAGTTTATATTTATCTAGAATGATTCTAGATATATCATGTTCTTTTAAAACTTCGAGGTTATTGACTAGATTGACATATGGGTTTAGATAAAGATTTTTTAATCTTTCTAAATCGTTAGTCTTTTGAATCTCCCCTTCTTTATCACGGAACTCTTTAGATATTTTTAGGTAGTATCCGTAATATGAAGATAGGAATAAGATTAGATCTAAGATTTTAGATTCAGTATTGATGTTATCAACAAGTGCTTCTTTATAGTAGAGCTCTTCATGTTCTTCGAAGAGATTACTTATTTTAGCAATTAGTTCATCAGTATTGTTTTTCTTTTTCTTAAAACGTTGTTGGAGTTTCTTTTCAACAGCAAATATCTCTTTTATTTTCTTAGAACTCTCAGTCTTTGGTTTACCAAATAAACCACGAGATTTTTTAGCTGTATTACCATCAGTTTTAATCAAAGCACTGACCTTGTCGATAACTTCTTTAAATTCTAAGTAACTAGCATATTCTTTGAGAATATCTCTGAAACTGTTAATTGTTCTTCCGAAATCATTGACGTCTCCGCGAATAAGTTCATTAGCCAGTTTATCGATATTAGCTGGCAGATAATCTTTGATATTTAATGTTCCATCGGTAAATTTAGCGACAAACAATTTCTTGTTACTGTTTTCCGAAGCATTGTTTTGAGTGACCCCTGCTTGATACTCTTTGATAACCTGAGTATGAGACTTATCTATCTCTTTTTGTAAGTGTTTGACATAATTATCAAAAGTCTTTTGGTGACGATAGTATAAAGTCTTAAAGTTCAGTTTAATATCTCTGATAATATTTGGATTTTTCCAGTAATATTCTTCAAAATATGGTTTTAATGTTTCGGTTGTATCTTCGGAGTTGATAGCTGAAAAGACTGCCTGCATGTAGAGATTTTGATATTCGTTGTAGAAAAAATCATTGCTACTTAATTTAACTCCGGCATGAGTATAGATATTGATCAAAGCGATAATACATTCATTAAATCTTTCAAAATTAGAACGGTAGAACTTATCTAAGTGATGAAATATCTCATCGAGACCTAACTTTTCATATGCAGTGTTAACAGGATCTGTCACTTTGATAGCTTCCTCTAAATCTTCGATGCTAACTATTTCAAGTGGTTCGACATTAATTGAGTTTTCAAAGTTAATACGACGCTGTTTCATCTCTTCGATAAGAGCTAATTTTTCCTGATTATATTCAGCAAAAATCTTATTAGCTTCGCTAATATAATGTCTCTTGTCATCATCAGTTACTTTAGGTAAAGCTGAAAGTATTTCTTCAGAAAGGTTTATTTTTTCAATGATATCAGTCATTTAAACCCTCCTCAAGTGTCTTGATTTCCTGCTCTAGTTTTTTGAGAAATTCTTCAATTTTGCTATACCTATTAACCAGTTCATCGGTTGTTAAATTAATTATCTCTTCCACTTGTTACTCCTTATCTTATTACAATATAATTATACACTTCTCCGATAAAATTGCTACCATCATATAGAGAAAATGTTACACGGTATGTTCCTGTTACGAGATTTTCTTTTAAATATAAGTAGTATGTTTGCTTGTCAAATAGTGTATTAGATAGTAAATATTCATACTTTCCAGCTGTACCTATCGGTGCATATGAGTGAGTTATATAGTTTGAAATATCTACTGCTTGATAGTTTAGTGAATGTACTTGGTCATACATTCTTCGTTTTAATGACAGTCTCAAATTAGGACTTGCTAGTCCTGAAGCATAGTCGATGTTAAAGATCATGACATTGCTATCATTCATTGTTTTACCAGTAGTACTGTCGATGGTCATCTGTCTATCAGTAAGAGTTGATTTAAGACCATAGATATTATTTAAAATATTTAGAGTTACTTCTTTGGTATCTGATGAAAGTAGTCCATAGTAAATACCATCAGCTGAACCAAAAGACTCTACTTTAATCTTGTATGTTCCCGACTGCAGATTAGAATTCAATGTATCTAGCACTATTTTTGAAGATACATTGGCGATAGTCGGAGCAATGTTGATACGGGTTGTTCCATCCATACGCGGATAGTAAGTTATACCACCAACAGTGAAAGTTACTCCCAGTAAACTCGCTCCATTTAACTGATTGTTATTTGAATCATACATAGTTAACTTGATACCTAACTTTTTATCGTAGTATGTCGTATCGTGAATTGTTACACCATTTACAGTTGGCTGAATAAAGTTAGTTGTAACATTTAGATTAGTTGCTTCCTTAATATATATATTGTTCTTACTTAATGCTGCGGTTATTTCAATTAGAGCATCTGCTTCATCATAAATGTTATAAGTCAAATTACTGTAATGGATACCGAGAACTCCAATAATCGTTTGGTTTTCATTATTACGTAGTTCAATTAGAAGCGTCTGATCAAGTTTGTTTTCGGTTATTTCACTTTCTCCGTAATCGACAATAAAGACAAACTCTTCACTGACAATTCGCAGATCTGATTTGTAATAGACACTGTTTTGATATACATCATCATAGTTATTATTAGTCGAAGTTGAACCCATTTTGATAAATCTAGATAGTGGATAAGAAGCTTCATTGTGCTGAGCAAACTCTGTTAATGAAGCAGCGTAATCAGCAGCATTTACTACGTAGTAATAATATGTTGGGGTTGCCGTCGTAAAGTCCATCATGGTAATTTTGGTATTTTCTGGAAGGGCAAATGATGATACGAGATTACGATGGTATCCTGTTTTATAAATGTTATCGGTATTATCGATAAACAGTGAATAGTATGTACTTAGTTTTGAATTGTCCGTAATATCTGTTTTAGTCGATACAAAGACTTCGTGGACTTCTCCAGAAGTCATCGCACCCTCATACTCGTTAGATGAGTATAGAGCTCTCGATAAATTGATATTGATATTGACACGTGTTACTTCGTTATTTAAATCATCGATTGGTTTAATAGCCATCAAGTGGACTACTACTGTTCCGATGTTACCGGCTGTCTCTAAGTTTTTAGAGTGATATAAGTTAAACAGTAAACTCGGAACGGTGGTTGAGTTTTCACTTTGATAATCTAGCGTTCCTTGTGGAAGCGGCTGACTAGTTAGAAACTGTGTTTCACCGAAAGTAATCCATCCAGTACGACTACTCTTCATTGTAAGTCCCATGACGCTGTCGGCTGTTCCATCAGCTGATATACGTGGAATATCATTGCGATCGATAAGTTGGAAACCACCAGGAAGACCAGCATAATTGACACCAATTACTGAGAAAACAGTATTTGGATCAGGTGAGTTGATAAGTGGCAACTCGTAAGTTCCTAGGGTTGAGAAACGTGAGGCAATCAAGTTGACATCGTAAGATGAAACGGCTTCACCAATAACCCACATATAATAGTTAGATGCTTCTGGAGTTGGTTCGATATATTTTACTTCGACAATTCCTTCGCTTTCTTCATTTTGATAGTTACTGTAAAAACCATCGACAGTAATATCATGATTTAATACGTGACTTCCAAGTACATAAGAACCACTTGAGAAAGCATAGAACTCACCAGGAGCAACTGTATCACCTTGATTGTAACTACGATTGTAGAAAGCTTCGACAGTATTTCCGTCTCCACTTCTCATATACATCCCAAAGAAAGTCATTCCTGAAACAACTCCGTATGAAGTAACTGCTTCATTAGTGGCTATATTGATATTTACGCCCTCTTTAGCATAGAGTCTATTATTGACATTTTTACTTACTGTTCCATTATCGATAGTAACTGCTGCTTTAACATTATTAGTTGTATCAACGACACTGGTAAACTTTTCAACAAGGTTTGTTCCTGTTTCTAAATAAATAGTTGAATTATTACTTAGTTTTAGTTCTTTAATACGGGATAAACTAAATAGTACATTCGAATATTCATTAGTTCTATCGGTTGCTCCGAACAGTTCTAAATACGAATTGTCGAGTACGACTAAATTAGCTCTTTGAATCGAAGTATTACGTTTATGACTAGAAGCTGTTCCGTAATTATTGATAAATATTCTACTTACTCCGGTTGTTGATGATGCGTTACCACTTCCAAAGATAGATCCACCAATTGAGATATCATTAGTTGTCGTATTATCGATATTGATATCTATTCCCTTAGTTACACTGATAAATGAGAAGTCGTAAGTTTCACTACCACTAGCATTGGCTTCTCCTCCGCCAAAGACTGTTCCACCAATTGTGATTTTGGCGTTTTGTAAACTGGCGATATTTCCGATATTTACTTCGGTTGTTCCATAAACGACCGAGGTATTGGCACCGCCATATACATTTTTACCAATAGTTGCTCCGGCAATATTGACGATACTCGATGAATTGTTCTGTTCCGAGCTTCCTGTTTCTGCAGCATTTCCTCCACCGAAAACATGATCACCAATATTAGTTGTTCCTTCGATATTCATGGTCGTTGTTCCGTGGACCGTAGCGGTTGCCCCTTTTCCTCCGGAATAGACACTCTTAGTTATATTTGAATTGGTGATAGTTGTCGAAGCATTTTGACTTAAGGCTCCATCTTTTCCACCACCATAGATTTCTTCATTAACGGTTGTTCCTGTTATTTTTAAAACAGTTGTTCCTGTTAGCGCCTGGTTTCCTCCACCATAGATATTATTGATTGTTCCACCAGTTGTCGTAATGTTACTAGTATTCGTTATACCACCGGCATTATTTCCACCAAATAGGTCGACAATAATTGCAGGACTTGCTACATTTACATTACTTGTAGTAACTTCCCCACTTTGATTTGACCCACCATAAACGTATTTGATGTTTCCACCATTTAAGTTTAAAGTACTGGTTGTAACACTGGCAACATTTCCTCCGCCATAGATATATTCAATCTGTCCGAGGTTAGATGTCACGGTAATATTACTTTGACTAGTGTTAGCCTGGTTTCCTCCGCCAAAAATTTGACCGACTTCGGCCGAAGCAACATTTATATTAGTGGTCGTTGTCGTACCACCCATGTTATTTCCACCATAGATAGTATTAATAGTTCCACCAGTTACACTAATATTGCTAACTGGCACTGTCCCATTGACATTTGATCCACCGAAGACTCTAGTAATTGTTCCTGCTGTGACATTTACATTAGATGATGTATCGATACTTGCTTGTTCTCCTCCGCCATAGACATCTTGAACAGTTGTACCTTTAAGATTAATTGTACTTGTTCCAGTATCGGCAAGTTTTCCTCCGCCATAGATGGTTGTAACATTTCCAAGATTGGCATTAATAATAGAACTTTGTGTTTTTCCACCAGCATTATTACCACCATATACAGTCGTTGCTGTTCCACCATTTATTGTGATATTAGCAATTGGTACTGTGCCGCTTTGATTAGAGCCACCGAAAAGATTAGTTACTGTTCCACCCGTCAAAGTCACATTGCTACTTTGATCGATGCTAGCAGATTCTCCACCACCATAAACATTAGGTACTGTTCCACTGCGAACTTCGACTGTGGTCTTTTCAGTATCGGCAAGTTTTCCTCCACCATAGACATTAGTTAGCGTTCCGCCCTCGACATAGACATTAGCATTGAGCGTTTTTCCACCGACATTATTTCCACCATAGACATTAGTATTAGTTCCACTCTTCAAAGTAATAGTAGATGATGCCATCGTTCCACTTTGATTAGAACCACCATAAATATTATCAGTTGTAGCCCCTTCTAAATTGATGAAAGAACTATTACCAGAGACCTGATTTCCTCCGCCATAGACATTATTTACAACCCCACCACGTAAGTTGATAGTAGATGTCCCCATGTGAACACCAGACATATCGTTACCACCAAAAAGACTTGGAATACTTCCTCCGTTAACATTGATTAAGATATCTCCATTTACTTTAGGATAGTATGTAGCTGATCCTTTAGAACCACCAAAAACTGAACCTGTTATCTGTAGATTATCAATGGTCATTGTTATTCCGTTAGTCGAATATGTTTGACTTTCATTAGCGGTGTTTACACTTCCGTAAGCACTTCCTCCATAGATATTATTGGTAACTATCGGAGTTGTTTCCGCTGAACCTATTTGCATCGTAATTTTGTCACGGATATATGTTCCAGCGCTACTTGAACTAGTGTAACCACCTAGTCCACCACCATAAATAGAATCGAGGAAAGTTCCTCCAAGAACACTCATATTGACATCGCCAAAGACTGTTCCAAGCGCGTTACTTCCACCATATAGTGAGCCTTGAATTTCACCTGAAGTCATAGTGATATTGATGGTTGATTTTACCGAGGCATTTCCTGAACCGTTGTTGTTTCCTCCACCGAAAACAGATCCACGAATTACTCCTCCATCGATTATTATATTAGTTGTAGTCGTCGGTTTCCCACTAGAAATTCCAGTTGCTCCAAAGTTTCCTCCACCATAGATATTATTGTTTACTGTAGCTCTATCTTTGACAATGATATTAGAATTACTTGAAGAACCGATTGAAGATTGACCTGTTCGACCATTTCCTATACCAAAAACTGAACCTGCTTCTGCTCCATAAATACTTGATCCGTTAGCTACGTTAGTAGCAGTTCCTATCTCGGCTGTTCCCCCAACATAAATTAGTGAACTTCCATTTACTGTTCCATCACTAGCAGCTCCCTGGTAACCATTTGAACCACCAAAAATACTGTAACTGATAGTTCCTCCGGTTACTTGAATTATTCTGTTTCCATAAGTTGGCGAAGTACCTGCTCCCCCAATGATAACGTTAATTGTTCCGCCTAATACCGCCATGTGAGTATCGTTTAAATCAGTCATCGAAGAATCACTAAGCGGCCCTCCAAGAAGGTTATAGATATTTCCCCCTTCGACTTTGACTGCTCTTAATGCATAGTGATTACCATATGATCTTCCACCAACATAAATACCAGTTGTATAGTCATACTGACTAGTTCCAAAATCACCACTCTTAACTGTTAAATCAAATATTTTAGCACTTTGACTTGACGCGTATACTCTTCCACCCCAAGAACCAGAGGCACAGTAATACATCTCTAAATTAGAATTATTTTTAGTTGAACGATCATAGTCATTTCCATATATTGCTCTAGATTCGACATAGTCATAATAGGTCGATGAAGTTCCACCATTGACAATAGCAAAACTCGAGTAACGACCTGATTCGATAATTAAACGATACTTAGTTACATTTGATGAACTTCCAGTTGAGTTGTTATATCCTCCGATAACCGATGTAAAATTAGTCGTTGTTCCATAAGTAGTTATTCCTCGACCTATTCTAACATTATTCCATGCCCCATAAAAAGTTCCATTGGTTGTTTGATTAGCTGATGGGGTATTGACGTTACGACTGGCATTACCCCTTATTTGAATATTTTCAATATTAGTGTCATTATATGCCCTAACAGCTCTTCCTGGTGTCCATAAACTATTGTAATTAGTTCCATTGTGAACACTAGTCAAAGTAAATGGTCTTGATCCTGACCAAGTTCCTGTCGTATTAGAATTAGCAACAATAATATTGTTATCTCTTGTTACAAAGTAATAGTATGTACCATTTTGATCAATGATACTTGGATTACCAGCGCTATCATTGTATGGAATTAGTTCATATAAAGAGCATCCTCCCCAAGATGAACAAGTTCCTGTCTGCATATTACCCGATCCATCATAGAAACCATCGATTGAATTACCTTGCGAAACATTTGTAAGTTTAAAATATCCAGCCATATTGTATGTTTCATTAAATTCATTGACGAATTCACTGACTAGTGGTCCAAGTGGAATAGTACTATTGTTTATTCTACTCATACTTCCATTAGTATATTCATAATAAACATTACTATTATCAAAGCCTTGACCATCTAAAAGTTCATAGTAAGTACAACGTCCACTATAACAAGTACAGTTTGTTTGATAAACACCATAAGAATTGTATAATCCTGAACAACTCTGCCAACGATAGACAATTGTCTCTAAATAATACCCTGTCATATCATAAGGCAAATTATAAGTACGATGAACATCTATTTGACGCATACCTTTGTCATAAATATTATTAAAAGCCGTCGTCCAGCTGTTGTTTAAGTTAGTAACTGCTCCCCTTACCCAAGATGCATTGAACTGAGCTGTTACAAGTGAAGGATTCCCATTACTATAGGTAACTGGTATTTTAGCATATCTAGTGTAATAGTTGTTATCATAGGAAAAACTGATATCATTTCTCGTTGTATACCAACCATTAAAACCTCTATCGGTCGGACGATCAGTAAAGGGATTTTCAATCAGTTCAATTAAAATATAATCATCACTTAAATCAGCAGCTGTACCATTATTATTTACTGGATAAGTCTTATTGTATAAATATGTATCTTGTCTATCAGTAAGTGAAACAAAAGCATTTAAACCGTTAGCTAAATCTTGACCTTTATATGTAATATTAGCTTCGACTAAACGATTATTTGGGTATATCCCTCTGTTATCACCACTAGGTAATTCGGTGCTTGTACTTTCAGTATAATTTAGTCCTTTATAGTAATAATAATCGGCAACTTTATCATCTAATCTGACAACGTTATCATATATTCCACTTTGACTATCTTCATATATATTAATATGTGGCGGAGTTAGTTCACCTCTTGTCAAAATAGCTTTGACAATGATAAATAAAACAATCAAAAAGAAGCTTAATAATAAACCAATATTAATGTATTCTTTTTTAAGCAATCTCTTTTTCATTATTTCCTTTCTACTGGGCGACAAATTGTAAGCTGATACTCAAATCTCCGAATGAGGCATTGTCTTCACAATCGACATCTTGGCCCTCTAACCAGACATAGACTCTTATTTTAGTTATGCCGGCAGCTATATCTAGTAAGTTTTGGTAAGTGTTGTTCTGCTTGGTCGTCATTATTTGTGGTCTAACTTCTCGCAGGTATGCTGGGAAAGCATTGCCATTAGCAAGACCGACATCCATTAATAAATCACGAGGTATATCTGCTCTTATTCCGTGATACGGAAGTCTAGCAGCTCCATTTGTCTGCGTTGTTAATCCGTATGTTTGCTGAGCATGTAATACGGCACTAGGAACATGGCTATCATAGTTAACTTCCCAAATTAATGAGCTCGTTCCGCGGTTTAATCGCTGAGCTTCAAGGGCAGTTGCATCAATTGCCGCCGTCCCTTGATTGATAAAACCAAGTCTAAAAGCATTTTCAATACCACTTGGATCTAGACCATCTTTGTAACTGACACCAGAGCCTGGTCCAATTGTAATTAGTCTTGGACTTTGAGATCTTAAAAAAATATCAAAAGCGACAAAGACTCCATCAGAGTCTTCCATGAGAGCAGCTGTTTCAATACTTCTTGAAGCATGTAAAAAATACTCTTCGCCCATCTCTACTTCACCGTAAAACATCTTCATTTTTCCCGCTTCGACGTCACCTACTGTCGAAACTGGTTTGACGTTATTTGGGACCTGATTAACATTTCCTGGATAAGTTCTAACCGCTTCGATCATATCGAGCATTCCGACAACTCCCTTCCAGTTTGTAGCATCGAGGGAAACCTCTATTCCACCTTTTGAAGCAACTTGAATATCAAAGGACTCAATCTCAAAAATACGATTGGTTGAAAACCAAGCGTAAGTTGTCATCGATAATAGTAGCCCTGTCAGAAAGAGCAGAAGCAACAATAAACTTCGGCGCTTCTTCATTAACTTTTCTCCTCTTCAGTGTGACTTTCGATAATTCTAAGTTTGACTTTTAACTCTCCACCAATCAAATTATCTAAACAATCTGGATCATCCCCTTCGATCCACATAACGATTGTATACTTGTCCATCTCATCTACTTTAATAGCTTTACGCTGCTCTAAAACAGCTATTTTATCATTGTAAAAAGCTTTCGTTCCAGGTTCTTCTTTTTTAGTAAGTTCATTCATCTTAGCATAGATTGTATCTTCATCATTTCTAAAGATTCTAATGCGCACAGCCTGGTCGACATTCTTGATGACATCGACAATACTTAACTCGTACCAGTAATCTAAATTCTTGTTTCCAGTATTTTCAATAAAGAAAGTATAGGCTATGTAGTTTTCTCCGTTATGCGATCCTCCGGCTGATTCCGTCAAGTTAGCTGGCAACCATTTAATCGATATATTGTCCATAAAATCGATACCCTTGGCATACAATTTAATCTTACTATCTTTGAGCTCAGCATTTTCATACATCTTTAAACCACTTTTTAATGAAAACTGTGGATCCAAAGTAATGATGAAATCTCCCCCTTGATAGACTAAAGCAAGGATTGTGAAAAAGAAGATTACCACAAGCAATAAGACAATTATAACGCGGTTGATAATCTTGATACCTGTATCTCTTTTTTTAAGTTTTTCTGCTGTTACTTGTACGTAAGCTCTACTCATACATTATCCTACTTTCTACTCTATTTAAGATTATCATATTCTCTTGATTATTTCAATTTTAAATTGAAATTTATTGTTCTAAATTAGCCTTTATGATATACTTTTTATGGTGAGAATATGAAAAATAGGATAAGTAAAATTTTAGTTCTAATATATCTTTTTATTGTGGCTCTTTTATCAATCTATCTTTTTATGTATGATTCAAGGTCTTTAAACAGTAGTCGCAAACTCCTTGTCTTTGCTGCAGACAAGTTAGATAGCTTCAGTAATGGGTCACTTGTTTTTGTTAAAAAGAATCCTAAAATAAAACTTGATGAAGATGTTTTATTCTACAACTTTTATACTAATAAGATTAAAGTTCTCGAAGGAAGAGTTGTCGCTAGTGAAAAGTTAAACGAAAACGAAACTACTTATGAACTTAAAAATGGAAGATATGTTTCTGATGATTATGTCATAGCGATGAGTAATAAAGCTACAGCTATACCGCTCATCGGTTACCCGTTTTCGCTTTTAACTACTTCGGCTGGTTACTTAATCTTTGCCTTACTGCCAACCGCAGGTTTATTTATCTATCAACTTAACAATTTCCTAAGAATTATCAACGAGGATGACAAACGTGCTAAAAAAGATTAGAAATAATAAAATTTTATTACTAATCATTTTAGTTCTTTTACTTGTTGCAACTACTAGTTTGGGGCGTTTTATCTATCTAGAAATTAAGAAAAACTTTTTCTTAACCAAAGACTTTTACTTTGAAAGTGATAAATTACGTGAAAAACAGTTTCTTTATAAAGTAAATAACTACAACGGAGTCGATAATTATGATATAGTTGTTAATATGAACAGTATAAAGAATAATATGCTTCGTTCTAGTTCGGACATTGCTTATAACATCACAACTAACTGTTCAGCCAAAGCTAACTGTAGTCTAAGTAAAAACAGTGGAACAATCTATGCGGCCAGTGGAACTGATTACTTCCTAGTATCGCTAAGCCCTAGTACAAACCTTGTCGAAGGTGATGAAATACACGTCGAAGTAATTGCTACATCAACTGATCCATACATCAAAACACTTAGTGCCACCTTCATGTTAGTCGTTGGTAACTACGGTCTTTCCTATGAGATATACGATGTCGTAAATAGACCATATCTCGAATTTAAAATGACTAATACCCTAGATTACTACACCGTCAAAGAAGCTTTTGATACAAGATCTGTCGGTGATAAAATCGACATTGACACATATCTTGCGCTCAGTCCTGAAAACAAAAACAAATGTGCATCAGCAATCGTCAATTTAAGTTTTGATCCAAACATCATATTGTTTGATAACGCCAGTCTAGTCAAAGGATTAATAAACACCACCACTATTCCACTCAATGGTTTTAACTACATCAACAACGTAACCTTCAAAATAGATGCCATATCGAGTATGATAGTTAGATTTTATAAAAAAGATAAATCATTAAATTATACCTATCCAATCGTCAATCAAAATCCAATTTTAACTGTCACATATCAATAAAAAGGGAGGCAATCATGAATAATATTATCAGTGAATATATAAACTTTTCAAAACAGTGTATAAATCGTTATTTCAAAAAAATCTTAGCTAATCAATATCAACAAGAAATAGTTAACAAATTAGTTAATAATTACATTGATTCTAGATATTATTCAAGTAGTGATAATTTATCTTTACTGATTAGAAATAATTTAAATAAAGCTAGTAGTGAGTTTACTGGAGCCGATAAAGAGTTAGCTGACAATGTCGTTAAGACATTTAACTTCATTCTCTATTTTGATAATGTCATCGAATGTGAATCGACAGTCAAAGTAATCGAAGCTCTAGCTAATTTTCGTGAAAATGTTTTAAAGATAGCTAAAGAATCTTCTTTTGAAGAAGAATTTTTAGAAATGCTTAAAACAGATTTAATTAAGAAGAAAGAATACATCGATTCATTCGATGCTAAAAAATTTGATTTTGAATGTAGTTTGACTACTCATGATCGCCTATACGATGTAACAGTCAATCAGAATTTGAAGTTCCCTAATGTCTACAACTCAGCAGTTATCGACAAGGTCTTCAAGTCAAAAGATTTAGCTGACAAAAGAACGGTCCTCGAGTACAATTTTACATCACTACAAGTTTTAAAAGACTTGATCAAGGGTGTCACTTACGAATACTTAGTTACCTACCCTAGTGGTATTAGTACCAAAGAGGGAGAATTAGAAAAGTTATTTGCTATTTTAGATAATGAAGTTCTCATTGAAAGAGTTAGCATTAAAATAAATTTTGATGACTTTATTAATGAAAAAGAAGTGATTTATGAATACATGCGCAAGGGTTATAAATTTGCTGTCATACTAAAGAATAACTTTGTCGAAGATGAAACTAACACTAGACTTCTAACTGTCTTTAAATATATTATTATCAACCGTCGAAACAGTTTTATTGAAGTTAATAATTATAAAAACACCATCAAGGTAGAATAGAGGCTTATGGAAACATTTTTTAGATTTTCTTATCAGATACTCAGTGTCTTCTTAGCAGGACTAATTCACGTCGTCAAAGCTATTTTCGAAGCTTTTCCGATGAGTTTTAATCTCTCTGATTACATTGCTATTATCAATCAGTACAGCAAAGACTTTTCCGGTTTGGAATGGGTCTTTGTCGTTTTAGTCATCCTTGTTATGATTGCCATAGTCGTCGGAGTATTCGCCTTAATTTACCTACTGTTTAGAAAGTATGTCCGCATTCGAAAGAGTCTCGTTGAACAAGAGAGCCTGCTTGAAGAAGTAGCGGATCTAAATAAAAAGGTCCTCACTCTTTCAAAAGAAAAAGATGAGATCCTTGCGATGAAAGTTTCACAGCTTGGACTAAAACCTGGTGAATCAGCAACTATCGATCCAGAAGAAAATAAAGATGAAAACTTAGTTGCCGGTGATATCCGCTTTTCTAAACTTCATCAGATTGATATAGATCACACTAACTACAAACCAGTTAACTACGGAAACAGTTTTACTTTACCAGAACTAGTCGATATGTTTAGAAACTTTGCCGCTGGTAAACTTGGACTATATTACAAGGAAGACTTAATTAGATTGTTTATCTCTGGTCTTGCATCAACTAAACTTATTATCTTACAGGGTATTTCTGGAACTGGTAAAACTTCCCTAGCCTATGCTTGGGGAAAATTCTTAAAGAACGATTCCTGTGTTGCTTCAGTTCAACCGTCATGGAGAGATCGTACCGAGCTATTTGGTTACTTCAATGAGTTTACTAAAAAGTTTAATGAAACTGATGTCTTACGTGAAATCTACCTAGCTGGATATGATGACGATATCCACACCATCATCCTCGATGAGATGAACATCGCCCGTGTCGAGTACTACTTCGCCGAGATGTTATCGATTCTGGAGATGCCTGATAAAAATGAATGGATTGTCGAGCTAGTATCTAGTGCTTGGGATAGTGATCCAAAGAAAATTCAACGTGGAAAACTTAAGATTGCTCCGAATGCTTGGTATATCGGAACTATCAATAACGATGACTCGACCTTCATGGTTACCGATAAAGTATACGACCGTGCTATGCCTATCGATATCAATGAAAAAGGTCAACTATTTACACCGAAAGATATACCTGCCCAAGATATAAACTATTCTTATCTCGATAAATTATTTGTCGAAGCTATGCAAACATACAGTATCTCAAAAGAGAACTTAGATAAAATTGAAGCGATGGACGATTATGTTATTCAGCATTTCCGTATCGCCTTCGGTAACCGTATCGTTAGCCACATGCAAAAATTTGTACCGGTCTACATGGCCAGTGGTGGTAATGAAATTGATGCTATCGATTACTTCGTTGCCAGAAAGATTTTAAGAAAATTTGAACAGTTAAATATCTCGTACATCAGAGATGAAGTTGATGGATATATCGACTTCTTAAATGCTACTTTTGGACAAGATAAAATGAAAGAGTGTATCGAATACTTAGTTAGACTCAAGAAGAGCATATAGGTGACTTATGAGCGAATTAAAAGTACTTGAACTCTACGACAATTCGAGCGAACGTAAAAGACAAGATTTTGTTAAAAAACATAAATCTAAACTTCGCATTGACCACAACTTCGAAAAAAACATAGTCGATGATTCTTGGCTTGTCGTAATCGAGGAAAATATTCGCTATTTGGATAATATACTTCGTAATCCAAATCGTTTTATAGTCAATGATGAAGAAGTCGTCAAAGTAGAACTAGCTCGAAGAATTACTGTCGAGAGTATAAAACATTTATCTAAAAATACTAACTTCATTCAAGAGTTCGATCAAGAAAGTGGCGATGTTAAACCGTCTAAAATATTAAATATCAACAAAGAAGAAAGTTTTAATACTTACGAAAACAGAGTTATTTATACTCTAATTAAAAACATGGTCATGTACATAGATATTAAGAAGAAAAGTTTAAATCTAGGTATGTCTACTAAAAATGATAAGTTACTTTCTTATGAAGGTGAATCAAATATTGGTGGTGAGAAAGTTAACATCAGTTTAACCTTAAATAGTAAACTAGATGATCGTAACAGCATTGCAGAATTTGAGCAACGCATTAAGAAAGTAGAATTTCAAATCAAAGACTTGATGAACTCAGAAGTCTACAAAAGTATTGAAAGAGCTCGTGTAGCTTTGATTACTCCACCGATTAAAAAGACTAACTTGATACTTAAAAACGTCAACTTCCAGCATGCTATGACGCTGTGGAACTTCCTTCAAGAAGAAATAGAAGATAAATCGGAAGTTAAAGTTGGAAATAATATCGTCGAAGAAGATGAAAAAATGCAAAAACTATTAGATGAGACTTTCCTACTTAACTACTTTATCTTAAACTCATTTGATAATGATGATGCCGATGAAGAAAAAATTAAAGTTAATCGTGAAATAATACTTAATAACTTAATACAACAATTAGTTATTACCAATGACGATATGTCGATTGATCAAATTGGAGATATGCTTAACAAACAGTTCCAACTAGTTAAGAAACAAACACTAGCTACGGAAGAAGAAATTAAAGGTCTTTTTGGAGCAGCTATGGATGAGTATCTAAAACAGATCGAAGATGTTAAAATAGAGGATGAAAATGAAGAAATTACAGGAAAATAAAATAATTAAAATACTATGGGGACTTATCAAAGCAATCTTTGGAATAATTATTGCTCTAGTACTGATAATTATAATTACTCAAAGAGTATTCAATAATAAAGTTACATTTATGGGTTATCGAATATTTACTGTTGCCAGTGGCAGCATGGAACCCAAATATAAAATACTAGATATGTTACTTGTAAAAGAAATGGAACCAGATAAAATAGTTGTCGGAGATGATCTAGTATATCGTGGAACCATCGGTACATACGAAGGTAAAGTAATTACCCACCGTGTCATTAAGATACAAGAAAATGAAGGTAAAAAAGTTTTTCATACCCAAGGTATTTTAGAAAACTCAATGCTTGATCCACTAGTAAGTGAGGATCAAATATTTGGTAAAGTACTATATAAATTACAATTTTTTAGTTTTGTAAATAGACTTATCAGTAAACCTATTGGATTTATGATACTTATTGTTCTTCCAATAGCAGTATTAATTCTACTAGAAATAATTGATATTAAAGATAAAAGAGAAAGTTTGGAGAATGACGAAGACGAAGAATAGTACAATTCAAAGCTTAAAAAGAAGTCTCAGATTTAAAGTAATTATCATGCTGGGAATTCTTTTAGTGTTTAACACTTTTGCTTGGTTTATCTATTCTTCGACTGTTTCTACTAACATAACAGCTTCGGTCAGATCTTGGCGTATTTCTTTTGAAGCCGAAGATCAAGTTGTACAGTATGTTAATTTCGATGTCAGTGACCTATTCCCAGGAATGACTAATTATCACAATTCAATTCGTATTATGAACTATGGTGAAGTACAGGCTAGTGTCACTTATGAAATCGAAGAACTGCGCATTCTAAATGATATCTATACTAAACAGACTCATACTAGTGCACAGATGCAAGATATACTAAATAACAATCCCTTTACAACGACCTTTGGTCTAACTAAAACAATTCTAGAACCTAAGACTGATTATACTGACTTTACTTTAGATATTGTTTGGCCATACGAAAATGGTAATGATGAAGCAGATACCCTATGGGGACATAAAGCTTACCAATATAAAGAACAGTACCCCGGTGTAAAATTAATCTACATCAAAGTACTGCTCACGGCAACTCAAATTAATTAGCTAGCTGTTTAAAGTTTATCAAAACATTTATAACAGCTTTTTTGTTGGTCAAAGATGCATCTGTATCGGCAGCATTGTCCATTGTCTCAGTTACTGAATCTTCCCAAGTCGTATATATTCTTATCGTTTTAGTACGCTGCGTTTCGGTAAGAAGAACTGTCCCGGTAAGATTACTGATTGCTCCGTTTACCGGGACAATGGATCCACCGTTTTCAGAATAACCAGTTACTTTTAAATCACTTACTGCCTCGGCCTGAGGAACAGTAGTGACAATATTATATTCAAATGATGTGTCAACTTTAGAATAGTCGAGGACCAGATCAAAGTATGCTACTGACCTGGGTGCCATCACTCCTTCTTTGACATGATCACTGCTCATAATGGTCGGAGTTATAGTGTTTGTCAAATAAGAGCTTTGCACAACATCTTGGCCATTGACAACAATCTGCCATCTAGCTATCGACATTGAAGCACTACCAAAAGCAGAAGTATTGTACTTACTGTACGTCTCCTGCACCATGCTTATCAAAGCAAAAAGAGATATGAACGCTAATGCTAATTTAATCTTTTGAAACTTTGGCATAATCCCCTTCCCTCTTTACAATAGAATAACACAAAATGTGTCAAACGTTTGTAATTTTATTGTAAATTGTTTGTCTAGTTTACAATAAAATTGTAAATGGGAATTAAAAAACACCACTTGGTGTTTTTATATGTTTTGATATTTTTTTATTTTAATGTTTTCTTTAGTTTCACTGGCTGTACTTTGATAAGCTGAGATGATTTCAACCATCATCGGATGAGTTATTCTCCATCGATCAAACGCATGATATGAATTTAATAATGCTTGATACATCTTATAATCTCCAAATATTATCTCGTTTGTTTTGACATCTCTAAGACGTTGATGAATCTTTAAGTTGATGTCACACAAATCGTTAACAAACGGTCTGTTTACCTGTTTAGATAGGTTGACTCCTACTCTAACTTGATCAAGTTGCCTAGCAAAATAATCGGCCATACCTTGGGCATTTAATCCAAGCTCTGGCGAAGTTAACTTACTAAATGTTAGTGTAATTAATCTCCTCAAGTCATAATACATCACTTCGTTTTCGCCATTTAAATGTGGCATAAACATCTCGTCATTAATTATGCTAGCAACTTCGAACATGACATCATTAATGTCATAAACGTTAGGATCGGCCATCTGATCGGCTTCTATTTCCTTGATGGCTTCTTTAAGTCTAGTGTGTAATATTTCTCTATAATACATATTTACCCCCTATGTAATATTTTTATTAAAAATTACTTTCTATATAACTAACCGCTTCCAAAGCTGCTATTGTACCATCACTTACTGCAGTTGTTAATTGTCTAATTTCTTTTGTGCGACAATCTCCACTGGCATATATTCCTTCGACACTTGTTTTCATGTCTTCACCAGCATCTATATAACCATACTTGTCCAGTTTTAGATATCCATTTAGAAACTCTAAGTTAGGAACACTACCTATCGCTAGGAACAACCCATCAAGTTCAACTGTTTGTGTTTGACCTTTATGAGTTATTTCAACACTTTCAAGTTTACTGTCACCATTTATTTTACTGACAATTGTTTCATAATGGAGTTCAACATTAGGTAATTGTTTGATTCTTTCGATACTTAAGTTATCACCAGTCATCTCTTCGGCTCTGACAAAGACATAAACCTTTTTAGAATATTTAGCTAGTGCTAGGACTGAAATAATAGCTGTGTTTCTTCCTCCAACTACGGCAACTGTTTTATCTTTGTAAAAATTCCCATCACAAGTAGCGCAGTAACTTAATCCCCTACCAACTAGTTTATCTTCATTTTCAAGACCAAGCTTCTTTTCACGAGAACCGGCTGCAACGATTACTGTCTTAGCTGTGTATTCACCCTTATCAGTAATAACTTTAATTTCTTGGCCCACTCTTTCAATATTTGTTACTTCTTCGGTATTGATTGAAATACCTAGATTTTTTAATTGATCATGTAAATTCATTGCTAGACTTGGACCGTCAATGTGACTAAAACCAGGATAGTTTTCTATATCATTAGTTTGAACAATCTGTCCTCCATAAATGTATTTTTCAACTATCTTTACCTCGTATCCTGCTCTTTTAGCATAGATAGCCGCAGTCATTCCCGAAACTCCTGCACCAATAATAAATATATCTATCATTTAATCTTAACCTTTCTTTTATCCAATAGTTCTTCCGGATAATAAGAACCTGAGTCAGTAGTTATTTGTCTATTTATAAAATCTACTTTGACATAGCGTGATTGTAGATCTCTCAAACGATTAACAACGCTTCCTTCAAAGTAATTATCCATAAATGACAAACTATTTTCTAACATAATCATATTAGGGTTATTTTTCCCATAAGGTTCTATACCTCTAATTATACCCCAAAATATAGGTTTTTCATCTATGTTTTTAGCTATTGTATTAATTGCCTGATATATTTTATTAGCATGTCCGTATTCTAAGTCAAATTCATAGGAAGTACTAGTCCAAATATGTCCAAGTGAAGCAAAGTTAAACCCCATCGTGTAAATTCCCACACAGCACATAAAATAATCCGATACTAAAACAGATTGTTTGGTCTCTTTGTACTCGCCAGTATAAACAATTATCTCTTTCATTTTCTAACACCTATTTCTTTGACTAATTTTTTTATTTTATTAGTCTTATCATCGAAGGCTTCAACTAGTGTTAAGTCATCCAGCTTACTATCTATTAATTTTTCTCTAAGAAGTTTTTTATCTAATACATAGTTTTCCGCATAATATTTATTCATTTGATAAAGTCTAACATAAATATATTTTGTCATTAATTCTTCATTTGCTTCGCCAATATATAACTGATTACTGTCAAAATCAATTAACTGCATATCTTCATCTTTTTCACGATAGAGAATATTATTATTATTTTCTACATCTTTAGAAAATACTCCGTGAGCAATTAATTCATCCTGACGATATCGGTATTCATCTAGTAAATCTATTGTTTTCTGATAACCTAAATCCAGTCTTGAAAGCGGCTCATAATCCTTGTGATACTTTAAAATTAGTGCTGCTGGTCTTCCTTGGAAATAAGCTATTGCCTGTGGAAATGTACTTGATTTTACTTTATTTTGAATCATTGTCAAATAGTTTTGTTGCTTTAAAACATCAGTTGAAAATAACAAGTTTTCTATTTTATTATTTAGACGGCTCTTATTATTAAAATAGTAAAATATTTCTCCTTCACTTGGAAAAGTACCAGAGTTTAACATTTGATTTTCAAATTTAATTAAATGATTATCATCATAAACATAGACAGTTCCATAAGAACCCTGTCCAATTCTTTTGTTTTTAAATATTACTCTTACAATTGTCTCGTAATCTATGTCTATTATTTTAATCATATTACCAGCGATGCTTTCCTGATCTAAGTCCTAAAGACTTAGTATAACCTAGTGTTTTTTCTTTAAGTTCAAAGAATCTATCTCTATCCATCTTACTACCGATTAAATCATCAGTTAATGCTTGGTATTCTTCAAGTTCATGAACAAAATTGCGATTACTTTCAATATAGTCCTCACAAAGTAGTTCTAACAGTGTTTTTTCTGCTGAAGGTTTATTTTTGCTACAGACCATCATCGCAGGACCATCGAAGTCAATCAGCTGAAGATCTCCGTCACTATCTCGGTATAAGTTGTTAATTGGTGAAACCCCATCAAAATGATAGATGGCATTGTCTGCTAGTTCTAAGATGCGCTCAACCTTTTTATCGTAGATGATTTCTTTTTCATAGAAACTATGTTCTAGGTGACACAAGCTTTTATAACCTTTATGGTGTTTCATAACTAAAGCAATTGGTGTACCTTCCATATAAACTAGTGCTCTTGGTAAGGTACTCTTAGTAATTTTAGCTCTTCGTTCAGCTAAACGACTTTGTTGGAGCTCTATATCACAGCAAAATAAACCAGTCTTTCCGGCATTGAAACGCTCTAATGCTGTCTTTTGTTTAGAGTCAAAAAACATTAGAAAACGATGATCTATTTTAATTATCTCATCTTCTCCATACTCAAAAACGGAACCGTAACTACCAGATCCGATAAAATCATTTTCCCTAAGTAATTTAGATAACTCTCTTTTACTGATATTTATTTTTTCCACAATAACCCCCATTAGTGGCTATATTATACCACAAAAGTGCCTAAATTGGAAGTTTTTTGTACCTTGACTTAAGCTCTATAATAGCTACCGATATAGCATGAACAATAAGTAAAGCTAAAATCATTTTAACAAAAGCTATGCGATAAGACTGCTGACCAAATTTAAATACTTCAGGAATGAAATTATTTAGCATTAAAAAGACTAGTGGATGAACTAAATAGTAATAGCTATAAAGTTGTCTTAGGGGTTGTTTAAACTCGATAAATGGAAGTTTCTTAGTATGTAAGAAAGTCGTAAAGGCATAGTATGAAAGCGGGACCGCAGAAATAAGAATATTGCTATCCATTCGTTTAATACCATGAATTACATATATCTCTAGGATAAAAACTATTAAAAAGAGAATTGTCTTAGAAAAACTGTGCTTTATTCTTCGTTCACTTTGTTGACCTAGATAATACCCTAGTGTGACATAGAACATTCCGAAGAAGAGAAAGTTTCTAGTTGTAAAGAAGTATTCAAAGTAAATATCCATTATATGTTTTAAACCCGATGGTAGTGCTCCGTAATAAGTTTCAAAAGATCCGATAAGAAGAAATATAAAGAAAATAACCAGTATTTTAGCTACGGAAATATATTTCTTTAAAAACTTCAGTAAAAGAAGTGAAACTATCAAGGCTGGGAAATACCATAAATGGTAATAGGTTCCTATGTAGAAAAGACCGACAAATATCGCCAGTGGATATAAACTTGGATGTAATCCCATTTCTTTGATATAACCAAATCCTTGAGGAACGTAGAGCAAGCTCCAGAAAAGATACTGGGGAATTAACGCTTTAATATATTTATATATGTAGTTTGGATCTTTCTCTTCTTTTTTAACGACAAAATAACCAGTTATCATAAAGAATAACGGTACACATAGTCTAACTATCGTATTGTTAAGCAAGAATGTTGCAAATGGTGATCTATCATTAAATGGACCCAAATGAACAAAAATTATTAAGACAGAAGAAAGATATCTAGCAAGATCTAGATTATAATATTTATCACTTGATTTTTTAATACTTATTTTCTTCTTCATATTATAGTTTAATTATATCACTTGCCTAATACATAGCAATAAAAAAACAGTTATAAACTGTTTCTTTCCTCAAATGGTGGGCGATATAGGACTCGAACCTATGACCTCCTGCACGTCAAGCAGGCACTCTAACCAACTGAGCTAATCGCCCGTAAAGTAAATATATTATAACATATATCTACTTACTGTAAAAGATTATTTGTTAATCATTTTAACTTTTTGTATCTCTTCATAATAGCTCATTAATTCGTGTGAAAAGGCGACCATCGATCTAGCGGCAGCGGTTCTTAGAAAATCTGTGTCCAAATCATTGTGCCTAACTCGATCAAGGGCATCGGCATCTTTAAATATTTTGATTAAATTTAAAGCTCTTTCTTGATTTTCGATTTTGTAACCTTGAAGTACTTGGCTTGCTTTTGAATCATCCATACTATGAGCCATAATGATAGCAAGTAAAGTCTTACGGTTTTCTTCTCCAAGCGCTGAATATTGTTCTCTTAACATATAAGCCGCTTTTGGTCCATGGGTTTCATCTTCCAAATCATTTGTCCTTCCGATGTCATGATACTTTGCTGCTTCGACTAATAGATACCTATCTTCTTCTTTTAGATTCATCATTGCACTTAGTCCCAAAACATAGACAAAAACTCTTTCATTATGTTCAAGACCGTGGTCTCTACTATTAAAAAGTACATTTTTGTTTATTCTTCTAAATTGAGCAACCGAAGCTTCATATCCTTTTTGTGATCTTATCATATCAGTTAAGCTTTCAAATGATACTTGATTATTAAAAATAAATTCATTTGAAAAGTTTTGACCAATTGCTTGTCCATTTAATATTTCTTCATACATTGTTATTTCTCCCTAGTTTTTGTATTTTATTTTTAGAAAGGTTTTCTTTCCTTTTTGAACAAGAATCCCTTCTTTAAGTAGATCGGCAGTAATCAATTTACTTGGATCTGTCTCTTTTTCATTATTTATCGATATGGCACCTTGCTCAATCATTCTCCTAGCTTCACTTTTCGATAGGAAAAGATCGGCAGCAAATAACATATCGACGATGTTAAAGTCACCACTACCCTCTATTTCAAATTGTGGTGTATTCTCATTTTGTCCGCGGCTATTAAATATTTCAAAAGCCTTCTTTTCAGCAGCAATATATTCGTCACTTCCATGGAGGTCAGTAATAATTTCTCTAGCTAAATTCTTTTGGGCTATTCTTTTTTCTGGTGCTTCAAAGTGTTCTTTTTCTACTTTTTCAATCTCTTGACGTGGCATAAAAGTAAGTTTTTTTAACAAGTCAACTGCTGTTATATCATCAAGATTGAAAAAATACTGGTACATATCGTAAACAGGCGTCTTATCTTTATCTAGCCACAGTGCATTACCATCTGTTTTACCTATTTTCATACCACGACTGTCAGTGATAAGCGGCATAACCATTCCGTAAGCAATACCTTCTTCTTTCTTTCTGATAAGTTCTACTCCAGCTGTAATATTTCCCCACTGGTCAGATCCTGCAACTTGAAGGGTACAGTTATGACTGTTATAAAGATGCAGAAAGTCAATCGACTGAAGAAGCATATATGAAAACTCAGTGTAAGTTATTCCGCTTTCAAGCCTTCGACTTATTATATCTTTAGATAACATATAATTAATTGGAAAGTATTTACCATAATCTCTAAGGTAATCTATCATATTGATATCCTTTAACCAATCGTAGTTGTTAACAACGGTAAAACCAAAAATCTCTTCGGCTTGTTTAGTTAGACCTTTAATATTTTTAGCAACTGCCTCATAAGAAATCATCTGTCTTTCACTAGATGGTTTAGGGTCCCCAATTAAACCAGTTCCTCCGCCCATAAGTAAAATAGGATTATTTCCAGCTTTAGCTAATCTCTTGCATATTAGAAAAGATGAGTAATGACCAATATGCATCGAATCGTCAGTTGGATCAACCCCTATGTAAAAGGTTAGTTCTCCAGCATTCAATTTTTCTTTGAGTTCCTCACTAGTTATATCTTTGACTAGCCCTCTCCACTCTAAATCTTCAAATAAAGTCATATTTCCTCCTTAAAAAAACCACAATAAATATCCCTCTAAGGACGAATTTATCGTGGTACCACCTTAATTGCTTCTCATAGACTATAACGCGTCACCTATAAACTCCATACTTGTATTAATATACTTCGATGTATCAGTTTTCATCAAGCACTGATTTTCTACAAACATCTAGGTATTTCGAGTACTTCCCCGTTCATAACAATAAGAATATATCATCAAAAGCTTTTTTTGTCAAAGAAAATCTTTTTTATTTAAAAAAAGATAATACTTTCTTATAAACTTTAGTTTTGTCGCGATATTCTACTTCATTATCTATTTCGTTATGTAAACATTCTGGAATGTCTTGTTTTTGAAACGATAATGTATTAGTTAGTTTAATAGCATCTCTAAGTTTAATTCTGTCATATTGTGAATTTATCACAATATTCTTAGGACTTGCATGTTTAGCTTGCAAAACAAGTTTAGCATCATCGACGCTAAGATAATAAGAGCTATCGTTATATATAAGGCTAAACATCCTATCATCAGAATCAATTCTTTCATACATCGTTTTAAAATCTCTAACAGTATCAGCATAATCAAATATTTCATCGACATCAGTTTTAACGTATTTATATACTTCGTTATAAAAATCACTGTCGTAATTTACTAAATTAATGCGACCCGTTTCTTCTTCTCTATGAAATATTGCTTTATATCTAGGTCTTCCATCGAAGAGTAAATATAGATCATCTGTTAAATAATCAAAATTGCTAGCTATAACATAACCAAAACTTGTTTTTTCATCATTAATAAACATATTGATCGGTTCAATAAAAGCAGCTTCTCTGTCGTTAAGATTAAGGGTCTTTCTTCTAATAGCATTTGATAATTCAACTAAAGAAACTTCCCCTTCTACAGGTTTTTTCATATTGTTTATAAGTTTTTTCAATCTACGTTCATCAACTTTTAAGTTTATTATTGTGCTATCCATAGTTCACCTCTAAAATAATATGATATACTGTAATTCTTTTTTTTTGCAAATAGTATGTAAATATTTGTCAAAATTATTCTTTTCTTATTGTTTTATGATATGATTATATTATAAGAATCTAAAAGGATGTTTTATGAGAATTATTCATCTTCTAAATTGGAATTTAAATGATATCAGAAAAAGCTTAGATGATATTGCTAGGCAAAACTTCGATGCTATTCAAGTAACTCCAGTTCAAGCTATGAAAGAGGACTCTATCGAACACTGGTGGATGCCTTTTCAACCTATTTCTTTTGATATTGGAAATGTATATGGTAGTAAGAATGATTTAGAAAGATTGTGTCGAGAGGCTAAAATTAAAAACATAGATATTTATGTCGATGTTATTTGTAACCACATGGCAGGAAGAAATGACGGAAGTTTATATCCTCATGAAAATGTTGATCCCTATCTTAAAAACAATCCTCATTTTTGGAAGGAAGCTCGACCAATTGAAAACTGGGATGATCGTTATCAAGTAATCAATTACTGCATGGGACTTCCTGGTTTAAATGTCTCTAACCCGGAGCTTCAACATAGAATATCGCTATTTTTAAATGAACTTATCGACTGTGGAGTCGAAGGTTTTAGGTTCGATGCAGCAAAAAGTATTGGCTTGCCATCCGAAGGAGTAGATTTTTGGCCAAAGACCATCTATTCATTAAAGAAATATGGCATCTTTTTATACGGAGAAGTTATCTTTGCAGGTTGTGACATAACAAGGCAGTATAGTAATTACATTAAGATACTTACTAATGAATGCAACTTGCCCTCAAAAGATATAGTTAAGTTTTCTGAAAGCCACGATAGCTTTTACGAGTTTGGCTATACAAAACACATGAATACTCATGAACTGCTTAAAGCTTACACCCATTTAACTAATAATTATGAACACACTTTATATTTTCCCAGACCATACGATGACAGCTGGAAATGGAACGAAGTGAAAAATGCTAACAAAGTAAAAAAATTAAAACGATAATTGCTTATCGTTTTTCTATTGTCGCTATTTTCTTTCCACTAAGTGTGTAATATATATCATTTTTACCTTCTTGATAGAAAATATAATCGTCTTTGATTATTACTTCTTGGTTTTTAATTATCACTCCTTTGTCAGGATTTATTACATCTACTTTTTTATCTTTGTCAGTACTGAAGGTAAATATACTTATACCACCTATTCTAATCGTATTTAAATTGCTTCCATCGTGCTTGTATACTTCTTTACCTTTAGAGTTTAATATGTGAACAGTTTTATCTTTATTAGCTGTATAATAGACATTATCTATTTCTTCGATCTGGTTAATAAAGTTATACTCTGAGCTTACTTTTTTACCCCTGGTATCGATGAGGTATTCTTTTAAATAGGCATCGGCAACAATTGCTTTACCTGTTAAATCAAAGCCCTTATTAATGACAAATTTATTGTCGATAATTTTCTTGGCCTTTAGGTCATAAAAAGCAAACTTTTGATTGGGAGCAGTGCCGATAACTAATGAATATACCTTGCTAAATTCATTTGCTTTAACAAGTTTGCTGTTCATTATTCTATCCATGAGTTTAGACTCATAATATATGGCTGTACTATTCTCAACTTCTTCGGCATAGTTAAGTCCTTTACTAGTTACCTCTACTGCTGTTTTACCCGCTTTAATACTCAAACAATATAATCTATCATCAACTACTTTTATATGGCAATCTTCGCCTTTAAAAGCATATAATCTCTTTGATTTATAATATATATAATTAGTTTGCACTTGTTCGCGGCATCCTGAATAAATCATCAAGTCACCGACTTTTTGAGCATAGCACAAAGCTTTTTCGAAAGATAATTTATCGACTAACTTGTTAGCTTTGGTATCGATAATATAGTTATCTTTATCTAAGCTCACTATCAAATAATCACCTTGAGCAGCCAAAATTGATTCTTTAGCATGCTTGGCGTTAATTGAATATATTAGAGTTCCTGAAGAATCATAAACTCTTTGTTTATCTCCCTCGTCCATCATAATATAATTTTTAGAATAAGCAGCTATTTTATACTTATCGACATCAATTTCTTTAAGTAGCTGTCCCTCAAAATTTTTAACTATTTTTTTGGATCCACTCTTTTTATAAATGATTGGTCCAACCAAAGTATATTCTTTGAAATCCTTGTCATCGAGCACCACTTTTCCACTTTTCGAAAGAAGAACTCTTCCGTTATCATTACTTATATAAATAGCTGAAGTAGCAACAAAAGCGTCATTTTTATATTCAAAATCTGTCAGTTGTTTTCCTTTGTCATTAAAAACAGCAAACTTTTTATTTTTCCCTTCTAAAATATATACTTTCGTATTAGTATAATCCGTGACATGATCATTTGCGAATTGGTAACCTAAGTATATACCTAGACCAATTAACAATATAGCAATGACTATAAGTACTAATGGTATTTTCTTTTTCATTATTCTACCTCTCTTAATTTTTTATTGTTTTTTGATTCTATGTACATCAAAGTAAATCCAGTCATAAAAATCAATATTACAAATGCAATAAATATGATTGGATTAAATTGAGCAAATAGTATCCAGTCATAAATCGTATGTATTAACGTTGGTACTAGTAGTGACATGATTATGTAAAAATACATTTTGATATTTTGATTATTATGATGTGCTTTTTTAGCTTGTGATATTAAATATCCCATAAAAATTCCACATATAGCATGAGCAGGTATAGCTGTTAATGCTCTCATCGTTGCGGTCTGAAACATTGTTGCTGAATCGGCAAAGACATAGATGATATTTTCTAGAGCTGCAAAGCCAAGTGAGACAAAAACGGAATAGACAATTGCATCGAATGTTTGATCAAACTCTTTATGTCGCCATGCTACTAGATAGACAAAGATAGCTTTGGAAAACTCTTCGACTAAGGCAATAGTGACAAAGACATAGACAAACAAATCACTTCTATTTAATAGTGATTCATCAGCATTAAACAAAGTTGATATCCCTCTAAAACTAAAAGATAAAAACAATGTTAAAAAGGCTGATAAAACTCCAAAAAGAAGAAGCTTTCTAAGCATAGCTGACGATTCACCATCACTATCACGCTTGTATATAATCGAAGCTATGACAACAACCGGAAGTAGTGATATAACTATTCCAACATTCACTTAATCATCTCATTTCATCAATGTATTTTTTGAGTTGCCTAGACTCCGCTCCTAGAATTATCTTAAGCTGATTATCTATTTCAACGATTCCCTTAGCTCCAAGTTTTTGTATTCCCTCCTTGTTAGCTAAAGAAACGTCTTTCAAAGTTACAATAAACCTCGACATGTTAATTTCAGTATTGATGATATTTTCTTTACCACCCAGTAAATCAACTAATTTATTAAGTTGTAATCTAGTATCTTTTTTACCTAGTTTTAATACTGCTAGTAAAATTATTAGAATGATTACAAGAACTACTAAATATTCCCATTTCATATATTATTTTCTCTCTTTCATTACATCTTCGTAAACTTTTCTAAGTTGTTTACCAATATTTTTAAGATCTCTTTCTTTAGCTACTTCAAAAGCTGCTTTTGCTACTGATGGAAGTTTACCACTTAAGAATAGTTTAATCTTCTTTTCAAAATCATCGACATCTTTAGCTTTATAGACATTTTTGCCATCAAAAAGCCAATCTTCAAAAATTGGGATATCTCTAATGATGGCATCTGCTCCCGATGCACAAGCTTCTACTATTGGGATTCCTTCAGTCTCTTCTAGAGTTGGGAAGAGATATAAATCACAACCATTCATAGCTCCTTTGATATCTTCCCTAGGAACATAACCAGCAAAAAGTAAATTTGGCAATTTAGTTTTAACTGCTTTTTTAACTGGTTTTGTTGCCGCTGATAATGGACTGTATCCAAACCAAATAAATTTATATTCTGGCATTCTTTTAGCAAGTTCAACAAAGTCGACAATACCTTTTCTCTCTATATATAGTCCAATACCGACAATAACTTTTTCATTATCTTTGATACCGTATCTCTTGCGCCAAGCTTTACCGGATTTTTCTTTATCCTTGGTAAAGTAATCTATTTCAATACCATTAGATATGGCATATATTTTCTTATTCTCTAACCCTTTGTAAGAACTAAGTAGTCGCTTGGAATATGGGGTCGGAGTAACAATGACATCCCCCTTAGAATAAGAACTAATTAATAATTTTTTAAACAATTTCGATGTCTGTTTAGCAAAAATGAAACCATCTTTGTAATCTTCTTCGGTCGAATGAGCGTGATAGACAATCTTCTTGCCCATTTTTTTTGCTTTTTTAACTGTAAAATGTGACTTCAAAAAATAGGTATTGATGTGCAATATATCATAGTCATCATCAGGATCTAGAGTATATTCTATCCCCTCATATTCAAGGGCTTTTTGCTGATGTTTAATAGCTTTTCCAAGGCCACTATTTCCGATTGATTTTAAGCCTTCAGTATACAGTAGTACTTTCATTTAATCACCCAATTATATTATAGCATAGAAAAGGGCAAAAAAAAGAAATTGTAAGTCAATTTCTTCTTATTTATTTAGGTTTTGTTCGACAGCTACTGCGACTGAAACAGTTGCTCCAACCATCGGGTTATTCCCCATTCCGATGAAGCCCATCATTTCGACGTGTGCTGGAACTGACGATGATCCGGCAAATTGAGCATCGCTGTGCATTCTTCCCATCGTATCAGTAAATCCGTAGCTGGCAGGTCCTGCTCCCATGTTATCTGGATGAAGCGTTCTTCCTGTTCCTCCACCAGAGGCAACTGAAAAATACTTTTTGCCCTTATCGTTACATTCTTTTTTATAAGTAGCAGCAACTGGATGAGGGAATCTTGTAATGTTAGTTGAGTTACCAGTAATTGATACATCGACATCTTCTAGATGCATGATGGCAACTCCTTCTCTGACATCGTCAGCTCCATAACATTTAACTTCTTTTTTCTCACCAGTAGAAAATGGTTTTTCTTTAATAATATTTAGTTTTCCACTATCGTACTCAAACTGTGTTTCAACATAAGTAAAACCATTGATACGAGCAATTATTAGAGCTGCATCTTTACCAAGACCATTTAGAATAACGCGAAGTGGTTTCTTTCTAATTTTGTTAGCTGTTTTAGCAATACCGATAGCTCCTTCGGCCGCAGCAAATGATTCGTGTCCTGCTAAAAAGCAAAAGCACTCTGTCTGTTCATCTAGTAACATTGCTGCTAGATTTCCATGACCAATTCCGACTTTTCTCTCTTCAGCTACCGACCCAGGCATGCAAAATGCTTGTAGTCCTTCACCTATTTTTTTAGCCGCTTCAACTGCCGTTGTTGCTCCAGCTTTAATAGCGATAGCTGCTCCAAGTGTATATGCCCAAGTTGCATCGTCAAAAGCAATAGTTTGAACTTCTTTGACTATCTCCCTAGGATTGAAGCCATTTGCTTTACAAAGCTCTAATGCTTCTTCGAGATCGTTGATGCCATAATTTTTCATCACTGCTTCAATATTGTTAATACGTTGATCGTAATTTTCAAAATTTGCCATCTTATTCCTCCCTCGGATCAATTGTCTTAGCCGCTTCGTTGTAGCGTCCATAAACACCACTTGCAGCTTCTATTGCTTCGTGTGGATCCATTTGCTTTTTAATATTATCCATCATCTTTCCGATGTTGACATATTTATAACCAATTACTTCATCATTTTCGTCGAGTCCTAAAGATACAATATATCCTTCGGTTGTATTTAGATATCTAACTCCCTTAGCTTTGGTTGAATAAACAGTAGCTACTTGACTTATTTTTCCCTTACCAAGATCTTCCATACCGGCTCCAATTGGAAGCCCATCTTTTGAGAAAGCTGACTGACTACGTCCATAGACAATCTGTAAGAACAGTTCTCTCATCGCTACATTTATCGCATCACAAACTAGATCAGTATTTAATGCTTCTAGCAGTGTCTTACCAGGTAATATTTCACCAGCCATCGCTGCTGAATGGGTCATTCCTGAGCATCCGATTACCTCGACAAGCGCTTCTTCGATAATACCTCCCTTAATGTTTAAGGTAAGCTTACAAGCACCCTGCTGTGGAGCACACCATCCTACTCCATGAGTAAGTCCATAAATATCACTTATTTCTTTACTCTTAGTCCAATTACCTTCCTGAGGTATTGGCGCTGGTCCATGACTATCTCCCTGTTTGACAAAGCACATTTCTTCTACTTCTTTTGTGTAATTCATTGTTCCTCCTTTTTATTTTCTTTCTTCTTTTTCTTCTTAGCTTTTTTAGCTTCTTCCTTTTTCTTAACCTCTTCGATAACTAGATCGACATCGTAATCATCAAAGAAATTATCTAGCGTTTTAATACCTTTACGTTTAGCAATCTTACGCTCTCTCCTAACCATCATAAACATCGAAGATACGACAATTATGACCAGTAGCGATAAGACTGAAACTGTTGTCAGTAATAGTTTTCCTGTATGCTCAAGTAAAATATTTAAGTAAACTGCCAGGAACTTTCCACTGTAATGCGGGATTGATAAAACCATAAAACTTAGTAGATACATGGCAATATTTATAATCAAAGTAAATAACAATATTTTAGCTACATGGAGATTTCTCTTACTAACTAGTTTCAAACTAACAAGTGATATTAACATCATGATGACCATCATCAGTAAAAAGGTATCTGATTGCCCCATCTTTAACATAAGTCTAACTCTAGCACTTTTATAGAAAGTGTTAAACTCATTATCTAGTCTTTCTTCGATATCACTTACACCAGTTTTTCGATAATTGATATCTAGACCACTTTCCTCGATAGCTTTTTCAAACTTAATCTGACTAATTTTTACAAAGCGATCAGGATTAACTGTTTTAGTTTGAATTAAACGATTCAAATAATCACTACTTACCTCAGTCATATCTATATACTTATGATGTTCAAAATCGACTCCTCGTCCAATTAATATCTGTTCATTTATATCGATATCTTCATCTTTTAAAGCATTGCTAATCATTTGATCATTAACCATCTTAGCAATAAAACCATCATTACCAATTTCTTTTGAAACGAATATCACGGTCAATAATGTCACACTCAAAAAAAGTGTAATTGAAAAAATAAAATTTAATATCTGTCTAACTATTTTCATATACTCACCTATTATAATTATAGCATAATAAATTAAAAAACAAGAAAGGTATTTCTTGTTTTTACTTAAACTGACACCTACAAAATAGTTGGTGCTAGCCACTGAAAATATTCAGTATTTCTTAAAACTCCATACAGTAAGGCTAAGATGATAAAAACGATAATTATATTGGAGTCTACTATATCTTCGTTTTGCTTATCATATACGTATGCTTTTATCTGCTCCATAATAAGTAGTATTGCTACTGGCAAAAATATTACTACTAGAGCATTGTATCTAATTGCTTGATAGACATCGAGACTAAGCAGTGAAACTAGAGCTCTTGTTATTCCGCATCCCGGACAATAAAGACCTGTTAACTCATGAAAAAGACATGGAATACCAATTCCAAAGAATTTAAATATAGCGGCATAAGCAATTATTAATAATATACTTATTCCAACAAATAAAATTACTTTTTTCTTTCTTACTTCCATATCCAAAAAAAGAATATTACTATTCTTTCCTTTCTTAAGCTACTACTTCTGTCGCTTGAACTTCTTCATTTAGAGTTTGTTGAACTAAACAGTAAGTTACTATTGATAATCCAACTAGCTGAAGTATCAAGAATAATATACTTTGATCTTCGGCCATTTGACCTTTAGTTTGCTTGTATTCACTAAGTGATTTACCCATGTTGTAAGCCCAAATGTAACTATAGATACCACAAGTTACAAGTGATAATAAGAAGGCTGTTCCTCCGCTTGTAAGTCTAGTACTCTTAGTTAATAATTTTGTTTCATCAGTTATTGCGATAAACCAAAAAATTCCGTAAATACCACAAGTTACAAGTGTCAATAAAATGGCTGTCACTATGTCTCTTCTCTTAATCATAAAATCCCTTTCTAAGTTAAATATAACACATGAAGATACTTGTATCAATCAATTTTAAGATTTGTTAAGTCCTTGACAATCAAGTCTTTATTATTACTTTCTCCCCACATGATAAATTCATTAAAACTATTACCATCTTGATATAAAAATATCTTAATAAACATTTCTAAACCATCCTTAGTATATAGATAACTAGTTGTTTTACCTGCCTTGCCATCGATAGTTAAATCACTTGTTACTTCTTTAGATGCTCCGTATATCTCGGCATTGGCATCAAGAATCTTTTTAACATAATCATCAAAACTACGATAGTTTCTTTGATCGTGAGCAAGATAGACAAAATATATATCCTTTTCACTATTAATCATCTCTAGTGAAGCTTCTTTGTTTAACGAAAATTTATCTGCTACCGAATAGTCACTTTCAAAATAAACTACTCTATTTTTTTCATATGTTTTAACAATTGTCTTTGGCTTTGTCTGAGGTAATACAATCGAATGTGAAACATTAATTGCTGTGTAGATACTAAGTATCAATATACATATTGAAATAGAAACAAATAAGACTATTATAAAATTTGTTTTATCGAATTTTTTCATTCTTAATTATTTACCTTTCACTGTTGGAACAATTAGTTCTTTACCACCCATGTAAGGCCTTAATGCTAGTGGAACTTTGATACTTCCATCAGCTTGGTAGTTATTCTCAATTAAAGCAATCAAACCTCTAGGACTAGCTAAAACAGTGTTGTTAAGAGTTGCTAAGAACTGATTACCTTCGTCTGTTTTCATACGTATTCCAAGGCGCCGAGCTTGTGCATCACCTAGAGTTGAACAAGAACCAACTTCAAAATACTTTTGTTGTCTTGGACTCCATGCTTCAATATCACATGATTTAACCTTCAAATCAGCAAGGTCACCACTACAACATTCAAGTGTTCTAACTGGTACATCTAAATTTCTAAAATATTCGACAGTGTATGCCCACATTTTATCGTACCACTGCATAGCTTCTTCAGGTTTGCATAAAACGACCATCTCTTGTTTTTCAAACTGATGAACTCTGTATATTCCACGTTCTTCAAGACCGTGAGCACCGACTTCTTTTCTAAAACATGGTGAGTAAGATGTCATTTTAATGGGTAATTCTGCTTCATTAATTATTTGATCTTTAAACTTACCGATCATTGAATGTTCTGATGTACCGATTAAATAAAGATCTTCTCCTTCAATTTTATACATCATATTATTCATCTCAGCAAAACTCATAACACCGGTTACGACATCACTTCTAATCATAAATGGTGGCAAACAATAAGTAAAACCTTTATCGATCATGAAGTCTCTGGCATAACTAATTAGGGCTGAATGAAGTCTAGCAATATCACCAATTAAATAATAGAAACCATTACCACTAGTTCTTCCTGAACTCTCTTTATCTAGTCCCCCAAAAGTTTCACAAATATCGGCATGGTATGGCACTTCGTAAGTTGGTACAAAAGCCTCTCCAAAACGCTCTACTTCGACATTTTCAGTATCATTTTTACCAATCGGTACTGTATCATCGATTATATTTGGAATGACCATCATAATATCTTTAACCTTGATGGCAATTTCTTTTTCTTGTTCTTCGATAGAAACTAACTGCTTGTTAATGTCTGCTACTTCTTCTTTAATTTTATTTGCTTCATCAATATTCTTATCACGCATCAACTGACCAATTAAATTACTTTGTTCATTGCGTGCTTTTCGCAAATTATCTCCATTTAACTGGAGATTTCTTCGCTCTTCATCCAAACGAATAACTTCATCAACTAATGGAAGTTTATCATCTTGAAATTTCTTTTTTATATTATTTTTAACAACCTCTGGATTGTCTCTTAAAAATTTTATATCTATCATTATTTGTTCTCCTTATTTAATCTGTTAATTATTTTTTGGTAGGATCTACGATATTTATCTTGTCTAATTAGATCATTATCTTTAATTTCTGGAAGTCTTGTCATATCCATATTGTCTTCAAGATCAGATAATTTTACTTCCATTGCTGCTATATTATCACTAGCTATTATATAGTCGATAAACTCATCGTAACTACCATGGTTATTAGTAAGTATTTTAACTATTTCCACTACTTCTTCAGTAAAGCCCATGGACAGTAAATCCTCGGCTGTAACTTCGGTATCTTCGATGACATCATGCAAAATAGCAGCTACTTTTCTTGTTTCATCTTCAAATTTGTCACTACTTCGATAAAGATGACCTGTATAAGGTTTACCTGCTCTATCAACTTTTTCTTTGAATAGTTCTTCGACTAATTCTTTGGCCATAATTAACTGATTCATATTTCCCTACTTTCTACAAAAAAAAGACTAGCTTGGGAGCACATTTGCGCGATACCACCCCATTTAGTCTCATCTTGTCTAACGGCATTACCCGGAATATATTAAATTCTCTCATGAGTAGATTTCGTGTGATAACTTCATCTGCTTACACCAAGCGCAGACTCTCTAGGAGAAGACTATTCACATTACTAATCTCAATCAACGATTTCATTATAATTCTAACATGTTTAATATAAATTGACAATCTATTTATAATCTTCAAAAAGCTTATCGATTTCCTCTTGCTCTTCATCAGATAAAGGACTACTTGAAAGATCAGCTTCAAACCATGTTGGAATATCACTAACTTTTTCATCTTTTTTAACTTTGTTTTTATTAGGAACTCTATTATTTTTTTTGTATTCCTTCTCACATATTTTCATAGCTTCCTCGACTGTTTCAATGTTTAATCGATTCCACTGCGAAGCAATTGTTTCAACATAAGCTCTATTAAATTTTTGATTGTTAATTTGCAGCACATAAGATATTAAAACATTTATTACACCAGGTTTTAACTTGTAATTAATCATCAAATCTTCGATTATTTTAAGCTCTCTAGCACTTGGCTCAGCATCTTTATATTTACTCTTTAAATAATCGTAAGGAGTGATGTTTTCAAAAGTGTAAATTAATTTAGCACGATTGGAAATGTCTCCCTTAGGTTTCTTCAAATAATCAGGTTGTTTACTATATATTAATGTTGGTAGTTTACCAGCATTTTCAAACTGATAGTAATTACGACTAGCTTTACGCAGCTCATTTTGATCAATTAGACCTTTTTCATTTAGACTATTTCTAACAAGTACTTGCATGTTCAAATCATCGATATCATATATATATGCTAGTGAATTAATTAAGTATTTAACCTCTTCATTAAAAGTTTTATCACTAATCAACGCTTTTGGAATGCTCGATATTAACATATCAAAATCGATACTTGTCGATATATCTAACTTGTTTGTTTCACGATTTATGATATTGTCGTTTTCACCAAAAATTTGTCCTGCTTGGGGACTGAAACATTCACTGAAGCTCGTACTAATATCTTCATAACCCTTAACATTAATGTTAGGTACTTTGAAGTAATCGACAATTTTATGATATTCACTCTTACCTAAGTTATTGTATAAAACGACATTTAGTACTGGATGATTAAAAAACTCAAGCGGTGATACTGGTGAATAAAGGACATAGACGTAAGATGAAATATCGCCAGTTTTAACATAGGTTTTAAGTAGTCCTATAGCTTCTAGTTTTTCTCTTGCAACAATTATACTTTCTAATTTTAACTGAAGTATCTTCATCAAATGATGATGAGTTTCTTCTTTAGTCATCAGTTGCTGCTTAACTGTTTCATCAAGTAAAGTATAATAGAGACTGACAGCTCTACTACCAATTATTGGTTGGTACAAAAGAGTAATTAAGTTTTTGTCATAATCAGTAATTATTGTCTTGTTAACTACTGTATATGTATCTGCTGGTAAAATCGTCATAAGTACCTCCCTACTTGTTATATTATAGCATAAAAAATAGTTGAAGTTTTCAACTATTTCTCTATCTTTTCCACAGATATTTTGACATTTATATCATTTAGTTCAAGTTCATTTGTTGCTTTACTACTTTCAATAAATGCTTCGGCAAGTGTTTCATCTTTGATAAGTGTTTCAAAACTATTTAAAACTTTTTCAAGTTCACTATTAGCTTCGTATAAGATATTTATACGATCAACTATTTCGAAGTCACTACTCTTTCTCATCTGTTGAACTTTCGAAATTAATTCTCTAGCTCTTCCCTCGACAAGTAGCTCTTCGCTTAAGTGAGTATTTAGAATGATGAAGTTGTTGCCAGCTTGACTAGCATTAAAGCCCTCTTTAGAACTTATTCTAACTTCGACCATCTCAGTTGTTAAATTATGATTTTCACCGGCTACTTCGATTGATACTTCGACTCCATTTTCAAGTTTTAACACATCAGCATAAGTTAAAGCATTAATTTTAGCCGCTGCTTCTTTCATGTTAGAACCAAAGATCGGACCACACAATTTAAAGTTTGCTTTAATTTCAAAGTCCATATACTCAGATAAATCTTCGACGAAGACGATCTTTTTAACGTTCAACTCTTCTTCAATTAATGAAACTAGATCATCGATAATAGCTTTGTTTTTAGCATCTAAATATATTTCATTAAGTGGTTGTCTTACCTTGATACGAGCTTCTTCTCTAGCATTTCTTCCAAGTGAGATTAAGTCTCTGACAAGATCCATTTTCTCTTCAATATGACTATCGATATACTTTTCATCATATTTAGGGAAATCAGCTAAATGAACACTTTCTGCATCACTTAGTGCCAAGTAAATTTCTTCTGAAATAAACGGTACAATCGGAGCTATCATTTCAGCTAATCCAAATAGCACTTCGTAAGTTGTCTTATAGACAGCTTTTTTACTTAGATCTAGTTCACTTGACCAAAAACGACGACGATTACGACGAATATACCAGTTAGATAAGTCTTCACTTACAAAATTAGTAATAGCTCTGACAACTTTGTGCAAGTCGTATACTTCGTAACTTTCAGTTACATACTTAAGTAAGTTGTGATATTTAGATAATAACCATTTATCGATTTCTTCAAGCTCATCGTACGCTACTTCGAAAGTGCGTGGATCGACTTTGTCAGTGTTAGCATATAGAGCAAAGAAATTATAGGTATTACGAAGTGGATTAAAGAATTTTGAATAAACTTCTTTAAGACCCTCTTCATCAAATTTAAGGGGTGTCCAAACTGGTGAAACATAAGGCAAATACCAGCGAATTGTGTCTGCCCCATACTGCTTCATCAAAGCAAATGGATCGAGGACATTACCTTTAGATTTACTCATCTTCTTCCCATCTTTATCAAGTAGTAAGTCATTTACTAGAACATTTTTATATGGTGATTTTCCCATAACGAAGCTAGATATAGCCATTAGTGAGTAGAACCAACCTCTTGTTTGATCAATTCCTTCACAGATGAAATCAGCTGGGAATTGTGTTTCGAATAATTCTTTATTTTCAAATGGATAATGGTACTGTGCAAACGGCATAGCTCCACTATCAAACCAGCAATCGATAACTTCTTCAACGCGGTGCATTTCGCCACCACATTTAGAACACTTAAGCACTATCTCATCGACAAACGGACGGTGAAGATCGATATTTTCTGGAATTTCGCTTATCGCTTTTTCACACATTTCATCACGTGATCCAATCATCTCTTCATGACCACAAGAACATTTCCATAAAGGAAGGGGTGTTCCCCAGTATCTGTTTCTAGAGATTGCCCAATCATTTAGATTCTCTAGCCAGTTAGCAAATCTTTTCTCTCCGACAAAATCAGGATACCAAGTAACTGACTTATTATTTTCAATAATTGTATCTTTATACTTAGTGACTGCTAAGTAATAGCTTTCTTTAGCTGAATACATAAGTGGTGTATCACAGCGCCAACAATGTGGATAATTATGACTGAATTTAACTTTCTTAAACAGTCTATCATTTTCTTTTAAGTATTTGATAACTTCAGCATCTGCTTCAAAAATATTCATTCCCTTCCACAAACCATCATTGAACTTACCACTTTCATCAACTGGATTAAAGAATGGTAAATCATACTTCTTACCAATATTGTAATCATCTTGTCCAAATGCCGGAGCAATATGAACTATTCCAGTTCCATCATCCATCGATACATAATTATCGACAGTTACATAGAAACCTTTATTATCTGAACTAAGTGACGGAATTAATTGATCATACTCAGTGTATTCTAAATCTCTTCCCTTATACTTTTCAAGTACTTCGACTTCTTCACCTAAAACCTGTGAAAGAAGTTTCTCAGCTAGGATAAACTTGTATCCCCCACTTTGTACTTTGACATAAGTCTCATCTGGATTAACACAGATTGCAGTATTAGAAATAAGTGTCCATGGCGTAGTTGTCCAAACAAGAAAGTATGCATCTTCATCTTTCTTTTTGAAAGTGACAATAACACTGTTAACATCTACTTCTTTGTACCCTTGGGCTACTTCATGAGAAGCAAGACCTGTTTCACATCTTGGACAGTATGGAAGAATCTTGTGACCTTGATAAAATAGTCCTTCATCAAAGTATTTTTTAAGTATCCACCATTCAGTTTCAATATAATCATCATGATAAGTAACATACGGATTATCCAAATCGATAAACTGTCCCATCTTTGTTGTCAAATCAGAGAAAGCTTTTTCATTAGTCCATACAGCTTCACGACACTTTTGATTGAACTCTTTAATTCCATATTTTTCAATTTCTTGTTTACCACTAAAACCAAGTTCTTTTTCAACTTGTACTTCGACTGGCAAACCATGAGTATCCCATCCTACTTTACGTAAGACTTTCTTTCCTTGCATGGCCTTATACTTACAGAAAGTATCTTTAAGGAACTTTGCAACCATGTGATGAAGTCCAGGCATTCCATTAGCCGTAGCTGGCCCATCGTAAAAGACCCAATAATCATCTCTACTATTGATCGACTTTTCCAATATATTCATTTTTCTCCAGTTCTCAGAGAATTTCTCCTCAACTAGATGTGTTTTTTCTTTTGATAATTCTTTAAATAGCATATTTTCCTCCAAAAAAAATCATTCTTCCCCAAAGGACGAATGATCGTGGTACCACCTTAATTACTTCTCAAAACTATAACGCGTTACCGTCTCTATCTTCATAGAGAACATTGAAAGTGATCTGAAAAATCTTTAATTATCTAATTCCACCAAACTTAGACTCTCTGTAAATATTATAATTTTTCCGTCTTTCGCACTTGTTTTAACTAATGACTAATATATCATATTTATAGTTCTTTTTCAAGCTCTAGTATATACTTTTCTACTTCTAACCAATCTTTAGCTCTCGGCGAACTTGTTTCAAAATTTTCGTTTAATGGCGAAGTAAAAAGTAATGTTTTAATCCCGGCATTTCTAATCGTTTCGATAGTAGATAATTTATCATCAATCATCAGGTCTATCTCGTGATAAACGCAATCTTCGACTTTATCGAAAGCTCCGGTAATCAGTTTATCATGAGGAATGTTGTAATCCCTCAAGTAGTCGATAGTCATATCGATAGCTTTAGTAAGATCATCACTGCGAGCTGTTATGATATATATTTCATGACGCTCCTTAAGCCTATTTAAGACATCCAGTGCATATTCTTTGACTAGCGCTGACTCGGCTATTTGCCTAAAGTGATCTTTAACAAAGTTGATTGATTTTGAATCCTGGAAATCACTGAGCAAAACTAATTTTGTTTGTTCGTGAATATCATCTTTATCACTGTAATCTAAATGCTCGATTAAATATTCTTCGATTCTTTTAGATGTATCTACAATTGTATCATCTATATCTATGCCTATTCTCATCTGCCAACCTCGTGAAAAGATTATATCATAATAATTTAAAAAAGATATCATTTTAAGATATCTTTTAATACTGTTACTTTTACTAAGGATAATTGCTCAAGCGTACTTGTTACCCCCTCAGTTCCAAAACCGGAGTATTTCCAACCACCAAATGGCATATCTGCCGAACGATAAGAAGTTCGTCCATTGATGATAACTGTTCCTACTTCTAACTTAGATGCAACTTGAAAAGCTGTCTTTAAATCTTTAGTAAAAATCGACGCCGTTAAACCGTATGGTGAATTGTTGACAATGTCGATAGCATTTTTAATACTGCTATAAGTAATTAGTGGAATAACTGGTCCTAGTACTTCTAAGTTATTAGCTATTCCCATACTAGCGACAACATCAGTGATGACTGTCGGTTCATAAACATTATCGATTCTTCTTCCGCCACAGAGTAATTTAGCACCATCATCGATTAATTTTTTAACTTGATTTTCGACTTTAATCGTCGCACGTTCATCAATCAAACAAGCAATGTCTGTGTCTTGACTACTTGGACTGCCTACTTTTAAACTCTTTACTTTATCGACAAGTTTTTCAGTAAATTTATCTTTGATAGTTTCATGAATTAGAACTCTTTTAGAGCTTGCTGCTTCTTGTCCACTGTTGCTCATTCGTCCTTTGATTATCTCGTCAACCGCCAAATCGATATCGGCATCTTCACAGACAATCGAGGCATCGTTTCCACCTAGTTCTAACAAAACTCTCGTTAGATTGTGAGAAGCTTGTTCCATAACTTTCATTCCTGAGACAGTTGAACCTGTAAAAGATATAAGCTGAATATCAGGATGAGCTGCTAAAGCTTGGCCAGTTGTTTCACCCTTACCTTGAATAATTTGCAAAACTCCGGCTGGCACTCCACTACTACGCAATAAATATGTCAGCTTAGTAATCGTCAGTGGCGCTTTGGAAGACGGCTTTATAATGACCGTATTTCCCATCAGCAATGACGATGGAACTTTGTGAGCAAATGTCACAACCGGCATATTCGAAGGAACAAAGATGGCCACAACTCCAATTGGATGTCTACTTGTCGAAGTAATTGTGTGTTCACTATCTTTGGTTAAGCCTTCTGGAATAAAATCGCTATACATGTGTTTAGAACGTTCAATATATGTTGGAACAATCGATAGAAATTTACGCATTTCTTCGTACGATTCCTTAATCGGTTTTCCTGTTTCTCGCGTTAGCAAAGTAGCTAGTTCATCGATTCTTGACAAAGCCATAGAAACAAACTTTTCAATAATTTTACTACGTTCATATATGCTTGTTTTAGACCACATGTGTTTAGCCTCAATCGATAGCCTTACAGCCTCATTAATATCGTTAAAACCAGAGTTAGGTATCTTATCAATTAATCTTCCACTATAGGGATTTAAAACATCAATAGTTTCTTTACTATTTGCATCAATCCACTGATTTCCAATTAAATTTTTCATCTCTACCTCCTAGGTATCAATATTTATATCATCCCAAGCAAGATCTTGAATAAGCCAAGTAAATGCATGATTACGTTCAAGCACTATTTCAGCATTGATCTTTTCGTCAATGTCGACTCCATTTCGACGAGCATCCTCGCAGTACCAATCATAACGATAAGTTAAATCGGCAAAATCGAGTATTTCTCCCATCGGACGAAGTTCACATTTATTGATAAAATCGACATAGTTTTTACTATCCGATAAAATAGATGACATACTTGATGGATTAATTAATTCTTTTGGATATGATAATTCATCAATTAACTTCAAAGCCCAAAACAGAACGACTAGACCTTCAAGTTGCCAAGAAATTTGAATAGCTAAGTCCTTATCCATACTGTCAAATAATTCTTTTTCACGATTACTTAAATAATTTTTAGCTTTGTATTTATCTAGTAATTTGGTAAAGAATTTCTTCGAAGTTTTAAGTTCTTTTTTATTTTCGGTATTAGCCACATCGATAGCAAAGTTTGCACTTATACATAGTGCTATTGCTCTTCGAGCTACTTCATCAACGCTGCGATAATGAGCATCAACGGTACTATCTAGTAGTGGTAATTCCGATAAATATGGAATGTTTTCTGACTTTAACAGCTCGAAATTTCGCAATTTACGATCGAAAGCTTCGATGTATCCAGGACTTGCTTCAGTTTGTTCAGCTCTACTTAAAATAAAGCTTGCAATACTGAGGTTATCAACACTAAGCATTCCCGAAATAGCAATTAAATATCCCGAGCTATAAATAGTTTTATAAAATTTATCATTGTTAAGTAGATATGTTTTAACTTCTTGTCCAGTGCTTAAAAGTTCTAATTTTTCTTCTTCTAAGCCTCCGGCTGCATGAATATTTTTATCCATCCAATCTTTTACTTTAACTTCGTAAGAATCTTTTGTTTCACAAGGGAACATGAATATTCTAAAGACCACTTCCCCATTTTTATCTAAATCGAAAGCATTGTATTCTCTGACAATTTTATGAGCATAGTCTTTAGGTACATGATAAGTAAAGATAGGTGCACCATTCATAAAATGATAGATAGCTTCAGTATCATACATTTCAATGTTTAACTCTGGTGCATTTAATCTAGATTCTTTTTCATTGATAATTTTTGTTTCAACAACTGGTGCTTCGACTATTTCAACTACTTCTTCAGGAACTACTTCGACAGTAGGCTCTTCGATGATAACAGCTGAAAGTATTTCTTCGTCAGGAATCTTATAGACTTCTGGTTCAACCACTACTTCTTCGACTTCTTCGTTATACATACCTGCTGGGAAAATTTCTTTTCCACTTATATGTGCTTCTTTAAATATCGATAAAAGTTCAATAAAGAATTTGTTCAAAACTGCTTTATCTGTATCACTTTCTAAATCAATATATAAATATTTATCATTTAATTTGCTGACAATCGATGAATTGCTCTTTGGTCTTTGACCACTAATATCCATCTTCATTAAGTCTTCGAAATGTTTAAGAGTGATATCTTTAAGCTTAGCACTCAAGTCTCCATTATCGATGACGACAAATGAATCTCTAAAGCCGCTAAAGTAAAGCTCTTTATCAATTGTTGTAAGTAAGACCACTTCCCCATTTTTAAAGTAGTTATACTTAAAGTAAAAATTAGGTACTTTTATTCCGCGATACTTACATTCTGTCTCGACAATTGTCTGTGATAAACTCTTCGCTGGAAGCTCGATGGCTTTTTCCTCGACTTCTTCGACAACTTTGACTGGTTCTTCAATCATCATCGGCGGATTAACTGGTGTAAACGTCTTTAATGACTTCAAAATTTCATCAAGTAGTAAACTTTCTTTACTCTTCTTAAAATCTTTAATCTCTTTGAGCATATTTTTATGATCAAAATTAAGACTAAAATTAACTAACATATCGTTAATTAAAACAATAGTATTTCTAATCTTCTTATTTTGTTTTTGAAGATAGTATGAATATGCCTGCAAATCTTTATACGTTTCTTTTTCCGAAGCAATTAAAACTAATTCTTCGTCTTTGAACTTTTCAGCATTAAACTTAGCTAATTTTTCAAAATCACGACTGTTAGAAAACCCAGCAAAAGTAACTGAAAAACTAGTTTGACGATCTACTGAAAATAAATATAAAGTATTTTGTTCAACTCCTAGTTTAGAATACATCTCTTTCTTAACTTCGATAAATGTATCTGGAATAGATATTCTAAAACCGACACTACGATTCTTTAAATATATGAGATTATCTCTTTTTTCTTTAGTCATTTAAATCTCCCCCTTTATTGAATCTAATTCAAATTTATCACTGAAGATCGGATACTTTAACTCACCCTTACGATAGAGTTCTTGGACTTCATATTCATACTCTTTAAAGTCGTTATAATCGTCAATTCCTCTTCGGCATATCTTCGATATAAGTAGTGATAACTCTTCTTCACTCTCATCGATTAGAATATGTTTTTCTATTTCGTACTTAACTGTTTCTCCATAAACTGGATTATTTTTAAATACTTTCGATAAATAGTTTAGACATGCATCTAGGTTTTCTTTTCCTTCACCTTTAAGCTTACTATAGAGATTATACTGAGCAAAAAGCTTTTCTAAATATATTTTAAAAGCATCAAGTGATAAGCTGTCATTGCGATAATTGATGTATTCTTCCATCAACGCATCTCTTTCAAAATAACGATGTTGCCCAAAAATATATCTAGGATAATAGACCCAATTAGAATCGATTAAACCACGAACAAAGTTAGCTTTTTCAATAAACTTTTCTTTATCCCTAAAACTAGATAAAAGATCTTTTTCTTGCATAGCCTTTTCTAGGTTATATTTACTGATAAACTCTTCATATAAGCTTTCATTAGTTTTAATGATGCGTTCAAGTTCAACCTTTTTAGCTTCATCATTATTATTCATAACAAAGTACAAGAATAACATAACTGAATTTTTAGTCTCATACTTTTCTATTTCACTGTATTTTTGATAAGTTTCAGTATCTTTCATAAGCTTCATCAAACGGCCATATTCAGTATTGCGAAGTTCTCTCGTGAAACTTGCTTTTTCAAGTGACATAGACCACGTTTCCATAGCTCCACTTTTATTGATGCGATAAGCTTTTTCTTTATCGAAAAGAAATTCTATTTTATTTCCCCTTTTTAAACCTGTTCCCTGCATATCGACAACTAGTGGCGCTTTGACAACTTCAAAGACTGCTTTCTTACTATCGATACTAACTGTCTTTAAATTGATTCTTCCAAGATCAATGTTGTTTCCTTCGATAACACTGTGATCAGTTAATTCTAGAGCAGGTACTTTAATAATGCCAAGTCCATCACCTATTTCATAATATGGCAGATGACTTACTACTAATTTAGCTGTTTCATTTAAGTTAAACGCGTAATTCTTAGCACTATTTTTAAGTGATGAGACAATATCTAATCTAAATGATTTCTTAGCTTGTTCACGCTCTTTTATTTTAGCTTTAGCTTCTTCATTCTTTTGTGTCATTTGATCAAGTTTAGTTTTAATCTTAGCGACATTCTCTTTTTCTTTATCTTTTTGGGCTTGAAACATTTCATCTATTTTAATATCGACTAATTCGATTAGGGCTGACATATCAAAAGAAACATCATCACTAATTTTGACATTTACTTCAGTACCATCTACTTCGATAGTTTTAGCAATCATTTCAATACCATCTTCATCAGGCAGATCGATCTTTTTAATTGTACCAATACTTAGTTTTTCAAGCTGTTCTTCGATATTTAAAATACTTTCATCTATTTCTCTAGCTGCATCTATGACAACTTCATCTAGATTGGTAGATTTGTTTTTAATCTCACCGTTTTCAAGTCTGACAAAAAATCTTGAAGAACACTGATAACAGATGATACTTCCTTCGTATTCGGCAATTGGTAAAAGTAATTCTCCATCTGCTTGATAGTTTAAATCCATCATTTCATCAAAGGAAAATAATCTAGCATTTATATCACCAGTAAAAGTTATCCCGTGTTTAGAGTATGAAATTAGTTTCTCTAAATCATTGGCAAAGACACAGTCGAACTTATCAGAAAGCTTTTCAACTGTCTCAGCATTTACAAAAGCACTTTGGTAGCTACTAATAAACTCATCCCAAGTTAATTTAACTATTTGATTACGTAAGACCATTACCTTTGTCTTATCATTTTCTCTAATTTCTTTACCGTCACTCAAATAGATAGCATAATTTTCTTCACTATTATTTTCATCGATGACCGAAGAAAATAATTGTCCTAGACTATCAGTTCTATTTTTTGGCAAATAAAAACTCATAGCAGCAACGCCGCCCCTTAAAACAGTTACCTGACGATTATGGTCTAGGTAAATATCTTCGTTTTCTTTTGCCATGTGAACAGCTAAAAGAAGATCCTTTTCACTTAGCATATTGGCCTCCACTTTTTATTCTTTATTCCCCTATTTTTACTAATTATTATTATACATTAAAATTTGTCTTTTTTCCACTTAAAATTACTCATAAAATTAAAAAAAGAAGCATATAGCTTCTTATTTACTTTGGTGCCCGTGATCGGACTTGAACCGATACTTTCGTGAGAAAAATGGATTTTGAGTCCATCGCGTCTACCAATTCCACCACACGGGCAGGCAAAAACATTATATCACATGTCTTTTGTTTTCAAAACAAAAAATATATTAAATGTTCTTTTTATAAAACTTCTACCTCTTCGCCATGAGATGAGCTATCGTACAAGTCACTTTCGATGCTTTCACTGGCTGAAAAATCTATCTTTGGTAAATCTTCCTTGCAAGCTATACCAAAGTAGTCACAAAATTGACTGGTAATACCATATAAAATTGGTCTTCCTGCTTGATCACTTCGCCCTATTTCTTTAAGTAGTCCTTTGGCAACTAGTTTCTTAAGCATATCCCTGCTGCTGACCCCTCTAATCTCATCTAATTTTGTGCGAGTTATTGGTTCATTGTAAGCAACAATTGCCAAACACTCTAGAGCTGCCGGTGACAATTCATTGGAGTCTGGTCGTTCGATTAATTTTTGATAATATACTTGATGCTCTTTCTTAGTAGCTAATTTAAATTTATTCCCTAAAAAAGTAATTCTAATTCCGCGATTATCCGCTTCATAGACTTCTCTTAAATTTGATACTAATGCTTTGGCTTCTTCATTACCAATCGATAATATCTCACTTATTTGTTCTAGGCTCAAACCTTCGTCCCCAACGACAAAGAGTAATCCTTCCAATATTGCTTCTAAATTCATTTGCTAACCTCACAGTATATTTCACTAAAATTATCATCCTGGGTAATCGATAACTGACCATCTTTAGCCATCTCTAAAATAGCTAAAAATGTAACGACAATATTATCTCTACTTAAGACTTCAAAAAATTCGACGAATCTAATTTTACTTTGCTTTTTAAAGCGTTCTTTTATTTCAAAAATCTTTTCATCAACAGTAATTTCTTTGCGACTTATTTTCTTAGGTAAAGGTTTTTTCTTTTCGGCTTCCTCTAAGAGTTTTTTGAAAGCTTCGACCAAATCATCAATTGATACATCACCAAAATTTACTTTTGTTTCTTCGTCGATATACTGACCTAATGATTCGGGTAGTTTTGTATAATAATTTTGACGATCTTCCTCTAGTTTTCTAAAGCTCTCGGTGATGTCCTTATATTTTTGATATTCAATTAAACGGTCTACTAAGTTTTGTTCTGGATCTTCTTCCTCAGTTTCTTCTTCGTATCTAGGAAGTAACATACGCGATTTTAACTCTAATAACTCCGATGCCATAACTAGATAACTGCTGGCTATATCGAGATTTAATTTTTCCATCGCATTTATATAATCTAAATACTGATTGATAATCAGTTCAAGATTTAAATCGAAGATATCCATCTTCGCTGTTTTTATTAAATGCCAAAGAAGATCCAATGGACCTTCGAATGAGTCAAGTTTCAAGGTATAATCCATACGTATCACTCCACATATTATATGATACCACAAAACTTTTAAAAGCTAAAAGAAAAAAGAGACTTGTAAGTCTCTTATTTTTGTACGTAATTAAGTGTTATTGCTAACGATTGGTTAACAGCTGTCGTAGGTACGCTAGTTGCATTACTATCGTAAGTTACTGTAACTCCGACTTGTGTTGTTGCTCCCGCTGCTAATTCACTATCGACTGTTGCTCCAGTAAGGGTGTACTTAATATATGGTTGTGCCGC
>CAYZRY010000004.1:0-59008 GCA_964481005.1 uncultured Muribaculaceae bacterium
GGTTTTGGAGACCTCTATTCTACCATTAAACTATTCTCCTGTGCCATAAAAGTATAGCATATTATCTGTTTTAAGTAAACTATTTAATCGTTGTAATAGTATCTGTAATTTCCGTGATACTCACTGTGTATTTCTTTGATCTTTTGATAGTTTTCTTGTGATAAAGTTATTTTAGTTTTAATCGGTGATGATGTTCCAGCATAAAGAACTTTGTTTTTAATACCATCTGTAATTATTTTGTATATTTCTTTAAACTTTAAGTTGTTACCTACTGTGTATGTTACATGTTTGAATTTTTCATCTTTTGAATTTTCAATGTTACACTTAAGTGCTTCAAAACAAGTTACTTCGACAGTTATTCTATCTGCGTTATTATCTATAATTACTTCATTAGAAGCATTGTATAAAAAGTGCAGTACTAGATCATCACTGTAATCGTATACTTCGGTAACGGTTTTAGTTTTATAACTTTTTGAACTTGTGACATCTTCGATCTTATAGGTTCCTAGTTCTGCTACTGTAAGACCCGTTCCTACTCCAACCATAACAAGACCAATCATAAACATAATAAATAGTCTAAATAAATTATTCTGTTTGTTGAATAGTAACCTAAAGATTACTTCGATTACTAAGAATGTAATTAGTGCTCCCCCAGCAATAGCAAAAGCTATAGTTAGGAAAATTGTCCCACTTGATGAAACAACCAGTGATAAAGTGAAAGCCACAATTAGCAAGACAAATACCACTAGTATTGGTATTGCTAAGAAAGCAGCCATTACCTTGATGAAAATAAGCAAGACATCTGCTAGCGAAGATATAAAGCTGTAACCACTATGTTTAGGATCTCTGATAATTACTTTTTCTTTTTTCTTTTCATAGATAAGATTACCTTGTTTATCTTCTCTAATATTTTTATTCTCCCCAATTGGCTCTTCGACTGTCTTGGCAGCTACTTCATTATCTGAAACAGTAATGTAGTAATCTAAATATCTAATCTTATATAGATGAATAAATACTATCGTTGAAAGTACTAATGAAACGATACGATATATCGCCACAAAAACCGACATTACGGCATGTCTACCATATGGTAAAAAGTTAATTATTGGATATATTGCCTGCTTTGCAAGCGTTCCAATTATTTCAAACATTACTAGTAATATTATTGAAATAAAAATCATTTCAATAAGAAAAACTAATTTATCTTTTAAACTCATTGACCATATCATATTATATGATCTGGTTATGAAATTTAAAAAATCTTTCATCACATCATTAAAACTAGATCTGGTATTTGTTTGTCCTTTAATTGTTCCATCGTCAAGTAGGTCTTCTAAAGTACAATCTAGAACTTTACAAATCTCCATAATTTTTTCCATGTCTGGATACGATGAGCCAGACTCCCATTTTGAGACAGCTTGCCTAGACATATTTAGTCTATCTGCTAACTGCTCTTGTGAAAGATTATTCTCTTTCCTCTTCTTTGCTAATTTATCTGAAAATTTAGCCATTTTTCTCACCTCTGCCGAAATTATATCTCTTTTAATAGTGGTAGCACTATCGATTTTCACTATCTTTTTGTATAAATTCAGTTGCATTAACAGTTTATCATATAAGTTGACAAATAAAAAGCAGCTAGGCTGCTTAGTTTGCTTTTGTTAGTGATACTGTCGTAGTCTTAAGACTTTTATCACGCATATATGTGACTTTAATCTTATCGCCTGGACGATACTTATATAGAATATATTTTAAGTATGCCGGACTTTCAACTACTTGATCATCTATCATGGTGATGACATCACCTTTTCTTAATTCTGATTTGCTTGCACCACTTCCATCGATAACTGATATTACAACGACACCACTTTCGATACTTGGATCTAAACTGATGCCACTTCGAGCTAGTTCTACTTTATTACTGACACTAGTTAGATTAATTCCAAGTAGTGGTCTATCGATTGCTTTACCTTTTTCAAGTTCGGTTGCATGAGCTAAAGCATCTTCGATTTTAATAGCGAACCCCATTCCTTCGATAGTGTTATCAACTAATTTTAATGAGTTGACACCAATTACTTCGCCGCTGGCATTAAGTAGTGGTCCTCCACTATTACCTGGATTGATAGCAGCATCTACTTGGATAGCTTCCATAATCCAATCTTCACGCGAGTTTACTGATACTGTAAGTTTTCTATTCATTCCTGAAATTATCCCACTTGTAACAGTGTTGTAGTATTCTCCCCCAACTGGTGAACCAATCGCAAAAATAGTATCACCTAATTTGCTATCACTACTCTTTCCAATTGGAGCTTGTTGAATAATATCTTTTTTATCTACCTGTAAGACAGCTATATCTAAATACTCATCGCTTCCTAACAGTTTAGCTGCCGCTTCTTTATCGTTTGCAAATCTGATATTTAATCCAGTTGCATCTTCGATAACGTGATGATTGGTCATAATATATCCGTATTTGTCATCCACTTTATAGACAAAGCCACTTCCTGATCCAGCAAAAGTCCCATTAGCATTACTTTCAATCATAACTACGGCGTTATAGACTCTTTCGATTGCTGTTGCTAAACCTTTATCTTTAACCATAACTTTATCGACATCTAAATTGCTTGTATTTAGCCCCGTTCCTGTCTGTGACAGTTTTTTAAGTCTATTGTCAATTATATAGTTACTTGCTAGAAAACTAGCTCCTACCCCCATTAAAAAGGCAAAGAGAGCTATTGTAGCAACTAATATTGCTATCTTCTTATTGTTGTTCTTCATATTCTATCTCCTTTTTCTCTATATCAGCTATTTCTTTCCAATTATTTGGAAATCCCATTCTTCTTAATACAGATTCTATTTTAATACTTTTAACATTGTAATCTAAATTATCAAGAGCTCTATCTATTTCAATAACTAAATTCTTAGATTCAGCCTTAGTTAAAAATTGTCTGATTATAATTATCAAAGCAAATAGATCATTCTTCCCTTGTGTATATTCATCATTTTCTTTAGGTATGGCAAGCAATCTATGATAAATAGTATCATCAACTATTCTTTGTGTTCTATTTTCAAACAAAATATCCTCGTGCGCACAAAGATTTCGATAGTTAGCTAAAATAGGTAAATAATTTACCATGACATTTGCATCTATATTATATATTTTAGCTATCGCCATACGATCTTCTAATTTGAGAATCGAATACATCTCACTAACTATTCCGAACGATAAGACCTTCACCAAAACCCAAAGTGGTATATAACCATAGTTATTGATGTAGTGACTTGTCGCTGAATGTTGTGTCCCATTGATTCTAACTTGTCTTTTCATCTTCTTTAATAGATCGTTAATCTGCCTTTGTTTAGCAGGATTCTTATCAAAGTTTGATGGTTTTAAATAATCTTTTTCTTTGTATCCATATTTCCTAGAAAGTTGGTAAGATATGATTGATTTCATATTATTTTCAATAATCAGTAAATGTTTAAAGATGATATTCCTAAATTGTCTATCAAATAAAAATAGACTATACTGTTCCTCAAAATGGACATTAGGTAGATATCTCTTATCAGTTTGACTTTCAACAAATAAATGTCTATATCCATTCAAAAAGAAATAGTTCTCTCGAAGAAGAGTATCTTTAGCGAAGATTTCATCTTCGATTATCATACCTCTCGCTTTAAGAATTTCGATTTGTTCGTCTAGATTCCTAAATCTTTTTACTTTCATATTCTCACCTATTATAGATTATATCACACTTAGCTATATGATAGATATTATATTTTATGAAATTATGTCTAAAAAATATGGTATAATTGTTACATAAATAACTTAGAAAATGGAGGTGTAATATGGCTACTACCGCAACACATGCGCGAATTATTGAGGAAGTTTATGAAAGTTTCAGTGATGAAAAACAAGGTTTTTTACTAGATAACATCAATGATTTAAAAACTTTTGCTCAAAGTATGGATTCTTTTTACTTCTATAAACTTTATTCTTTTTCTAAGAAGAACCAACAGACAAGAAAAACTGCTAGTAGATTTCACACTACTTATATAAATGATTTTTTTGTAACGATGATTGAGTATATTAAGTTCAAAGGATATGAAGAAGTACCACAGGTCATAGCTTTTCTATATGGTACTATCTCTCACTTTGCTACTGATTCAACAATGCACCCATATATCGTCTATAAAACTGGTCAATTTAGAAAAAAACGTAAAGCTTCATGGAAATACAATGGACTACATCATGATCTTGAGATGAATTTTGATAGACATATCATTGAAAAAGTACTTAGAAAAAATCCATTTAAATATAAATTCTTTTCATTCTTCATAAATGATTTAGGTCCAGAACTAACCGATGTGTTAAACCATACATTTAGAGAAGTATTTGGAATTAGTAATTTTGCTAAAAAATATCGAAAGAGTCTCAAAGATATGAAGTTCTTCTTAAGATTTTTAAGATATGATCCACACGGCATTAAACTATTATTCTACCGCTTTGGAAATCTGTTTCGAAGAGGGAGAATGGATCTTAGAATAATCTCATATAAATATCATAGTTATCGTGAAAGAGATTACTTCAATGTCGATAAAATGGAGTGGAACTATCCGACTGATAACACTATCAAGTCAAATAAAAGTATGTTTGAACTATATGACGATTCAATTAAGAAAACTAAAAATATTATCAAAGAAGTCGATAAATATTTATATAAAAATAAAAAGATGGAACTTGAAGAACTATTCGATGATTTATCATATTCAACTGGAGTCGACTGGAAGAAAAAAGAGAAAGCTATTTTCTTTTCATTCTAAACAAAGAAAAAAACCATTTATTACTAAATGGTTTTTTATTATGCTCATTAACGTTTAGAGAACTGTGGAGCCTTACGAGCTTTCTTAAGCCCTGGCTTTTTACGCTCTTTAATACGAGAATCACGTGTGATAAATCCTGCTGGTTTTAGGACTTTTCTGAAACTATTTTCAGAATCCTTTGGAGTATTAGCATCGTAAGCAAGAAGTGCTTTAGCGATACCTAATCTAATTGCTCCAGTTTGTCCTGAGTAACCTCCACCTTTAACTTCAGCATAGACATCAAATTGCTTATCAGTCTTAGTGAATTCTAATGGTTGTTTAAGGTCCATAACTAGTGTTTGGTATGGAAGATATTCATTTACATCTTTACCATTTACAAAGATTTTACCAGTTCCTGGAACTAGTTTAACCTTAGCAATACTAAGTTTTCTTTTACCAGTACCATAGTACTCGTTAACTTTTTCCTTAGCCATTATTTAACCTCCATAACTTCTGGTTTCTGTGCTGCATGAGGATGCTCACTACCTGTATAGACAAATAACTTTGTATACATTTTTCTACCTAAACGGTTCTTTGGAAGCATTCCTTTGATAGCCTTTTCAACCATCTCTACTGGATATTTTTCTTTCATTACACGAGCAGATCTTGTTCTAAGACCACCTGCATATTGAGAGTGGTTATAGTACATCTTATCGTCTAATTTATTTCCAGTAAGATTAACTTTTTCAGCATTGATCACAATTACATAATCTCCACAGTCGATGTGTGGTGTATAAGTCGCTTTATGCTTTCCGCGCAATACAGTAGCAGCTTTTGTAGCTAATCTACCAAGAATTGCATCTTCAGCATCAATGACAAACCACTTACGGTCAACTGTTTCATTTTTTTGCATAAAACTATTCATTATTTTCTCCTTCTTAAGCACTGCTCGGAAACTGCAGGCTCATATTGGGATATGTACCGATTAAGATTATACTAAACATTGGGGTTTTAGTCAATCTTTTTATACATAAAAAAGAGACATTTAGCTCTTTATTTTTAATATATAACTTCGCTCAAATATAGTCCATTTGCCTTAGCTGTATAAGTACTAATTTCTTCTTTGTTTTCAAGCATTCGAGCTACTTCGCTAGGGTCTAATTTAGACTCCCCTATTTTGATCAAAGTTCCAACCATATTACGAACTTGATACTTCATGAAACCATTGCCGCGAAAAGTGATTTTTATAATATCACTCTCCTGACTGATTTCAGCCAAAGTAATTGTTTTAACATAACTATCACGAACATCTTGATTAGAGACAAAATTTTTAAAATCGTGCTTCCCAAGAAATAATTTGATGGCTTTTTTCATCTTCGTTATATCAAGTGGTCTTCCGTACTGATAGATATGGTGACGATCAAAAACAGAATATTCACCACAATTGATGTAATATGTATAGATTTTTTCTTTAACACTGAATCTAGCATGAAAATCATCGCTTACTTCTTCACAAGAAATTACATGAATATCTTCAGGTAAATAACTATTAAGGGCTCTCTTTAGCTTATCCATCGTTATCTTAACATTTAAATCAAAGTGAGCAACTTGTCCTTTGGCATGAACACCACGGTCTGTTCTTCCTGATGATGCAAACTTTGTTTTCCTTTTATTGTTGATATCAAATAAAACTTCTTCAAAAGATGATTCGACACTTCTTAGTTTTGGCTGCTTCTGCAAACCATAGAAAAGAGCTCCATCATATGCATAGACTATCTTAATTCTCATCCAAACCTCATAAATAATGACAATAGTAGTGCAAAGACAAAGACAGCGAAATAGATATTATCTTCATTGGTCCAAACCGATTTAACAACCGTTTCTTTAACCTTTTCATGATAACTTCCAAATCTCAAACGATCGACAATATATTTATAGTTTGATTCATACTTTAACTTTTTAACTGCCTCTTCTTTTAAGTACATCTTATATTTTTTGCGCTCATTTTTATCTAGTGCATATTTATATATTAGAGAATTATCAAATTCAATTGTATCCATAAGTTCATTTTTATAGCATCTTCCGATAAGCTTTTGTTTATCGAGAAGTCTATTATTATTTACAAAACTGTATATATATCTTTTTTCTTCGCTAGACAGTGCATTTTCAATTGTAATAAGAAAGAAAATAAATAGAATTATCTTGTATATTACTATAACAATAAATGAATTAGGTAAAATAAATGATATCAAGAAAAATAATGTCGATATGATAATATTTCTATTGTTCCCTGTAACAAAGGCAACGATTAGAACTAGTAGTGATGGCAAGAACATCATTTGATTACTAGGTAATATCAATAGAATAATAAACAAAATAATTACGGAAATAACTTTATTTATAAAACTTATTTTATTAAACATGTTTATACACATCCTTTATGATATCTCTAACATCTTTATGAAAAGATAATTTAACTTTTTTGGCTCTAGCTAAATGGGTAATAAGTGGTAAGCTTGGAGCTTTAATTTGTTTATCTTTCAAGACGCTTTCACTACTATAGACCTTGTCAGTTGGACCAAAACGATCGCTTCTTGCACCGACAAAGATTAGTGTGATATCACTGTAATCATAGACGTTATTCGGATCTTTTGAATAGAAAACGACTATTTTATTAGACTCTCTAAGGTTGTTCATAATTGATATTAATTTCTTAGTATTGTTCTTATCTAGTGATTTAAATATATCGCCAATTAATACTACTTGTGGATCAAAGAACAAGTTAAGAGCAATTGATACGAGTATCTTTTCACTACTTGATAAACTCTCAATTTCACGAGTTACGTAAGATTCATCAAGTCCCACTAGGAAAAGTAGGTTATTCATTTTAGTTTTGAACATGTCATTTTTATATACTCGGTAGTTACTGGTAAATTTAAATTCATCATACACGGTTTTACTGTAGAAACTATAGTTCTCAGATATGTATGCGACTGTCTGTGGATATTGCTTGTAGAAATCTTCACTAATCTCATGACTATTTATTACAAAGCGTCCTGAAGTTCTGACTATATCACCATTTAATAAATCCATTAAATAGAGGCCTGCTACACCCGTTATACCGGTTATAGTTCCACTTTCAAAGTGACAGTTAACATTTTCAAGATATCTTCCGAAAGCTAAATCTTTAATAATTATTTCCATAATTTTTTCACCATCGCTTTCTCATCAGTAATGATTTTATCGAGTAGTTCATAAAACTGAAGCTTTAATGACATATCGATCATTTTTGGAATGACAATTCCTGCTTTAGCTAGGCGGTTATCCTTAGCAGCTACTTCTTCAAAGCTTCCTTCAAGTGATATTTTAGCTTTATCTAGCAAAATAACTCTGTCAGCATACAAACTATCACCCAAGTTGCTCGAAGTTGTTATGATAGCTATTTCAAAAAGCGTTGCCATTTTTCTAAGCAGTTGATTTAAGACTCTTCCTTCACTATCACTAACTCTTTTAAATACGTCATCGACATATATTATCTTAGGATCATGTACTAGAGCTACGGCCATTAGCACACGAGCCTTTTCAAAATTACCAAGATCTTCGATTTTTTCATCTAGAATATTTGTAATATCTAATTCATCAGCAATAAAAGCTGTTTTTTCTTCAATTTTCTTTTTAGAAAAGCGCAAGTTCTTTAATACATTTCTAAGTTCCTCGCGCGGACTATCACTCAGGAACTGCCTATCTAAATCATCAAGTACTAAACCCATGCTTCGTAAATACTTACGACCATTTTTCCTGTTTAAAACTATTTTATTAAGCTCAATATTGTTATCACTAGGTAATAAACCGGCTAAAAGTTTAATTAGTGTTGTTTTACCACTATTATTTGAACCTAAAAAAGATATAAATTCCCCCTTCTTAACGTTAAAGCTCAGTTTACTTAACATAACTTTATCATTATAAGAAAAATTTAGATCTTTTACTTCTAATAAAATCCCCATATAACCACCCTCTTAGGCATTATTATACACTATATGTCTTTATTTACATAGGGGGAAATTAATTTTGTTTTCTTCTTTGTATTTTATAGGTAACTCTAGCGGCTAGACTAGCTGGGATAAGCTTTGAAAAGAATCTTAATATCTTCATATTCGTTCCTGGAACGATGACAGCCTTCTTTTTAAACATCTTATCGATAGCATATCTAGCAACAATGTCTGCTTCCATCGGCTTAACGGCAAACTCGACATTGGCACGCTTATTGAAGTTTGTTCTAACAGGTCCGGGGCAAAGAACTGAAATACTGACAGATGATTTCTCACGACGAAGTTCTTCTCTAATAGCCTGGCTGATTCTAAGGACATAAGCCTTTGAACCATAGTATGCAGCCATCAACGGACCAGGCTGAAAAGCAGCACTCGAAGCAACATTTAGTATATAGCCACTATTTTTCTTCTTCATTTCTTTTAGGAAGAGTTTAGTAAGTACATGAACAGCTTTAATATTGACATCGAGCATATCTAGTTCATTAGCTAAATCAGTATCTTCGAACTTGCCAAAAACACCAAAACCGGCGTTATTGATTAAGATATCGACATTTTCACTACGACAGAGGACATATACCTCTTTTAATTTATTTTCTATTGAAAGATCAGCGACAATTACTTTGACATCTACTTTGAACTTTTCTTGCATCTCTTGCATCTTTTCTTTATCACGACCAACAAGTATTAAATCGTGACCTAGTTCATTTAAATATGATGCCATTTCATAGCCAATACCAGACGAAGCTCCAGTAATTAGTGCTTTCATATTACCATCTCCATATCATCATTATAGCATAGGAAAAGTGCTATTTCTAGCACTTAAATCTTATTGTGTAACAGCCGGAGTTTCAGGTGTTTGAGTAGCCATTAATGGCCCAAATACTTCCATAAGTACTCCATAGAACTTCTGCTGCTCTTCGGCAGTCATTGACTCAAACGGAGTTGCACCAGTTGTTTCCATTACTTTGACATCTTTTGTTGTATCACTGATCATTTCACTCTTAAGCTCAAGCCCGAAAGCAGCACTCGACACTTCAAGTTTAACTACTGCTTTATCCTTAGCCATATCGCTTGCATCTAGTTTTATAATGCCAAGTTCTTGACCATTTACTAATGCTTTAAAATCTAAACTATAATTGTCTTTATCTTTAGTATATGTTCCAGTCAATTTAGCTATTTCTGGAGCATCGATAACAACATCGTATTTATTCTCTGCTGTTTCAATAAAAGTTGCTTCGACCAAGTTTTTACTTCCTTGAACAATAGTAAGCTTTTCTACTTTGTTCTTAGCTTCATCAAACATATCATATAAAAGTGATGTGTTATCATCTTTACTAGTTATTTCATGACGAAGAGCAGTAAAACCATCCATATAGACTGAGTAATTGATTGTTTCATCAAAATCTTTAAGTCCATCTTTCTTGATATCAGCAATATTCTTTTCAATATCTTTGATCGTCTTAGCAGAATCTTCGCTAAGAGCTGCGACTAATTGTTTATCATTTTTAACAAGGGTTAAGAAACTAACAGAAATGTCTGCAAACTCTTTTGGATTAATTGTGTATGTAATTTTCTTGCTGTTATATTCTTTTCCACCGACATTAATTTTAACTTTATCTATATCTAAGTCTTTCTTATCAGCATTGTCATTAATTGATTTGTTTAGATATGTAACTAATTTATTGTACTCTTTAACTGTAAATTTACTAGTGCTCATCTCTTTTAGATCAACACCGTATTCATCTCCTAAATCGAATACTTTATTCTCAATAGCATTGAACTTAGCAAATACGTTATTATCTTTAGCAAAAAGTTCCCCATCAAATTTTTTATCCTGACTTAGTACTGAATAGACAATATTCATCATATTCTTTTCTAAATCTAAAGTTATATTAGCATCAACTGTATAGTTTAATTTAGGTAATATATCTGATTTAGTTGTATCGATAGTTGTAAGTGTCTTAACTTCACCTTTTTTAGAATTGTTAATATTTTCTTCAGATACGATAAAACGAGCCATCATTTTATCAATATTCTTGTTAAAGATTACTTTATCAATTGCATATAGGTAGAAGAACACCGCTCCGGCAACTAGTAGTAACAATACGACTATACCTACTATTAAACCTGTCTTTTTAGCTTTCTTTGGCTGCTCGACTGCTTCTAAATTATTTGTTGAAATTTCTGCAACTGGTGTTAGTGTAGCTTCTGTTTCAGGTGTTACCGGCACAGGCTGTGGCGCAACTGGCATTGGCTCTGGCACAGGCATTGGAACCGGCTCGGGCATAGGTGTAACTTCTTCGTTTACTTCAAGACTAGGTCCAGTTGGATTTTCAACTGAAACTGGCTCTAAAGTTATTTCGACATTTTGATCTAATTCATTCAAGTTTTCTTTGTTTTCTTCCATTTTTTACTCCTTTATTCTATATATCAAGTATATAGGATTTGCCTTATTTTAACAACAAAAAAAGCTATTATTAGCTTTTATTCGTTTACTAACTCCAAAATCACTAGTAGAGCGTTATCTCCGCGTCTTTCATCTAATTTCAAGATTCTAGTGTATCCACCGTTTCTCGATGCATATTTAGGAGCTAATTCATTGAAAACTTTTTCAACCACTTCTTTGTCATTGTGAACAAATGCAAGTGCTTGTCTACGTGAAACTAAAGTTCCTTTTTTACCGTATGTAATCATCTTATCGACAAACTTACGAACTTCTTTAGCACGTGTTTCAGTAGTAGTAATCTTGCCATTCATAATGACATCTTTAGTCATATTGGCTAGCATGCTACGACGGTGTTTATTATCTACACCTAATTTTCTGTATGCCATTTTCTCCTCCTATTAAATTTCATCTCTCAAAGTAAGTCCTTGTTCTCTAACTTTATCAAGTACCTCTTTTAAAGATTTCTTTCCTAAATTGCGAATTTTCATCATTTCATTTTCGCTCTTATTGACCAAATCTTGAACTGTATGAATATTTGCTCTCTTCAAGCAGTTGTATGCTCTAACTGATAGATCTAGATCTTCAATCGAAGTCTCAAGTGCTTTAATTTTTGGATCTTCTGTCTTTTCAATCATCATTCCAGTCATATCAGCGATATTACTTAAATTAGTAAGAATGTTAAAGTGTTCAATTAATACTCTCGAGCTTAATGCAACAACTTCTTCTGGCTTCATTGAACCGTTTGTCCATACTTCAAGAACTAACTTGTCATATGTTTCATTTTGTCCAACGCGAGCACTTTCTACTTCATATTTAACTAATTCTACTGGTGAAAAATTGCTGTCCATTGGAATAATTCCAATTTTCTTAATATCTAGAAGTTTCTTATTTTCTTCACTTCTTACATATCCACGACCGTTTGATACAGTCATTTCCATAACTAGACTTCCACCTTTTGCAACGTGTGCTATCTCTAGGTCTTTATTGATTATTTCGATATCATTATCATGTTCGATATCTCCAGCTGTAACTGTTCCTTCTTTAGTAGCGTTGATTCTGATAGTTTTAACACCATTAGAATGATTCTTAATAACAACATTCTTAAGATTTAAGATAATTGTTGTAACATCTTCGACAACTCCATCTAAAGTTTGAAACTCATGAAGAGCTCCTTCAATTTTAACACTGCTGATAGCAGATCCTGGAAGTGATGAAAGCATTACACGACGTAGTGCATTTCCAAGTGTTGTACCGAATCCTCTTTCGAGTGGTTCTAACTCAAACTTCCCATAAAAATTATTCTCGACATAATCAGTTATTTTATAATTTGGTTTTTCAAATTCAATCATGAAACTACCTCCCTTTTTCATTAACCACGTGGACGTTTTGGCGGACGACATCCGTTATGTGGAATTGGTGTAACATCGTTAATAGCTGTTATCTCTAATCCAGCAGTTTGAAGTGATCTAATTGCTGTCTCACGTCCTGGTCCTAAACCTTTTACAAAGACTTCAACTTTTCGCATTCCCATTTCGTATGCTGCCTTACCTGCGGCTTCAGCGGCCATACCTGCTGCGAAAGGAGTTGATTTCTTACTTCCTTTAAATCCAATAGCACCACTACTAGCCCATGCAAGAGCATTTCCCTCAACATCAGATATAGTAGTAATTGTATTGTTAAAAGTAGAATGGATGTGTGCTACACCTTCTGGTACGTTCTTTTTAACTTTTCTTTTTCTAGTTTTATAAGCCATTATTTGACCTCCCTTTTAACTATTATTTTTTCTTGTTAGCTATTGTCTTACCTTTTCCTTTACGAGTACGTGCATTACTTCTAGTGCTTTGTCCTCTAACAGGTAGACCTCTTCTGTGACGGGTTCCTTCATAACTGTTAATTTCCATCTTAGTCTTGATGTTCATATTAACTTCACGACGAAGATCTCCCTCAGTCATATGAAGATTCATTTCATCACGGATTAAGTTGAGTTCATCAATAGATAAATCTCCAGCTTTTCTAGTTGGATCAATTCCTACTTTACTCAAAATTTCTTTAGATAAATTTCTTCCAATACCATAGATATATGTAAGTGAAATTTCTATATGCTTATCGTTTGGAATATCTACACCTTTAATACGTGCCATATTTATTTCTCCTTTTCATTAACCTTGTTTTTGCTTGTGCTTAGGATTTTCACAAATGACCATTACTTTGCCATTTCTTTTAATAACTTTGCACTTATCACAAATTGGTTTTACTGATGCTCTAACTTTCATATATTTTTACCTCCTAATTATTTACGATAGGTTATTCGCCCACGTGTTAAGTCGTATGGTGATAACTCTAACACAACGGTGTCCCCCGGTAAGATGCGAATGTAATTCATTCGGATTTTACCAGAAACGTGAGCTTCAACGATGTGTTCGTTTTCAAGCTTAACTTTAAATTTACCACCAGGTATAATGTCTAACACTTTACCTTCGACTTCAATTGTATCTTCTCTTGCCACTATTTATCACTCTCCTGTCAATATCTTATAACCATCTTTAGTGACGGCTACTGTGTGCTCAAAATGAGCCGAGTTTTTATGATCAACACTGAGTATCGTCCAATCATCTTCGAGTAGATAGATGTCTGCTGTTCCAAGGTTTAGCATCGGTTCAATTGCAATGACCATGCCCTCTTTTAATGTTGGTCCTGTACCGGCTGTTCCAAAGTTTGGAACGTCTGGCGCTTCATGGACACTAGATCCAATTCCATGACCAACTAGTTCTTTAACTACCGCTAGCTTGTGCTTTTTAGCATGAGCTTCGATAGCTGCTGAGATATCTCCGACTTTAGCTCCAGCTTTAACTTTACTGATTCCCTCATACAAAGCTTCTTTGGTGTGAGTCAGTAACTCTTCGTTTAATTTAGAAATCTTACCTACTGGATAAGACCAAGCAGAGTCACCATGATAGCCTTTGAAGCAAGCTCCAATGTCTAACTTGATGATGTCTCCTTCACGAAGTTTGCGTTTACCTGGAATACCGTGAACAACCTCTTCATTTAAACTAATACAGATTGCTCCGGGAAAGTCATAGAGTCCTTTGAACGAGGGAGTAGCACCTTTACTGAGGATAAAATCCTCAGCTAGCTTATCTAACTCAGCAGTTGTTATTCCCGGTTTTATAAAAGGAATTAAATACTGGTGAGTATCATAGACAATCTTACCGGCTACTTCCATAAGTTCTATTTCTCTCGGACTTTTTATTTTAATCATTTGTCTTCTCCAACAATTCTTGAACTGCTTTCAAAGTATCACTGATTTCCTTCGATGCATCTACTCTAATCAATTTATTTTGATTTCCATAGTAAGCAATCAAAGGTTCTGTTTTTTCAATGTAAGTATCATAACGATCATTAAATGTCTCTTCATTATCGTCAGATCTTCTCGTTAGTGCTGATCCACATAGATCGCAAATATCTTCGACCTTCGGAGTAATCTCCGGGTTGTAAATGTTGTATATTTTTCCGCAGCCAGAACAAATACGACGACCGACAATACGGTTTAATAATTGCTCTTTTGGTATTTCAAGTAAGAATACTTTCTCAATTGCAATATCCTTGCCCTCAGCCATTTCATCAAATCTTCTTGCCTGAACAAGATTACGTGGAAAACCATCGAAGGTATAACCATTTTTAATATCATCTTCACTGAGCCTTTTAGCTAGTATTTCGAAAATCATATCATCATCGACAAATTGACCTTTATCTAACAACTCTTTAACTTTAAGTCCAACTTCATCCCCTTTGGCAACTGCTTCTCTAAGCAAATCACCAGTTGAAATGTGTGCGCTACCATAGAGCTCACTAAGTTGTTTAGCTAGGGTGCCTTTTCCTGCTCCAGGAGCGGCTATTAGTACAACATTTTTTATCATCTGCGACTGTAACCTTTCTTATAGTTTCTAGAAACTAAACTTCCTTCTAACTGTTTGTATGTTTCAAGAGCAACTCCGACAACGATAAGTAGTCCTGTTCCTCCGATTGTAATATTTGCTGACAATCCTGAAAAGTTATTGAAAACTATTGGAAGTCCAGCAATTATAACGATGAATAATCCACCGACCAAAGTCAAACGTGAAAGTATTCTAATAACATACTTTTCAGTGTCTTTACCAGGTCTGATACCAGGAATAAATCCACCGTTTTCATTCAAGTTTTTAGCTAGTTCTTCTGGCTTAATTTGAATGAAGGTATAAAAGTAAGAAAAGAAGTAGATAAATACTACGAATAGGAAAAACCCTAATGGTTTTGTATAATCTAAGTATTTATTTACAAAGTCTACATACTGTGTGTTTTTAACAAACTGGGCTATTGTTGCTGGTATTGCCATCAAACTTGAGGCAAAGATTACCGGAACAACTCCTGCAGCGTTAATTTTAATTGGCATAAATGAGTGATTATTGCCAAGTCCTGTAGTTGATTTGTTAGTGTATTGGATAGGTATGCGTCTTTCAGCTTCCTGTACCCATATAACACCGACAACAATAAGCAAGTAGATAATCACCAATCCAATAAATAGGGCTATTCCAACTGGCATAGCAAATCTTTCAAGTAGAACTAATTCTCTAAATGCCTGTATGAACATAGCAGGTAGAGTTGCAATGATACCAGCCATAATTATTAGCGAAGTACCATTCCCAATTCCCTTTTGTGTAACTTGATCACCAAGCCACAATAAGAATGCTGTTCCAGCAGCTAGGACAGTTGCCACATATAAGTAGTCAAACGTTGTCTTATCTGCACCAAGGAATCCGAAGGCAAAGAAGAACCCTTCGATGAAGGCAATTACGATACCCATGTATCTAGTAATTTTATTCAATTTTTGTCTTCCAGTATGACCCTGTTTATTTAGTTCACTGAAGTATGGAATAATTTCCATCTGCAGTAACTGCATAATGATTGATGCCGTAATGTATGGCATTACTCCAAGAGCAAAGATAGAGAACTTTTTAAGTGCCCCTCCACCCATTACGTTGATGAGTTCTAAGAACCCTAGACTTCCAGCGAAATCTTCAGTACCAGGAACTCTAACATTAGTACCAACTACGAAGATCATAAGAACGACTAATGTATAAATAAGTCTTCCTCTCAAATCTTTATTAGTTGGTGCCATGATTTGTTTCAAGTTTTGAAACATATTAGATCACCTCGATTTTACTTCCAGATGCTTCTATTTTCTCTTTCGCGATTTTAGAAACTTTGTTAGCCTGAATAGTTAATTTTTTCTCCAAGTTTCCATTACCAAGTATTTTAATACCAGCTAGTTGTTTTTTAACAATTCCTAACTCTTTAAGTAGAGCTGGAGTTACTAGCGTACCATCTTCAAAGCGATTTAAATCTTCGACATTGATGATAGCATATTCAATTTTAAATCTATCGTTAGTGAATCCTCTTTTAGGCAATCTTTTGAATAGTGGGATTTGTCCTCCCTCAAAAGTTGCTTTGACTCCTCCGCCACTACGAGCGTTTTGTCCTTTGTGTCCACGTCCAGAAGTTTTTCCTAAACCAGAACCTGGTCCACGTCCAACTTTCTTACGACGGTGAGTAGCACCGATATTTTTCTCTAATTCATGTAATTTCATTATCCTAATATCTCCTCTACTGTTTTTCCACGTAGCGCAGCTACTTTCTCAGGTGTCTTTTGTTGTTTTAAAGCATCAAGTGTTGCATTAGCAACATTGTACTTAGTTCTAGACCCAAGAGATTTTGATAGAATGTCGCGAACTCCTGCTAAATCGAGGATGTCACGAACAGCTCCACCAGCTACTACTCCAGTACCTGCTGATGCTGGTTTAAGAATAACCTTAGCAGCTCCTGAGATACCGTAAGCATCGTGTGCTATAGTTCTGTCGTCCATAAGAGGAACTTTAATTATGTTTTTAGTTGCAGTTTGAATTGCTTTGTTGATTGCATCAGGAATTTCTGCTGCTTTCCCCATTCCAAGCCCTACTTTACCTTTGCGGTCTCCGACAGCAACGATAGCTTCAAATCTTCTTTGACGTCCACCTTTGTTAACTTTGACAACACTTTTAATTTCGATTACTTGTTCATCGTACAACTTAGCTTTTGGTTCATATTTCTTATTTTGCATATTTCCTCCTAAAACTCTAAGCCTTCAGCTTTTGCTGCATCAGCAAGAGCTTTGACTCGTCCATGATATTGGTATCCACCACGATCAAAGACAACTTTCTTAAGTTTAGCTTTAACAGCTCTTTTAGCAAGTAATTCCCCAACTTTTGTAGCAGCTTCGACATTAGCACCACTCTTTAGCTTTAACTCTTTATCTAGTGATGAAGCACTTACTAATGTAGTTGCTGTCTCATCATCGATAATTTGTGCAAAAATGTGCATGTTTGAACGGAAGACATTCAATCTAGGAACAGCTGTTGTTCCATGAATTGTTTTTCTTACACGCTCATGTCTAGCTTCACGCATTTCATTTCTAGTTCTTTTATTTATCATAAGCTTCTCCTTATCTTGCTATTAAGCAGCTTTCTTACCTTCCTTACGACGGATGTATTCATCTTTATAACGAATACCTTTTCCTTTGTAAGGTTCAGGTTTTCTAATTTTTCTGACGTTGGCAGCAAACTCTCCAAGAATAATATTATCTATTGAACTTAGAGTTATTTCAGTGTTGCTAACAACATCTACTTTAATACCATTTGGTACTGTAACTTCGACAGGTTTTGAATAACCTGCACTGACAACTAGTGTCTTATCTCCCTTAAGAGCAAAACGATATCCGACACCAATTATTTCAAGACCCTTTGTGTAACCTTCAGTAACACCCTTGATCATGTTATTGACCAAAGAGTTAATTGTTCCATGCATTGCTTTCGCATTTTCATTGGCACGTGTTACAACAACTTGTCCATCTTCAACGGCAACAGTAATATCTTTAGCTAAAGCAGTAGATAATTCACCTTTAGGTCCTTTAACTGTAACTTTATCGTTTTCGATATTGATTGTTACATTTTCAGGTATTACTAGTTTTCTATTACCTATACGACTCATATATCCTCCACTCTAACTACCAGATGTAAGCCATAACTTCTCCACCTAGGTTTTGTTTACGTGCTTCTTTGTCAGTCATTACACCCTTAGATGTAGAGATAATAGCAATACCAAGTCCATTTAGAACTTTAGGTACTTCTTCTCCTTTGACATAGACACGTAATCCAGGTTTTGAAATACGCTTTAATCCTGTAATTACTCTTTCTTTATTTTTTCCATATTTTAAAGTTAATAGAATAGCTCCTTGAACATCTTCCTTAACTTCTTTATAGTCCTCTATAAATCCTTCTTCTTTCAAAATCTTAGCTATTTCTAATTTTAATTTAGAAGCAGGAACAGAGACTTCAGTATAACGCATAGCGTTAGCATTTCTAATACGCGTAAGCATATCAGCAATTGTATCAGTTACGATAGCCATATTTTCTTCCTCCTTCCCAATTACCAGCTAGATTTCTTAACACCTGGTATTTGTCCTTTATTAGCTAATTCTCTAAAACAAATACGGCAAATTCCAAATTTACTTAGAACTGAATGAGGTCTTCCACATCTCATGCAACGAGAATGTTCTCTCACTTTAAATTTTTGCTTTCTGTTAGCTTTAACAATCATACTTTTTTTAGCCATAATATATCCTCCAATTACTTTCTAAACGGAATGCCAAGTTCGTCCAATAGATCGAAAGCTTCAGCATCGCTCTTAGCAGTTGTTACGATAACGATATCCATTCCTCGTACTTTAACTACATCATCAAATTCTATTTCAGAGAATATTAGTTGCTCTTTAACTCCAAGGGTGTAGTTTCCACGTCCGTCAAATGACTTAGGTGATACTCCACGGAAATCACGTACTCTAGGTAAACTAATACTAACTAGTTTATCTAAGAAGTTAAACATGTTTTCTCCTCTTAAAGTAACTTTGCAACCGATTGCTTGATCTTCTCTCAATTTGAATCCTGCTATCGATTTTTTAGCCTTAGTAATGACAGGTTTTTGTCCAGATAAAGTCTCTAGATCTTTAACTGCCGCGTCAAGCATTTTAGAGTTAGTAGTTGCATCTCCAACTCCCATATTGATGACTATTTTTTCTAACTTAGGCACTTCCATAACTGTTGAATAGTTATGCTTTTTCATTAAACTCGGTACTATCTCTTTCAAGTACTTTTCTTTTAGGCGGTTCATATTTCCCCTCCTTAACCGATCTTCTCGCCAGATTTTCTAGCGATCCTGATCTTCTTATTATCTTTATCCATTGTATGTCCAATTCTAGTTCTCTTCTTAGTCTTTGGATCGATGTGCATAACGTTAGATGCATGGATTGGTGCTTCTGTTTCTAGAATTCCACCAGTTTCGTTACCTTTACCTTTACGGTGTTTTTTAACGATGTTACATCCTTCGACAATGACACGATTTTCTGTGCGAAGTACTTTTGTAATCTTTCCTTCTTTACCGCGACTAGAACCGGATATAACTAATACTTTGTCTCCTACTTTAAAGTTCATATATCCTCCTATAACACTTCTTTTGCCAAAGATAAGATTTTCATATAATCTTTCTCGCGCAATTCGCGGGCAACAGGTCCAAAGATACGAGTTCCAACCGGACTCTTATCATCTTTAATAATTACGCAGGCATTGTCATCAAACTTAATGTATGAACCGTCAGTTCTCTTAAGACCTTGAACTGTTCTTACGATAACAGCTTTGACAACTTTACCCTTTCCAATAGTTCCATTAGGTGTGGCTTTTTTAATCGTACCAACAACTATGTCACCAATATTACCAGAGTGTACTACACTTCCACCTAGTACTTTAATAACTAAAAGTTCTTTAGCACCAGAATTATCTGCTACTTTCAAACGACTTTCTTGTTGAATCATAAATACTCCTCCTTCACCTATAGAATTACTGCTTCTTTGATGATCTCAGCTAAATAGAATCTCTTAGTAGCCGATAGTGGTCTCGTTTCGATAATTCTAACGACATCTCCTTCTTTAGCTTTATTAGTTTCATCATGTACTGCGTATTTCTTTGAATGTTTTACTCTTTTTCCGTATAACGGATGTTTTTTATAAGTTTCAACTTCAACTGTAATTGTTTTGTTGTTCTTAGCACTGACGACTTTCCCAACTAAATCATGTTTAATCTTTTCCATAATTCCCTCTACTTCCCTAATTCACGCTCGCGCAAAACTGTTTTTAGTCTTGCAACTTGGTGCCTTAAATCTCTTATTCTTGAAGGTTTTTCCAAATTACCAGTCGATTGTTGAAAACGTAAGTTAAATAGTTCTTCTTTAGATTCTTTGATCTTTGCAAGAATATCTTCATTAGATAATTCTCTAATTTCTTTAACCTTCATTTAACTCACCAACCTTTTCTCTTTTGATAAATTTAGTCTTAATTGGCAACTTGTGTGACGCTAAACGAAGAGCTTCTCTTGCGATTGCTTCATCTACTTGAGCTACTTCGAAAAGAATTTTTCCTTCTTTTGCAACTGCAACCCAGGCATCGACACTACCCTTACCTTTTCCTTGACGGCTACCGATTGACTTTTTAGTTAACGGCATGTGTGGGAAAATGTTTATCCAAACTTTTCCACCACGTTTCATATAACGAGTCATCGCTACACGAGCTGCTTCAATTTGATTAGCTGTGATCCAAGCACCTTCAAGTGCAACTAGACCGTAATCACCTTGGTTAAGCTCACGATTACCCTTAGCACGACCTTCGTAAGGCAATCTGTGAACACGACGATATTTAGTTCTTGATGGTATTCGCATAATTAATTACCTCCTTTAGTCTTTTTATTAAGTATTTCACCTTTATAGATCCATACTTTAACCCCAATCTTTCCAAATGTTGTAGACGCTTCTTGATGGCTGTAATCAATATCAGCACGAAGTGTATGAAGTGGAATAGTTCCTTCTGAATAACCTTCAGAACGAGCGATTTCAGCTCCACCAAGACGACCAGAAACCATAGTTTTAATTCCTTTAGCTCCAGACTTCATAGCGTTACGAATTGCTCTCTTCTGTGCACTCTTAAATGATGCACGGTTTTCAATTTGTTGAGCGATACTCTTAGCAACAAGTGTTGCATCAAGTTCAGCCTTCTTAATATCCACAATCGATACTTCTACATTTTGTTCGTCGATTAGGTTTTTAATTTCATCTCGTAGTTTATTAATCTCTTCACCACCACGGCCTATAATAATACCTGGTTTAGATGTATGAACAATAACTTCGACACGTTTGTTATTCTTATCAATCTCGACTTTAGATAAACTAGCATTAGCTAATTTCTTGTCAAGAAATGCTCTTAGCTTGATATCTTTTGCAAGAAAATCAGCATAATCTTTACTGTTTGCGTACCACTTAGATTCCCAATCTTTGTTGATACCCAATCTCATTCCTATCGGATTAACTTTTTGTCCCATTGTTTTACCTCCTTACCACTATTTACTTACTACCGTGATTACTATGTGACTAGTTCTACGATCTTTGTGTCCTATATGGCTACGAGAGTCAAACATATGACGCTTTAGCACAGGACCTGCATCTACTCTTGCTTCCTTAACATATAAAGTAGCTTCGTCAAGTTTAAGATTATTAACAGCGTTAGCCACTGCTGAATCTAAAACTTTCTTAGTAAGAGAAGATGACTTCTTATTTAAATTATTTAATATATTTTTTGCTTCACTAACTTTTTTACCACGGATCATGTCCACGACTAAGCGTGCCTTGATAGGTGATATTCTAATTGTTTTAGCAATTGCTCTTGCTTCCATAATTGTCTCCCTTCACCTATTTTTTCTTTCCATCACCGTGACCGCTAAATTTGCGAGTCAATGCGAATTCTCCCAACTTGTGTCCAACCATGTCTTCAGTTACGTAGACAGGAATGAATTCTCTACCATTGTGGACAGCAAATGTGTGTCCAATAAAGTCAGGATAAATTGTTGAGCGGCGAGACCAAGTTTTTAAAACTTCTTTCTTGCCAGATTGGTTCATTTCTTTGACCCTATTAAGTAATCTTTCGAATACATAAGGACCTTTTTTCAAACTTCTTGCCATAATTTATTGCCTCCTTTACTTAGTACGACGTCTAGCAATAAGCTTATCTGACGCCTTCTTCTTTCTTGTCTTGTATCCAAGAGCTGGTTTACCCCAAGGTGTAACTGGAGCTTTACGACCGATTGGTGCACGCCCCTCACCACCTCCATGTGGGTGATCATTAGGGTTCATAACTGAACCACGAACAGTAGGTCTTATACCCATGTGTCTGCTTCTTCCAGCTTTACCAAGGTTGATTAGACCGTAGTCTGCATTTCCAACTTCTCCGATAGTTGCATAACATGTTCCAAGAACTTGTCTTTGCTCACCACTTGAAAGTCTAAGCATGACATATTTACCTTCACGACCTAGAATTTGAGCTGAAGTTCCAGCACTTCTTGCTAGCTCTCCACCACGTCCAACTCTAAGTTCGATGTTGTGTACAACTGTTCCAACTGGAATACTCATTAGTGGTAATGCATTACCGACTTTAATGTCAGCAGTTTCACCAGCCATGATAGTCATTCCAACTTCAATTGTCTTAGGAGCTAGAATATATCTCTTTTCTCCATCAGCGTAATTGATTAGTGCAATATTAGCACTTCTGTTTGGATCGTATTCGATAGTTGCAACTTTACCAGGAATATCTCTTTTGTTTCTTTTGAAATCAATTAGACGATATTTACGTTTAGCACCACCACCGTGATGTCTAACAGTAATCTTACCTTGGTTGTTACGACCACCTTTTTTACTGATACTTACAAGCAAACTCTTCTCAGGAGTATCAGTTGTAATATGACTGTTAATAACAGTACTCATTCCACGTCTACCAGGAGTAGTCGCTTTATAATTTCTAATTGCCATAACTAATTCCTCCTTAATTAAGTTCGATCGTCTGTCCAGCAGCCAATGTTACAATCGCTTTCTTTCCACGATTAGTCATCCCGCTATAACGACCCACTCTCTTTTTCTTAGGAACAATATTTACAGTACGTATTTCTACGACCTTAACATTAAATATTTGTTCAATTGCTTTCTTAATTTCAACTTTATTAGCATTGTATGCCACTTTGAAGACATATTTACCTTGCTCAGCAAGTGCAGAACTCTTCTCAGTGATAACTGGAGCTTTAATTATCTCTAAATATTTAGTATTCATTATTTAAACTCCTCCTCGATTGCTTCTAAAGCATCTTTTGTAATCAAAACCTTATCAGCAGAAATTAAATCTAATACATTGATTTCACCAGCTTCGATTAGAATTAGTGTATCGATGTTTCTAGAAGCAAGAATTAAGCTTTCTTCTAGTTCTTTAACTACTACTAGGACTTTGACACCCTCTAATTTAAGGGTATTTAAGATGTTTAGCATCTCTTTAGTCTTAGGAGTTGGAACTTTAAGTTCGTCAACTACGACTAAATCTGCTGCTTTCTTAGTTAATGCACTAATAAGCGCTAAACGTCTTTCTTTACGATTCATTTTAATAGTCGAAACGATAGGCTGAGGACCCATGCTGATTCCACCACCGACCCATTGTACAGATCTGATAGAACCTTGACGAGCACGACCAGTTCCTTTTTGACGCCAAGGTTTTCTTCCTCCGCCTCTAACTTCAGAACGAGTTTTAACTTTACGCGTTCCTTGTCTTAGAGAAGCTCGAGTAAGAACAATAGCATCTTTTAAAACTTTATCGTTTGCTTCGATATTAAAAATATTTTCGTTTAATTCAATATCTTTTATCTTTTCACCTTTAAGGTTTAAAAGCGTTATCTTTTTCATCTTATTTCCTCCCTCAATCATAAATGATTATGATATTACTCCTTGTCTGTCTCTTCAGCAGGAGCTTCGTCAGTTTCAGGAGCAGATTCTTCAGCTGGCTCTTCACTAGCTTCTTCTACTTCAGCAGTTTCTTCGACTGCTTCCTCAACTGTTTCTTGTGCTTCCACTTCAGCAGTTTCTGTTATCTCTTCTTCTATGACTTCATAGGTAATAAGTTCTTCTGCGTTAGCATTAACTTCTTCACCCTTTTTAACAGATGTTTTGATAATGACAAGCGATTTCTTTGGTCCAGGGACATTACCCTTGACTAAGATTACGTTGTTTTCTAAATCAACTGATACAACTTCCAAGTTTTGAATAGTTGTAAGTTCATTTCCCATGCGTCCAGCCATCTTCTTACCTTTGATGACGTGCATCGGTAACATGGTTCCAAGAGAACCGACTCCACGATGGTACTGAGATCCATGTGACATAGGTCCGCGTGCTTGATTGTGGCGTTTGATAACACCTTGCGTCCCTTTACCTTTACTAACTCCTTGAACATCGACGATCTCACCGACAGTAAAGACGTTAGCATCGATAACTTGACCTAGTTCATAAGAACTTGGGTTAGCCCCTCTGATCTCTCTCAAGAAGCGCTTAGGAGCTGTATTTGCTTTTTTTGTATGACCCATTTTTGCTTTGTTAGAACTTTTGTCTTTGACAGTGTAAGTTCCAAGTTGGACTGCATCGTAACCATCTTTATCAACTGTTTTGATTTGAGTTACTACATTGGGTTCGACTTCGATTACAGTTACAGGCACTAATTTACCAGAAACAGTAAATACTTGAGTCATTCCAACTTTTTTTCCTAAGATTCCTTTCATTTTTTCCTCCAATTATTTGTTTTGTTCTTTGATACTGATTTCAACACCACTAGGTAAGTCAAGATGCTTTAGCGCATCCATTGTTTCCTTGCTTGGTTCTTTGATATCAATAAGTCTCTTATGCGTACGCATTTCGAATTGCTCACGAGAATCCTTGTATTTGTGTACAGCTCTAATAACTGTAAACTTCTCGATATCAGTAGGTAGTGGTACTGGACCGCTAATCTTTCCTCCTGATCTCGTAACAGCTTCAACTATTTTAGTTGCAGCCTTATCAAGAACTCTGTGGTCATATGCTTTTAATTTAATACGAACTATTTTCGACATATTAAATCCTCCCTTCGCCTATATCTAGTATAGACATGCTCCGTGTAAACACCCGATACTTGTTAACAACTTAACCTGGTGTATCAGCAACCTTACACATCTAAGCAGCCACACGACTACCATTATATACTTTTGAAACCGCAAAAGCAAGCTATTTTTCCAAAAAAATCTATTATTTTGCAAAGAAAAAGAAGAATTACTTTTCTTCTCTTGCTACATCTAGTGCTTTTTGTAATTGATTGTCATCTTTTTCATCTAAAGTCTTATAGTAGTTATCATTCATAATTACTTCAAAGTTAGGCATAATTCCCTTTTCATTGATGACATTTCCTTTTGGTGTAAGCCACTCTTTAATAGTAAACTTGATCATCGAACCGCTGCGTAAATCACGAGCAGCTTGAACAGTTCCTTTACCGAAAGTTTTAACACCGACTGAAACTGCTTTATCATTTTCTTTAAGAGCTGCGACAAACACTTCTGATGCCGAAGCACTACCCTCGTTAGTTATAAATACAACTGGTAAGTCATACATTTTCTTTTCGGTAGACTTTGTTTTAGTTATTCCGCTTTTGGCTTTAAACTGGTGCATTATTTCACCTTTATCAAGGAACATCTCCGCCATTGCATCGACCACTGTCAAATGTCCACCCGTATTGTTACGAAGATCAATAACTACTGATTCAACTTTATCTTCCTTGATATGTTTATCAATCATCTTCTTAAACTGTCCAGCTGTATTGGCTGCAAAAGTACTAACTCTTATGTAGGAAACATTCTTACCTTCTTCTTTGTAGACTCGTCCGCTTACCGAAGTAAGAGTAATGATATCCCTTGTAACAGTAAACTTCTTCTCATTACCATCTCGCTTAATAACGATATCAAACTTAGTTCCTTTTTTACCTCTGATGATATTTACGATATCCTGAAGCGTTCCGTCTTTAGCAAATTTATCATTTACCTTAACTATTTCATCTCCGGCTTTTATCCCAACTTTTTCAGCCGGACTACCCGCAAAGACATCAACAATCTTAATAACTCTTTCTTCATTTGCTGAAACGGTTACTCCCATTCCAACAAACTGACCATCCATCTCATCATTGAAGCTCTGAGAATTGTCGCCACTCATATAAACTGAATATTTATCGCCGAGGAATTTAATCATTCCCTCGATACCAGCTTCAGCTAACTTCTTTGAATCGACTTCACCGTAATATTCATTTTTAACAGTTTCATAAACACTAATTAGTTCATTCAAATCATTATTTTTTAATACTATTTCTCTGCTTTTAGAAAAAGGTGATTTTAAATTGTTAGCAAAGCCACCAACAATTATTCCAAAGACCACCGTAACTAGCATTATTACTAATACTTCTAGTAGGGAAAAACTATATTTTTCAATACCTTGATCTTTAACTATTTTCTTTTTCTTAATTTCTTTTTTCTTCATCCAATCACATCCTATAATAAATATTTTAACACATATTTATAAATTAAAAACACTAAATGAAAAATAACTCAAAGAGTTATTTTACTTTACTATTACTTTTCCTTTTAAGAAGTCGATAACAGCTCTTTCATTATCATAATGTGTAACTACCACCTTATCCTTAATATGTAACATAGTAGTTTCTTTAACTTTGAAATTATCTTTAGTATAAGATACTTCATCGCTAGCAACTATGCTACTGTTGAGAATATTTTTTAAATCTACTTCGAAGATCGGAGTTAACTTTTTACCACGATAATCTGCGACAATCGATTTTAGAAATCTAGAATCTTCACTATCCATATCATAGATTACTACAAAGTATTCAGCATCAGCTTTATCGAAAATACGCGAAGCTAATATTTCACTATTTTGAATTGTTTTAACTTCTTCTTCAATTTTAGGAGCTTTATCTCTTCTGACAAAGTTAGTTATCAAATAGACACTAGCTAGTATCGCTAAAACTATACCGACAATAATAACTAATTTTCTAATTAAGGCTGCGTCACCAGTCATCTCATTTGATGAGAATAATCTTTCTTTATTCTTCTTATCTGGTCGCATTGATTTAGTTGCTATCGGTTTTTCGCGCTTAACTTCTCTCTCAAGCTTTGCAGGTTCTTTTTTAATTTTTTCAACCTTTTCAATAGGTTTTTTAATTTCTTGAGCAACTGATTCAATTTTTTTCTCATTCTTCTTTACTACCTTCTTAGGACTTGTCTTTTTAACCGTCTCTTGTTTCTTAGCAGTTACCTTCTTTGCAGTAGTTGTTTTTTTAGCAGTTGTTTTCTTTTTTGGAGTCGTCTTTTTCTTAGGACTCTTTTTATTTGCCATATTAATCACCCAATAAAATTATAACATCTCACTTAGAAAAAGAAAAGTGCAATTAAAAAACCAGAAAATCATTCTGGTTTTTATCTTATTGAGTTATTCGAACCTTAACTTTTTTGACACGTGGTGTGTAAGATGCTCTGGCATCTGTTCCCGTGACCGTTACTTCGACCTCGTGTTCACCAGGTCCAAGACCACTTAGGTCAACTGTAGCTTTGATCATCGAATTATCAATCGGAGCAATTACTTCCTGACTTCCCTTGACAATAACGGTAATCAAGCTCGATCCAGCATCTAGCGCCTGAGCTTTATATGCTGCATTAAGATTACTGATATTAACTGAAACACCAGTTACTTCTTTACTAGATACTTCACCGACCGTTAAGTTAACTCTGATAATCTTTTCACTAATTGATCTGACACCAGTTGGCTTACTTAGGTTAATTGTATATTCTTTATCTTTGTCGACTCCAGATATATCAATTTGTACCGGTAAGTAAGAAATCTTTTCAAGCGCATCACGAGCTCCGAATAAAGTTACCTTAGTAATATTAGAGTCAAGTGATTTGATAGACTTACCATTTAATTCACCCTCAGTAATAATTCTGATTGGTACTTCTTTCGATGGTGAAGTTATATCTAAGGTTGCCTCGACTTTATCGGCCACTATTTCGACATTGATTGGTCTTCCATCTTTATCGTAGGCAACAAGTTTTAAATCACTCAGTGTTGCTACTCCGACTTTAGGATCAACTAAATTATCGAGATCTACTAGTGCTTTGACAGTTGCAACATTCTCAAGTTTATGAGCTGCACCTTTGATAATGACACTGTCGATATTAAGTTTGACGTTTTCAATATTTAACGTTTCGTTTAGTTTTTCTTTGTGAACGATATCAGCCGTTAATTCTCTAACTTCAGACATCTTCTTATATATGACAATCGTAACAGTAGACGGATCAAGTTTATACTGAACCGCTGTTACAGAATGTTTATACTTCATTGAAACTTTGTGTGTACCAGGCTTTAAATCCTGAAGATCGACACTGACTCCTGAAGCTGGATACTGTTTAGCTAGATATACATCCCACGTTTTACCAATTAAGGTTACATCTACTGTCTCAGGCAATCCTTCGACTACATATGACTCTTCATTGTAAATTGCTTTGACTGGTTGACCGTACAATACCTCGGCATTATTAGCAATAAGTCTGTTCGATCTTCCATCGATAAGGAAAAAAGTTAATAGAGCAAAAATTAGTGAAATGACAACTAAAGATTGTCTATTGCTAATTATCTTTTCAAATGTCTTTGCATTTCCCGTAAAGAAATCGATGATAATGATAAATAACTTAGTAATAGGTGTTATCAGCCAACGATCGAAAAAACTTGCTATTTTAGCGATTATTCCGCGATTACTTATTTTCTTCATAAATCTCTTCCTCGCTTATTTCTTCTTCATCTATTTCTGACTCGACCTTCGGTCTAAGTTCTTCGATTAATGTAATTCGAACATCATCAATCGAGAGGTTATAGTATAACTCTCCCTTAATTGCAATCGATAATCTTCCTGTTTCTTCAGAAACTACCAAAGCGATACAATCGGTCTGTTCGGAAATTCCGATAGCAGCTCTATGTCTAGTTCCAAGTCTACGAGTAGTCTTAACGTTGTTACTTGTTGGAAAAACTGCCCCAGCACTACTGATCTTTTCACCTTGGATAATAACTCCTCCATCGTGAAGTGGGTTATTTGGGAAAAAGATTGAATAAAGTAATTCACTGGATAAGTCTCCATAGATCTTTTTACTCTTTTCAATATAATCACTTAGACTTACATCACGTTCAACAACGATTAGTGCTCCGATGTGATTCTTGCGAAGTTGTTCCATCGCAGCTACTACTTCGTAAACTAAACGTTCGCGTTCATCAACCGTTAAAACTTTATGTCTACCAAGTAACTGATTTCGACCAAGTTGCTCTAAAATACCACGAATTTCTGGTTGAAAAACAATTATTAAAGCTAGAGGCCCCCACATGATTAAATATTCAAGTAAGAGTCCAATTGTTACAAAATTGAATGTATCTGCCGCTATTTTAAGAACTGCAACGATAATTACACCCTTAAAAATAAGCGTTAGCTTAACATTATTTTTAATACTCTTTAATATATAGTAAAAAATTAGCCACACTAAAAGTATGTCTACGGTTTTATTTAAAATATTGATTAAACTGTCTATTGTTATGTTCATTTAACATCCTCCATAGATAAACTATTATACATATATTTATCTTTTTAGTAAAGCTACTCAATTACTAATACATTATCTTTTGGTTTTTCACCAACTTCAGGGTTAGTTACCTCTGTTACAACTGGCGCAGGCGCCGGAGCTACAACTGGAGCAACCGGTGCTGCCTGATTTGCTTGCATCTCGCTATCTGCTGTCAGCGATGTTGGCATCGCCGCCAAAGTACTAGATATCTGTCTAGTTGGATTCTTAATCGCATCTTGTGGCTCGACAACTGGTCCTTGCTTCAAAGTCGGATCGATAGCTACATTAGCCTTCTTAAACTCCGCTTCTTTAGCCATTGCTTCACCAGCTTTTTTACCCTCTTCTTCAGCCTTACGTTCACGACGAATACGATGAATCTCACTTCTTCTTTTAATCTCTAGTTCACCGATAATTCCAACTAAAGCAAAAATAATAATTAAAACTAAAATTATATAAAAAATATAATATTTTCCAACTATGTCATATTTTAGGTAATCAATTATAAACATATATACCTCTATTCTAATAATAGGATAACATTTTAGCTGTTTTTTATCAATAATTTTGACCCCGAAATATTCAATATTTTATTTGCTATTACATAATAAGTTTTTTTGATATAATTTATATGGTGATTATATGAAAAAGAACAATTTATTTATCGTTTCAGTTTTTATAGGAATAATTATGCTATCGATGATAGCTCTTCCCATTAAGCATTTATCAATAAAGATGGGATGGACCAATTTAGTACTAGATGGTAACTGGAAAAGTCAAATTCCTGTAAAGGGAAACTTTATCAAAAGACTTGGGTCAAAGCTAGAGAATATTAAAATATCTGTCGAGAATAGGACTAATAACTACTTTCCTTTTTATGAGCAGCTAAATGCTAGCTATCATCACAGTAATAGAGCCTTAAACTCACTAATTTATAAAGAGCTTATACCAAGTGGTACTAATACTGATTTAGAGTACACCTTGAAAAAGGGAGATGCATACTACATCAATTCATCGATGGCAAGTAGCAAAATCGAAGAAAGAGTAGAAAAACATGCTGAGCTCTACAACCAAATAAATAAAATAAAACCAGTATATATTTATTTGCCACATCGTTTTGAATTCCAAGAAAGTATTGCTAATAACGATTATCGCAACATGTATGATTACGTTAAACTATTCAAAGATAAGTTAGATAAAAGTATCAAGACTGGCGAACTTAAAGTAAACAGTTTAGAAGAGTACAATCAAATGTTTTTCAAAACTGATCATCACTGGACTTGTGAAGGAGCAAGCAAAGCCTATAAAGAAATAATGGATATGCTTGGCAATTCTTCAAATAAAGTCTATAACTGTGAAAAAGTAGATGGCAAATATTTAGGAAGTTTTGCCAATCGCTTTAAAGATCAAAGTGGTTTCGATGAGTTTTCTTATTTAAAAACAAACTTTAAATATGATTTAGATTATCGTTTGATGATAAATGATAAAATGCCAGATGAAAAATACAAACCTAAAGTATTAGATGCCAAAAAGAGAGATGTTAATCCATTTTATGACTACTATATAGGATTCTATTATGGCTTTTATGGAAGAGTTGTCTATAACTTTAACAATGATAATGAAAAGTTATTAATCATTGCCGATTCATATTCTTGGGCAATCGATGACTTAATTGCTTCATCATTTAGTGAAACACACATAATTAATTTAATGTTCGATGAATACCAAGATGGCAAATTCAATTACAAGGATTACATTCGAAGACACAATATCGATAAAGTGCTTATACTACAGGAGACACCAACAACCATGTACGATGTCTTTGATCACGGAATATTAACAAAGGTGGTGAAATAATGTTATTCTCAAATTTAGTATTTTTAACAGTTTTCTTACCACTATTCTTTATTACTTATTTCGTAATTAAGAATCGTACTTATCGTAACTTTGTCCTCTTGATGTTCTCGCTTGTATTCTACGCATGGGGAGAACCAATATACATATTATTGATGCTTTTCTCGATAATAATTAATTATCTATTCGCAATTGAAATAGATAAGAGAAAAGATAAAAAACGAAAAAATGTCTTTATTTTAGCTATTGCAATAAATATATTACTACTTGTAATATTTAAATATTTAGGATGGTTAACTGAAACAATCAATGTCATACCAAGTATAAATTTACCAATATTAAAACTATCATTACCAATAGGAATTAGTTTTTACACTTTTCAGATTATGTCTTATGTCATAAGTGTCTATCAAAGGAATGTAAAAGTTCAAAAGAATATAATTTTCCTCGGATGCTACGTAGTTGCTTTTCCACAATTGATTGCTGGACCTATCGTCAGATATGAAACTGTTGCCAAAGAGTTAAATGATCGAAAAGAAAATTTACATGACTTTGCCGAAGGTACAAGAAGATTCATCGTTGGTCTTGCTAAAAAAGTTATCGTTGCCGATAACCTTGCCTACATGACTGATACAATCTTTGCTGGTAGTTTTACTGACTATGGAGCAATTGGAGCATGGCTTGGAATGATTGCATATACTCTGCAGATCTACTACGACTTTTCAGCTTACAGTGATATGGCAATAGGAATGGGAAGAATGCTAGGTTTCTACTATTTAGAAAACTTCAATTACCCATACATCGCTAAGTCAATTACTGACTTCTGGCGTAGATGGCATATTTCACTATCTAGTTTCTTTAGAGATTATGTCTACATACCACTAGGTGGTAATCGCAAGAAACAGCTTCGCAATATCCTAATCGTTTGGTTACTAACTGGACTTTGGCATGGAGCTGCTTGGAACTTCCTCATCTGGGGACTATACTTTGGAATATTACTAGTGCTTGAAAAATTTGTTTGGGGTAAGGCCCTTGCTAAACTGCCCGCTCCAATCCAAAATATTTATACACTCTTTCTCGTTATCATTTCTTGGGTAATCTTCCGCAGTAATGGAATGAGTGAAACATTCGAGATATTAAAATCGATGTTTTTCCTAAATGGACTTGGAAGCTTCGAATATTTAAAATACATCCAGGTACTACAGTTTAGACATATAATTATAACTATTCTAGCGATCATCTTTGCTTATCCTTTATATATAAACTTTCAAAAGAAAATTGAAAAGAATCACAAACTAACATTAGCCCTAGATATATTCTTAGTTATATTATTCCTAGTAACGCTAGTCTTTATACTTTCTAGCAGTTACAGTCCGTTTATCTACTTTAGATTTTAAAAGACGCTTAGCGTCTTTTTTAAATAAAAAAAGATATCTTAGATATCTTTTAGTTTGTTTTTCAATTTGTCAGATAACTCTTCGAAGTCTTTGGCTACCCAGCGATATTCACTGTGCTCATCACTAAGTGTGACAGCAAAGTCGTTTTTATTAACATCGATAACGAAATCAAGTTCAACAACATATAACTTAGCATCGTAATTATCTTTAAGCTCATCAGTAAATCCTTCGATTTTAGCATCGAACTTTTGATTGAAACCTATTTCTTCACGAAGTTCTCTTTTTAGAGCATCACCAATTGTCTCAGAATCCTCCAGATGTCCACCAGGAAATTCCCATGTACCTGGATAGAGTTCATCTTTACTTTTTCTTTTGACAACTAGGAATAAATCTTCATCTCTAAGTATTCCTGTAATAATTATTTTTCTATTCATAATTTCCTCATTTCTTTTATGGTGCTGAAAAGGGGGATTGAACCTCTGACCTATCGCTTACGAGGCGATTGCTCTACCGACTGAGCTATTTCAGCGATAAGTTAGATTATCGCAATCTAACTTCGTATGTACTTGATTTTGCTGTCTTGCCAGTTCCACTGACAACGACAACGTGATAAGTTCCGCCTTGAGTAACATCAAGTGATGGACTACTTCCTGGAACTTGGATTCCATTTCGATACCATTTGTAGAGATATCCACTAGGAGTTTTAGCCGGTGTTACATTGCTGTATATTGTTGCCCTAGTCGATGTACTAATCGATGTGATACTTACTGTTGGAACATTCTTATCAATTCTATTTATATAAACATCTTTCGCTTGGCTAACTGTACCATTTACATCACGTACAACTATTTTAACTGTTTGATTTTGACTCACGCGGTAGATGTTAGATCCAGTCCAAGTCATACCATTATCGTAAGAGTATGCTTGAGCATGTAATCCTGAATCAGCGCTAGCCTTTACAGTTAAAATAACATCTCGGTCAACCCAGTTTTCTGGAATACCTGATACTTCATCAACTCTAACAGGTGTTACTATTTTCTTAACAATATTAAAGTAATATATTTTTACATTTCCATTTTCCGCTGTAACCTTTATTTGATGTCTAAACGAATCACTTACAACATTAACTAACTTGCAATTTTCAACTTTAGCTTTAGTACTTTCAAGATCACATTTAAAATCGACACTATTAGAGTCCGTTGTAACAACATATCTAACCTCATCTTTATCAAACTGTTTATTTAGTGTTCCGCCACTTACAACTAAAGATTTCAAATAGTTATTTTTATCTAACTCTTTATAATCGGTCTTTTTATTTAAATTGATTACTAAAAAGATCAACATTAGTGCAACTGCAACTACTAGTGTCGCAATCATTATTATTTTGAATGGAACATTAGAATTATTCTGTTGATAATCGATTTGCTCTTCTACTGTCGGTTCTCCAGCGTAGTAGTCTTTATCCATTTAATCACCTTCTTATTAATCTAAGTATATATAATTTTATAACTATAATCAATAAAACATTGTAAGATATGACAATAGTTTGACTATTTATTATTATCTATAATACTTTCGATAAATCCTATAAAAAGGGGATGAGCTCTAGTTGGTCTACTTTTAAATTCTGGATGAAAGATAGTCGCTAGAAAGAATGGATGATTTGGCAGTTCAACTATTTCACAATAAGAATCTTGATCTGATATAGCACTGATAACAAGTCCTTTACTTTCAAGTGTTTCTTTGTAATTGTAATTTAGTTCATAATTATTGCGATGTCTTTCTAAAACATTAAGTTTTCCATAAAGTTTATGGGCTCTACTTGCTTTAGTAAGATGACAAAGACTATTACCAAGACGCATTTCTTTCTTAATGAAAAGTAAATCTTTAGCTTTTGGGTCTATTTCAGCACTATTGGCATTTTTAAGCTCGCATACATTTTGAGCAAATTCAGTAACAGCCATTTGCATACCAAGACCTATTCCCATAAACGGAATCTTCTTTTCTCTAGCATGGGTTATAGCGTGAATCATTCCTTTAGTGCCATCTTTTCCAAAACCGCCAGGCACAATAATACCAGCGCAGTCAGTTAGAACTTTACGAGCAGTTTTACTATCTTTGATATCTTTACTATCGATCCATTTAATATCTATTTTTTTGTTAAATTTATAACCAGCATGTTTTAGGCTTTCCGCCACAGATAGATAAGCATCGTGCAGTTCCACATATTTTCCAATCAGAGCAATAGTGAGTTCATCTTCTAGTTGTTCAGTCTTTTTAACAAGCTCACTCCACTGCCTAATATTAGCTTTCTTAATCGGCATTGAAAACTGTTTTAAAACTACTTCATCCATCTTATTTTTATAAAAATTCAGTGGTATTTGATAAATGTTAGAAACATCGACTGCTTCAATAATGTTTTCTTCAGGAATACTACAGTAAAGAGCAATCTTCTTTTTCATATCTTTACCAATACTAAAAGGTGATCTTGTGATAATAATGTCCGGTTGAACTCCCATACTTCGCATCTGAATAACGCTGTGCTGGGTAGGTTTACTTTTCAGTTCTCCGGAACCGTACATATACGGAACAAGTGTAACATGAACAAAGATTGTTTCTTTTTTTCCCAGTTCGTCACGAATTTGCCGAAGCGCTTCGATAAAAGCAGAACTTTCTAAATCACCGATTGTTCCACCAATTTCAGTAATGACAAAATCAGCTTTACTAGTTTCAGCAGCTTCAAAAACCTTATTTTTTATTTCATTTGTGACATGCGGAACAATTTGAACTGTCCCCCCATCGTATTCACCATTTCTTTCTTTTTCAAGAACATTAGCATAGACTTTCCCTGTTGTAATGTTCGAAGTGTAATTGAGCTCTTCGTCGATAAATCTCTCATAGTGACCTAAATCGAGATCTGTCTCAGTTCCATCCGCCGTGACATAAACTTCGCCATGTTGAAATGGACTCATTGTTCCCGGATCAACATTGATGTACGGATCAAACTTTTGCATAAACACTTTATAACCTCTTGCCTTAAGCAAAAGAGCAAGCGAAGATGCTGCAATTCCCTTTCCTAAACCTGATACAACTCCCCCAGTGACAAAAATATACTTAGTCATAAAAAAACCTCTCCACCGAGAGCTTAGGCTCTCTTAAATTATATCACTTAAAAAATTAATTAAAAAGCTATGCTAAAAAAAAGATGGCCACTTTGCACAAGTGTACATCTATATTTTTTTCCCAATTACTTCGAGATAATCAACTATCGTTGCTATATCATTAGCGCTATTTTCTAAAATGTCTTCGTCAATTGTAACCGTTTTATCTTTAAGTAAAATGACTACTGTCGAAGCACCAAGTTTAAAGTAACCTTTTTCATCGCCCTTTTTAAATTTTCTCCGACTATGATTGACAATCTTACCAACCATCATCGCTCCAACTTCCATCTGCACATACTTTCCAAATGTTTGCCCATCAATCATGGAAAATATGCGATGATTTCGACTGTATACTTTTTCTTTACTGGCAATTGGATTAACCGTATGTAAAACACCAGTTATTTCACTTGTTTTTATTATATTACCACTATCGATATGAGCATACCTATGATAACAATCGACAGTCAAATAATAAACTAGCACTAGACCATTACTGTACTGGCTAAGATCAAGTTGATTAGAAAATAGTTCATCTAAATCATAATGACTCTCTTTGATCTTTAACTTTAAATTTTTATCAACTCGGTAAACCATCAATTTAGATTCAGCCGGAGCAACTAAATCATTAGTATTTATTTTTATCTTGCTCGATTTTAATTTCCTTGCAAAAAAATCATTGAAGTTATCATAGTTGTTTTTTTCAAAGATACTTAAATCAAGATTATATTTTTTAACCCATTTATTTATTTTATATTTACTTAGTTTAGAATCGTTGTATCTTCCATATAGCTTAGATATTTTAGGACTAATTAAAAGTTTAAGTATCATCCTGCCAAAAGCAGTATGGTACAAAAACTTTAGCCATTTATATCCACTTTGTAACTCTTCATAAACTTCTTTTGTTTTACGATTGTATACTAGCATCTATTTCACCAAGTAAATGATAACTCCTATTAAAGCTAGAAGCGCAAAAACGATATATGCTTTACCTTTAGGTTTAAATACTTTGAAATCATAAATATGTAATACCGATGTAATTAGTAAGGTCAAAGTAAAAATAATTTCAAAGCAATTGTTATCAATATATGAACGCAATAAGAAAACTATCGGTAATATTATAGCTGTCGATGTAACTGGTAATCCACGATAATTTTTTACTGGTTTATCCCTTGCTACTTCAGTCGCAGTAATATTAAAGAAAGCTAATCTAGCTACTTGAGTAATCATAAAAAAGCTATAGATAATAACCTGATACCAAGCATCATAACCTAATGACAAAAAAATAATAACAGGTAATATTCCAAAATTGACAATATCGATAAGCGAATCTAGTTCTATTCCAAATTGCTTTTCATCTTCAGTTCTCTTACATGCTCTGGCAATTTTACCATCAAACATATCACAAACACCAGCTATAACAAAACATACGAAGGCATTGTTAAAATCACGATTCATCGCTGAATAGATACCCAAAACTCCAAATACTAAACCGATGTATGAAAGTATCACCGATTTATTCCATTTCCCTATAAACATATATCCTCCATATTGTTGAATTAATTGTATCATATTAAGTGCCGAGAAGCATCATAAATATCTGTTTTTAACTCAAATTTTTTACTGAAATAATCAATCTAATAATCGACTTTTTATACGAAAATAAGATAGAAATTATAGCATAAAGTATAAGCAGTCTATAATTTAAGCAAAAACAAAAAAACTGTCGGTAAACTGCCGGTAGTATGATTAAAACAAAATAAAAAGCCCACAAAATAGGACTTTTATATACTATTGGTGGAGCCGGGGAGAATCGAACTCCCGTCCGAAAGAGCCATCATAGCAACGTCTACAAGTGTATTCAGTTAGTAAATTTCACTACCTAACAATTAACTGACAAACAATTAAATAGCTAGTTTATTTAAATTCATTATGATCCATAAACATAATCATAATATATCCTACTAAAATGAGCTTCTGTTACTTCACGTAGGCAAAAAGTAGAGAAGCCTATCATTACTTAATTAAGCAAAAGATAGTTTATTAAATGTTTTTCCAGTTATATTTAACTGTTGCATTTATGGTTGCCACCAACTTGCAATCGCTATCTGTACAATCCCGTCGAAACCAAGTCGACCCCATTGATAGCTACATTATAGCATAAAAATAGAAGTTTTTCTACTTCTATTTATTCATAGTTACGTTCTTTAATACTTTTATTAAGTTTACGTTTTATATCTCTTTCTTTAATTACTTCACGTTTATCAAAGTTTTTCTTACCCTTGGCTAAACCAATCAAAATTTTCACTTTATTCTTTTTGAAATATAGCTTTAACGCTACCAAAGTATAACCTTCTTGTTCTAACTTAGCTTCAAGTTTAGTAATTTCATTTTTATGAAGTAAGAGTTTTCTACTTCTTTTTTCTTCGTGATTAAAGATATTCCCTTCTTTATAGAGATTGATAAACATATTCACAAGAAAAGCTTCACCTTTTCTAATTAAGGCGTAAGAGTCATTAATATTACATTTCCCTGCTCTGATAGATTTGACTTCGGTACCAGTTAGAACAATACCTGCTTCGTATTCTTCTTCGATAAAATAGTCATATCTTGCTTTTCTGTTAAATACTTCCATTATTTCACCACTATTGTTTTATCTAGTTTCTGAATCCTCTCTTTTAGGTTATTAAATAGATTTTGATAATTATTTAATATGCCATTATTTAGCATTTCATATGGATAAACTAAGTAACCATATCTTGTAACACCATTACTTTTATAATGAGTATATATTAGTCTTGTCTCGACATTTTCAATACTTTTAGTTTTTACCCCAGCTTCTTCTTTGATGTTTAATTTGACATCGACCATTGCTCCACTAAGACGATCTGCACCATTTTGTGAAGATATAAAATTACCTAGTGAATATATTACCAAAGTATCACCTATAAATTCAATAGGTTCTATTACATGGGGATGATGACCAATAACAATAGCTACACCCAAGGAATTAAGATAAGTTGCAATTCTCTTTTGATCAGGGCTGACATCTGGATAATATTCTACTCCCCAGTGCATTGATACAAATATAAAATCTGTCTTATCTTTTATTAAATCGATATCTCTTTTAACTCTAGTATCGCTATAGACGTTGACATAGTAGTCATTAGGACTACGAAGACCATTAGTAAGGGTTGTATAGGCAAGAAGAGCATATTTAATTCCCTTCTTTTCGAAAATTTGAATATTATCTCTTTCGGCCGGACTAGTGCTACTGCCGATTACCATGACATCTTTTTTATTCCAATAATTTCGCGAATTAATTATCGCTTTAGAGCCTCTATCCAAAGTATGATTATTAGCTAAACTAACCATGTTAAAACCTGCATCTAGGAAGGCATCTCCAACTTCGTAAGGAGAATTGAACATTGGATAGGTCGATAGTCCTATTTCTGCTCCACCTAAAATAGTTTCTTGATTATAAAAAGCTAAATCATATTTTTGAACAATTGGCTTTATATGTTTAAACATTTTGCGAAAGTCATAGCCCTCTCCGGTCTTAGCATCTAAATAAACAGTTTTGTGGATAAGTGCATCTCCTGCCATAATCATCGAAAGTGATGAGACTTTTACCTTAGGAATTAATTCTTCATTAAATTTTAGATTTTCTTTCGGTATTTGAAGCTGATAATCTTTCCACTTTAACACATGAAAATTCATGATGGTAACTAAGACCAACACAATTATTGTAACAATAGCTAAATTTCTATAAGTCTTTTTCAACTTTCTTTTTCGCATCGCTTCCCTCCACGATTGAAAAATCGATCTTTTTCTCTTCTTTCGAAGCGCTGACAACTTTTACTCTCAATTTGTCTCCAAGACGATATACTTTTTTGCTACGTTCTCCTGTTAATGTTTGTCTTGTTTCATCATAGACAAAATAATCTTTCATTTCATTTGTCGAAACTAGTCCTTCGATAAGATTGTCTAGTTGGACAAACATTCCAAAATTAGCTACTCCCGAAACCATCGCATCATATTCTTCACCGATGTGTGATTCCATGTATTCAGCCATCTTCATCGAGTCAACTTCTCGTTCGCAATCAATCGATGCTCTTTCACGTTCTGATGAATGATCAGCAACTGATATTAGTTTCTCACTCCAGTGGCCTAAAGTCTCTGGCGACATATCGTTGTTGAATAGATATGTGCGTAGTAAGCGATGTACAGTTGTATCTGGGTAACGACGAATCGGTGAAGTAAAGTGAGTATAACACTTACTTGCCAAACCATAGTGTCCAAGATTTTGTGGTAAGTAAACTGCTTTTTGCATGTTTCTAAGTACTAAACTAGATAGAACTTTAAACTCTGGTTTTTCTTCAAGATATTTAACAAGGGTTTGTACACCTTTAGAACTGATGTTTTTCATATCCGCTGTAACGGTGTAACCAAGAGTTGATAAGAATGATAAAAACTCACGCATTTTTTCTTCTTTAGGTTTTTCATGAACACGATAAATAAATGGTAAATCCATATAGAAGATATGACTTGCTACACATTCGTTAGCCTGAATCATAAAGTCTTCGATAATATTTTCCCCACGTCCACGATCACGCAATACGACATCGTAAGGAATTCCCTCTTCATCAACTAATATTTTAGCTTCGTTGGTTCCAAAATCTATGTAACCACGAATATTTTTATTTTCTCTAATTATCTTTGATAGATCATCCATCATATGAAGAGTCTCTTCATATTCTTCATAACCCGGAACTGTTTCACCAGCTTCGATTATTTTATTGACGTTTTTATATGTCATTTGGATTCTAGACTTGATAACACTTTCAAAAATCTCATAATTTTTAGTATTACCCTTGCTATCTACTTCCATTACACATGATATTGCTAAACGATCAACTCCTGGATTAAGGGAACATATTCCATTTGATAATTCATGTGGAAGCATCGGTATAACGCGATCAACTAAGTAGACACTTGTTCCTCTTTCCATTGCTTCGATATCAAGTGGCTCACCCTCTTTAACATAGTAGCTGACATCAGCAATATGAACACCAAGCTCATAATTACCATTATCAAGTTTCTTAATCGATAAAGCATCATCGATATCTTTAGTATCATCTCCATCGATAGTAAATATCTCAAGATCAGTTAAATCTCTTCGCCCAGCTCTATCTTTTTCAAGAACTTCACTTGGTACTGATTCTAATTGATCTAAAGTAACTTGATCAAACTCACTCTTAATTTCATATTTATAGACAACCGATAAAATATCGACACCAGGATCATTCTTGTGTCCAATTATCTTTTCAATAGTTCCTGTATATTTACCCGGTCCTATTTTTTTCAATATTTTACAAACTACTTTATGCCCTTCGACAGCATTCTTACTATCACTCTTATCAATTTGAGCAACAATCTTTAAACTACCATCATCAGGTACGACAAAAGCTTTATTCTTCTTTACTTGATATTCTCCAACGAAAGTACTGATACCTCTTTTTAGAATCTTGACAATTCTTCCCTCTCTTCGGCCATCAGCCTTACTCTCGGTTATTTCAACAGCTACAATGTCCTCATCAAGTGCCCCATTTAAATTATCTATTGGAACAAAGACATCTTCTTCTTCACCTTCGACATTTACGAAACCAAAACCTTTTTTATTGACATTTAAACTACCCTTTTTTAAAGGTCCATCATTAAAAAGCATATATCTATTCTTATTAGATAGATATAACTCTCCATCTTTGACCATTTTATCTAGCGTTTTTAAAAATTCTTGGGTTTCTTCAATTGTTAAAAGATTTAACTGACTATCCATCTCTTCAGATGACATAGCCCTAGCATTTTCTTTTAGCATGTTTATTATTTTATCTTGCATAATTACCTCTAGCTAAATTATACAATAAAAAAAAGACTTAATACAGTCTTTTAAATAAACTCCATTATCAAACTGACAAGAAAGAATGTAAGTCCTAGTCCCATAGTAATTCTACTAATAAGTAATTCTAGTCCTCTTTCTTTTCTCTTTGTAAACAAATCAGAGTTACCACCAGATATAATTTGAGCAGCTCCTTCAGCTTTGTTACTTTGTAGTAAAACAATCGAAATTAACATGATTGATACAACTAATAAAAAGGTCTTCATATTTTCCCTCCATACAGCTAATAATTTAACATATTTACATTTATTTTGCAAGTTAATATGTTCTAATGCCTATTTTTATATGTTATAATCTATATACGAAGGAGGGGCTATGAAAATAATTAAAATCGATGAAAAAAGATTCGATGATTTTGTCATGAATTGTCCATATAAGAGTTATTATCAAAGTTCATTCTACGGAAGAGTCATGAATAATTTAGGACTTAAAGATGAATATTATGGTTTTGATGATGGGGGAAGATTAATCGGCGTTACTCTCGTACTAGTTAAACCAATATTTATGAATTTTAAATATGGTTATTGTCCTAGAGGAATTATCATGGATTATACCCAAACTAGGGATATAAATTTAATTACTAAAGAATTAAAATCAGCTTTGATGAAAGAATATTTTTTGATGATAAAAATGGATCCACTTGTTGTAACATCAATTAGGGATAAAAAAGGAAACATAAAAAGTCAAAACACTTCACTTCCTACTTTGATGAAAGTAATGGAGTCAGCTTCTTACAATCACTGTGGTTTCAATTTGATGTTCGAAGCAGTAAAACCTCGTTTTGAGGCTGAACTAAATATCGATGTACCAGCAACGACGATGTTTAAAAACTTAAGCAAACAGACACGAAATAAATTACGTAAAGCAACTAAGTACGGATTAACCGTCTACAAAGATAACAATTATGAATTTGATAAATATTTTCACTTGATTAAAGATCGAGGGTTTAACTTAAATTATTACAAAGAACTTAAAACTAACTTTGGTGATAATTTAGAAATTTACTATGCTAAATTAAATACCAAAGTCTATGTTGAAAATAGTAAGAGACTCTATGAAAAAGAGACAGAAATTAATGATTATTTAACTAATGTTATTCAATCACGTGGTTACAAGGGTAAAAAGATAAATAGCATCCTAAGTAAAAAGATGGAATCTGACAAATTACTAAGTGCCTATAAAAGTTACATGGTTGTAGCAACTGATTTATTAAGACAGTTTCCTGAAGGACTGATTGTCGGCGTTACAGTGGCCTTGAAGTTTGCTGATAAAATTTACTTAATTAGTGAAGGTCATGATCATAAGTACAATAACTTGTGTGCAACTTACTTAACCAAATGGAAGATAATTGAAAAGTATGCTCAGACAGAAATTAAAATATTTAATATGGGCGGAATATCAGGTAAGTTTGATCCGGAGCAAAATAAGTACAAAGGATTAAATGAAATGAAATTTGGATATGGTTGTCAGGCTGTCGAATATGTTGGAGAATTCAATTTGATCATAAATAATCCTATGTATTCAATATATAAGGGTTTAAAACTAAATAAAAAGTAAAAAGAGCTGTAAACAGTTCTTTTTTTATAGTGCTTTCCTTTACTTGATATATCAATGGTCTATAATAGGATATGGAGGATAAAATGGAATTTAAAGATAAGGTAATAGTTATTACCGGAGCAACTGGGGGAATTGGTGCAGCCGTAGCTAAAAAATTTGCCGAAGATGGTGCTAAATTAGCCTTGCTAGATTTAGATGCAGGTAAATTACAAGCCCTTGCTGTTAGCCTAAGCTTGAATGAAGGAAATTGTTCACTATTTGTCTGTGATGTAAGAGACGAGGAAAGATACAAGAATTGTATCAATAAGACTAAAGAAAAGTTTAGTAAGATTGATGTTTTTTGTAACAACGCTGGGGTCGAAGGTAGTGTTGCCCCAATTCACATGACAGTTAAAGAAGATTTAGACTTTGTTCTCGATGTCAATGTGAAGGGAGCATACTTTGGACTTAAGTATGTCTTACCGATAATGTATGAGCAAAAATATGGTAGTGTTATCAATACTGCATCTGTAGCTGGATTCATTGGTAGTCCTGGAATGGCGCCATATATTGCATCGAAACATGCACTGATTGGTTTGACTAAAACTGCTGCGCTTGAAGCTGCACCTTTTGGAGTAAGAGTAAATGCAGTCTGTCCTGGACCAGTCGATAATGACATGATGAGACATATTGAAGCTAAGGCATCACCTGATGCACCAGAAGCTGTCAAAGAAGGTTTTGCTGCGTCAATACCATTCTTAAGATATGCAAGTAATGAAGAAATTGCTGATTTAGTACTTTTCTTTGCATCAGAAAAATCTAAATACATTACCGGTACTGCACAGCGTATCGATGGTGGAATGGGAGCTAAATAAAAAGAAGTTATACTTCTTTTTTTTACACAAAAAAAAACGAAGCATAGCTTCGCTTTTTTAATTACTTAATGATTTCAGTTACGTTACCAGCACCAACTGTTCTTCCACCTTCACGGATAGAGAACTTAGTACCGTTTTCAACTGCGATTGGGTGAATTAGTTCAACTGTCATTTCAATGTTGTCCCCTGGCATAACCATGTCAACACCTGCTGGAAGTTCAACTACACCTGTAACGTCAGTAGTTCTGAAATAGAATTGTGGTCTGTAGTTTGCAAAGAACGGAGTATGACGTCCACCTTCTTCTTTAGTTAAAACATAAACTTGTGCTTTAAACTTAGCATGAGGTGTAACTGATCCTGGTTTTGCAAGAACTTGTCCTCTTTCTACTTCTTCACGAGAAAGACCACGTAATAATACTCCGGCATTGTCTCCTGCTTCTGCGTAATCTAGTTGTTTTCTGAACATTTCGATACCTGTAACAACAGTTTTCTTAGTAGGCTTGATACCAACAATTTCAACTTCATCGTTAAGGTTAAGTTTTCCACGTTCTACACGTCCTGTAACAACAGTTCCACGACCTGTAATTGTGAATACATCCTCGATACTCATTAGGAACGGTTTGTCTGTTTCACGTTCTGGAGTTGGGATCCATTCGTCAACTGCGTCCATAAGTTCGTCAATTGCTTTTCCGTACTCTTCGTCACCTTCAAGTGCCTTAAGAGCTGATCCTCTGATGATTGGAGTGTTATCTCCATCGTATCCATACTCAGAAAGTAGTGAACGGATTTCCATTTCTACTAAATCAAGTAGTTCTGAATCATCAACTTGGTCACATTTGTTCATGAATATAACCATTTTTGGTACACCAACTTGGCGTGAAAGCAGAATGTGCTCACGAGTTTGTGCCATAGGTCCGTCAGTAGCAGCAATAACTAGGATTGCTCCGTCCATTTGTGCAGCACCTGTGATCATGTTTTTAACATAGTCAGCATGTCCTGGACAGTCAACGTGTGCATAGTGACGATTAGCTGTTTGATACTCTACGTGAGAAGTGTTAATTGTAATTCCACGTTCTCTTTCTTCTGGAGCTTTATCGATTTTTGAATAATCTAGAAAATCTCCACCAAACTTTTCAGCTTGTCTCTTTGTAATAGCAGCTGTTAAAGTTGTTTTACCATGGTCTACGTGACCAATTGTACCAATATTAACATGTGTTTTTGATCTGTCAAATTTTTGTTTTGCCATAATAATTTCCTCCTTTTAATTACTATTATATTTTATATGATATTTGGCAATATTTCAACTATTATTTAATAGTTGTATATTTACTTAGTTGCCGCTTTTCTTAATGATTTCTTCGGCTATGTTTTTAGGGACTTCTTCATAATGATCAAATTCCATAATGAATGTTCCTCTTCCTTGGCTATTACTACGTAAGCTTGTAGCATAACCAAACATTTCAGATAGTGGAACCATCGCTGATAAATTAACAGCGTTTCCTCTAGCTTCTTGTCCAAGAGGTTTACCTCTACGACTAGTAATGTCACCCATTACGTTACCAAAATATTCATCTGGTACAGTAACTGAAACTTTCATGATAGGCTCAAGTAGAACTGGTGCACACTTAGCTTTAGCTTCTTTAAGAGCCATGCTAGCAGCAATTTTAAATGCCATTTCACTAGAGTCAACATCGTGGTATGATCCATCGAAAAGCGTAGCTTTAACGTCGATCATTGGATATCCTGCGACGACACCAGATTCAAGAGCTTCTTGAAGTCCTTTGTCAGTAACTGGAATATATTCACGAGGAACAACTCCACCGACGATTTCGTCAACAAATTCATATCCCTTATCTGGATTTGGTTCAAACTTGACCCAAACGTGACCATATTGTCCACGTCCACCAGATTGCTTAATGTATTTACCTTCACACTCAGCTGCTTTAGTAAGTGTTTCACGGTAAGCAACTTGTGGTTTACCAACATTTGCTTCGACTGAGAATTCTCTCTTCATACGATCAACTAGAACGTCTAGGTGAAGTTCTCCCATTCCTGAGATAACTGTCTGACCTGTCTCTTGATCTGTGTGAACTTTAAATGTTGGATCTTCTTCAGCAAGCTTTTGAAGAGCAACACCCATTTTTTCTTGATCCTGTTTAGTTTTTGGTTCAACCGCTAACTGAATTACAGGCTCTGGGAATTCCATTTTTTCAAGAATAATAGGTTTCTTCTCATCACATAGAGTATCTCCAGTAGTTGTATTTTTAAGTCCTACTGCTGCAGCGATATCACCTGTATAAACATCAGTTATTTCACTTCTATCGTTAGCATGCATAAGTAGGATACGTCCGATTCTTTCTTTGACATCTTTATTTGAGTTAAGTACATATGATCCACCTGATAAGTGACCTGAATAAACTCTAAAGAAAGTTAATCTTCCAACAAACGGGTCAGTCATAACCTTGAATGCTAATGAACTAAATGGTTCATCATCACTAGGATGTCTTTCGATTTCTTCACCGTTTTTGTCTGTTCCCTTAATCGATTCAATATCGACTGGTGATGGTAAATAATCAATTACTGCATCAAGTAGTAATTTGATAGCTTTGTTTCCAAGAGCTGTTCCACACATTACTGGGAAGAATTCAACTGCAAGTGTTCCTTTACGAATTGCTTTCTTAATCTGAGCAACTGTAAGTTCTTTTCCTTCGAGGTAATCATTCATTACTTCATCGTCGTACTCAGCAATTGTTTCGATTAGTTCTGCTCTTTTTTCTTCAGCTATTTCTTTCAAATCAGCAGGAATTTCAATTTCCTTAGCTTCTTCTTCAGCTTTTCCATCATATTCGTATGCCTTCATCGTAACTAGATCAATAACTCCAGTGAAGTTGTCTTCTGCTCCGATTGGCCATTCGATTGGCTTGAAGTTAACTCCAAGTCTATCTTTAATTGTTTTTAATGAGTATGCAAAGTCTGCTCCCATTTTATCCATTTTATTAGCAAAAATGATACGCGGAACTTTGAATTCAGTAGCTTGACGCCAAACTGTTTCAGTCTGAGGTTCAACTCCTGCTTGAGCATCGATAAGTGCGATTGCTCCATCGAGTACTCTAAGGCTTCGACTAACTTCAACAGTAAAGTCTACGTGACCTGGAGTATCGATAATATTGTAACGATAACCCTTCCAATATGCTGTTGTAGCAGCTGAAGTAATTGTTATACCACGTTCTTGTTCTTGTGCCATCCAGTCCATTTGTGAAGCACCATCATGAGTCTCTCCAATTTTATGGATTTTATGGGTGTGGAACAAAATACGTTCTGAGCAGGTTGTTTTTCCTGCGTCGATATGGGCCATAATCCCAAAGTTTCTAGTGTTAATTAACGCTGTTTCTCTTGCCATAACAATTCTCCTCTCCTACCAACGATAATGAGCAAATGCTTTATTTGCCTCTGCCATTCTGTGAGTATCATCTTTTTTCTTAACTGCACCACCCGTATTGTTTGATGCATCAATTAATTCATTAGCTAGGTTTTCGGCCATACTCTTTCCACCTCTCAACCTTGCATATTTAACTAACCAACGTATTCCTAAAGCTTGTGATCTAGTTGCACTAATTTCGATAGGTACTTGATAGTTAGATCCACCAACACGACGAGATTTAACCTCTAATGCCGGTTTAATATTTTCAATAGCAGCTTCGAATACTTCTAACGCTTCTTTACCAGTCTTATCTTTTACTTTATCAAATGCTTCATACATGATTGTCTGGGCAACACCCTTTTTACCATCGAGCATCAAGCAATTAATAACTTTAGTAACGACTTTAGAATTGTATATTGGATCTGCTAACACGTCTCTTTTAACTGCACGTCTTTTACGCATATATATTTCCTCCTTTCAGTTTAATTAAGCTTTTTTAGGTTTTTTAGCTCCGTATTTACTACGAGCTTGTTTTCTATCTTTTACTCCCGCTGTATCAAGTGTACCGCGAACGATGTGATAACGTACTCCGATCAAGTCTTTGACACGTCCACCACGAATCAGTACGACACTGTGTTCTTGAATGTTGTGTCCGATACCAGGAATGTAACATGTAACTTCCATACCATTGCTCAAACGAACACGAGCATATTTACGAAGAGCCGAGTTAGGTTTTTTAGGTGCCATTGTTCCAACACGAGTACAAACTCCACGTTTTTGTGGTGAATTTAACTTAGTTTGTCTCTTTTGGATGTTATTTAGCCCAATTCCTAGAACTGGTGACTTACTCTTACGAGTTTTTGACCCTCGCCCTTTACGAACCAATTGATTGATTGTAGTCATATATTATAGGTCTCCTTTCTTTACACATAGCCAGGTGTATCATAATTTTTCATAAATATAAGCTTTGCCTAAGCAAAACTTAATTTATCAGCATGATTAATATATCATTATTAGTTTTTTATGTCAATTGAAAATACCTAGAAATTATTAAAATTTTCGATATTTTGCAATTTTTTACTTAATTGTCAAAAAAAAGAGCTTAAAGCTCTTATTGTTGATATCCGATTGTCTTGTAATCACCACAATCAATATATGATTGATAAGTAGTCAAATCACCAGTTCGACTGACATTTACGTAACCATTACAGTGATTGTATCTCGCTCCCGGTACACCAAGAATCGAAATTGGTAAACGTCGAACTTCACCTTCATTTAAAACTATATTATTGTTATTCACATAAGTTCTAGCATAATCGATCAAAGTGCTTTCGTATCCTTGATAATTTAATGTTTCAATAACACCTGTATTATCATCATATATTATCGAACTGTCATTACGTTTAAGTCCAGTTCCAAAATAGTTAACTAGTAGAACGACTACGAAAAGAGCAATAAAAAGCATTCCAATAAAAATTGAAAAACTGACTAATCCCCATCCTTTGTTATTGAGTTTCTTCATATATATCACCACCTTAATTTTACAATATATATTTACTATTTGCAATCATGAAAAAAGACGATTTCTCGTCTTAATCCATCAATTCACTCTCCAATTGATCAAGTGGTTCTTCATCTATAAATTGAGCAGATAATTCGTATTCAACATTGCGATAATCTTTAACTCCTGTTCCAGCTGGTATTAATTTACCAATTAGAACATTCTCTTTAAGACCTTCTAATGTATCAACTTTTCCTTTGATAGCAGCATCAGTAAGGATTCTTGTAGTCTCCTGGAATGATGCAGCAGCTAGGAATGAATCTGTCTCAAGTGAAGCTTTTGTAATACCAAGCAATATCGGTTGACCGATTGCTGGTGTTTTACCCTTAAGTACAACTTCTTTATTACCATCAGTAAATTCTCTGAAGTTAACAAGTGATCCTGGTAAGAACTTAGTGTTCCCTGGTTCGAGGATCTTCATCTTCGAAATCATGCGTCTAGCAATAATTTCTATATGTTTATCAGAAATATCTACACCTTGGCTACGATATGTACCTTGGACTTCTTTAAGAATATATTCTTGAGCAGTAAGTGGGTCAGTAACAGCAAGTAATTCCTTAGGACTGATTGCTCCTTCACTAAGTTTATCTCCTGATACAACCATATCACCTTTTTCAACACGAAGTTTAACTCCGTAGTTAGTAACATGCTCTCTTGATTCGACATCATTTTTAACAGTGATACGGAATTTACCATGATCTTCATCGATCTCAGTAACTTTTCCATCAATTTCAGCAATTGTCGATTTACCTTTTGGAATACGCGCTTCAAATAATTCTTGAATACGTGGTAACCCTTGAGTAATATCGTCTCCACCAGCAATTCCACCAGTGTGGAACGTTCTCATGGTAAGCTGAGTTCCAGGCTCTCCAATCGCTTGGGCAGCCATAACTCCAACTGCTTCACCAATTTCAACAATGTTTCCTGTGGCAAGATTTCGACCATAACATTTTTTACAAACACCATTAACTGTATTACATGAAAGAATCGAACGAATCTCAACTTCAGTAATGCCAGCGGCTACAATCTTCTCAGCAATTGAATCAGTAATTAACGCACCTTTTTCAAGGATAGTTGCTTTAGTTGTCGGATTGACAATCTTTTTATTTGTATATCTACCAACGATACGGTCATATAATTTTTCAATTACTTCACCTGTTTTATCGTTGATAAAGTCTTTGACAACAACTCCGTTTTCAGTACCACAATCATCTTCTCTAACGATAATGTTTTGTGCTACGTCGACAAGTCTTCTCGTCAAGTAACCAGAGTCAGCTGTTTTAAGCGCAGTATCGGCAGATCCTTTACGAGCACTATGGGTCGAAAGGAAGAATTCTGCTACTGATAGTCCTTCTCTAAATGAAGATAATACTGGAATTTCCATTGTATCTCCATTAGGTTTTGACATCAGTCCACGCATACCAGCGATCTGTGTGAAGTTCGAAATCGAACCACGAGCTTTTGAGTGCATCATCATAAAGATTGGGTTATCAAGATCTTCTTTAGCTTTTTGCTCAAGTTCATTTTGAACCTTATCTTTACATGAATGCCAAGTTTCAAGAACTTTCTCAAGACGCTCTTCTTCAGTAATAAGTCCACGACTGAACTGTTTTCCAATTTGGGCAACAGTTGCTTTCGCTTCTTCGATTAATTCTGGCTTCTTTTCACTGACAACAATGTCACTCATCGATACAGTAATACCAGCGACAGTCGAATATTTAAATCCTAAGTCTTTCATCTTATCAAGCATGATAGATGTTTCAGTAGTTCTATATCTTTTGAACACTTGGGCAATAAGTGAACTTAGTGTTCCTTTTAGAAAAGGTTTAACTGGGTTCATCTCTGCGATTGCCTTTGGAATATCGACACCTTGATCTAAGAAATATTGATTAGGTGTAATATTTTGAATGTTATCACTAGTTGGCTCGTTGATATATGGGAATGAGTCTGGGAAAATCTCATTAAATTTGATTTTTCCAACAGTAGTAACTAAATACTTACCTTTTTGACTTTCAGTAAACAGTTTATGCTTGAACGAATTAACTGGAATAGCAATTCGCGCATGTAAACTAATTTCTTTTCTCTCATATGCCATAAGAGCTTCATTTGTATTTTTAAATACTCTTCCTTCACCTTCAACACCTGGTTTTTCCATTGTGATGTAGTAGTTTCCAAGAACCATGTCTTGTGAAGGAGTAACGATTGGTCCACCATCTTTTGGACTCAAAATGTTATTGGCACCAAGCATTAGCATTCTAGCTTCAGCCTGTGCTTCTTCAGAAAGCGGAACGTGCACAGCCATTTGGTCTCCGTCGAAGTCGGCATTGAAGGCAGTACATACAAGCGGATGAAGTCTAATAGCTTTTCCACCAATTAATACTGGTTCAAATGCTTGAATTCCTAGGCGGTGAAGTGTCGGAGCACGGTTAAGTAGAACTGGATGTTCTTTGATAACTTCTTCGACAATATCCCAAACTTGTGGATCACGATGCTCAATCAAGCGTTTAGCCGCTTTGATATTGTGAGCTAGTTCTTTTTCAACAAGTCCGTTGATAACGTGTGGTTTGAATAATTCAAGAGCCATCTCTTTAGGTATTCCACACTGATACATTTTTAGGTTAGGTCCTACGACGATAACACTACGTCCTGAGTAGTCAACACGTTTTCCAAGTAGGTTTTGACGGAAACGACCTTGTTTCCCTTTTAACATACTAGAAAGTGACTTAAGAGGACGATTTCCAGCACCAGTGACACTTCTTCCACGTCTTCCGTTGTCAAATAATGCGTCAACCGCTTCTTGTAACATACGTTTTTCGTTCTGAATAATGATTCCTGGAGCTCTAAGTTCGATTAGCTTCTTCAAACGATTATTACGATTGATTACACGACGGTAAAGATCGTTCAAATCTGATGTAGCGAATCGACCACCATCAAGCTGGATCATCGGTCTTAAATCTGGCGGGATAACCGGAATGACATTTAGAATCATCCATTCTGGTTTTTGTCCTGACTGATGGAAAGCATTTAATACATCTAATCTTTTAACTAGTCTTGTACGCTTCTGTCCAACAGCACTTTGCAATTCAGCATTGATTGCATCTATTTCTTTTTTAAGATCAACTTTTTTAAGTAGTTCCCTGATTGCTTCAGCACCCATACCAACAGTGAATCCGTCTCCATATTTTTCATAAAATTGACGATATTCTCTCTCTGATAGAGTCTGTTTGTCCTCAAGTGGAGCAATACCTTTATCAATTACTACATAACTGACAAAATATAGTACTTCTTCCAAATCTCTCGGACTCATATCTAGAACTAGTCCCATACGTGATGGAACACCTTTAAAGAACCAAATATGTGAGACCGGTGAAGCAAGGTCGATATGACCCATGCGTTCACGTCTTACTTTAGCTCTTGTAACTTCGACACCACAACGGTCACAGACGATATTCTTATAACGAACACGTTTGTATTTACCGCAGGCACACTCGAAATCTTTAGTTGGTCCAAAAATCTTTTCGCAGAAGAGTCCATCTCTTTCTGGCTTTAATGTACGATAGTTGATTGTCTCTGGTTTTGTAACTTCTCCATAAGACCAATCCATTATCTTCTCAGGTGAGGCAATACCTATTTTTAATGCTTCAAACTCATTTACTGGTATCATATTTATTCATCCCCCTCCATTACATTTTCAAACATATCATTGTCATCATAGACTAAGATTTCTTCTTCAGGCTCTTCTTCAATAGGTTCCTCTTCGATTTTACGAGCAGGAATCTCTATATCATTAAAACTTGGGTTGTAATCTTCTTTGTATTCATCTTCTTCTATTTTCTTAAGTCCGTGTTCTTTTCCATCTTGATCGACAATACTAAGTTCAAGTCCAAGTGATTGTAGCTCTTTCATAAGAACTCTAAACGACTCAGGTACTCCAGCTTGGTTGATTGTCTCTCCCTTAACGATAGATTCAAATACTTTGACACGTCCAATGACATCATCTGATTTAACAGTTAAAATTTCTTGTAATATGTTAGCTGCTCCATAGGCTTCAAGTGCCCAAACTTCCATCTCTCCAAATCTCTGTCCACCGAACTGAGCTTTTCCTCCGAGCGGTTGTTGAGTAACTAGTGAGTATGGTCCAGTTGCACGGGCATGAAGTTTATCATCAACCATGTGATGCAACTTAAGCATGTACATGACACCAACAGCAATACGGTTATGGAAGGCATCTCCAGTACGACCATCATATAGAACAGTCTTTCCGTCAGCAGCCATTCCAGCTTCCTTCATCATCTTTTCGATATCAGCAGGTACAGCACCATCAAATACTGGTGTTTCAATATGTACACCCTTCTTCTTAGCAGCCATTCCAAGATGTAATTCCAAAATCTGACCAAGGTTCATACGCGAAGGTACACCTTGTGGATTAAGCATGATATCAACAGGTCTTCCATCTGGTAAGTACGGCATGTCTTCAGCTGGCAATATTAGTGAGATAACACCTTTATTACCGTGACGTCCTGCCATTTTATCTCCAACTTGGATTTTACGTTTCTGAGCAATATATACTCTAATTATTTTAGTAACTCCAGCTGGCATTTCATCATTATCTTTACGTGAGAATACTTTGACATCGTGAACAATACCATCTCCACCATGTGGAACACGTAGTGATGTATCTCTAACTTCTCTAGTCTTCTCTCCAAAGATTGCATGTAATAGTTTTTCTTCCGAAGTAAGTTCAACCATTCCCTTTGGTGTAACTTTACCAACTAAAATGTCCCCTTCTTTAACTTCAGTTCCAACGACAACAATTCCGTTTGCATCTAAGTTTTTACGAGCTTCATCACTGACATTAGGAATGTCTCTAGTGATTTCTTCAGGTCCAAGCTTAGTTTCACGACATTGCATTTCGTAGTCTTCTAGATGAATACTTGTATAGACATCATCTTTGACTAAATTTTCATTTAGGATAACAGCATCTTCATAGTTAAACCCATCAAAAGTCATAAAGGCAATTGTGACGTTCTTACCAAGAGCTAGTTCTCCAAGATCAGTACTAGGTCCATCAGCAATGACAGAACCTCTCTTAACCTCTTCTCCTACTTTGACAATTGGTTTTTGATGCTTACAGTTACCAGCATTTGATAATTCAAAGTTTGATAGATAGTATTCATCTTTACCTAATTTATTTTTAATAATAATTTTTCTTGCATCGACATAATCGACAATTCCATCAGCTTTAGCGACAACTACCGCTCCAGAATCACGAGCTGCTACATGTTCAACACCAGTTCCGATAATCGGAGCTTCTGCTCTCAGAAGTGGAACTGACTGACGTTGCATGTTTGCTCCCATCAAGGCACGAGTTGCATCATCATGCTCTAAGAATGGAATAGCACTAGCTGTAATCGAAACAATCTGTTGTGGAGATACGTCGACGTAATCAACGCGCTCAGGTGAGACAAGAATGTTTTCACCACGATATCTAGCTGGAACTGTTTCATCGATCATAACGTTTTTAGAATCGATATTGACAGTTGCTAAAGAGATGATTAAATCTTCTTCTTCATCAGCAGTTAAATAATCAATTTGATCAGTAAATTTTTTGTTTTCAACTTTTCTATATGGAGTTAGGATAAATCCATAATCATCAACTTTAGCATAAGCTGCAAGTGATGTGATAAGTCCGATATTTTGACCTTCCGGTGACTCAATTGGACAAATTCTTCCGTAATGCGATTCATTTACGTCACGCACTTCAATCCCAGCTCTATCTCTCGATAATCCACCAGGTCCAAGCGCTGATAAACGACGTTTGTGTGTAAGCTCAGCAATCGGATTGATCTGCTCCATGAATTGTGACAATTGGCTACTTCCAAAAAACTCTTTAATAGCCGCTGTAATAGGTCTTATATTAATAAGTGTTTTTGGTGTAACTTCATCAATTTCTTGAGTAGTCATTCTCTCTCTGACAACTCTTTCCATTCTCGAAACACCAACTCTAAATTGATTTTGTAATAATTCACCAACTTGACGGATACGTCTATTTCCTAAGTGGTCAATTTCATCAAACGTTCCAAATCCTGCAAGTAAATTCAAATAGTATGATACAGATGCATAAATATCAGAAATAGTTAAACGTTTAACATCGATATTTTGATCGTTACCAATCAAGGTGATTTTCTCTTTAGCATTTGCTGGATTGACAACATCAAGTGTTTGAATCTTATTGTATGTATCTAGTTCAGTATTAGCTTTAGCTTCAGTTAAGTTATATCCTTCAGCGAAGATAGGCTTAAGAGTATCTAGTACATCTTTATCGATAACTGTTCCTTTAGCTACTACAACCTTCTTATCTACTTTAATATCTTCAGCTAGAGTCATACCGAAAGCTCTATCTAAGACATTTAACTTCTTATTGAACTTATATCTTCCTACTTTAGCTAAATCATATCTAAAGTCATCAAAGAATCTAGTGATAATGTGATTTTTTGATGAATCTAGTGTAGATGGCTCACCTGGTCTTAATTTTTCATATATTTCAATTAATGCTTCATCGATATTTCTAGTCGTATCTTTAGCTAGAGTATTTTCGATAAAGTCATCTTTACCAAACATCTTTACGATATCTTCATTAGTAGACAGACCAAAAGCTCTAAGCAATGTCGTTAGAGTAACTTTTCTCGTTCTATCAATACGAACGTATAATACATCTTTAGAATCTGTTTCAAATTCTAACCATGTTCCATGGTTAGGAATAATTTGTGACGTAATTAAAACTCGACCACTTTTTGGGTCAACTTCTTTATTATAGTAAACACTTGGAGAACGAACTAATTGTGAAACCACAACACGTTCTACACCATTGATAACGAAAGTTCCACTTTCAGTCATCATCGGTAAATCACCAAGGAATATTTCCTGCTCTTTTACTTCACCAGTTTCATGGTTAAAGAGTCTTACTTGTACCTTTAGAGGAACAGCATAAGTCGTCTCACGATCCTTGCTCTCTTTGACAGAGTAACGAGGTTCATCGAAATGATAATCACCGAACTCTAGCGATAAAGTTCCAGAAAAGTTTTCAACTGGAAATAAATCTTCAAATACTTCTTTTATCCCCTCTTCTGTGAACCTTTGGAATGATTTTTTCTGTATCTCGAGTAGATCAGATAATCCATAATCTTTCTTAATTTTTGAAAAGCTAACACGTTGGCGATGATCACCACTATTTACAACTTTATATGCCACTAAATTTCACCCCTACACACATATTTTAATCAAAGAACATATAGTTAAACTAATACGTTGCCAATTTATATTATTAACATATTTTTTACAATTAGTCAAACGATTTTACACCGAATAACAAAAAAACCTTTATTTTTATTGATAACTTCAACATTATAGACCTTTTCTAGGTCCTTTATAGCTGAAAGCGCCCCTTGCTCCTTGCGTATAACTAAATAAAGGGAACCATCTTTTTTTAGATGATTTTGAGCTTCAAAGAGAATTTTATATACTACTTCTTTTCCTGCCCGAATTGGTGGATTAGTTATGATTGTATCGAACTTGTCAGAAACACTTTCATAAACATTACTCTTAATAAAATCAGCACCATCGATTTTATTAAGTTTGATGTTACGTTTAGCCAAATGGATGGCTCGATCATTGACATCAACACCTAAAACCTTTGCTCCACTAAGTTTAGCCGATATGATGCTGATCGGTCCATAACCACAGCCTACATCTAAGACAGTTTCGCCAAGACTTTGATAATCTAAACTCTCCAAAAGGAGTCTAGTCCCAAAATCTAAACCTTTTTTAGAAAAGACACCATTATCAGTATAAAAACTAAATTTATTATCAAGAATTGTCACATCGTGAATCTTCAAGTTACTTTTTAAATGATCATTTTCAAAATATTGACTCATTAATACTCCTAAACAAAAGAAAGAGTTAACTAATATAAATATAGTTAACTCCTTTCGCTCTATAATGATACTACATATATTTATTATTTGCAAGTTGTTTTACGATAACCAGCAAGAGTAGTAACTTGTGCAAACTTGTGCTCCGTATCTGGCTTCGAGTGTCCACGTTGTACATCCCAAAATATGAGAGGCGTCATTACATTTTATAAACGGCCAATCAGATGGACATATATAAGTTTGACCTGCTAATTCAATAGGCACTAAACACCTTTGATTATAACCAATTATCGGAGAATCGTAAGAAGCACACCCACAGGCGCTGTGCGTACCCCAATATTTAACTGTATATGCTCCCGAATATCTCGTTGCAGCATTTCCGGCGACATCAACACAATATTTTGATGTAGTTTGACCATTACCTGTATAAAACGTAGTGCTTCCAACAGCAGTTCCAGATACACCGGACAATGCATCATTACAAGTTCCACTGACCACGAGAGGTGTAGAGTAAAAACTGTATCCAGATACCGGATACTTATCTGTTGTCCAACTAACCCACGGTGCTGTTTTATCTATATATGTGTTATGCGTGTTAGTACAAGCTTTTGTATTACCTGCTTTATCCGATATAGTTATTGTTAAACTTTGTGTTTTTGCTTCAGCAGTTGCTGTCGTAGCAAATGTTGATGAAGTACATCCACTGTTAGCGTCACTACAAGCTACATTAACTGATACATTTGTGTTTAACCAAGTCGTTCTTCCTCCGCCCACAGCTCCACAGACAGGCGCGACCGCATCTACGTAAACTGTGTTAGAACACGATACAGTTCTTCCGGCATTATCTTGAACATAACCATACCACTTAGCTCCGGCTGCCGCAGTATTTACTTGGCTACCTGTTGCTAAAGTATTATATGTTGCTGTCGTCGATGTGGTTAGACCATAAGCCTTAACTCCACTTATTGAATCTGCTCTAGTTAAATTAACTGTCGCCGGGCTAGATTTAAGCCAGCCATTTGTACCTGCTGTTCCTGTAAACGAGACCGAACACGTTGGATTTGTCTTATCAAGTTTTACAGTGAGTGAACAAACCCCTTCATTTCCGGCATTATCTTTTACAATACCGCGCCACGTAACACCTGTTGTTGCTGTACTTTCGGTGGCTGTTGCCAAATTATTATACGCAGCTGTTGTCCTTGCTAGACCAAATGCCGCTACACCACTGGTTACATCATTTCTAGTTAATGTCATAGGGATATCTACAATATACCAACTATTTAAGCCTGTTGGCGCTGCATTTGCAGCTAACGTACATGTCGGTTTTGTCGCATCCTTTTTAAAGGTAACGCTACATACTCCTTCA
>CAYZRY010000005.1:0-52521 GCA_964481005.1 uncultured Muribaculaceae bacterium
ATTGAGGTGACACTGTTCGGAATAGTTACATTGCTTAGTTGATTATAAGCAAAAGTCCAGGCTCCTATTGAGGTGACGCTATCTGGTATAGTTACACTACTTAGTTGATTATGAACAAAAGCATAGGCTCCTATTGAGGTCACACCGTTTGGAATTATTACTGATTTCAAATTTTTTGTTTGAAAGAGTTTATAAGTTGCATAATCAGTATCACTTATAACTTTAACTGCAATCCCATTTATTGTTGATGGTATTATTAAATTTTCAGTATAACAAGGATCATTTTCTGCTGCTGTGTAAACATAATCACCAACTTCGATATTCCATTCAGATATACCTGAAACTTTCCAATCTAATATCGTTCCTTGTGCATCTATCTCAAAACAAGATTCATCTGGTTGAATTCCTGCTGGATTACCGTCTACATTTTTAGTTATCAAAGCACTATAATCACAAGTATCAGAAACGATACTTATTTTTGTTTTTCCTTCAACTCCTATATAGTCTTCTTTTTTATGATCTATTTCTTTAATATCGGACATTTTAATTTTATCAGCTTGTAAACCGATAACCCCAAAATTTTTAACGTCTTTAACATAAAGATAATAACTTTTCTTACCATTATTATTTGTTAAAAGCATGTAAGCGTAATCCCATTCACCATTTGGTGATCCAGCACTTTTTTCAGTTGGTATACATTTAAACGGTACGTAGTAGACAGTGTCCCCCGCATACATTCCAGGTAGTTCATCATTGGCTACCATTTTGCTAATGCCATCAGTATATGAGTCTAAGGTGTTAATGAAAACTTTCCTACGAGATTTATCTAAATATCTTGTGATACTTGGTATCGATATAGCAAGTAAAAGTCCCAATATTATAATTACCGAAAGTAATTCTACTAACGTAAACGCTTTTTTATTCATATATATTCTCCTATTATGATTTTATTATAGCATATATTATATACAAAATTAAAAAAGACAGTTAAACTGTCTATTTTATTTTTTCAACATCAATTTTTATTGTTAGATTATTAACTTCAAAACTTTCACTTAGTTCTTTTTTAGCTTGGAATTTTTCACTTAGAGTTTCTTCTTTGATTAAATCTTCAAAGGATTTCATAACTTCTTCTAGTTGAGGACTAGGTTCATAATATAAAATTATTCTATCACTTACTTCAAAATCTTTTGTCTTTCTTAATTGTTGAACTCTACTTATCAATTCTCTAGCTATTCCTTCATTGATTAATTCTTCATTTAAACTAGTATTTAAGACAACAAAATTTCTTTCATAATAACTAGCATTGAAACCTTCTTTAGAGCTTACTCTAAGCTCAATCATATCAAGATTTAGTTTATAGAAATCTCCAGCAACGATTATTCCTACTTCTTGACCTAGTTCTAAATCTTTTACTTGCTCATAACTTAATTTAGAAATTTCTTGAGCTGCCTCTTTCATATTATAGCATATAAAAAGAATAGTTTTTCCAACTATTCTTAGATTATTTATTTTGTTATGGAGCAAAAACTATTGTTCCAGATCCATTCCAATTAGTCCCCAGCGTCATGCCTGTTGTATTTTCTCTACCTTGCATTGTTATTGTTCCTAAAGGGTTATTACTAAAAGTATAAGATCCTATTGAACTTACGCTGCTCGGGATAATTACACTGCTTAGTTGATTGTGAGAAAAAGCTTGAATTCCTATTGAGGTTACACTATCTGGTATATTTACACTGCTTAATTGATTTCGATAAAATGCTTGTCCTTCTATTGAGGTGACACTATCTGGTATATTTACACTGCTTAGTTGATTTTGATAAAAAGCGGATTGTCCTATTGAGGTTACACTATTGGGTATGCTTATATTGGTTAGTTGATTTCTAGAAAAAGCCCAGCTTCCTATTGAGGTTACACTATTTGGAATACTTACACTGCTTAGTTGATTATTTTCAAAAGCACCGGCTCCTATTGAGGTGACACTGTTCGGAATTATTACACTTTCTAAATCTGTCCAATCAAAAGCAGACTCACCGATTGTAGTAACCCCTTCTGGTATTATTACGTTATTTTTTTTTGCCCCAGCAAAACTATTAATAGAAGTGTAATCAATACTTGAATCTGGATTTCTATTATAAATAAATCTTTTTTCTTCGGGCAATTGGTTTCTTCCAAAGGCTGCAACTCCAATGCTCGTTAGATTTTCGCTTAAAACAAGGTCCGATATACCAGAATATGCGAAAGCCCAATCTCCTAAACTTGTTACACTATTTGGTATATTGACAGACGTTAATTCTGTACAATCCATAAATGAAGATCTACCAATTGATGTAACACTATTTGGAATTATTAAACTATTAATTGGGATTGCTGTAAAAGCCCAACTACCAATGCTAGTCACTGATTCCCCATTTATAGTTGATGGTATTTCAATATTTAATGGACACGTATCATCTGACCACCAGTTATAATAGGTAATTATCCCAGCAGAAAACTCAAAACAAGAATCATCTGGTTGAATTCCCGCTGGATTACCGTCTACATTTTTAGTTATCAAAGCACTATAATCACATGTATCACCCACTACCTGACTGATAGTTTTACCTTCGACTGAAATTAAGTCGTCTTTAGTTTTATCAATACTTTTAACATCACTTACTTTTAGTTTACCAACTTCTACCCCTTCGATTCCCATTCCTTTGGCATCTTTTGAATAAATGTAATAATTTCTGTTTCCAGAGTCATAAGTCATTAAAACATAAGCAAACTCCCATGATCCATGAGGACTAGTTCCTCCTTTTTCAATTGGAATACAATTAAAAGGAATGTAATAGATTGAATCCGAATCTGCCATTAAAGGGACATTATTACTTACTATTTCTCTTGTTAGTCCATCTACAAAAGCTGCAGCTGTCCTAATGTGTGTTTTCTTTCTTGATTGTTCAATATATTTTGATACCATTGGTATCGCTATAGCCATTAATAAGGCTAATATTATTATTACTGCTAGTAATTCTATTAAAGTAAAGGCTTTATTATTTCTTTTCATATATTATCTCCTATTATTAATATAATTTTAGCATATTTTACAATTAAAAAAGTATCTAAACTAGATACTTTACATTTTTATGGAGCATAAACGATTGTCCCTGTGCCGTTCCATCCAGAGCTAAGCGTCATTCCAGTTGTTGAACTTCGCCCTTGAAGAGTTATATTTCCTAGTGGATTAGCAGTAAATGCTGCTCCATCGATCTTAGTTACACTAAGAGGAATAGTTACTGATGCTAACTTATTAGTTTCAAAGGCAAACATTCCAATTGTCTGCACACCAGAAGATAAATTAAGTGATGTGATCAGATTATTTCTAAAAGCCCTAGTATTGATTGTTTTAGTGTTTGCTGGAATAGTCACTGATGTAAGTTTATTAGTATCGAAAGCTGACATACCAATCGATGTTACCGTAGATGGAATATTTATAGATGTTATCTGATTTTGAGCAAATACATTAGTATCTAAAACAGTTAATGAAGCTGGTAAAGTTACTGATGTTAATTTGTTCATATAGAAAGCCCCACTACCTAAAGTAACTAAATTATTAGGTAGAGTAAGACTTGTCAATTGATTATACATAAAAGCATTAGTGTCAATCATCGTTAAACTGCTTGGCAAAGATAAACTATTCATTTGATTATATTGAAAAGCTGAATCTCCGATAAAAGTAACACCCGCTGGGATTGTTACATTTGTTAGTTTATTTTGTGAAAAGGCTCCCATGTTTATTCTTTTAACTGTACTTGGAATTGTTACTGAAATCAATTCAGAACCATAAAAGACTGTTGCTCCGATTTCATTAACTGTCACACCATCAACAGTAGATGGAACAATTAATTGATTGCTATAACATGGATCACTTGAATCTTTGGCAGTTAATTTCCAGCCATATAAATTTCCTGTCATTGGATCTATCATGAAACAGCTATCAGCTGGCTGCTTAGGTAAATTTTTTGTTACTGCACTTGGATAATTACAGGTATCAGGTGTAATACTTAATGTGGTTTTACCACCTACTCCAATATAATCATCCTTAGTCTGTTCTATCTCTGTAATGTCACTCATTTTAAGTTTATCGACATTGATACCTGCGACTCCGATATTTTTAACGTCTTTAGCATAGACGTAATAACTTCTTTTTGGTCCGTCATTTGTTACAATTACATATGCAAACTGCCAGTCTCCATTTGGAGATCCCATACTTTTTTCAGTAGGGATACAATTAAATGGGATATAGTATGCCGTATTTTGATCATCCATACTTGGAAGTTCTCCGTTGGCCATCATTTTAGTTGCCCCTCCGACATATGAATCTAAAGTGTTGATATAAACTTTCTTTCTAGACTGTGCTAGATACCTTGTAATACTTGGGATTGATATTGCTAGTAATAGTCCTAAGATGATGATAACTGCTAGTAATTCGATTAGTGTAAATGCTTTTTTGTTCATAAATTCTCTTATTTTGCAAAATAATTATAACACCAAAAAAGAAGTATTTCTACTTCTTTTCTCTTAAAAATTTAACAAGTTCAACGGGCTTTTTATCTTTGTATATAATATCGAATACTAGATCGATAATAGGCATCTTTACTTTTTTATTTTTAAGTAATTTATAGATTGATTTTAATGTATAAAGTCCTTCGATTGTCGTATTGTTCATATAGTCTTCGATTTCCGCACTTGGGGAACCTTTACCGATTAATTGTCCTAGTTTAAAGTTACGACTCTTAACCGATGTTGCAGTTAGCAATAGGTCACCGAAACCAGCAAATGATAAAACAGTCTTTTGATTACCACCTAGCGCATGAATAAGATTTTTGATATCGTGAAGTGATTCAGTGATAAACATGGCCTGAGTAGACTCAGGATAACCCATTCCATCTAACATTCCTGCGGCAATAGCAATGACATTTTTAATTGAACCACATATTTCTACCCCGATGATATCTTTGGTATGACGAAGCTTTAACATGTCATTTTGTAAAGTATCTTTAAGTAGTTTAGTCGTCTGTCTGTTAGTCGATGCTAGTGTTAGACCAATTGGACAATTACTAGCTATATCGACAGCAAATGATGGACCTGAAATAACGGCTATTCTTTTAGTCTTAATATAGAGCGATAAGATATTATCGACAAAGCGACAAGTATCCTGCTCTATTCCTTTGGAAGCAATACAAATGTGTTGCTCCTTTTGGTAAAACGGAGCTAGTTCCTGTGACACATTATCGACAAAGCCAGCAGGTACTGCAATGACAATTAAATTAGCATCTTTGACAGCTTCTTCCATATTGGTTGTGAAAGTTATCGTCTTAGGTATCTTTACCCCCGGTAATACTTTTTTGTGTTCTCTTTTCTTATCGAGCATTTCTCTTTCTTCTTCGAACTTAGTCCACATATGAATATTACTATTATTTTTATTGAACATAAGGGCCAGGGCTAAACCGTAAGCACCAGTTCCCAGTATTGTTATTTTCATGAGTCCTCCTAGAATTGTTTAAATCGTTTTGCTCCATATATATTTAAGAATATGTATGCTAGTAGCGTTGCTAGCGCTATTGAAATAGTTATAACGAATAAAGACATGTATATATTTTTTGCTCCGTCAATTACTTTTAGTAAAATAAGTGGAATAAACATAGCAATCATCGTATAGGCAAATGATGGGATACTCTGTTTAACTACTTGGGCATCATTGTCATATATAAACTTAGGAAATTTTAAATTCAATATTAGGGCAATAATCATAATAAATAATGAAAATAAAATTGGGATAAGATAATTATATATCGATAGTGCCATATTTAATTTGAAACTATAGTTAATTGCTGTTACAGCTATGACTAAGACTACTACATTAATAACTAAATTAAAGATTATTTTAGAATCAAAATATGTCTTTGTTTTAATTGGCATGGTCTTAAGTAACCAAATTGATCTTCCCTCTAGTGATATTGAAGAATGGGTCAAACAACTCATTCCTGCACCCATAGCTAGAACAAGTGGTAAAACCCCAAAGAAACTCTTAATTTCGAGTTCTTTAGAGATAGCTGATACAACTGCTCCCCCATCACTAAATAGTAGATATCCGGCCATAATAAGTAGTAACATCAAACTAAATAAACTATTGATAAGATAAATTGGTGAACTAAGTAACTTTTTATATTCTTTGGTAACTAGTGATTTAAACTGAGTAGTTTTTTCACTCTTATATTTATAGTTAGTTTTATTTCTTTCGATCTTTAAGAAAGTATTTAGTTTTAGATATATCATTTGTAATATAGCCGTAAAAACAACTAGAATAACAATTGAGATTACTACATATATTAGTAGTGATAGATAATTTTTATCCATCAAAGCTTCGGTATAGTATCTAGCAAGTGGATATTTACTATTGATAGTATCAGTAAGCAAATTTAAGATACTAGTTATTTGAGTTAAATCTGGTTTGTAGTTAGTAAGCTTGTAATAAAAATATAGATATATTCCAATAAAACTTAAATTAGCTAATAACTGGATAAACTTATTTGATTTAAAAAACGATGTTACATAAGTGACAATGACACTTAGAACTGAACCAATAACCATCGGTACTACTGGTAAGAATAAGAGAATCAGTTTAATTATTATGACTGTCTCTAGACTTACTGAAACAGTAGTAAAGTATGCAATTAATAGTGGTGTTAAGAAAATAATCATCGCGATTAAATCATTAATATAGACAATTGTTATTCTACTTAGAATAATCCAAAACTTTGAAACTGGCAGACTCATGACAAAGTCATAATCTTTAAAATTAAATAGATAGGTCGATGCCCCATTAATCGAAGTAAATATCGTCAAGAGAGCAAAACCCATAAAGGCCAACAACAAGATAATTGTCTCTAGGCCCTTAGCAAACATAAGTAAGCCTTTAAATAATCCAAAAAATGATAAAACTAAGACAATTGTTCCAAAAATAATTAGAGCTATATCTTTTTTAGACTTAGTTCTCGTTATTAGATTATTCATCAACCCAATTTTAACTAGTCTAAAATAATTACTCATCGGCAAGCTCCAAAAAGACATCTTCGAGTGATTCATCTTTAGTAATATCTTTAGTCTTACCTACTTTGATAATTTTACCGTTTTTAATAATACCTATTTTATTACAAAGTTTTTCGGCAACTTCGAGTACATGCGTTGAAAATAGAACAGTACTGCCCGATGCACAAAGTTCTTTTAGATATCCCTTTAACTTGTGTGATGCAACTGGATCTAGTCCAACAAATGGCTCATCGAGAATAAGTAGTTTAGGCTGATGAAGCAGCGCTGATACTAGTGCTAACTTCTGTTTCATACCATGTGAATAAGAACCAATTGGATCACCTAGATTTTTAAATATATCTAAATCTTTAGCATACTTTTCAATTAATTCATCTTTAGTTTTTTGCTCGACATTGTATACTCCAGCAATAAAGTTTAAATACTCTATTCCCTTCAAATAATCGTATAAATCAGGATTATCAGCTACATAAGCCATTACTGCTTTAGCAGCAATCTCATCCTCATGAAGATTAATTCCATTGATAGTAACTTCACCTGAATCGGCTTCTAAAATACCGACAATCATTTTAATAGTAGTTGTCTTACCTGCTCCATTTGGTCCAATAAAACCAAATATATCACCGGACTCTATTTTAAAAGAGACATTGTCGACAGCCTTTTTCTTTCCAAAATTTTTGTTTAAATTCTTTACTTCTAACATATTTTCTCCCACTTAATTATAACAAAAAATAGAGTTTTTACAACTCTATTATAAAGGCTTCAAACAGTCCAGTGTTTTCTTTATTGGTCTTATTGGCAATATCTATCTCACAGAGATCATCTAGAATTTTAAGTAGTTGGGAGGCAGTAAAGATATTTTTATAAGATAACATTTTATCAATACGATACTGTGATTTTTGATTTAACTCTTTCATGATATTACTAGGTTTATAACCATCACTATCGAGATTTTTAACATTAAGTAGCAAGCTGAAGTGATCGTTAGTTAGGGCTAGTATCATCATTTCGTCTTCGGCTGTTCCAAGTAAGTTCTCGTAGAGTCTAAGAGCTTTAGTCTTGTTGCCAAGAGTTAGCTCATCAAGGAATTTAAAGACATTATCTTCATAACTTGAATAACATACTTCATCGATCATTTCACTAGTTATCTCTCCTTCATCATAGAGAGCTATTAGTTTATTTATTTCATTAGCAATCTTTTCACTATCTTTGTTACAGAAGTTAATAAAGTAATTGATAGTGTAATTATTCATGTAGAGATTTCCAAGTTTTGATTCGATAAACCTTTCAAGATTTAGTTCTTTTTCATAGATAGTAGCTACGGCTAAAAGTTGTTTAGCAATACGCGAAACTGATGAAAAACTTTTCGAAACAACTATTAAGACATTATCTGGATTAGGACTAGCAATGTATCTAGCAAAAGCCAAGTCATCATGTTCGATATTAGTCTTTATTTGTTTAGATGACAAAAAGGGTGGATTTATTGCCACCACCACTTTTCGATCTTGTAAGAATCCGTAAGTATCTAGGTCTTCGATAACTTTCGAGACATTAGTTTCTTCTAAATCATATTTAACTAGAGCTTCATCATCTAAGTACTGATCTCTAAGTATATTTTTAATTGATTCATCAATATATACGGAATCATTAGATTTTATCAAATAGATAGAGTTTTTCACTGATTATCCTTAATATTATCTCTAATATATTCTTTGACTGTCAGAAGTACTTCATCAACTTTGGTTTTATCTTTTCCTCCACCAGTTGCATACTTGTCACTTCCTCCACCATTACCACTAGCTAGTTCCATTGCTTTTTTCATCATTAGACCAGCATGGATAATCGATTTTGAAGATGAGACATAGTTAACTCCGTCCTCATTTATTCCAGCCATAAAGACAAAAGAATTTTCTAGACGATTAACTAAGTTATCGACGATAGTCTTAAGTGTTTTTACATCGACCCCTTCGGCTTTAGTGACGATTACTTCGAATTCGTTAATCCATTCTCTTTGGTCAAAGTATTGTGATAAATCACTAGTTCTTTTAGCAAGTAATAATTCATCAAAACTGCGCTCTAACTTTTTAACTTCACCTTGCACGTACTCTTGCTGGTTACGGTTAAAGATAATAGCTTGATATGAGTCTAGGGCTGTCTGATTGACATCGACTGAGAATTTAAGCGAGAACTCTTCGGCTTTAGCCTTCTCTAGAATATCTTTAGCTTTATTAAGTAATTTTGACATCTCTTCGACGTAAGGTTTAACAGCCTCACCGACAAAGAGTTCAACATTACTTCCAGTAACTGCTTCGACGCGGTAAACATTACTTCCCTTAGACTCGAGATTGACGATAGCAAGGTGTTTGATGTCGGCTGTGTTTTTAACGTGAGTTCCCCCGCAAAGTTCAATTGAATCACCAGTAGCGATAACACGTACACGTTCGTGATATTTATCTTCAAATAGTGCTAGTGCACCCATTTCTTTAGCTTCGTCAAGACTCATTTCTTTGATGAATACATCGGTACCTGCCTCTATTTTTTCATTGACTCTCTTTTCAATATCGAGAATCATATTTTCACTTATTTTGCCACTGTAGTTAAAGTCAAAACGGAATCTTTCATTATCGACATAACTTCCTGCTTGTCTTATTCCAAGATCTAATAGTTCGCGTAGAGCTGATTGCATTAAGTGAACTGCAGTATGATTACGCATTGTCTTAAGGCGTTCGTCGGTCATGATTTTAATTTCTAGCATGTCGCCAAGAGCAACACTTCCTTCGATTATTTCAACTTCATGTAGGTGCTGATCATTTGGAGCTTTTTGAACATCTAAAACTTTTATCTTAGCACCATCTTTCTTCATAGCTCCGCGGTCGGCAATCTGCCCACCAGACTCAGCATAAAAGCAAGTCTTATCAAGTATGATATAGCCATTTCCTTCAAGTTTATCAGTCATCTTACCATCTTTGAATAGCCCGATAACTTTCGAAGTCATTTCTACAGCATCGTAGTCAAAGTAACTTTCTTCTTTAAAGTTCATTAGTTCTTCATTTTGACTAGTCATCGAAGTTGCCTGACTTTGGTTAGCACGTGACATATCTTTTTGCATAGCCATATATTTATAGTATTCTTCACTCGATGTAGTTATTCCTACTTCATCTAAATACTCAAGTGTTAATTCAAATGGAAAACCATAAGTATCATATAGTTTAAAGACGTCATAACCACTGATTGTGTTATCGCCCTTTTTAGCTTCATCGATTAATTGTCCTAGACGTTTTTCACCGGCTGTCAAAGTGCGATGAAATAGCTCTTCTTCTTCAAAAATTAGCGATTTAATTTGAGCTTGATTCTCTAGTAAATCTGGATAACTATCTTTCATAACTGAAACGACAGTTTCAACCAGTTTGTACATAAATGGCTCATTGATACCTAACTTTTTACCCATACGAACGCTGCGACGAAGTAGTCTTCTTAGAACATAGCCACGTCCAGTGTTTTCAAAAATTGCTCCATCATTTAGCGCCATAGTCGATGTTCTAATGTGATCGGCAATAACTTTGAATGGTGCACTTCCGTCGTAAGGTTTATCTGCTATTTGAGCGATATGATTAATGATTGGCTGAAATAAATCAGTATCATAGACAGAGTCGACATCTTGAAGAATAACGCACCAGCGCTCAAGACCTGCTCCTGTATCAATATTTTTATTTGGTAGTTCTTTATAGTCTTTTCTCTCTATCCCGTTTTCAGCATTGTACTGACTAAAGACATTATTCCATATTTCTATATAACGTTCCTGATCTTCATCTTTTCTAAACTTTTCTAAAGCATCTCCATTTGGATCATATGCTTCTCCGCGGTCATAGAAAATCTCTGAGTCTGGCCCACAAGGACCTTCTCCTATTTCCCAGTAGTTACCTTCAAGTTTAGCTATGTGATCTTCAGAAAGACCAAGTTCTAGCCATCTATTATAGGCTTCTTCATCATCTGGATATACTGTTACATATATCTTTTCTTTTGGAATACCAGCATATTTTTCATCAGTTAAAAACTCCAAAGCATATTCAAGTGCTCCGTGTTTAAAGTAATCACCAATTGAAAAGTTACCCATCATTTCAAAGAAAGTTAAATGTCTTTTAGTATTTCCAACATTTTCAATATCGTTAGTTCTAATACATTTTTGAATACTGCAAATACGCTTATTTTCTGGTATCTCACGACCATCAAAATATCTTTTGAGGGGTGTAACTCCAGCATTGACAAAAAGTAAACTATCATCGTTTATTGGTACTAAAGGAGCACTTTCTAAAATCATGTGTCCTTTTTCTTTAAAGTAATTATTCCACATTTGTCTTATTTCGACACTAGTCATTTTTTTCATTACTAATCTCCTTTATAAATATATCGTGGACATCTTTTTCTAGTCCTTCGAGTGTATCATTGATTATTAAATAATCTTCTTTATCATAATTATCGAGAGCCAGCTCAGTTAAATGTTGTGACTGTTTTTCACTTAAGGCTCCTTCAAAGTTAATACGCTTAATTTTAATTTTAACAGTATCTTCAGGAAATCTTTCTTTAATCAAATCAAATTCTTCTGGGTATCTAATATCAGAGATAATCATACAGTCAAAAAAATTTGACATGATTTCGATATCTTCGATAGTTCGATTGATAAAGAAAGTATTCTTGTTTAGTTTAATTCTAATTATATCTGTTCCTAGTTCTTGAAGTAATTCTCTCGGTTTATTGGCTTCGCTTCCGTCCCATCCAAAGTAATCTTTAGCATAGCTTTTAAGATACTTCGATATTTGACTGCGCGCTACCTTGAGACCTTTTTCTTCGTAGAACTTTTGCAAAAAATCGGCAACTGTATCTTTACCGTGTCTCGCTTTTCCACCTATCAAGTAAACCTTCATCTTATTCTCCACTTCTTGCTTCTTTATAATCATTAATTATAAAGTTGATAATTATTTTAGCACAGGCAATGATCGGTGTGGCAAAAAGCATACCGACAATACCAAAGAAATGACCGAATATTAAGAGTCCAACGATAATGACAACTGGATGTAATTTCATTGTCTTACTCATGACCATCGGAGTAAGTAAATAGCTTTCAATTAGCTGACAAGCAACGACCGCTATTAAAGTAAATAGTCCGACTGTCGGTGAAATAGTTAGTCCAATTAATACGGCGGGAATTCCTCCGATATATGGTCCAACATAAGGAATAATATTAGTGATAGCACAAATCATTCCAAAGACAAGCGGCGCCTCTAGACCAGCGATAGTAAAGCCTACTGTCTGACAGATAAATAGTATTGCTACAACAAATAAGGTACCGAGGACAAAGTTCTTTAATACAGCATCTAACTGTCTAAATAATGTTATATATTTCTTGCGATATTTTTTAGGCAATAGTTCATCGAAATGTTTTCTTGCTCCATCGAAATCAAGTAGCAAGTAGAAACCGATAAACAGTCCAAAGATAAACTGTAATCCCCCTTCGATTAGACCTTTGATAAAGTTGATAATAAAGGCAGGAAGATCAACTGTTAACGAATTCATTGTCGAATTGATCACTGAGTAAACTTGTGATTGTAACTGATTGAAATCAAGATTGTAAGTAGATGATAAATCTAGTAATAAATTATCGAATCTTTGAGTAAGATCGCTGATAATTGCTGGCGACTTATTGATAATATCATTAACCTGATTGTAAATAGTTGGCACAATGAAACTAAAGAATAGCATCAGCGCAGCAATGAATAAAAGATATATCAAGGTTGAACCAAGAATTCTTTTAACTCCTTTTTTCTGCAGTCTTGAAACAAATGGATCAAATAGCCAAGCTAGGGCAACACCAATAAAGAACGGTATCATAATCTTTAGAATAGTAAAAATAATACTGAAGATTTTCCACTCTTTAGCAAGGTATGTAAGTACAAATATAGCAACTGCTACAAAGACAAGTTTTAAAAACTTATCAAATAATAATATTACTTCGTTTAAGGTTCCGTAATCTAAACCATCTTTCTTATTTTTAAATTTAAACATCTAATCCTCCACTGTAATTATTATATCATATATATATTCTTTGTCTTTTAGTTTTTTGATAAAGTTAAATATTTATTCTTTAGTTTATCTTTAAGAGATGTCTGTCTAATATTTTCTCTATCATTTTGACTAGCTATCTCTAAAATATTTGGTTTACCTACGACGTATAGTTTTCTTTTAGCTCTAGAAATAGCGGTGTAATAGAGTTTGCGATAGAGCATTTTATGATAACTGTGAGCAAGTGGTAAAACAACCGTGTCAAACTCTGATCCTTGGGCTTTATGAACACTGATAGCATAAGCTAAACTAAAGTTTATGTAGTCTCCTGGTCCATATTTGACAAGATTTCCATCAAAGTCGATAAGTACTTCTTTAGGAAGAATCTTTTTAATTATACCAAGATCTCCGTTGTAGACGTTATCATCGGGCATATTGACTAGCTGGAGCACTTTGTCTCCTTCGCGGTATATATGATCAAAAAGATGAAGTTCTTTTTTATTACTAGCTGGGGGATTAAAGATCTTCTGGGCTATTTTATTAACTGTATCGATGCCGTGAATCCCCTTATACATCGGGATTAATATTTGAAACTCGCGATAGTTAGCATGGCGATACTTTTGACATATTTCAGCGATTGCTTGATTGATATCCTCATCTTTAAAGATGAGATCATCACTATCGCCTTGATATGTTATGTGACCACTACCAACGCCATAAGCAAGAGCAATAATATTGGAATCTTTGGCCTGACGATATAGCTCTTTTAAAAATATGACTGGGACAACATCACTATCGATGATATCCTTAAGAATTTGTCCAGGTCCAACACTTGGAAGCTGCTGATAGTCTCCGACCATAATGACCCGACAATCCATTCTAAGAGCTCTAAAAAGTGAGGCTAGTAAACTTATATCAATCATGCTAGCTTCGTCGATTATAACCAGTTTCGCTAGTGATTTATTGCGTTCATTTAATTGAAAAGTATCACTTTCCCTATTCCATTTTAAAAAGCGATGAATAGTCGAAGCCGGCATTAACGTAGCTTCTGATAAACGTTTGCTAGCTCTCCCGGTTGGTGAAAGCAAAACGACATCTTGATGAAGCCTCGATAAAGTGAGAGCTTCACTCTTATGATAGAGATCAACAATGGCTTTTACTATTGTTGTCTTTCCTGTACCAGGACCTCCGGTAATAACTTCAAAATGACTTTCTTGACTACTTAAAATAGCTTTTTTCTGCGAAGCACTAAAAGTAATTGCTGATTTTTTAGATATGCTCTCAAAATAGTTTTCTAAGTTTTTAACTTTGATATTTTCTTTTTGCAATAAATAATTTATTCTAGTTGAAACATATTCTTCATCTTCATGCATTCTCTTTAAGTAGTAACTATTCCCTTCACGAACAAGTTCTTTCTTCTCTAACATTTCAAGGACTACTTCTTCAAACTGGGTAAACTCTAAATCAAAATAGAGAGCCCTTCTTACATAAGTATATAATTCTTCATAAGAAACAAAGCAGTGTCCCAAATGCATAGCTACTTCTTCAAGAGCATAGATAACCCCTGCTTCAATACGTCTTGGATCATCGATTAGATAATCGTTTTTAAGGGCTATTTCATCTAATTTTTTAAAACCTATTTCTCTTATTTCACTAAGTCTATAAACGTTATCTTTGATAACTTCGGCTGTTTTACTCTTATAAAAATTATTTATTTTAACAGCATCTTTGGCCGAAAAACCTAGTTCATTTAAATCGAGCAAGACCTGGTAAGACGATTCATATTTTAATAGAGTCTCATGTAAAATATCGATATTCTTATCACTTAATCTTGGTACTAAATAGAGATCTTCTGGTCTATTTAAAATAGTATCAAAAGTCTTTTCTTTGAAGACTTCAACTATTTTGATAGCTGTCTTTTCACCAATTCCAGGAAAAATATCCGAAGAGAGAAATTCAACCATCGCATCTTTTCCTTCAGGAATAACTCGACTGTAATTATCCATCTTAAACTGATCCCCATATTTACTATGAGAAACCATCTCTCCATTTAATTTATAAGTATCATTTGGACTAGTTTCATGAAAGTATCCAGTAATCGTTACTAACTGATTTAAATCAAGATTTAAGTCATCACTTTTACTTTGCATTTTAAAAAGAGATACTCTGTATCCATTATCACCACTAAATATATCTTTTTTAATTTGACCAATTATGTAACTCATACTTCCTCTTAGTAATATTATACATTATAATTATATTATATCTAATTCTAATTTCCTTATTTGTATATTTATTAGAATTATGATAAAATGTAGCGAATGGAGTTATTATGTTAAAAACTAAAGATATTTTAGATGAAAAAAATAAAGTACTTAGAACAGTTAGTAAAGAAGTTTCTTTTCCTCTAAGTAATGATGATAAAGTTTTAATAGATAGAATGATCGAGTATCTGACTAATAGTCAAATTGATGAGTTAGCGGAAAAGTATTGTCTTCGTCCTGGAATGGGATTAAGTGCCATACAACTTGGAGTACCCAAACGTTTCTTTGTGGTTGTTCATGAGTATGAAGATGGCAAATTTAATAATTATGTCATTATCAATCCGGAGATGACTAGTTATTCAAAAGAAACTATCTATGTTGAAGAAGGTGAAGGTTGTCTATCTATTAATAGGACGACTAGTGGAATTGTTCCAAGACATGCTAGAGCTACTTTTGAAGGATACGACATCGAAGGTAATAAAGTTAGTTTTAGAGTTAGAGAAGAAGTAGCAATTGCCTTTCAACATGAACTTGATCACTTAAATGGAATTCTCTTTGTCGATCGCATCAACAAAGATATGCCATTTGATGGAGCCGAACGTTATCGAGCAATATAAAAAGAACCAAATGGTTCTTTTTTTAATTTGTTTCTCGCTGGCTTAAAGTAAATTGTAGTTGATGCTCTGGTAGTAATTTAGCCCCTGCTGGTATCGACTGGGCAGTGACAAAGCCATTACCTTCGAAAGTGCAGGACTTAGCTAAAAACTTACAGACTGTCTTAGCTTCTTTATGAGAAAGACCAAGCAATTGTGGCATTACTTCATTTTGACTACTGCTAGTTAAGAGAATCAAACGATCATTACTACTGATTTTACTTCCTATTTCTGGAAACTGAGCAATTATTTTACTTCCTGTTCCAAGCGCAATAGTTTTAATACCTAGATTATTATAGTGACTAGTTATTTCTTTGATATCTTTATTAATTAAAGATGGTAAGCGATAAGCAATTAGTCTTTTGACTTCTTCTTTGTTTCCATCATAGATATTTAGATAACTAGAAACATTTTTAACAAGATCACCAACAATTGTCTTCATCGGTGTAACTTCACTACCTGTTTTTTTATCGCGAGGATTTCTCGTAGCTATATAAATGATTACTTCAGGATCATCATATGGGAAGAAACCAGCTAGAGCTTTAATGACATGGCTAGAGTATCCTCGGCCATTTTCAAGTGCAACCTGAGCTGTTCCTGTTTTAGCGGCTAGTTTATATCCTTCCATAAAATATGGATATCCAGTACTAGTACTAGGACTTCCTTCGATTACACTGCGCATCAAATCAGTAATTTTAGCTACTGTAGATGGGGATGCCACTGTTTCTCCTTCGACCTTTTTCCCTTCGAATAAAGTCTTATGCTGATTAGGATTAATGACTTTGCTAATGATATATGGGTTTAATGTTTTACCCTTGTTAGTGATAGCCGTCAAAGCTTTGACATTTTGAATAGCCGTCGTTGTAAGACCCTGACCAAAGCCAGCATTTAGTATCTCTGTCTCATATTTGAAAGTCATTCTTCCCGATGCTTCGCCCGGTAAATTTATACCAGTCTTTGTTCCAAACCCTAGTTTAGTATAGTACTCTCTTAAATCTTTGGCACTTATTCCTTTTTTAATCAAATTAATTATAGCTGTGTTACTAGATAAACTGAATCCTTGGTCAAAGCTGATATGACCCCATCCAGCACGTTTCCAGTCACCTATTTCTGTTCCGTCAGCTGTCTTATAGACCCCAGATAGATATTTGTCATCACCCTTATACTTACCTAGTTCCATAGCTGCCATGTAAGAGAATATTTTCATTGTTGAACCAGGCTCAAAAGCTACGGCTGTATTTAAATCAAGATATGAAGTCATATCGCGTTTATTGGGATTAAATGATGGATCACTAGCCATCGCCATTACTTTACCATCTTTGGCCGAAGCAATGACTACTGATGTCCAGTTCCAGTAAGAGTCTCTGGCAGCTTTATTTAGGGCTTGCTCGAGGAATAACTGAACATTGACATCGATAGTTAAATATATGTCATTTCCATCTTTAGCAGCAACTGTTACCTCTTTAGTACCAGGTATCTTATAACCTTTACGATCTTTTTGATATAAGTTGTATCCATCAGTACCACTAAGCTCACGATCAAAGTACTTTTCTAGACCCATCTCCCCGACTAGAATAATCTTTTTAGGATCTTCTGGATGCGGTCTTTCTTTAGCATAACCGATAGTATATGATAAGAAGTCTCCATAAGGATAATATCTCTTTTGCGTTTCAATGAAGTCTATTCCTTTGATACCAAGAGCTATTATTTCATCTTTCTTAAGTTCGGTTAGACCTTTACCCTTATTACCAAACTCTGTCTGATAGACATTCTTTTTATTTAAGTTCTTCAAAATTGCTTGTTCATCCATCTCCAGTACTGGAGCTAGCAATTTAGCTGCTTCTTCTTTATTGGTTACATGCTGCGGATTTTTACTATTAGTTGTTCTAATTGGATCTAGATAAGCAATGAGTGTATACGATGAAACATTTTGCGCGATTACATTACCATTTATATCGTAGATAGTTCCCCTTTTAGCAATTAATGCTTCTTTACGAGAAATACGTTTAGCGGCAAAAGCTTGCAAGTTTGTTCCTTCGACTACTTTCGAAGTAGAAAGATAAACTATTCTAAAAGAAAGCCACAAAAAAGAGATACTTGTAACAATTACAACTATCACTAGTGACAGAGTTGCACTGTTAGTTTTTTCTCTCTTTTGTTTTTTCATTAATTCACCTATCTTGGAAATCTATCGATTTAATATTGTTATTATTATAACTCAATCCCTTTTGAACTGCAACTGCTTGAATATTATCAAGTGAAGCTAGTTCATTTATTTTCATCTCTAATCCTTGATTAGTACGTTCTTGAGCAACGATTTCTTTCTTGAGCATTTCTACTTCGTAGCTGACATTTGATAATCCGGCTTGTGAAGCGGTCAAGATAAATGGAGCTGAGATCAAAAGTAAAAAAGCAAAAACATGTAATAACTTCTCAAATTTATTAGGTTTTCGATATTTCTTCATATTTTTCTTTTTCATATTGTCTCCTATAACTTTTCTATTATGCGCAGTTTAGCACTGCGTGATCTTTTGTTTTCGTCTAACTCTTCGTCTTTAGCAGTCATTATTTTACTGTTAATAAGACGATATTTAGCTTGGTACTCTTTAGGTACCTCAGGTAATCCTTTGACGATTGGATCAACTGATGTAAGCTTTTTAAAAATATTTTTAACGATGCGGTCTTCCAGCGAATGGAAACTTATGACTGCGATTCGACCACCTGGCTTAAGCAGCTCTGCTGCATCGTTTAAGCTCTTTTCGATGACGTTTAACTCATCATTTACTTCGATTCTGATAGCTTGGAATACTTTCCTAGCTGGATGCTTATCGCGCATCGCTTTTTGGGGAATCGATCTTTTAATTACTTCGACTAACCGAAGCGTTGTCTCGATCGGTTTATTTTCTCTTTCTTTTACGATGTTTCGAGCAATCGATGGTGCATATTTTTCTTCACCATATTCGTAGAAGATCCTCATTAGTTCTTCCTGTGAATACTCGTTTACTACTTCGTATGCTGACAGTTTACTGCGCTCATCCATTCTCATATCGAGACGAGCGTCCTGGTGAAAACTAAATCCTCTTTCACCTTCGTCTAGCTGAACCGAAGATACTCCTAGGTCGTAGAGTATTCCATCGACCTCGTGAACATTTCGTTTAGCTAGTTCTTCTTTTATATTTACAAAGTTACTATCGATGATAGTAAAGTTATTAGCGATTTTGGATAGCCTAAGTTGTGAAGCTTTAATTGCATCGCTATCCTGATCAAAAGCGAATAGATAACCCCTTGTTATCTTTTCTAATATGGAGCTTGAATGCCCAGCATATCCTAAGGTGCAATCTACATAGATGCCATCATCATGTATATTTAATCCATCGATGGTCTCTTCTAAGAGTACTGAGATGTGCATTTAATCACTCTCTTCCCACGAAGAACTAAATAAGTTTTCGGCAATATCTGACATTTCACTTGCGTGCGAATCGTAGAAATTGTTCCAGCTTTCACTTGACCAGATTTCTAGGCGATCTCCTACGCCGATTACAATACATTCTTTTTGCAGACCGGCGTATTCGATCAATGGAGAGGTAATATTGATTCGACCTTGTTTGTCAAATACTGCAGCAGTAGCACCTGAGAGGAAGAATCGCATGAAATTACGGGCATTTTTCTTTGTAAATGGAAGAGAATCAAAGTGACCCATCATTTGGTCCCACTTCTTTCTTGGATAGACGAATAGACAGTTGTCTAGTCCTCTAGTTATGATGAAATCATCACCAAGAGCTTCACGAAACTTTGCTGGAAGGATCAAACGACCCTTATCATCAATGTTGTGTCTAAATTCTCCCATCAACATAGAAATCCCCCACTTTTCACCACAATTCACCACTGCTTAATTAAATAATACATAATTAGCGAAATTTTGTAAAGGAATAATGGAAAACAAATAAAAAAAGATGTAAATTTTACATCTTTTCTTTCTTAGGTTTTTTCTTAGGCTTTTTTTCTTCGACTTTAGGTTCTTTATCTTCCTTTTTCTCAAGATCAGGAATGGTAAAGATACCCCCGATTGTTAAGTCGACACCCTTCTTTTGATAGTTATACATTGATAGCTTTACTTTCAATTCTTTCTTTTACCATCGCATAGAATTCATCCTTTTTGACAGTAGTAGTATCAGCTTGTCCATGGAGACGATAACTTACTTCCCCACTTTCAACTTCTTTATCACCGATGATTATATTAATTGGAATCTTAGCAAGCTGTGCTTCACGCATTTTGTATCCTAGCTTTTCACTGCGATCATCTAATTTTACGCGAACACCACTAGCTGCTAGTTCTTCTTTTAATTTGTTAGCATACTCTAAGTGATACTGATTGTTAACTGGTATGATGTTAACCTGAACTGGAGCAAGCCATAGCGGAAATACTCCGGCAAAGTGTTCTATTAAGATACCGATAAAACGCTCAATTGAACCAAAGATTACACGGTGAAGCATAATTGGTCTAACCTTGTCGCCATTTTCATCGATATAGTATAAATCAAAACGTTCTGGTAAATTCATATCGAGCTGAATAGTTCCACACTGCCAGCTGCGACCTAGTGAATCAGTAACATGGAAATCTAGTTTAGGACCGTAGAAAGCTCCATCACCTGGATTTAATTTAAAGTCTTTACCAGCCTTTTTAACAGCTGCTTCAAGAGCTGCTTCCGAAGCATCCCAAACTTCTATTTCACCGATATATTTTTCTTCAGGTCTTGTCGATAATTCAATTGAATAACTAAGTCCAAAGACTGAGTAGACACGATCGATAAAGTTAATTAGACGAATAATTTCACTTTCAATTTGATCTTTAGTCATAAATAGATGGGCATCATCCTGAGTAAAACATCTTACTCTAAATAACCCAGATAAAGCTCCCGATGCTTCATGGCGATGAACTAAACCTAGTTCTCCCACACGAAGTGGCAAGTCGCGGTAAGAATGCAAATCATTCTTGTAGGCAAGCATTCCACCTGGACAGTTCATCGGTTTGATAGCAAAATCTTTCTCATCGATCGATGAAGTATACATATTATCTTTATAGTTTGCCCAGTGTCCTGAAAGCTCCCATAAATCACGGTTTAACATCGTTGGTGTTTTAATAAACTCATATCCTTCGACAGTATGTTCTTTGTACCAGAAATCCTCAAGTAGATTTCTAATAACCATCCCATTAGGAAGCCAGAATGGGAATCCTGGTCCATACTCAGAGAACATAAATAGATTAGCCTCTTTACCTAATTTACGGTGATCTCTAGCAGCTGCTTCTTCTAGGAATCTTAAGTATTCATCTAAATCTTCCTTAGTTTCAAATGCTATTCCATAGATTCTTTGAAGCATCTTATTGTTAGCATCAGCTTTCCAGTAAGCACCACTTACTTTAAGTAATTTAAAGTATTTAAGTTCCTTAGTTGACTTAACATGAGGCCCACGGCACAAATCGATAAAGTCCCCTTGTTGGTATGCTGAGATATTATCATCTTCCATACGTGATAGTAAATCCTGCTTGTAGGGATCACCCTTAAACATAGCAATAGCTTCATCTTTAGCTAGTTCAATACGTTTGATTAATTTGTCTTCTTTGACGATCTTACGCATCTCTGCTTCGATTTTTTCTAGATCCTCTTCAGAGATTGACTCATCTCCTAAATCGATATCATAGTAAAAACCATTCTCGATTGCTGGTCCAACCCAAAACTTTGCTTCAGGATATAATCTTTGTACAGCGTGAGCAAGCAAATGAGCCCCACTGTGATTTAAAAGCTCTAGTCTTTCATCTTCTAAAATATTTTTCATAGTACCCTCCTTTCATTAAAAAAAGCACCCTATAAACTAGAGTGCTTCCACGGTACCATCTGGTATTTTACTTAATTAGCTTAACGGGCTTAGCGGATCTACTTTTAATAGATCTACTCGAGGAAGAGTAACTATTTGAGGGTAATATCTGTTTCCACCTAATCAGACTCTCTTAGAATACCTATTCAAATAATCGTGTTTCCTGTCAATGTATTTAATGATAAAAGTATATCATTAATTTAAACTTTGTCAATCATTTCTTTTAGGTTGACGAATGCGGTAATATTCATGTTGAAATATTTCCAGTTGTTTAGTTTTTCTTTTTAGTTGCTTACTACCCTTCTCAACAAGCTCTTCGACCTCTTGAAAGTCCTTATCATTTGGTACTTTGTAATAGAGTTTATTGAGACACTTGGCATTGATTAAATCAGCCAGTCTTCGAAGAGGTGATGTCGCATGGCAATAGGCTTTGGCATTAAGTCCATGATGTCCACTATTGTTTATATCATAGTAAGGACTAGGATAAATATTTTTAAGCGTTCTAATGTAGTCCTTGGAATCAACTTCGTGAGCAAGTAAAACTTCGTAATAAGCTAATTCTTCACTTTGCGAACTATCGAGAACATGATTTCTAAACATAAATGGATAACTGTGTTCAGCAAAATATTTAGCCACCGTTTTATTAGCTACAAGCATAGCCATATTGATAATATCTTCCGATTTACCTTGACCCGTTATATTAGTATCACTGATATTACTAGCACTTGCTTTAATACGTTCATATAGTTCATCTTGCTTATTAGTTCTACTTAGTATACTTTGCAAATCTAATAAATTTTGAATCATCTCATCTTCGGCTTTAGTATAAGCTCCACTACTGATCAAATCATTTAGTTCGGCATAATTGAAATGCCTAGCAATGTTAATCTTCTCTTTGCAAAAATAATACGATTCAATTTCACCTAGACTATTAATATTCATGTAATAGGAATTGACACAGTTTAATTTAGTATTAGAAAGCGTTAAAAGTTTTTGAGTAAGTTCATCAGGCAGCATCGATACTTTTCCTTCACGTCCTAAGTAGATAGTGGTCGTTCTATTGACTGCTTCATCAAATACTAGATTATCTGCATCAAAGTAGACCAGTGGGTCAGTTATATGAACTCCAAGTTTATATGATCCATCTTCATTCTTAGTGATAGAAACAGCATCATCTAAGTCAATTGTTCCTTTTTTATCAATTGTAATAGCAAAAACATCATTATTGACTGGCATTTCATAATTAATTCTCATTCCCCCATTAGTCAGATGATGAGCTTCAGATAAAACACCAATATCAAAATTATCATTTACATCAGTACGATACTTTATTCTAGCATAATTTAACGTAACTTTTTCTTTATCTAAACATTCACTAAGCTGATTTAACCAGTAAGTAACTTTAGATTTAGTCTCAAAACGATGAATAGATTCATTCATTTTATCTTTAAAATCTCTAATCTTTTTTAGGTTATGAGCTTTATTTAAAACTTCTTCTTTAAGTTTTTTATTACTAGTTATTTTTCTTAGGATACTATCGTAATATAAAATATCATAGGTATTGGCAAGATCATCATCTTGGGCATAGTTTTTTATCTCTTTTAAGTATAGGTCGACAACGATATCAATAAGTGTTTCATGACCATCATCACTAATCAAATTGACGAAGTGAGGATACTTTTCAAGAGTCATATCAATAACACCAAGATTTTTAATATTGGTAATTATATACTTAAAAAATTCATAGCTATTACCTTGATACTGATCAACTACTTTCAAATCGAGCGATGACATGATTGCTTCGATGTTATCGATTGCTGACTTTAAGTGTTGAACATTGAGATTGGTAAGTCTCGTCTCTTTAGGTGTCTTTTTAAGACTCTTAGCTATTTCTTTTTGGGTTTTCTTTAAATGTTCATATATGGCTGGTAATTCTTCGATCTCTACCTGAGCAATTAACGTAGTCATCTTATTAAAAGCTCTGGTTAATTTCTCCGGTGGATGATCAAAGCGATGTCGTTTGGAATAGTCAATTAAATAATCCAAGATACAAGATATGTACTCTACTTCGTTTGCACTATCAATTCTTAATTTATTCCAGTCTATTTTACAATTTGCATAATGAACTTTTTTGGCCATCGTTTACCCCCTGAGATTAATACTTATTACTTCGATAAATTCACTTAATTCTTTAATGCGTTCGACAATTCGTCGAGCATTGACTTTTTCAATGCCACTGGCATTTAATCTAAAGTGTTCCTCGAGATCCTTCAAAGTGAAGTTCGAGGTGAAAAAAGTTGGTAGTTTCTCATCCATGCGATACTGCAGGATAGGACTTAAAACTTCGTCTCTACTCCACTCACTGATGTTTTCAGCGCCAATGTCGTCTAGTAGTAGTAATTTAGTTGTCTTCAGTTCGTTAAAACGTTCCTTGTAATCACTCTTAAAAGAGTCTTTTAAGCTGCGCATGAGCTCTGGGGTATGAACGATGATACCATCTACCCCGCGCTTGGCAAGTTCGTTAAAGAGTGCGGCAAGCATATATGTTTTACCCGCTCCAAAACTGCCACTTAGAAAGAGACCCTTAGGATTACTATCATAATTTTTTATAAAGTTATTAATGGCTTTTAAAGCCTCAATTCTATTTTTATCACTCTTGTAGATATCCTTAATATCGGCATCTTTTAATGCTCTAGGAAGATCGAAGAGTTTAATGTTATCTTTGTACTGTTCTGCTTCATAGTAAGAACATGCCTGGAGAAAGAAATGTAAAACACCATTGTCATTGCGCACTGAATAAGCAAAACCACGAGTTTCGTTTTGACACTGATCAAGTGACTGACAATTCTTACAATTTTCATTTTCCAAGACAACCTTTTCCAGATTGCTTGTATACTTCATAGCAATTTCACTATCTATCTTTAAATCTTTGACCAACTTAGCAAACTTAGGATCGCTGCAAGCTCTCATGAATTCGTTGCGAAGTAATGCTTTTTGATCTGCTGTTAAATTAAAGTTGTTCTTTGATATCTTCATAAAATCACCTACATAAAGTATAGCATATTTTAAAATAAAAAAAATAGAGTTTTACTCTATTATTTATTATATTCTTCGATTAATTCACTAAACTCTTTAGTTATTTCAGCTAAACGTTCTTTAGTGTGTGCTTCAAATCTAGCTGTAATGTTTGGACCAGTGTTAGAATATCTAACTAGGGCCCATCCATCATCGAAATTAGCTCTTACTCCATCGATATCGATAATGTCATATTTTTTCTTGATGCAATATGCTTTGATCTTATCGACGACTTCGGCCTTTTTATCATCACTTGAAGCATATTTAAGCTCTTCGGTCGAATGATATTCGTTAATTCCATCTAATAGTTCACTTAATTTCTTATCTGTTTTAGAAAGTATTTCTAGCAGTCTTAGTCCAGCATATAAACCAGAATCGAAGCCTGGCCACTTATCGTTAAAGTAAACATGTCCTGAAAGCTCTCCACCAAAAGGGAGTTCCTCATCAATTACTTTAGCTTTAGTGTAAGAGTTACCGGTACGATAACAGATTCCTTTAGCTCCAAGTTTATCAATTTCATCACTTAAAGCTTTACTACATTTAACATCGTATAAAAATTCTTTCTTTTCAACTAAATCGATAATATTTCTAATGATGATAATCATAAACTTATCGGTTGGAATATATCTTCCCTTTTCATCAACTATTCCAAGGCGATCACCATCTCCATCAAAACCAATTCCAAGATCTGCTTCGTACTCTTTGACTTTTTTCTTTAAATCTTTTAAATTTTCTTCGACACAAGGATCTGGATGATGATTAGGAAAACTTGAATCTGACTCACCAAAAATGATATCAGCATCAACTGGGAATTTACTATATAATTCACTTGCTACACAAGAAGTTGTTCCATTTCCTAAATCTAGGACAACTTTGACTCTTCTTGGACCAAAATCGAGACTCGACTTAAAGAAGTCGATATACTGTTTCTTAATATCGATATTGCGCAGTGATCCTGTTCCAAAATCAAAACGTCCAGCATAGGTAAAATCGCGGAACTCTTCGATCATTTCTCCTCTAGCATTACCACGCTCATCAAAAGCAAATTTAAAACCATTATCATCTTTTGGATTATGACTAGCTGTCACCATCATTCCACTTGGAATATCAAGTGACATACAAGCAAAATAATACATCGGTGTAGTAACTAATCCAATATTAAAAACATCGATACCAGTATCTAGTATTCCTTTGATTAAGGCATCAGTTAATTCTGATGAAGAGTATCTATTATCGTGACCAACAACACACTTATCTTTACCAAACTTCTTTATATAAGTTCCAAAACTCTTACCGACAGTGTAAGCCACATCAATATTGATATCAGTAGGATAAACCCCACGAATATCATATCCTCTAAAAATATGTCTATTTATTTCATTAGTTATTTCCATATTATTTTTTCTCCACTAAGATTATTTTCTCTATTGTTACACTAGGTTGTTTATTTATACTACATCCAGCATCTTTATCTTCGTATATTTTCTTTTGTGGACCTAAGTCTTTATTATGATTAGTAAGAGGTGAAATTTTTTTAATAGCTTCGTCCTTTTCATAATCGACATCAATTGTATAAGAGTTACCCTGTTGCTGTTTACTGATAGCATTCGATTTAATTAAAAGTATTTTATTATATTCGTCTAGGTCAAAAGTACTAGGATCAAGTTGTTCATTGACATTGTCATTGATATCACTAAAAGAGTATTTAAATTTACTACTAACTACTTTGGAGTCGACATATTTACTAGATATTTCAAATAATCTCTTATTCTTATCACTTTGACTAGTGATACTACAGTTAAGCATTTCTACATCTACTTCGGCTTTGACTAACTTCTCTACTTTTTTAGGTACATATGACGGATCTAGTGCTCTAAGTAAAAATGGAACAAAAAGCATCAGCACGCAAAAACCGATGGCAACAAATGTCATATTCTTTTTCTTTTTATCTTTCGGACTCAATTCGACTACTATGTCTTCTTCTTTGCTCAGTTCAACCTTAACTGGAGCTGGTGCTCCCTTTGGGGCTGCCGGTGCTACCGGAGCTGTGTGTTGAACTGGCTTATTTGCATTTGGATCATTATTCATGCGCTACTCCTCTATTCTATTTAATGATATCATAAGTATTTTAAAAATAAAAGACTTAGAACTTAAGAAAAATTAGTGATTTACAAACAAAAAATAACGCAATGCGTTATTATTTGTTATTATCTTTTAAATAGTCGATTACTTTTCTAATCTTTAGGTCGTATTCGATCATCTCTAGTCCACCAAAGTTAGCTAGGAATTCTTCTTTTGAAACGTTGTAACGTTTAGCTAAATCCTCAGCTTGGGCATCGGCTTCTTTAGCATCAATTTCGATCTTTTCTAGTTTAGCAATCTCTTCGAGCATCAAACGGTATAATACGTTCTTATATGCTTCTTTTTCAAACTGACTCTTAAGTTCAGCTTCAGTTGAATTACTTAACTGATAGTATAGATCAAGATTGACTCCCTGCATTGTAAGCTGTTCTTGGAATCTCGATAGTAATCTATCAGATTCTTCTTCGACTAACTCTTCAGGAATATCCACTTCGACACTCTTAGCTACTTCTTCTAAAATAGCATCGACATGTTTGTTTTCAGCATCGAACTCTTTACGAGCTTTGATATCTTTTTCAATAGATGCTTCTAAACTTTCTTTACTATCGACTCCTTCGATAGCTAAATCTTCGAATAAGTCTTTATCAAACTCACGAGCAATCTTTTCTTTAACTTCGTTAACTTTAACTTTAAAGACAACTTTAGCTCCAGCTAAATCACTAGCATGGTAATCTTTAGGGAAAGTAAGCTCAACGTCTTTTTCATCCCCACTAGATAGTCCCACTAAGGCATCTTCAAAACCTGGAATAAACGAATTGCTACCGATTTCTAGTTCATAGTTTTCAGCCTTACCACCAGGGAAAGCAACATCTCCTTTGAACCCTTCAAAATCGATGACAGCAACGTCGCCACTGGCAACCTTACCCTTTTTAGTCTTCATTTCAGTAAAGCGCTCTAAAACGTGTCCTAGTTCATGTTCAATTTCATGTTTAGTAACTTTGACTTCTTCTTTAGCTACTTTAAGATTCTTATACTTTTTAACTTTAACTTCTGGTTTTGTAGTAAAGATAAATTGAAACTCTACATGGTCTTCATCTAAACTATTGATATCAAGTTTAGGTTTGACAATAGGTATAAGTTTAGAATCAGCTAGTGCCTGAGTATATGCTTCATTAATTAGTAAGTCGACAGCATCCATGTATAAAGATTCTGTTCCAAACTTTTTAATGTACATATCCTTAGGTACTTTACCCTTTCTAAAACCTGCGACTGAAACATCTTTACGCTTATTTTCAAAAGCCTTATCGATAGCTCCATGCCATTTATCTTTTTCAAAACGGACAATCACCTTGTGACTGTTATCTTTTTTAACTTTTTCTTCTTTAGTCATATTTCCTCCAACTACATATTATATACTAATTAACTGTATTTAACAAATTAAAAATACAGTAAATTACTTAAATCTATTCTAAATATTATTATTGCTAAGGCTCCAATTAATAGAAATGGGCCAAATGGGACAACGTTGTCTTTACTACGGTAGTAAAAGACAAGAGATATTGGCAAAGCGATGAAGCTTGCCAAAAAGATTGAGAATAGTCCAAGGGGAAAACCGATAGCAAGACCGACTGGAAACATCAGTTTGATATCTCCTCCACCGAGACTTTCTTTTTTAAATACTTTGTTACCTATTACCATAAGTAGATACATTGCTGCAAAAAGTGCCATTCCCGATATTAGATAGTAAGCTACTTCTTGAAATGGTTGATAGATGAATCTAACTAGCAAAAGTAGTAATGATATCGTAACCGTCACTTCATCTGGTATTACCATGTACTTGCTATCACTGACGATAACAATGACCAAAAATGATGAGATGATAACTGATATCCAGAATGTTTCATTAAAGCCAAACAGATAATATGATAAGGCAAAGAGAACTCCAGTTGTCAGTTCAATCAGCGGGTAAAAGATAGCTATCTTGGTTTTACAATTACGACATTTACCAAGCTGTAATAAATAGGAAAAAAGTGGAATATTCTCATACCACTTTAACTGATTTTTACAAACTGGGCAAAACGATCTTGGTTTTACTATTGATAAGTTATTCGGTAAACGATAACCGATGACATTGTAAAACGATCCAAAGACTAACCCCATAATAAAGCATGTAATTAAATAGTAAGTTTCCATTAATCCCCCTAAATTTGACCGTATAGTTCAAACATTGGCATGATGATTGATATCATGATAAATCCGACGGCAATTGCTAGGAAAGCAATGATGATCGGCTCAAGTAAGCTCTTTAAGGTGTTGACGGCATTTTCATGCAAGTCACCAAAGTGCTCAGCAACCTTCTCCATCATAAGGGCTAACTGACCAGTTGATTCACCGGTAATAAGCATCTCGTAAGCAACAATTGGGAAAGCCCACTCACCGCGGAAGGTTTCACTTATTTTAGCTCCTTTAGATAGACCGATTAAGGTACGGTTGATTATTTCACGATAGATTTCATTACCGGTGATATTAGATAGAATCTCCATACTATCGGTAATAAATACTCCGTGGTTTAAGAGTGAGGCAAAGGTTCTCGTTAAGTTTGCTACCTCGTTATAAATAATAATTGGTCCATAGACTGGCATGTGCATGTAGAATGTCTGCATCGACATACGGAAGTCTTTAAAGTTTTTAAAGGTCAAAGTGTATGCTGTAATGACAGTTACAATAGCTAGCAAGGTAACGTGCCAATAATTACGCAAATAAGAACTGGCATCGAGAATGAACTGAGTTATCGCTGGCAGTTCAGCATTGTTTGATTTAAACATGTCGACGAACTGTGGTACAACGAACATAACGAGGAAGACAATAGCTCCCATTGCCATGGTAAAGATAACAGCCGGATAAACAAGCGCTGATTGCATCTGTTTACGTGACTTTTCTTGTTTCGTAAAGTAGGCAGCCATCTCATCGAGAGTACCTGGAAGATCTCCGGTCATCTCGGCTGTCTTAATCATACTGATCAGGAAGTGCGGGAAAGCTTTGCCCTGCTTTTCTAAAGCTGCCGAGAAACTTTCTCCTAGATAAAGCTGATATACAACTTTTTGAAATATTTTACGATGATTAGGATTACTTGTTTGACGAGATAAGATTCTCATCGAATCGATAAGCGGAATTCCTGCTTTGATGTAAGTAGATAACTGAGTCAAAGTAAATGATAAAGCTCCGATAGGAATTTTACCCCCACCGAAACTGATATCTTTAGAACCTGCTCCAAGCTCTTCAATACTTACTAGTTCATCATATTGAGTTTTAAGGAAGTTTACTGCTTCACCAACTGATGGTGCATCAAACTTACCCTTTACTAAGTTACCGAAGTCATCTCTAGCGACATATTTAAAGTTCATGTCTTTACGATTATCTTCGACTTTTTTAACATCTGTTTTATTTTTAAAATCCGTACTTTGTTTTTTAACTCGTTCAAGTTCAGCCATCAAAGCTTCACCCTCGAGACGGTTAGGATCAAATGCCCCAAGTTTATCCGGAGCTTTAATACTATTTACTAAGAAAGAAACTCCTCTAGCTGCGTACTTTAGAACAGTAAAAGGAAACATAAAAGCTTTCTTGGCTAAAACCACAGGCATCTTTTTAGTCATAAATTCCCTCCCTATTCTATTCTTACTAAATTATAGCATATATTTATAGCTTGTAAAAGACTTTTTATAATACTTTGACTAAGTCATTACTAAGTAGTGAATAAAGATATGTTTGGACCGGTTTACCTAGCTTATTAGAAATGTATCCGGCATATCCATCAAGCTGTTTTAGATAAGCTGGGTCGCTAGTATTACTAAGTTTATAATCAATTATTATCACATGTTGATCATATACTAAAAGCAAATCTATTACTCCATGTCTAATAGTTTCTTTATCGCTAGTGATAAATTCATACTCCTGGTAGATGTCAGCTTGTTCAAGTTTCAAATCGAGATCAAGAAAATTCTTAGCGACTCTTTGCGCTTGCTCATCTAATCTACTCAAGTCTGGATTTTTAAAATCGATTACTTCGAGAATATAGTGAAGACGATTACCAAGTTCGATGTTTTTCTCTTCTTCTTTCGTAATTGGAATATATGAAGTTTTAGAGAAAGTTTCTTCACCAGTTATTTCATTATCGAGGAAATAATCTTCAAAAGATAATTTATCTACCCTATTTAAAGTTTCAACATAATTAGTCTTATTAATCTTATTGTAATCCCTATTTATTGCCAGAGCATTTACATCTACTTGCCTCATATATTTTGTTAAACCATCATAGACCCCAGCTAACAAATCTTGGAATGAGTTGGGTCTAGTTTTCTCACTGTAAGTTTTTTCCATATCAAACTTAGTTATGAGATTTATCTCTTCTTTAGCTCTAGTAAGGGCTACATAGAATAATCTTATCTCTTCACTGATAGCACTTTGATAAAAGTCTGTTTCAAATAGTTTGTGGTAGAAAGATTTTCGCAATCCATTTTTTTCAAACGGACTAATTATTCCTAAATTTTCATGATAGAGAAATTTTTGTTTTATTTCATCAGTATTAAATCTAGAACTTAAGAACGGAAAATAACAAATTGGATATTCTAGTCCTTTAGAACCATGAAGAGTTCTAACTGTAACACTATCACTGGCAAGTACTTCGTTTGCTACTTCCATTTTAAAATCATATTCGATAGCTACTTCGATTAGGTTAATTAGATACGTATAATCTTTCTTTAAAGCATCACACTCACGAGCAATATCAGTTAGAAAATCAAGACGTAATAAAGCTGGTTCAATCTCGGTTGTAAGCGGTATTAAATTAACAAAATTAAAATCTTTATATATCCTTTGAATTAAACCTTCGACTGTAAGCAGAGCCAAATCTTTTTGGAGTTCTTTAACTTTGATAATTACATCTGTTTCATATATGCCTTTGGAATTTAAATTATCAAAGATCTCTTCGTCACTTTTTTGAAACAAATAACTGCGAGCAACCGATGTATAGGCATAACGAAAAGTAGTAGCAAAGTCTTTTGTTTCTAAACAGTTAATTAAAGTTAAGATATTTTTAATTAAATATATCTCATCATAATCGAGAATTTTTGTACTAGTATATTTAGCTGTCGCTATACCTTCATGTTCAAATATTTTTTTAATGCGATCAAAATGTTTAGAACGATCGATTAAAATTGCAAAGTCTTTAGGACTAACTGCTCTGAGTTTGCCACTTTTCTTATCGATAACTTGATAGTTATTTTTAATTTTATTTTGAATATCTCTAAGCATAGCAAAGATTTCACTATCGACTGGATCAACTGGATTATCACTATCAAATTGTAAATTGATTACTTTCATATTACGATCACTTATCGCTTCATTTTCGTAAGACTTATTACCAAAAATCATCGCTTGATCTTTAGAGTAGTCAATGCCCCCTTTAGCATCTGTCATCACATTTAAAAACACTTCGTTAATATTACTAATAACTTCTTCACGTGATCTAAAGTTCTTTTGTAAATCTATTTTAATTCCGCCCTTATTTAAACTGTAGTTCTCATATTTAGTTTTAAATAAATTAGGATTAGCATTTCTAAACTGATAAATAGATTGTTTAATATCCCCGACCATGTATAGATTATCACGAGCAATAAGATTGATTAATTCTTCCTGCAAATCGGAAGTATCCTGATACTCATCGACCATTATCTCGTTAAAGCTATTTTGCATATTTAATCTGACATCTGGATTGGTTTGCAGGAGTTTAATACTCATTTTAGCAATATCAGTAAATGTATAACGAGCATGTTCCTGTTTGAACTTCTCTATTCTTTTAGCCAGTTCAAGAGCAACAGAAACAATAACTTTGATAGTTGTTTTACTCATCAAAGCTTCGCTTAAAGCATCAGCTTTAGAACTAGATACAAATAATTTTTTAAAGCTGTCGCAAGACTCTTTAAGACTTGCTTTAGTTTCTTTCAATTCATCACTTGAACCATTTGGTAAATTAGGAATCTTAAAGCTTATATTGACAAGTTCATCATACGTACTTCCCTTTAAAATATCAGTAACTCCATCATTTACCTTTTGATAATAATCTTCATCGGCATAATGAGATAAATTATGTAGTTCTTCTTTAATTTTGTTTTGCCAAAGAATAATTAAATTTTCATAAAGTTTAAAATCTTCGGCTAACTTATTTTCACTAAAGTAATTGTCAAAATAATTATTTAGATAAGTTTCTTTATCTATTTTTAAATCTAATTTACTAGCGATACGCATGATTTCTTTTTTGACATTTTTATCACTTTTCACACAAAAGTTTGCAATCAAGTTTAAGAAATCTTCGTCTTCTTGTTCATATAGTTCTTCAAAAATATCATCGAGTATCTTAGTACTTTGATAATCTAAGACTGTTTGATTGATGATTGAAAAATCTTTGCTAATATCTAAAAGGTAATAGTATTTCTTTACTATCGATGATGAGAAACTATCAAAGTTAGTTATGTAGCTACTATCAACCAGGGCAAGTTGATCTGCCAGTTCACCTTCTTTACTTAGAGCATTTTTAATTCGCTCTTTCATCTCGAAAGCAGCCGCCTTAGTAAAAGTTAAGACAAGCAGATTTTCTATGCTTTGACCACTTCTAATTTTTCTAATAACACGCTCAGTTAGAACAGCTGTTTTACCAGAACCTGCTCCCGCTGATATCAAAATATTTTGTCCTTCTTCAGTGATTGCTCTAACTTGTTCATTCGTCCATGTTGTCATCATCAATCACCCCTTTCTCAAAATAGACTATATCGTCCCCTGTTTTAAAGCAGATATCACGATAAGTACAATATTTACATCCCATCAAAGAGTTATCAAAAAACTTGGGATCTATTTTAAAGTCTCCTTGCCAAATACGATTTTTTGCTTCATCTATTTTACTAGCTACTTTACCATCAACTAATTTAACTTCTTCTTCAGTTAATAGTCTAGGGTTTTTAGCTAGTTCCCCAGTTTTAGTAAGTTTAATACCTCTGATAAATTGACTGTTTTCAGTACTTGGATCAAACTCTTCCAAAAGATTAGGATCATTAATCGAATAACCACTTAATTTAAGTTTCTCTTCTTTGGTCTTATCAAGTTCTTCATCTGCTTTTAAAATAGCCTCTTCATGAAGAATCTGCTGAAGATACATTCCAGTAAACCTAGGATTAGCAAAAAGACCACTACGTTTTAAGAGATACCAGTAAACAGGTAATTGCATATCAAAACCATAATCGATGTTTTTAAGTTTAACATCGACTGTCCCAGTTTTATAATCGATTAAAACAAGTAAATCTTCGCCATCTTTATCAAGATGCATAACCTTGTCGATAAAACCTTTAAAATGTGTCTTGTCATCTAATTCAAGAAGAATCTTTTCTTCGGTTAAAATATCTTTAAACAAAGACTGATCATGAAGCATCTCAACTCTCTCAGCAATATAACAAAGCTCTTTTTTGAGTTTCTTGAGCAGTGCTAACTGACTTTTATTAAACTCGAATTTATTCACTTCTTCATCCCAAAGTTCTTCGACAGTTTTACTTTCTTTAATAATTCTCGATAATATTTCATGAAATAAGTTACCAATCATTGTATATATCGTCTCTTCATATTTATTTAACTTTAAAATATTTTCAATATAATATCTAAAGGCACAATGATTAAAAGTGTTTAATGAAGAATATGACATAATCAATTTTTCACCAATATGATTTTCTATTTTATCTAGTTCAATAGGCTTAAACTTATTGTCAAACATTCGATAGTCTATATCAAAAGTACTGTAATAACTTTCTAAATCTTCATGTTTAAAATCGTATTTAATATAGTCATCTAAATATTTAGCTAATGTTCTTTGAGCTAACGTGCTACTGTATATTTTATCTAGTTTAGGATTGCTAATTACTTCAAGATTTAATTCATCAACGAGCGATGAGACTTTTCGTTCTTCCCCTGCATAAAGGTTAGCACTTAAATAAATATTTTTGGTACTACTAATCAAATCCTTTAGTTTACTGCTAAGTCTTGCATTTTTCTCTTTCGATGTTTCAAGACCCAGCTCTTCTTTTTCTTTATCTAGTAAATAATCTTCATCTTTATATATCGGAGGAAGCTGATTGTGATTTAATCCTACAACTAAAAGATGATCGTCACTTGATACACTAGCATTTTCTAAACTTATAACTTCAATTTCATATTTAAAACGATTATCAAAGCTTACATTTTCTATGATAGCTAAAAATATTTGATACTTTATATCAAATGATACTTCTAAATTATTAACTTTATTTATACTTCGAACTAAAGCTTTATAAAACTTACTATACTTAGGGTTTTGGGGAGAATATATCTCTTTTAAACTATCAAGTGATTGATCAAAAGACTCAAAAGTATTTAATAATTCTAGATATTTTTTAGTGATGTGATAAGCAAATAGTTTCTTCTTATAGGTGTTAAAATGAATGCCAAAAATATTAGATAGTCTAGTTGCTTCTTTCTCGTAATCGGATCCAAGTCCTAGAACTTTAATTTTACTAAAATCAATGTCAGACTTTAAAAGTTCTACTATTTTTTGAAATAAATATTCAAGTTCTAAAGTAGCATTATCAAATACTGCCACTGATGGTAATTGATAAGCTGTTTTTTCACTAGTAACTTGCTTAGCTCCAAGTTTATCCATTAACGATTTAGTAAACGGATCTAAATTTTCGCCGATATAATATAGTTCAAAACGTTTTAAGTAATCTTTGAAAAGTTCATCTATTACAATTAAGTTTTTTTGACTTAATTCATTTTTGATATCATTTAACCAATTTAATTTATTACTTTTATAATTGCCTCTATCAATAGCAACTAAATTATCAATTACTAATTTAGCAGCATCATAATTATAATTATATTTTTCCATTAAATATGCAATAGCTTTTTCATCATAGTTAAAATAGAACTTAGCAATAAGTTCATTAAAGCTTATATATTTATTTTCATTAAGTATATTTTCTTTATCTTGATTAATAAGTAGTGATAGTTTTTCATTTTCTTGGCAAAAGATTATTTTACTCATAACGATCACCTTCGATAATTAGCATAGCATCGCCAAAGGAAAAGAAACGGTATTTTTCTTTGATGGCTTCACTGTATGCATTCATTATCTTTTCTTTGCTAGTTAGGGCTGAAACAAGCATGATAAGTGTTGATTCAGGTAAATGAAAGTTAGTAATTAGATTTTTGACAATCTTAAACTGGTAACCTGGATAAATAAAGATATCGGTAAAACCAGAGTCTTCTTTTAATTCGCCACACTTTTGCATGACTGATTCTAATACTCTAACTGATGTTGTACCAACAGCTATCATTTTGTGATTAGCTGCAAGTGCCTGATTTATTGTATTAGCAGCTTCCCTACTAAGTTCATAATATTCACTGTGCATTTTGTGATCATTTACATCATCAACCATAAGTGGTCTAAATGTCCCAAGTCCAACATGCAGAGTTAAATATACTATTTTAACTCCCTTAGCACTTAGACTAGTTAACATTTCTTTGGTAAAGTGCAAGCCTGCAGTTGGCGCGGCGGCACTACCAATATTTTTAGCATATACTGTTTGATAACGATCTTGGCTTTCTAGACGCTCATGAATATACGGAGGAAGTGGCATAGTTCCAAGTTTATCTAAAATCTCATACAAGATGCCATCATAGATAAGCTCAAAATCGCATAAACCATCTTCTTTCTTAGTTAAACATTTAGCCTTGAGTAATCCATCACCAAAAGAGACAATTGTCCCTTCTTTAACTCTTTTAGCTGGTTTAACTAGTGTCTCCCAAACATTATTTGATTGATCTTTAAGTAGTAACACTTCGATAATAGCACCAGTTTCTTCCTTGTGACCTATTAGTCTTGCCGGCAAAACCTTTGTATCATTTAAAACAAGTACATCACCTTCATCAAAATATTCAAGAATATCATTAAAATGACGATGCTTAATCATGCCACTTTCTTTATTCAGTATCAAAAGACGCGAATCACTTCGCGTTTCAAGTGGACTTTGAGCAATAAGTTCCTCAGGTAAATTGTAATTAAAGTCTGATGCTCTCACTATTTATCTTCACTATCAAATAAAGTATTTTGATAGGTCTTTCCTAAATGTTTGTATGCTAGTTCAGTGACAACCCTTCCTCTTGGTGTTCTCTTTAAATATCCCTTTTGCAGGAGATATGGTTCATAGACATCCTCGATTGTGGTAACTTCTTCGCCGATGACACTAGCAATCGATTCGATACCAACTGGTCCCCCACCAAACTTTTCGATAATGGCAAGAAGCAATTGATGATCGGTATTATCTAGTCCTTCTTTATCGACCTTCAAACGCTTAAGGGCTTTCTTACAGACATCTAAATCGATAACATTTTTATCTTCGACCAAAGCAAAGTCTCTTACTCTTTTAAATATACGGTTAGCAATACGTGGTGTTCCACGGCTTCGCTTAGCAAGTTCATCTGCCGCTTCATCATCTATTTCCATTTTAAGAACTCGAGAAGTTCTTTTAATTATTTGACTTAGTTCTTCATCTGAGTAGTATTCAAGTTTCGAAATAATACCGAAGCGATCTCTAAGAGGCGAAGTTAAATCTCCAACTCTTGTAGTGGCTCCAACAATTGTAAATGGTGGCAAATTAATTCTTATATTACGTGACGATGCATCTGAACCAACAATGATATCCAAGGTAAAGTCTTCCATCGCTGGATAGAGAATCTCTTCGACAAAGCCAGGAAGACGATGAATCTCGTCGATAAATAGGACATCCCCTGGTTCAATCGAAGATAGTATCGCTGCTAAATCACCAATCTTTTCAATTGATGGACCAGTGACAGTTCTTACTTTACTACCAAGTTCATTGGCGATGATATATGCAAGCGTGGTCTTTCCTAGTCCTGGTGGCCCATATAAAAGAACATGATCTAAACTCTCATCACGAATTTTAGCTGCCTTGATAAAAACTCTAATGTTTTCTTTGACATCAGTCTGACCAATATATTCATCGATAACTACCGGTCTAATTGACTCTTCATAGTTATCTTCAATATTCTCATCACTAAATAGAATTCTATCTTCCATAATTAACCTCCATTATTTTAATAATAATTTTAAAGCTTCTTTAACCTGATCTTCGATTGATAGTTCAGCACTTACTTTAACAATAACTGCTACAATCTCTTTTTCTTTATAGCCAAGACCTTTAAGAACTTCCATAAGCTCCTCAGTACTAGCACTAGTCTTCTCAACTCCTGCTATTGAAATCTTACCCTTCAAATCGAGAATTATTTGCTTAGCAACCTTTTCTCCAATCTTAGGGAATTTCTTCAAATAGATAATATTTTCTCGCTCAATGGCATCCATAATACCGGCAATTGAACCAGTTGCTAAGATAGGAAGTGCAGTCTTTGGACCCATTCCCTTAACGCTAATTAGTTTTAAAAACATTTCTCTTTCTTCAAGTGTCTTAAAACCATACAAGCTATTATCATCTTCACGTAGTTGCTGATGAATATAAACTTTGTATTCTGCCCCTTCATTAAAAGCATATGGATTAGGTGTGAAGATTTTAAAACCAACACCCCCATTATCCAAAACTATGTTGTTACTACTTATATTATTAACTTTTCCTACTATGTAATCGTACATTAAATCACCCATTTAATTATATAATAAAACAAGACAAAACAAAAGCCTAAGAAAAATAAAGACTTTCGTCTTTATTTAAACTAATTTCTCCATTCTTACACTGACAAGTTTAGATACACCTGACTCCTGCATAGTTATTCCATAGAGAGTATCAGCATATTCCATTGTTTTCTTTTTGTGTGTAATAATTAGGAACTGTGTTTTATTTTTATATCTAGATAGATACTTTCCAAACTTATCGACGTTAGCTTCATCTAGGGCTGCTTCTATCTCGTCAAACAGACAGAATGGCACAGGTCTAACATTTAGTATGGCTAGGATTAAACTGATAGCTGTAAGCGTCTTTTCTCCTCCGGATAAGAGGTTTATTGTCGTTAATTTCTTACCTGGTGGCGAAGCCACTATCTCTATTCCTGTTTCAAGTAAATCTTGTGGATCAGTTAGTTTTAGGTTAGCTTCTCCTCCACCGAAAAGTTCAGTGAATACTTGTTTGAATTCTTTTTCAATTTTATCAAATGATTCTTTAAACTCACGACGCATAACTTCGTCCATCTCAGAGATAATTTCAAGCAATGTTTCTTTGGCTGAGACTAGATCACTTTCTTGACCAATTAAGAACTCATAACGAGTACTTACTCTAGCATACTCATCGATAGATGCGACATTGATCATTCCTAGATCTCTAATCTTTTGTTTTAAACTGCTTACTTTTTTGAAAGCATCTTCCGGATCTAGCTCTAAGAAATATTTACTACTTGCTGCTTCGTAAGTAAGTGAATAATCTTCGTTTAAAGAAGCTAGATAATTATCTAATTTAACTTCCATCTTAGAATTAGCCAGTTCTAAATCGTGACGTTTCTTTTCTTTCTGTTTGAGTTCTTGATTGCTACTTCGGCTAACAGCATCTTTTTCTTCGATTTCACTAAACATCTGTTTTGATAGTTTAGTCTTTTCTTCGATTACTTTGATAAGTGAATCTTTTTCTCTAACTACTTCATAATAGGCATTAGTTAGTTTCTCTTCTTCTTTTGAAATAGATGAATCACTAATACCATCTAAACTATTTTTTTCAGAAAGAGCTTTTTCAAGAGCATTTCTTGTCATGTTCAAAGTAGTTTCTTTAAGATCGTATCGATCTTTTAAAACTCTTATTTTACCTCTTCCTTCTAGAAGGAGATTCTCACCCTTTTCAAGTTCTTCTTTCTGCTTATTTATTTCTTTTTCTTGCTCGCTAATTACTTGAGTTAAACTATCTTTTGTTTTAATTAAAAGTTCAAGTTCTTGTCTATCACTAATTGTTGATCTAACATACTTTAGACTTCCTCCGGTGATACTTCCACCGATACTTATAACATCACCATCTAGAGTAACTATTTTATATCTATTTTGAATTAATTTAGCAATATGATTAGCACTATCTAAATCCTCGACTAAGATAACGTTACCTAGTTGATTGCTGATAACACTATGATAATTATTATCGTATGAACATACGTCGATAAAGACTGAAATAAAACCTGCTTGTGACTTGATTTCTCCTAAAGTTTGATAATCGATACCGCGAGGTTTAACAGCATCAAGTGGAAAGAAAGTTGCTCTTCCATAATTGTTTTCTTTCAAATATGAAATAGCTTTTTTAGCATCTTCGCCCGAATCGACAACGATATACTGTCTACTCGATAAGAGTGCCACTTCTAAAGCTTTGGCATATTTGATATCTGTGTCAATTAAATTACCAAGGCAATTGTGAATCCCATTTAAACGAGGATTATTTAAAACCTGCTTAACGGCTGTCGAGTAGTTAGCACCACTTTCAATACTGTTATTTAGTACTCTAATTTTTTCTTCATGAGCAAAAACTTGTGAACGACTATGATTAAGTTCACTAATTAAGTTATTATATTGTTGTTTTTTATTACTTAAGTCTAACTCTTTTTTACTTTGAGTCTCTTCCTCATTTTTAATACTTAGACTGATTAAATTTAAATCTTCTTCACTTGAAAAAATTTCATTTTTATAACTAGCTATCTTTTCACTTAGTAACTTGATGTTTTCATAAACTTTAATGTCACTTGCATCATATTTAGCGCGTTCTTCAAGAAGACGTTTTTCACCATTTAGTGTCTCTTCTTTTTTAGTTAGAACTAGTAGCTCTTGATTTAGTTTATTTATTTCATCAGCCAAAGCTTCATGAGCATCACGAAGTTCAGTTATCTTGGCATCGTCAGTTGATGAAAAGACATTTAGGTTTAATATCTCAGTATCTAGTTTCTCTATTTTTTCACTATTTTGTTTTAGGGCATAATTCATCGTATTAATCTCGTGAGTCATCAAAGCTACTTCGATATTTTCGAGATCTTCTTTATACGATAGATATTCTTTAGCCGCAATACTTTGCTCTTTTAAGGGTTCTACTTGAACTGCTAACTCAGCAATAATATCACGAACACGAGATAGGTTATCTTCGGTTTTAACTAATTTATTTAAAGCTTCTTCTTTACGTGTTTTATACTTTAGAACTCCGGCTGCTTCTTCAAAGACAACACGACGATCTTTATTAGAACTAGATATAATCTTATCGATAGCTCCCTGGGAAACGATATTAAACGATCCCTTTCCTATTCCACTATCCATAAATAATTCAGTTATATCTTTTAATCTACAATGTTGCCCATTGATAAAATATTCACTTTCACCAGTAGCAAAAACACGTCTTTTAATCGATACTTCATTATATGGTAAGTTTAAGTAATTATCATGATTATCAAACGTAAGAGCTACTGAAGCAACATTTAATGCTTTTCTATTTTTACTACCTGAAAAAATAACATCGGTCATACCCGAGTCTCCACGTAGTGACTTAACTGATTGTTCTCCAAGTACCCATCTGACCGCATCGACAATATTCGATTTACCCGATCCATTAGGTCCTACAATACAAGTTATCTTATCATCTAAGTCTATTTTCATTTTATCAGCAAATGATTTAAAACCTGATGCTTCAATTTCTTTCAAGTACATAACTTACCATCCTATTCATATAGATTATACTAAAATAAGCCATTCTTGTAAACGAAAAAAGAATGTTAGTAAACATTCTTTGATAAAAATCCAAATACTTCGATGAGAGTCATTAGAATCATAATATATATTACTATCAGATCTGTTTTCTCATCGCTTAATGGAATATTGACATTATCTTGATAATTAATATCTTTTTCATCATATTCAAAGCCTTCGAAAAAGACTTTACTATGAACTTTTTTATGTCTGAAAAATCTCTTTCTAAACCCTCTCATTAGTTCACCAAACGGAATAAATCACTAATCATAATGATGACTGTAAAGATTAGTAGGAGGATAAATCCAGCGGTATTGACGAGATTCTCTATCTTTGGATCAACTGGTTTTCCGCGAAGCTTTTCTATTAGCAAGAAGACAACTCTTCCTCCGTCAAAGGCTGGAAACGGAATAAGATTAATAAAGCCGACGTTGATACTTAAAATAGCAGTTAAAAGCAATAAACTTGCTAGTCCGTGCTGACTGACATCTCCGACAATTGAAAAGATTCCAATTGGTCCACTCAAAGTACTAAGACTCATTTGTCCAGTAAATAGTTTGCCAAGGACAATCTTCATCTGTCTAAAGGTAGCTCCAAACTTTTTATAGGCAAACTCTAAGCTTTTAAGTACTCCATGTTCTTTTTCACTCTTAAATTCTAATCCATAGACATAGTTAGTTTTACCATCGATCTTTTTCTTATCTGGTTTGAAATTATATTTAACTGTTCCATCAGCTCTTTTTACTTCGATAGAAATATCTTTAGTTTTATCAGCTAAGACGATATGGAGCTGCACATCATCGATTGTTTTAGTCTTATAACCATTGATGGCAACAATTCTATCACCCTTGACTAAACCTGCACGCTGAGCTGGTTTATCACCGGTTACATCATAGATAACTGGATCCATCTTGATAGCACCACTTAGAAGGGCGGCTAAAAAGAAGAATAAGAAAGCTAGAATAAAGTTATTGATAGCCCCAAAGACCATGATTAAGAATCTTTGCCAAATAGGTTTTTTATGTAAAAAACGGTTTTTAGCAATCTTTTTATCGTCATCCCCATCTTCGCCAGCTAGCGAGACAAATCCACCGATTGGAATAGCTCTGATAGAGTATTCAGTTTCTCCATCTTTACCCTTCTTACTCCAAATCTTAGGACCCATACCTATGGCAAATTCATAGACATAGACACCAAACTTTTTAGCAAAGATAAAATGTCCAAATTCATGAACGAGAATAATTATTCCAAGTATTAGTACAAAATATATTAAAGTCATTAATTCCTCCTTATAGAATTACTAGAAATAGTACAAAAGTTAAAACGGCAAAAATCAAGCTGTCGATTCTATCTAGCATTCCTCCATGTCCTGGAATCAGGTTAGAGAAATCTTTTTGATCATAGTATCTTTTAATTGATGAGAAGACTAAATCTCCGAGCTGTGCTACTAGCGAAATAGTTACTGTCATAAACATCAAAATCCAAAAGTTTAAAGCTGGGTCGATGACCGTTGTATAAAATAGAGCTCCCGCTACACTTCCAATAATAGTTCCGCCAATTAAACCTTCGACAGTCTTCTTCGGAGAAATATCTTTAGCAAGTAAATTAGCTCCGATAAACCTTCCAGTAATCAAAGCAAATGTATCAGTTATCGTAGTAATGACAAAGATGTATAGAATATACTCTAAACTGAAGTTTCTAAGTAGAATAAAGATATTCATACTTAGTCCAATAAATAAACTAGATGCCATTAGAAATAATGCATCATTTAGATTGTATCTTTTATTATTGTTGTAGAAGACCATCGCTGGTAAAAAGACTAAAATCATCGCGATTAAAACACGATAATCAAGCTGAAAAGTCAAATCAGATGTCGATGCATTGACGATTGTAAGAAGTCCGACAATTATGTAAGAGACAAGTTCCATTCCAATTGGAAACTCTTTCTTAACTCTTCTAATTTTCATAAGTTCATGTTGTGATATTAAAGCTATAGCTAAAACTAGTAATTGAAATGGCAATTTACCAAAAATTAAAACTGGTATAAAAATAGCTAACATCAATATCGCACTAATAATTCTTTTTTTCATTTTATCCTCCAAATCTTCTTTGTCTTCGGTAATATTCTTCCAAAGCTTTATCAAATTCTTTTCCATCAAAATCAGGAAAGTATGTCTTAGTAAAATACAGTTCACTGTAGGCCAGTTGAAATAGTAGAAAGTTACTGATTCGTTCTTCACCAGAAGTCCTGATGACAAAGTCTATCGGTGGTAAATCTTTATATAAGTACTGATAGAAAGATTCTTCGTCTAAATCATCTAAATCAAGTTTATCTTCTTTATAAAGTTTAGCTATCTTTTTAGCAGCATCAACTATTTCCTGTTGTCCCCCGTAATTGAGACATATGTTTAAGGTTCCACCCGTGTTACTCATTGTCTCTTTTTCCGTCTCATCGATCAAATCAACAATATCACTGCGAAGGCCCTTTTCTCTACCGGAAATAGTTATTCTGATATTATTCTTGCGAGCATCTTTGATATTCTTATTTAGGAACTTCTTTAACAGTTCCATCAGATAATCTACTTCTTTTTTATCTCTTTTAAAATTCTCGGTAGAAAAAGCAAAGACACTTAGCGTTTTAATACCCTTTTTAAAGATATGATTGGCTAGGTCCTCAAGTGTTTTAGCTCCGGCTAAATGACCACTGCTAGGATCTTTCCCCCGCTCTTTAGCCCATCGCCTATTTCCGTCCATAATAATAGCTACATGATTAGGAATTTTTTTATCATTCATATTATCACCTATCTGTTTAATTATAATATAGTTTAAAGCTTATAACAATAAAAAAAGAACCCTTAGGTTCTTAAAAACTGTCTATATTGATCTTGACGCGTTTATTCTCGTGTAAATAACTGCTAGCTTGAACTAGTGTTCTAACAGCGTTAGCTGTCTTACCAGCACGTCCAATAACACGACCCATATCTTCGCTATCGACCATCACTTGAATCAAGACGGTGTTTTCTTCTTCTGTAGGAAATTCTTTAACTTCAACAGCATCTTTTTTAGTTGCTAAAGCTTTAACGATTTCTTCAGTTAATCCTATTAAATCCATTATGCACTTTCCTTTTTAGTTGCTTTTTTAGCCGGTGCTTTAGCTGCAGGCTTCTTAGCTGCTGCTTTCTTAGCAGGAGCCTTAGTTTCCTTCTTTACTACTTCCTTTTTAGCAACTGTCTTTTCCTTCTTAGGTGCTTTAGTTTTGCTTTCAGCAAATTTCTTCATAATACCTTGTGATTGAAGTAAACTTTTTACAGTGTCACTTGGAAGAGCTCCGACATTTAACCACTTAAGAGCTTTTTCTTCATCTATTTTAATAGTTGCAGGCTCTGTAGTTGGGTTGTAAGTACCGACAAGTTCTAAATATTGTCCATCTCTAGATCTTCTTGCATCACTAGCAACAATTCTATACATTGGACGACGTTTAGCACCCATTCTTGTTAATCTTAACTTAACTGCCATAATATACCTCCGTTTCATATAAAATTATATAATAAGAAAAAAGGTGTGTCAACCTTTTTTGCTTAACAGTTCATTAATTTTATCAAATACATCATCTGCTGGTGCGATTGTCATTGTTTGAATGCCTAACGATGAAGCAGAGGAAGTATTAACGTGACTATCATCAAGAAAGAGCATTTCTTCTGGAGATAGATCGTACTTATAGAGAATATAGTTAAAATATTCAAGTTCTGGTTTTCTAAATGGCAATTCACTAGAGATGACAAATTCATCAGCCAAAGGATAATTGTGCTCTAGCGTTTCTCTTATCGATTTAGAATAATTAGTAGCAATAACTACTTTAATATCTGGATATCTTTCCTTTAGATCATCAAAGATAGTTCTAGGAACTTTTTCGCCTATTGCTACTAAGCTTTCACCAGGCTTTACTAGTACACCAAGTAAATCGAGGGCAATTAATTTAATCATAAGCTCCTACCCCGTTATTTTAGCTATCTCAGCTTCAACTGTTTTGCTAAGCATATCTAACTCTAACTGAATCTCTTCATTTAGGTAATAGTATTCACTGTACAAAGGAATAGCAAAAAGTTTGTTTTGAACTTCAAATAGTTCATCTTCTTTATTTTTACTATCTTGCTTTTTAGCTTCTAATCTAACTATTTCTTTTTGCAAAGATTTGACTTCTTCGATCAAAGCGATAGCTTCTTTATTTTCAGCAAGTTTCTCTCTTAAAACAAGTAAATCTTGGTAGGCTTTACTTTCCTTTATTTCACGAAGTGACTCTTCAAATAATTTTAATAACTTATCTTCTTTTTCCATCTAAACTCCATGTCTTAGCTTTATCTATTTCGACTTCGACTATCTTTCCAGTAATGTCCTCGCTTGATAAAACATTGACTAATTTATTAGTTGCACTGTATCCGTGGTAATATCCTTCTTTTTTAGATTTACCTTCGATTAGTACTTTCTCTACTTTTCCAACTCTAGCTTTGTTACTTTCTAGGAAATAACTATTGACGACTTTATTTAACTCAGCTAAACGCTTTTGAGCAGTAATTTTATCGACTTTATCCGGAAGCTGGGCTGCGGCCGTATTTTCTCTTTCAGAAAAAATAAAGGTGAAGGCATTATCAAATTTACATTCGTGACAAAGAGAAATAGTCTCAGCAAAGTCTTCGTCAGTCTCACCCGGAAAAGCAACGATAATATCAGTTGATAAACTAACCCCGGGAATTTTATCTTTGATTTTTTTGACTAGCTCTAAATAAGATTCTCTAGTGTAGCGTCTTCCCATCAGTTTTAAAACTTTCGAGCTACCAGACTGAACAGGCAGATGAATAAACGGAGCGATGTTGTCATAGCTGGCAATTACTTCGATCATTCTATCGGTAAAGTCCCAAGGGTGACTAGTCATAAACTTAAGTCTTGGGATTCCTGTTTTAGCGACGTCTTCAAGTAAATTTTCCATTGTATAATTAATATCTAAATCTTTTCCGTAAGCATTGACGTTTTGACCAAGCAAGGTGACTTCTTGATATCCCTTGCTAACTAGATCTTTGACTTCATCGATTATATCTTCCGGTTTTCTACTTCGCTGCGCTCCTCTTGTGAAAGGAACAATGCAGTAAGTACAAAACTTATCACAGCCATATATTATATTGACGAAAGCTTTAAGCTTACTGTCTCTTTTAACGGGCATTCCCTCGACGATATCCCCTTCGAAGCTCTCTACTTCAATTTGCAGTTCATCACTGGTAAAACTCTTATTAATGAGTCTAGGAAGAGCATCTATATTGTGAGTTCCAAAGACAAAGTTTAACCACTTGTACTTATCAAATATCTTTCTAGCTACGCCCTCTTCCTGACTCATGCAGCCACCAAGACCAACGATCAAATCAGGTTTATCAGTCTCTTTTAAATGCTTAAAACGACCAAGCATACCAAAGGCTTTGTTATGGGCATTTTCTCTAATAGAACAAGTATTTAATATAGCTAAGTCTGCTTCTTCATAATTGTCAGTTGAAACAAAGCCCATCGCTTCGATCAAAGCAATCATATGCTCACTGTCATGTTCATTCATCTGACAACCGTAAGTTCTTAAAAAATATTTTTTATTCTCTACACTCCCTGCCAAAGATTCATCTATATCATAATATCTAGTCAAAGCTTTATCACTAGTTCTTTTTCTTGCTTTTATATAATCTGGGAACTCCATAAATACCTCTTTCTATATTATTATACTAAAAAAGTAATATTTTACTAAATATTACTTTCTAATAATACATTATTTATAATTAATTCTATTTCTTTTGTACTATTCTTAAAGAGACCATCTTTAATATTATCAAAGTTACTTTTAATTTCATCAATCAATTTAGTCATTCTCGGTACTAGTGGACGATCTTCTAAGTTATCGACGATTACTTGAATAGTATTTAATTTACTATACATACCGTAGTTATTTGATTTAATGAAGGTATCATAGATCTTCTTAAATGAAGCTATATCGATACTGTTAAATCTTTCATCCTCAAGTATTTTCATTGTCGAATATATATGATTACCACTGATTGACTTATCGAGAATTGTTTCACCATTATTATTTTTAATATTTGGTTTAAACTCTTTATTTTTCAGTAACTGTTTAATAATATCCATGATTTTAATATTCTGAATTGAAACAAGTATATGGGCAAAAGTATTACCATCTTTATCTTGCATGTTAACATCCCATTCTTTAGCCTTCATATGCTTAAGAACAAGACTGTATTTACCAGCTTTAAGTAATCTAACTAGAATACTTTGACCAGCTTCATCAAGCGTATTGATATCGATCTTCTTCTTAGTAAGAAGAATATCGACGATATTGTAATGCTCCTCCTTGATCAATTCAAAAATCAGGGACGGTTCTTCCTCACAAGCAGCTATGGCTTGCAGTTCATCATAAAACATGAATTACACCTCTCATTTAACGTGACAGTTACATATTTTAACATAAAAAGGTCATTTTGTCAAATTAAGAAGCATTAAAAAACTCCCGAAGGAGTTCTAATTATTTAAATGTATTACAAATTTCATCGACGTTTTCAAGTGAATATTTCATAGTGACAGTCTTTACTGCAAAACTTTTCTTAACCTCTACATCGTATAAGAAATACTTGTAAGCGCGGTTGTAATAGATAGGCTCTTTACGAGTAGTACAGTTGTACAAATCGAAACTTTCACTTTCTAGATACTGATCGTAATAGTTGATAGTATTTTGACTCTTACGAAGAGTTTTAAAAGTTAATGTCTGATCTTTATCAGATATAAAGTAAGTAAATCTAGGCAAGTCCACTCTGATTTCTTTATCATCTATTTTCTTTGTAAAAGCTGTTCTAAAGAATGTTCTATTAGCTAGGAATAGAAGTAGTAAGAACGCAACAATAATCAAAATGACTAGTTGAACTGTTCTGGTCTTCTTTTCCATAGGAGTTTCATCAAAACTAACTTCGATAGCATCTTTCTTTAATTCTTCAGCTGCACTCTTATTAGCAATAACTTTACTATGAGCTTTTCTAACTGGTTTCTTTTTATTCTTTTCTTTTTCCATTTCATTCCCTACTTTACTATTTTATTAACTTAATTATAATACAAAAAAAGACATTACACAAGTCTTATTTAGCGTTATCCAGTAGTGGCATAAATATCTCTTCGGTAAGTCTATCTTTTTTATTTTTGTTCTTTTCAATTAGTTCTTGTTTTTCTTTTTCTACTTCTTTTAAGGCATTCCAGTAGTTGATCCATTCTTTTTCCATTATTCACTTCCTATAGTTATAATACTCCTAGCTAAGTTGTTTTACAAGTGAAAGTGTAAAAAGATATGTAAACGATGTGTCTATTTACAAGTTACTTGAATTTACAAATAAAAACTCTCGTATGAGAGTTCTATTTTTAATGGCGGAGACAGAGGGATTTGAACCCTCGCAGCAGTTGCCCGCTCTACATCCTTAGCAGGGACGCCTCTTCAGCCTCTTGAGTATGTCTCCATCTCTTTTGATTGACTAGTCTATTATAATATAGATGTAGCTTTTTAGTCAAGAAAAAAGACCCAAGAGGTCTGTTTCTAATTATTTACCAAGAATTGAACTGATCGCATCCCAGTTAGCCCAAACGGCAACTGCTCCTAAAACAACGATAGCCACTAACATAATAACTAGTGTCTTCTTATTGCTCTTTGGTTTAGTTACATACTGTGAAACGTCTTCGCTTCCAACGACAACTTCGGCAGCAGGTGCTGGTTCTAGTGCAGCAGGTGCTTCAGGAGCCGCAACTTCTGGCATTGCTGGTTCAACTACCGGTTGAACTGGCGCTGGCATAGGTTCTGGGGCAACTGTAGGTTCGACAACTGGTGCAGGGGCTGCTTCTGGAGCTGGAGTCGGTGTTGGCATAGCAGGTACCTCAGGTACTGTATTTACATTATTATTAACATCGTTTTCCATAAAATTACTCCTTTCTATGATAATTCAATTATATAGTAATATTCAGTCTATTGCAAAATATATTTACTGACTTTACATAAAGCTACTTGGATATACTTTTAGTATATTGACAATTAGGATATGACGAACAGCCAAAGAATGGACCGTGCTTCCCATTTCTAAGTTTAAGTTTAGATCCACACTTAGGACAAACATTTTCAACTTTATTAAAGTAAGCCGGATAATTTATTCTTAACTCGGCAATAAAACTAGATTCATTTGAAGTATCAACAACTAAATAAGTTTTATTTTTTGTTCTAGTTAACGCTACATAAAATAGTCTTCTTTCTTCTGAGTATGGATATAGATCTTGTTTTTCAAGTAAATAGTTTATCAAATTATTATCCTGGATTTTACTCGGAAAACCATACGACTCATTACGGTTGTTAATAACAAAAACATAATCGCTTTCTAAACCTTTAGCTGTGTGAATAGTGCGAAATTTAATCGATAAGTCCTTACGATTTTTTAAAATAACTTTGTTATTATTTGAATTGTAATCACTATCATACTCAAATTCTTCACCTAAAATATTAATATCTCCTCGGTAACGTCCAAGAAATAAAACATCAGCTTTTTTTGGTAGATTTAACAATGTCTCTTTTAAATACTTTGAACACTCATATCTACCCTCACCCTCAATAAGCTCGAGATCAAAAATTTTATTATTCTTAAAACTATATATATTCTTTTTTAACTGATTGGGATTCTTCATAATAAAGTTTCCACTTATATTAGCAATACTTTGACTATATCTATAGGTATTAGGAATAACAAACGTTTCAGCTAAACCAAAATAGTCTTCAAATCTTGTTATATAGCTTATGTTACTACCAGCAAATCTATATATACTTTGCCAATCATCACCAACAGCAAATAATTTATAATAATTTGATACTCTAAGTTCACATAGTAGAGAAAAAGTTAATTTGGACATATCTTGGGCTTCATCGACAATTACATATTTATATTTACTTTTATACCTACCAGCATTTATATATGAACAAGCTCTAGTTAACATATCGCTATAATCGATTTCATCAAAATCATTTAGTAACTTACAATAATTATCATATATTGGGACAATTAAATCACGTAGTAAAGAGGAACCATAATCCATATCTATTGACATAAAATAAGTAGGACTATAACTATTCATTTTAAGTAAGTTAATAACTGTTACAAATAATTCATTGAGTGCATTGTAAGTACTTCGATTATACTTATTAAATTCACTTATTAGGTATTTGTTATCAATTGGCATTAACTTAACACCGGCGGCTTCTAATTTTTCGTGAAGTTTATCTAAAAGTTCACCGGACGCATTCTCATAAGAATAGGTCTCAATTAATTTTGTATTATAACGTTTATGAATATTTCTTTTCCATTTGATAGATGAGTTATAGCTATCTTTAGCACTCATGCCTCCAACACCTTGGAAAAAGCTTGGAACATTACCATCTTCATCTATACCAAAATGTTCAATCCAAATATCATACTGAGTTAAATAAAAATCTGGATGATAATTTGTAACTTCTTCTTGCTTATATTCTTTTTCATATACATATTCAATTCCGTTCATGTATAGAAAGTTTGCTATTTTGATTTCTTCTTCACTTTTAACTCGCTCATTTTTGACAGTTACTAATGGATTGTTTTTTATATACTCTTCATAATCAAATTTACTTTTAAAATCATTTTTAGCTTTTAATTGATATTGGTATAGATATAAATAATTTACTACCTTATGCAAGTATGTAGAGTCTTCTTTCATAAAACTAATTAGTGAACTACGAACAAAATTTGATATTTCGAGTGATGTTAGTTTTGGAGATTTCCCTTCGACTTCTTTTAAGATTTTTCGACCAAGTTTATGAAAGGTAAATACATCAAGATCAACTCCGGTTTCATTTTTAATTCTTTTGTTCATTTCTCCGGTAGCAGCTTTAGTGTAAGTAAGAACTAAAATTTCTGAAGGGTTTACTTTTTCTTCCATCAGTAAGTATTTTACTTTGCCAGTTATAGTAGTGGTTTTACCGGTTCCTGCTCCAGCTAAAACTAATACATTATCTTCATCTACTAAAATAGAATTAAACTGGTTTTCATCTAGTTTGTATTCACCTACTCTCTTTATTTCTGAAGATATTTTAGAACTTTTCTTATCGAGATATACTTTATTATTATACTGGGCATGTTTAGTAAGACCATCAACTAAATATTTTAGTTTTGAGACTTTATGTGCAAGCAAAAATTTGTAAAAAAACATGTATGATTTACTAAGTTCATCATGTCTTTTCATTAATGTTTCATATTCAGTTTTAACTTTTACTATTGTTTTTTTATTAATATATATGTTTTTTTGTTCGTCGTAGTATGAGAAAACTTGCTCAAGAAAATGATTCAAATCATCTTTTAGTTGTAGATATTCTTTTATTCTCATCTATCATCACCATATCTATTATACATGATAAATGATCTTTTAAAACAGTTTCACTAAAAACATTAAAAAAGATTACAATTTCTTGTAATCTTTTTTTCTTATTGGTGTCCCGTTAGGGATTCGAACCCAAGACCCACTGATTAAGAGT
>CAYZRY010000006.1:0-48644 GCA_964481005.1 uncultured Muribaculaceae bacterium
ATAATTTCACTTATCTCTCGTTTAGTCCTAGCCATATGACCAGGATACCAGTTAAAACTAATTTTATCTATATCATTATTTTTTGCTGTATTATTCATTTGGGATCCTCCTGTTTGTGTAAGGTTTTGTTAGGTAATTATATCATATTTTGTTTTATATTATTTATAATGTTCTCTTCAAATAAATATTAATGTTAAATATTCATCAATTATTCCAAATATGATATCTTTTTATTATTTTTCTTGGCATACTCTATTTCATTTCTAGTACTCTCACCAATATAATTATTTACATTTATAACAAAAATTTCATCAGACATATCTATTTTTCTTTTATGCATATCATCTAACATTTCTTTTGTCTTAGTCAAAGTTCCAGCATCCATGTTTTCCCAAACTTCATTATCTCCTGAATGACCAAAAAGTCCTACAGATATTACTATATTACCTTTTAACGTTAAATATTTTTGAGCTTTTAAAAACTCTTCTTTAAATTTGGTCGAACCACACAAAGTTATTACATTATATTTTTTCATACTAAAGTACTACTTTTTAATCCTTAATTACAAAATAATTATAACATATTTTATCTTGTTAAAAATAAAGAACTACAATATTTTGTAGTTCTTTATAATTATATTATCAGTAAACTTTAGCTCCGTTTGGAACTTTATCATCTAGATTTAGTAAAACTATTCCCTCTTTGGTATCTGCTCCTAAAACTAGGACTTCACTTTTAACTTGGGATATTTTAATTGGAGCAAAATTAGTTACTGCAACTATCTGACGACCAACAAGATCTTGCGCCTGATAGAGATCAGTAATCTGCGCCGAAGAGTTTTTTACGCCAAACTCTCCGAAGTCTATTTTAAGTTTGTAGGCTGGCTTTCTTGCTCCAACATTTTCACTTGCTTCTAGAATAGTACCTACTCTTAAATCTACTTTATTAAATTCATCTATTGTCAGCATAAGTCCTCCTTAATGCTTCATTCCAACACGGCCAAACGGATAGATAGTCAAATTAGCTTTACCGAGAATTTTATCTCTTGGGACCAGTCCAAAGACCCTCGAATCAGCTGATTGCTGACGATTATCCCCCATGACAAAGTACATTCCTTCGGGAACAACTAGTTTTTTAGTAACTCCTTCAAGTGTAAAATCATCAGTGACAATGCCTTCGTCTAGGTATGATTCTTTAATAATCTTATCATTTAGATAAACATTATTTTCATTAGCATAAATACTATCACCTGGAACGGCAATAACTCTTTTAATAAGTTTATTATCATTGATATCAACAACAACAATATCACTACGTTTAATACTACTAAAATAGTATGTAAAACGATTTAGAATCATAATATCACCAGTACGAAGAGTAGTATCCATCGATACTCCTGAAACTCTAACTGGAGTTATGATATATGCTTTGACAAGTAGTACTCCTACGACAATCAAAACATAGGGCATTAATTCTTTAATTATTTTGCTTTTTTCCATAATAAACAAAAATAAGGCACTTGGCCTTATTTATTTCCTCTTTCTTTGATGCGGTATTGACCAACGATATCTCTAATATAATTTAGTTTAGCACGTCGTACTTTACCTTTTTTGACCACTGTGATTCCAGCTACTAGCGGAGAATGTACAGGGAAAATTCTTTCCACACCAACTCCGTATGACATCTTTCTAACAGTAAAAGTTTCAGTTAAACCACTACCCTTACGAGCAATAACTAAACCTTCGAAAGATTGAATTCTCTCTCTTTTACCCTCAGTAATTTTGGCATCTACTTTCACAAGATCTCCAACACGAAATTCAGGAACGTCTTTTTTCAATTGTTTTTCAGTAATTTTATCAATTACATTCATCTTAACACTTCCTTTCTAAAATTATTACAAATGATCATAGTAACAATTACCCAGCGGATCACTCGCTAGTAATTATAACATAGTTATAAGCTTTCTTACAAGTCTTTTTTATTTATCTACTACGATTGTAACTATCGTCATACATTCTATCTCTAATTAGATAATTCTTTCGCATTTTAAGTTCATCTTCGATGATATTAATTTTATTTTCAAGAAGAGTCATTTCTTCCTGTGATAGATGTCTTCGGTATTGATTGATAACCTCTTGTCTAAACTTCGATGCTTTATCAAGAGCTAGGTCTATAGCTTCCGGAGCTTCATCTTCATTACTGTCGATAAAGTTAATTAGTTTTAATAGATAAGCGATTCTTTTATTTGCTTTTTTACTGATCATCTTACTAATTAGAGTCGGAGATATCAAAATCATCTTATCGACATTTATGGCATCTTCAAAACGAACATTACCTTTGGGAGTTATTTGGTAACCTTCCCTAGGATCATATTCCATGTATTTGATGGTTTTCTCTTCTTTATTTCTGACAATTAAGAATCGTTTGTTAAAACCTTCCATAAGTCCTCCTAATCTAGTAAGTCTGGTCTGTTTTCTTCGGTTATACGCTTTTGTTCACTAAGGCGATAATCGGCGATTTTTTGATGATCTCCTGAAAGAAGTACTTCCGGAACATCAAGGCCTCTAAAAGAGCGCGGTTTAGTGTATGTCGGATAATCTAATAAGTTATTATTAAAACTATCGTTTAAATGTGATGATTCATCGATTACTCCCGGTATTAAACGACAGACAGAGTCCATTATCGCCAGGGCTGGTATTTCTCCTCCAGTTAAAACAAAATCACCGATACTAAGCTCTAAATCGATAAAGTTATGAATACGTTCATCATAGCCTTCATAGTGACCACAGATAATGATTAGATGTTTCTTTTTACTAAGCTCATAAGCAGTCTCCTGCCCATAAGTCTTTCCTCTAGGCGTTGTTAGAATAACTAAACTATCTTCTGTTTTAATAGCTTCAAGGGCAAGAACAAGTGGTTCAACCATCAAGACCATGCCACTACCTCCACCATAAGGAGTATCATCTACTTTACTGTGAGGATCAAGTGAATAATCTCTAAAATTGATGAGATTAATTTCAACTAAGTTCTTCTCTATAGCTCTTTTAATAATTGAACTACTTATAAAACCTTCAAAACTTTCTGGGAAAAGCGTCAATATATCAATTCTCATAACAATCCCTCAATCTTTTCCATCTGTATTTCTCTTTTATCTAAACTGACATATTCAACCAATTCTTTTTTATACGGATAGTAAAACGCTTTTTCCCCGTCGACCTTAAGCAGAATATTACCCATACCTGAGTCTTCGATCGAAGAGATTTTACCTACTGCTTTATTGTCTACTTTAAGAGTCATACCAACAAGATCATCAATTAGGTACTCATCTTCATCTAGCGATAATTCTTCTCTTATCGTAAAGACGTCTTTTCCTTTTAATAATGATGCTTCTTCATATCTATTTATTTCTAAGAATTTGATCATGTCATATTTTTTATGGATGCGCCACCCCTGACAAGTCAAAGCCTGTTTATCTTTACCAATATAAAGTTTAGCTCCTATTTCAAAAGCTTTCTCTTTCTTATCGAACTGACTTATTATTTTTATTTCACCCTTAAGAGCATGGGGCGAAGCTATTTTTCCTACTTTAATATATGTCATTTTGACTCCTTAGCTAGTTCATATATAAGAATCGAAGCAGCCACGGCAACATTTAAGCTCTCAACCTGGTTACTCATCGCAATCGTCAAATTATAGTCACAAAGTGATAATAAGTCTTTGCTTACTCCTCTTCCTTCATTACCTAAAATTAAAGCATACTTTTCTTTCTTATCATTTGGCATTTCAGCCACATCCATTCCTAGCTCAACATCAGTACCGATAATAGTATAATCATCTTTCTTTAACTTACCAATGTATTTATCAAGCTCATCGATAATTAGATTGATACCAAAAATCATTCCTTGGGTTGCTCTAAGTACTTTAGGATTGTATATATCTACTGTTTCAGGACTTAGTATTATTGTTTGAACATCAAAAGCTAAACTGCTTCGGATAATTGCTCCAAGATTACCTGGATCCTGAATACCATCGAGCATGATAATGTGATTACCAAGTTCTTTGCTTGCTTCTTTCATTTTACAAAGAGCCATTACTTTAGGTGGTGTATCTAAACTAGATATTTTATTCATGACTGATGGCGTAACATAGACAGTTGGAACTTCCAAAGGAAGTACTTCCCCTGGAACAAGAATTAACTCAAGGATCATTCCATAACGATAAGCTTCAAGGACAAGATTTAAACCCTCGACTAAGAAAGTATTACTATTTTTACGATGCTTTCTTTCGCGAAGTTTAAAATATTCTTTAACTTTATCATTGTCTAAACTACTAATAACCATCATTCACCTCATCTATATTATATCTTATTTTATTAATATTTTAAATTCTTTCTAGCAATTTTATAGTCAGGGAAATTTTCCTCGACGACTTGCCAAAAAGCTTTAGAGTGATTAGCCTCGACTAGGTGAGCAAGTTCATGAACAATTACATAATCGATATAAAAAATATCTTTTTTGATAAGTTCTAGATTTAGCGTAATCTTTTTTGCCCTAACATTACATACGCCCCATCTACTAGTCATCTTGCGAATAGTTAAACTAGGAAGTGGAATTTTATAAGAAAAAGAATTAACTATCTTTTCCAGTCTTTGACTAAAGATTACTTTAGCTTCTTTCTTAAGCCACTTATCGATATCAAGACCATCGGAGGTAAAAACTTTATCTCCGACTATTTCAATTTTCTTTTTATTGTGACTAATTACTTCATACTCTTTACCGAGAAAAAAGAATTGTTTAGCCCTAGCTTTTTTCTCATTTAAATTTTTTAAAGCTTTTCTAATAAAGTCTTCATTACTTAGAATAAGCTTTTCGATAGTTTTAGTACCAACAAAATAATTGGTTGTAACTTGCACTACCCCATCATCTTTAAGTCTCACATAAGTATTTTTATTTGAAACTTTTCTAATAATATTAACTTTTAATTTATGATTATCAATAAATACTTCCATAAGACCTCTTTACAATTATAATAAAAATACTCACAAAAAAGAAGTCTTTTAGGACTTCTAATAGTAATAATTACTTGTTATGTCTTCTTTTTCTCCGTAGTAATCATCATAGCTATCATGATCGTCTTCTTCCAAGTCTTCGATTACTTCAGTAGTTACTGTCTTAGTCTTTTTAACTCTCTTAGCTGGACGATATTCATCATCGATATCGTATGGCTCGAAGTATACACGGCGCAAGACTGCTGCTAGCACAACTAGCGGATAAATAATGACTGCTCCATAAACTAAGATCTTAATTAAGAAATTTAGCCATGAGTCACTACCTGCAAAGACAATGCTTGGCAACTTGATACTAGCAATAATTATTTCTCCAGCAATGATCGTACAATACATGACAATCGCTGTAATAACTTTAAAGACAACGTCTCTTGTCATTGAGAAATAGCTGTATGAATGAACAAATGTCTGATATAGATTAACTACATTGACAAGCTGCAAGACCATCACTATTACTCCAAATAAAGTATTATTGATTGTGCATAGACAGCTATCAGTAGTATTCAAACAAGCTTTGACACACTGCTCAGCTACCAAGTAATTTTTAATTACCATCGTAAATAAGAATGTTATTCCTAGAAAGACAATAATTGAAATAATAAAGTCACCAACTATGTAACTATTGTTACGTGATTTGATTCTTTCAATAGCCTCTTCATTAAATTTAGGAATAAATAGATCGTAGATAATTGTCACTAATATAAAGACAATTGTTAAAATAGTTAGATTCATTTCCATCACCTTAGCGTTATTATATATCTTTTCTTCTAAAAATCAAGCTTTTTAATCAGCCATCTCTAAAATAATTTTATCTAGATAATCATCACGATTAGCTTTAATTATCTCAATTATAATAAAGTTATCATTATTTTTTAATATGTAACTACTATTCCATAGACTTATAGTTTGATTATATGAGTCTATGCGATAGATCTTATCATCGTCTTCTCGCTTAATTTGGTAACCGTTAAAGACTAAGTCATCGTGCTTTAACTTGATTGCTTCATCTTCTGTTTTAGCTACTAATTTACTTATATTGATTGTTTTAATGATATCGCCCTTTAGGGAGATAAGTTCATCACTTTTATAGACTTCTTCAAAGTTATCAGGCAGTTTGAGTTTAATTAAATTATCTGATCCATATTCAGCTAGTTTATAGTCTTTGTAGTAGCTTGAGAAAATATCTAGTTCAAACTCTGTCACATAACTGAGAGTTTTACGAAAAGCTATATCTTCATAACCAATTTCAATCAGTAATAAATGAGCTTTACTATTGGCTGCTTTGACAAAAATCTTTTTACGTTCACGAACTCCCTTGAAATAACCGTTTGCTAAAAGATAGTTCTGATACTTATCTATATCTTTTTTATTTAGTGACCAATAAGTATATATTTGATAATTATTTCGCTTTAGAACATTTTTAATTTTTAACTTTTTAATATTAGCTAGAGTTGGAAAACTCTCTCCATTTATTTTGATAGTTTTTATACTTTCATAGTTTTTAAAACGGTTGAAGTGATCGATTGTGAAATATGCGATAAGGGCTAGTAATAGAGCTAAAAGAATAGTTATGGCAATAATTATTTTCTTTTTAGACTTAGCTTTGGTGTAGACATTAATTGCTTCCCATTTATCTGCTTCCATCTGTTCTTCTGGGGTAATTAGAGGAAGACTTGTTCCAGTTTCAGTTAAAACTGGCTGAGTCTTTTTAACTGGGACTCCGCCGATTGTATCTATGTCATCTAAAACTTCACTACTTTCGGTATGTAGTGTTTGTTCATTTAATATTTCTATTTCTTCATTTAGCTTTTGATCATTCATAATAGCCTCATTATGATAATTATACTACAAAAAAACTATTTATAAATATAAATAGTTTATTTTATTTCTAATTGACTTATTGTTCCTACCGGATACTCTTTTTCCGTCTTAACATAAAGATAATTATCACTGTAGCCCGATGAATACTGGCCATCGTACTTTTCGATTAGAACAGGTCTTTTTGTGCCTACAAAGCGATTACGATAGGCTTCCTCTAGTTTTCTAGATAGAGCTAGTAGCTTAGTTACCCTCGCCTTTTTAACTGGTTCACTAATTTGCTCCATCGTAGCTGAGACCGTACCATTTCTCATCGAATAAGGAAAGACATGAAGCTTAGAGAAAGCTAGTTTTTCGATAACTGCAAGTGACTTTTCAAAAAGTTCATCTGTTTCGCCAGGGTGACCAACGATAATATCAGTTGTAATCGATATATCTGGACGAATAGTTCTAATTTCTTTTAATTTATTTTCAAAGTATTTTAAATCATATTTTCTATTCATTATTTTTAATACTTCGTCCGAAGCTGCTTGAACTGGAATATGCAGATGATCGACAATGATATTAGAACTTTTAATTACACCTAGTACTTCGTTATCAAGCTCGGTTATTTCAATCGATGATATACGAAGTCTTTTTAGACCATCAATAGCTATGATATCGCGAAGAATATCGGCAAAGCTTATTCCAAGGTCTACTCCATAATTACCAGTGTGTATGCCCGTTAAAATGATCTCCTGATAACCAGACTTTACAAGTGTACTTATCTCTTCGATAACTTTGTTTCTTTCTTTAGATCTGCATTTTCCACGAACATGAGGGATAATACAGTAAGAACAAAAATTTTCACATCCATCTTGAATTTTAACAAAAGCTCTCGTGTGAGAATCAAAGTTATTGATAAACATATCTTCAAATGAAGGAGATAGTTCTTTAATATTAATTATTTTACTTTTATTTATTTGGTACTCTTTAATGACATCGAGAAGCTTAGTTTTATCATTATTACCCATGGCTATATCTATCTCTTCAGGTAACTCTTCATTTTTTTGAATAAAACAACCAATAGCGATAATTAGAGCCTCAGGTCTTTGACGTTTAGCTCTTCGAATAAGTTTTCTAGATTTAATATCACTAGTATTAGTTACTGTACAAGTATTGATTATATATATGTCGTAAGGATCAGAAAGATCGACTATTTCGTAGCCGTGATTCTTAAGTAGATTAATAATATATTCACTTTCATAAAGGTTAACTTTACAACCAAGTGTTTCAATAGCAACTTTCATATATCCTCCTTGCGTAGCTATAAATATAATATAAAATGATTATTTTTGCAAACTAAAACTAGCTAAGCTAGTTTAATTTACTTTTTAGTTCTTTAAGAGTTGCCAGAAACTCGTTAGTCTTACGAATCTCTTCATTTAACTTATCGAGATCAGCAGTATTTTCTAGTTCTAAATCAAGTTCTTCATCAAGTCTTCCAAAGATTGGTGAAATAATTGATACATTGTCTGCTCTTGGCATCTTTAATGGATCGACAACGTCTTCGATAGATATCTTGCTACTAACCGTTTCAAAATCATCTAGTTTAACTGTCGGTTTAGTTTGTTTATATAATTCATCGATACTAATTGGAATAGATTCGTCTTCTTCGATTGTACTGTTGTCAAACGTTCTTGTTTCCATTACTTTAGTTAGTTCATCAAGACTTATGATAGCATCTTCTTCCTGACTAGCTTCGTATGCCTCGATATCATCTTCGATACTTTCTTTTTCGTGTTTTACTTCGGCTGTTTCGATCGCTACCGGACTAAAGGTCTCTAAAATCTTGGGGTTTTCCTTGACTGGCTCTTCTTGGGCTGGTTCTTCAAACGAAGGAACTTCTAGCGGTACTTCTGGTTTAAGTTCTTGTTTAGCTAGTTCTTCTTTTAATTTTTCAAGTTCTATTTTGGCTTTAGTTTTTTCAAGCTCGGGATCTTCTTCGACATATTTAATCTCATTGATCGGTGCTTTAACATCAACTGGTTCTGGTGGATAGTTTTCATGAAAGTTTTCAGAGCCACTAAACTCATCAGTAAAGTCTTCGAGCACTTCTTGTTTGGCTTCATTTTTTCTAATTAAGATGTCATAGACAGTGAGCGCAAAAAGAGCAATGATTAAAAAACCAATCAAAACCATGATAACGGTCGTCATATTAATGCTAACAAAATAAAGTACAGATTCCATTTAATCACTCCATTAACTGATAATTTATTACACTTAATACATAGCTTGAGGCAGTCTCAGTTCTCATTACTAAAGAGCCTAAGCTAGTACTGATATATCCGGCCTTTACAAGAGATTCCTCTTCTTCTTTAGTAAATCCCCCCTCCGGACCAATCACTATTATTATTCTATCATCTTTAGTGATTTTATTTAATACTTTTTTGATAGTATTTTCTTTTTCATTGACAGTACATAGAATTTTTTTGTCAGCTTCGAGGGTTAAAAGTTCTTTTAAACTGTGAATTTGGGCTATCTGCGGAATACTTTGACGCTTTGATTGCTCACTTGCTTCTTTAGCAATCTTTTGCCATCTGTCAAATTTAGCTTCTTTTAGCTTAACAACGCTGCGCGAAGATGCATACGGAATAATTTTAGCTACTCCAAGCTCAGTCGTCTTTTGAATAATATAACTCATCTTTTGATCAGTAACTAGTGACTGAACAATATTTATATCATAACTTGTGACACTTTCTTCAAGCTTTTCAAGTAATTTTAGTGTTACCAGTTTATCCAAAGCAATTATTTCATATAAGTAAGTAGCTCCGCCAGCGACAACCTCGAGCTTATCCCCTACTTTATTACGCATAACCGTTTTAATGTGATAGCTGTCGCTTTCACCAAGCGTTATAGTTTCGTTACTGTGAGAAGCAAAATATCTTTGCATTAATTGTCCTCCTCTAAATAAGTGATAACTTCGTTAACTGTTTTATCAAAGTTATCATAGTTTGTCTCAAACCATTTAAGATCCATTTGATGCTTAAAGAAAGTATACTGTCTTTTGGCGTAGCGCCTAGAGTTCTTAGCTATTAATTCAAGTGCTTCATCGAGGTTTAACTCTCCATCAAAGTACTTGTATAACTCTTTGTAGCCAATAGCTGTCTCAATTGCTTTTGAATGAATTCCTCGGTCATAAAAGTCTTTAACTTCTTCGACTAGTCCTTCATCAAGCATGAGACGAACTCTTTTATTAATCTTGTCATATAAAGTCTTTCTATCGGTTGTTAAACCTACTGCTTTAAAATCATAGATTGCTTCATTACCCAGATTCTCATCGATATCATTATTTAATAGCTTACTTAATCGTCGCTCTAAACGCTTACGATTATTTACATGTAGTAAAGTAGCTGGTTCATACTCTTTAATTTTACTTAGCAGCTCTTCATTTGTATAATCACTAAAATCATGTGTTTTAGAATCTTCTTTTAATTCATAGTTATATAAAAGGGCTTTAATGTAGAGACCAGACCCTCCGACAATTACGACGTTTTTCCCCCTATCAGTAAGCTCCTTGATCAAAGCTCTCCCCTTTTGTTGATAATCATAAATGCTAAACATTTCATTAGCTTCGACTATATCAAATAAATGGTGAGGAACACCCTCTTTTTCTTCCTCTTTAACCTTGGCTGAACCAATGTCAAAACCTTTATAAAATTGTACTGAGTCTGCATTTATTATCTCAGCATTAAAATACTTAGCCAATTTTACACTAAGTGTTGTTTTTCCTACAGCAGTTGGTCCTGTTACTACGATAATCATAAACACCTCGAAAATATATTAACACAAAAAAAGAAGAATTTCTTCTTCTTATATGTTTTTAATATCTTTTTTATTAAAGACAATAAATGCTACTACTATCATTATTAGCCAGTAAGCTAAACAAATTAGTAACGAATTAGTGAAGTTCAGTTCTTTAAAGTACTGTGATACTCCGCCAAAACGATAAGCACTTAAGTTCCAGTTAACCGTTGGTAAAATCATAAAGATCTTTTTAGGAACAATTGTCACAATCATATTTAGAATACCTGCGGCAATGTTACCACCAATACCCAGTACCATAGCAACTGATGTCGAACCAAAGATAGTCGATATAGCAAATGCTAAAGTCATAAGTAAAATATACTGTGGTGCTTCATAAAGATAGTTAGTAAATGTATAAGTAAATAAATTAGATGTAACTATTTCTTTAGTTGCAAAGTCATAGTTTACTACTTCGTTAGATAGTGAAGCAAAGTCACCAAATAGTCCTCCGACAATTGCCTGCATCATCAATATGACAAAGAAGACAATGAGAACAAATGAGAAACTAACTAAATATTTACTAAGTAATATTTTCCATCTTTCATAAGGTTTGATAAGTAAAAGTTTAATTGTTCCTTTACTCATTTCATCACTGACGATAGAACCAGCTACAACGATAATCATGATTAGGAAAAAGATTCCGTAATTAGATGATAATGATTTAACTGTTCCATAGTTATTCATCATATTATTAGCATCAACTTTATTTTCAATAATGTATTTATTAATAGCGGAGTTCTTTTCTAGCTGTTTCTTTTCAGCTTCATTCATCTTGAATCCTGCTTTAATATTTGGATTTGTTGCTCTAATTAATGTTTGAGAGTCATTTACATATGACTTAGCTGCCACGTTCAAATAATTCTGACGAGGCATGATATTGTTCTCAATTAACATTTTATTTGTATCAATTTTGACCTGTAGTGCTTTAGCTTCAGTCTTATCAAGAAGGGCTTTAGTTTCTTCTAAAATTTCATTACTTTTTTGATAAAAGTCTTTCCAATCACCATCAAGCAAAGCAACTTGCTTTTCATATTGTGCTTTTGCTGAAAGGATTGCTGCCCTTGGATTTTCTTCGGATTCAGGCATTAATGTCATGATTAAAGATGGAGAAAGTGCTTCATCGAAGTAACCATCGGCAAGAACATAAGCTTGCCATGACTGTTTACCATATTTAGTAACTAGTTTATCAAACTCTAGAATTGCCTTGCTGTAGTAATAATCTTCGTTAAGTTTTTTTCCTGCTTCTTCAAAATGTTTAATATTTGTTTTGGCATTGGCAATCTCATTAGCGTAAGCATTTTTTTCTAAACGATAATGAACATCTTTTGTTTGAATCTGATTTAGTGCAAAATTAGCTAGTAGGACAAAACCTAGTGTAACTAGCGCTGTAACATAGATTGCTTTTTTAGAAAATACTTTAATGTATTCATTTTTAATTAAATTAATCAATGATATTACCTCCAGTCTGTTTTAAGAATGCTTCTTCTAAAGATGCTTCCTGTTCATATACTTGATATATATTTATATCTTTATCAATCAATTTTTTAATAGTCTCAGATATCTTTTCACGATCAATTTCTACCTCGAAGCTATCATCGCTAAGTAACTTAGCTCCCTTGACTAGTTTAACTGCTTCTTTGATATTTGATACTTCGAAAAGATATGTCGAAGTAATAGCTTGTTTTTTGTATTTTTTGATATCTTCATTGGCGATGATAACACCATTTTTAATGATGCAAACTTTCGTGATGAAGCTTTCAAGTTCCGCTAAGTTGTGACTTGAAATTAGAATAGCCATCTTTTCTTCTTTAGCAAGTTTCTGCAGAAGTAATCTAAGTGACTTAATTCCTTCGGGATCTAGTCCATTATTTGGTTCATCCAAAATTAAGATATTTGGATGATGCAGTATTGCCTGAGCAATACCTAGACGCTGTCTCATGCCTAGTGAGTACTTATTAACTTTGTCGTTAATACGTTTTTCTAGTCCAACTAGTTTGATAACCTCATCAATGCGACTTGCATCGACATCTTTATACATTCTAGCTGCTAGTTCTAAATTCTTACGACCAGACAAATACATGTATAAGTCAGGATTTTCGACGATAGCTCCGACTTTTGCGATAGCTTCAGTGAAATCATCTTCGATATCTTTACCATTTATCTTAATAGTTCCAGAAGTGATTCGTTGTAAACCTAAGATAAGTTTGATAGTCGTTGTTTTACCAGCACCGTTAGGTCCAATAAAACCAAAGATTTCTCCAGCATCCATATCGAATGATAAATCTTTTAATATTTCTTTCTTTCCAAAATTTTTGTGTAAGTTTTTACACTCTAATACTTTTGTCATATTCCTCCTTGAATCTAAAAGTTTCCATTTCCTCGTAAAGTTTACCTTAAAAAAGCAATGCTTTCAAGCAATTATAGGTTTCTTTTTGCCTATTTACAGTTGCTTTTAGTTCATTGCTCGTTTAAATAATTTTTCTAGTTCATATTTACTATAACTAATTATTGTTGGTCTGCCATGTGGACAGGTAAAGGGGTTTTCTGTTTGCAATAATCTATCTAGTAAGTCTTGCATGTTTTCTATTGTCATATGTTCATTTGCTTTGATCGATATTTTACAAGCGACCGTGATAGCGACTCTTTCGATAAAGCGAGCTTTGTCAAAGTCATCACCACGGATGATTAGTTCTGCTATTTTATCGATTGCACTACTTAAATATTCTTCTTTTAACCAGGTCGGATGTTCACGAACTAAAATGGTGTTAATACCAAAGTCCTCGATACTAAAGCCAAGATTTTCAAAATGGGATATACGTGATTTTAGAATGATATATTCATCAGCTGGTAGTTCTAGTTTATATGGAATTAGCATCACTTGTTGATCAAGAGTTTCTTTGCCCATCTCTTTCATATAGAACTCATAGTTGATGCGTTCAGCGGCGGCATGCTGATCAATTATATACATTCCATCACTATTTTCGGCAATGATGTATGTTCCGTGAGCAAGACCAACCGGTGTCATCGCTTTAATTTCCGTGCGAAGAGGTTCTATTCCTAGCTCTAAACTAATCTCTTCGTAAATTGGATCGATTACTTCTTCCAAAGAAGATTCTTCTTTATCGCTTTTATCTTCACGAAGAGGCATATATATTTCTTCCTCTTCTTTGACTAATGTTTTAATCTCAGGGATAAGGTTTAGTGTCTCAAGTTTATGTTTAATCGTCTTAGTAATTAAGGTCTTTAAACTATCCATTTTAGAGAACTTGATATCTAGTTTAGTCGGATGAATATTGACATCGATCAATCTTGGATCAACCTCGATATTTAAAACGATAATTGGATACTTATCGATTGGTAAAAAACCATGATAACTATCGATGATATATCTATTTAATTCATTGTTCTTTATATATCTACCATTGATAAAAAGATTGATACTATTACGATTTGATTTAGTTATTTCAGGATAACTGATAAAACCACTTATACGATAATCATCTGATTGGCTATCTACTTCGATCATTTTTTTTGCAATATCAATGCTATATATTTTAGAGATAGTCTTAAGCAAATTACCTGTTCCATCAGTGTTAATTATTTCTTTCTTATCGTTTGATAAAGTAAAACGAATACTTGGGAAAGACAGTGCCATCTTCGAGACATAATCCGTTATATTAGCTAACTCAGCATATTCATTTTTTAAGTATTTTAACCTAACTGGAGTATTGTAGAAAAGATCTGATACAACGATTGTTGTCCCCTTTTCCATCGGACCACTTTTGGTAACATTTACCTTGCCATTTTCTACTTCTAAAGTAGTTGCAACACTTCCATCATAAGTATTTAACTTAACCCTACTAACTGAGGCAATCGAAGGAAGAGCCTCCCCTCTAAAACCTAAACTTTCAATACTGAAAAGATCATCTAAATCCTTTAACTTAGATGTTGCATGTCTTTCAAATGATAAAAGAGCATCGTTTCTACTCATGCCCTTTCCGTTATCACTAACAATTATTTCTTTAATTCCACTAGTTGCAAGTTTAATATTTATTTCGCTTGCTCCAGCATCGATGGCATTTTCGACCAGTTCTTTTACGACATTGTATGTTTTTTCAATAACTTCTCCTGCTGCAATTTTATTGGCCAAGTCATCAGTCATAATTGTTATACTATTCATAATTTCCTACTTTTCTTCTGGCATTACACGGTAGTGAAGAGTATCTGGTTCAACAAGATAGACAGTCTTAGATTTAGTATCTTTGTTCTCAACTGTGACAACGTACTTGTTATCTCCTCTTATTTCAGCACTAAAAGTGTATGAATCACTATTATATGCCTGTTTAACTGCTTTGATAGCATCTTCTTTCGTGTGACCATAGGTATCTTTGACATTTTGTTCAGTTGGTTTAACCGGAACTACATTAGGTTTATCTTTATCCTTGTTTCCCCCATTTAATAGAAGTCCTATAACTAAGATGAGGATAAGTACTCCTAAAAAGAGAATAGCTAATCCAACTAAAAAGTTTTTGTCTTTTAATTTTTCTTTTATATTTCCCATTTTATTTCTCCTTAAAGTCATTATAACATTTTAAAATTAATTTTTAAACTACTTATTTTTATCATAAGCTTTTTTACCAATAGAGACAAACTGACTGATATTTTCTTTGAGAGCTTTTTTCTCTTCATTTGATAATTTACCATAGTTTGTACCTATTTTTTGAATGTAATTTATAATCGATTTGATTTTGCTCATATCCGATACTTTAGTGCCATCTTTGGCATCTAGTATATCGAATAGTTCGTTGAAGAATACTTCCTTTTGATGATTGTCATATTTGCGGAGCCATTCATTTAATACTTCGTTGATAAACTTGGAAAATTTAGATTGCTCGGCTAGGATGAATGAATCATCAAAGACTTTCCAGTTTAATAGATCGTGCTGATACATGCGCTTCTTGTAACTGTCGACAAATATTTTTTCACCGACTGAATACATACACATTCCAACGACTGTATCTTTTGGATAATAATTAGTTATTTTAAGTTTCTTTTCTCTGATATTTATAGCGATATCTTCGTCAAAACCAGGAGCATCAAAACTGTAGACTTTAGTTATTTTACTGCGCAGTAAGCCAAGGGCATTACCTGAGGCAAAGATAGCTAAATTACCACCTTTAGAATGTCCTGCAACAATTACTTTACCACGATATTTAAGAAGCATTCTATTGAGATACTTCAGTGCATCTTTTTGAGCTGGAATAGACTTTTGATAAGACATGTTGAAGTCTTCTTTCCAAGAGATTAAAAGACGATCTGTTCCGCGATATAGAATTAATTTAGGACTATTTGGAACATGGTAAACAATTGCAGAAAATTGTTTTTCAGTATCGTAATCGATCTCATCGACATAGTCACTAATCATTATCTGTTTGTATCTTTTAGCTTTGATAATTGCTTCTAAATATTTCTTTAAATCACTACCACGATACATATCTTTGTAGTATGACTTATCTTTCTTAGTGATACTTCTTAGAAGTGGAATAAGGGCTCTTTTAGCCTTGAACTCTTCATCATAGACCAAATATGAAAGAGCCGAGAAAATAGCGATATCAACCTCATTTAAAGGGCTTTCTGTAAAAGATACATTTTGATAATTTTCAATATATTTTAATATGCTCATGTTAACTCCTTAAGATATTTATATAAGTCTTCGGCCAAAGATGGACCAATAATTTTAGCTAGTTCATCGATGCTTGCTTCTTTCATTTTTTTAACAGATGGAAAATGCTTTTGCAGCTCTTTCTTGCGAACTTCGCCGATGCCCGCCACACCATCTAGTAAACTACTTAACATTCCCTTACTTTTAATTTGACGATGATAAGTAATGGCAAAGCGATGAACTTCTTCCTGAATGCGCGATAGATACAAAAAGAGACTACTATCTTTTTTGATATTTAACTCCTCAAGTGATGAATTAATAACACTGCTACTGCGATGTCTAGCATCTTTCTTAAGACCGATAATCTCGACCTTTACACCAAGTGAATCGATAACTTCTTTGGCAGCACTTACTTGCAGTTCTCCCCCATCAATTAATAGGAGATCACTAGCTTCCTCTTCATTCATGATAACTTTGTAGTAGCGCCTGTAAATAGCTTCTTTCATTGCTGCTAAATCATCTATTTTATCAGTGTTGATGCGAAATTTGCGATAGGCATTTTTATTGGCAACAAAGTAATCGAAAGATACCGAAGCACTGACATAAAATGTTCCAAATAGATGGGAATTATCAAAAGCTTCGATACGTTTGATATCTTTGCCAAGAAGCTTGTTTAATTCCTCTATCGCTTGCTGTCTTTTTTCATCTTTGGCAGCGACTAGCTCTTCTTTTTCTTCAAGTAAGATCTTAGCATTATCCATAGCTAAATCTAGTAACTTTTTAACTCTTCCTTTGACCGGAGAACTTACCTTTGTTTTAAGATAATCTTCAAGTAAGTTATTATCTATATTTGATGGAACAACAAGTTCCTTAGGCAGTAAACTTTTCTTATCATAGTGTTTGATAATATATTCAGTAAGTAGCTCACTATCCTCATCGAAGGATGCGACAATATCACTGTGCACCGTGAAAAGTTTTCCCTCACGGATATAAAATATTACTATTGAAATATAATTGTTATTTCGGTAGAAGTTAATCAAATCAAAATTGTAATTATCAGGAAGTTCAATCTTTTGTTTAGAAAGAGTTATCTCAACTGAATCAAGCATCTCTTTTAACTCTTTAGCTTTTTCAAAGTTTAATTTACTTGATGCCTCATACATCTCTTCTTTAATTTTACTAACTATTTTATCACTATTACCATTTAAAAAAGAAGTTACTTCTTTGATCATTTTATCTGTTACTTCTTCTGGTATTTTAGAAGCACAATAACCGAGACACTCACCTAGATGATAATAAAGACAAAGATTTTTCTTTAACGGATCACACTTTCTTAAAGGATAAATCCTATTTAACATCGCTACTGTCTTTTTAGCAGCTATAACATTGGGAAAAGGACCAAATAAAGTAGCATTCTTTTTCCTCTTAATATTTCTAACTACTCTTAGTATTGGACCATTTGTCTTATCAAGTTCAATATAAGGATATGACTTATCATCTTTAAGTAAAATATTATATTTGGGATTATATTTTTTAATTAAATTTATTTCTAAAATTAAAGCTTCTAGTTCAGTCGAAGTAACAATGTATTTAATATCGTAAATGTCATTTACTAACATTTTTGTTTTACCACTTATAGCATGAGTAAAATAGCTATTAACTCTTTTTTTAAGGTTCTTAGCTTTACCAACGTAGATGATGTGACCATCACGATTTAACATTTGATAGCTACCTGCTTCATTTGGAAGCAAGGCTAATTTTCTTTTTAAATCTTCACTACTCATAGTTACTCCCGCTAATATTATAACAAATTTTAGATAATTTAGGTATTTAATTGTATAATGTAAGTAGAGGTAGTTTGATGAAAACAATCAGTAATTATTTAGAAAATAGTTTAATTATTAAAAAAAGTAAATTTATTGCTTGCTTATATCCACTTGTGGATGAAGATAAGGTCAAGGAAATAGTTGAACAAATTCGCAAGGATCATCCCAAAAGTAGACATGTCTGTTATGCCTATATAATTGGTGAAAAGATGGCTTACAGTGATGATGGTGAACCAGCTGGAACTGCAGGGTCGAGAGTTCTTGAGATGATGAAACTAAAAGAGATGGATTATACACTTGCCATCATTATCAGATATTTTGGAGGAGTGAAACTTGGAACCGGACCACTTGCCAAAGCTTACCAAGATGTTGTAAGTACTGCGATAGAAAGCAAGCTAAAAGATTTTAGTGATAGTATTATCATCGAAGTTATAACGACTTATGATGAAGCTGAGCAAATTAAAAGAGGCTTTAAAGAATATATAATCAGTGAAACCTACGACCAAAAGGTCAGTCTTAGATTAAATATTCCGAAAGATATAATTGAAACATTTAGTTATAAATATAAGCCTTTAGAAGAATCTATTTACATAAAAAAAAGCTCATAGAGCTTTTTTTAATATTTTAATCCACTTACTTTAAGTTTACCTGAATCGACTAACTTTCTAACATAGTCAGTAGTAATAAGTTTATTATCGATCATGACTTGAATAGATTTTCTATTAAGTTCAGTCTTATCAGTAGTATTTTTATATTCTTTTGTAAGATCAGCTAGATCATCAAAAGTTCCAACTAAACTTTTAGCCATAGTATTTAATACAGGTGTCCCCCGCAGAATGATCGGTTTGAGTTTTGACTCGGCAATTACTCCTTGATTAAATACTGGGTAAGATAGAATTAGACAAACGATGAACATGAAGATGAATCCTTCGATAAGCCCTAGGAAGAATCCTAAGATTTTTGAAGCCATTCCAAAGATGATAGTTGCATTTAATACTTTCTCTAAAATATTGGTGAAAGTCAGAATTAAATTAAAGACAATCATTACTAATGAGAAGACTATTAAAAATGCAATTAATTGATAGATGACGATGTTTAATACTGTCATACCTCTAAATGGACCTGAGAAGTTAAAGAATGGCAAATTGAGTGATAACCACTCAGCTAAAGGATTCTTTAAGACAAACGAGATAATTATTACTAGGAAATAACCAATAGTCATAACTAACTCTTTAAAGAAACCTCTCTTCATTCCGATAACACCGGCACAAAGTATTAGTAAAACAATTACAACGTCAATGACATTTAGACCAAATATATTCATATATCCTCCTTTAGACAATTATATATTTATTTTTTATCATTTTCAATTTCTTTTTGAAGTTCATATATTTTATTGAGAGCTTCAATAGGAGTCATTGTCAAAGGATCTAAATCCTTTATTGTTTTGATTAATTTATTTTCAAGTGGTGGTTGTTCTTCCTCTAAGAAAAGACTTGTTTGAGTAAAAGTTTTATTCTTTTGCTCTTTTTTCTCATAGACATCGAGGATGTCTCTAGCTCGTTCTATTACTTCGTTTGGTAGATGAGCAAGTGATGCTACATGAATACCGTAACTCTTATCGATAGCACCTGCTTTAACTTTGTGATGGAAGATTAGTCTTCCCTCTTCTTCACTGGCACTGACATGGATATTTTTAAGTTTTAATAGCTGCAAACTAGCCGTGGTCAGTTCGTGATAATGGGTTGAGAAAAGTGTTTTAGCACCAATTTTATCATGAATATGTTCAATGATAGCTTGGGCTAGACTCATTCCATCAAAAGTAGCAGTTCCCCTTCCTAGTTCATCGAAGATAAGTAAACTTTCACTAGTAGCGTTGGCCAGAGCATTGTTTGCTTCTTTCATTTCGACCATGAAAGTAGAATCTCCACTAACTAGATCATCACTAGCGCCAATTCTTGTAAAGATTTTATCAAAAAGAGGCATTTCACAGCTACTAGCAGCGACAAATGATCCTATTTGAAGCATGATAGCAGTTATTGCTACTTGTCTCATATAGGTCGATTTACCAGCCATATTAGGACCAGTTATCAAAAGAATAGTTGTATCTTTATCCATTGAAACATCGTTAGTGATATATTTATCTTTGATGACTTTTTCAACAACCGGATGACGAGATCCTTTGATACAAATGTGTCCTTTATCACTGATTAGTGGTCTGACATAATTATTTTTGTCAGCAACAGTCGCTAGGGATAATAACATATCGACCTCGGCTATTACTTTACTTGAATTCTGAATGGCTCTGGTGTACTTTTTAGTTTCTTCACGAAGCTCTAAAAATAGTTTATATTCTAGTTCGAAAATCTTTTCTTCGGCATTTAGAATAATATTTTCTTTCTCTTTAAGTAGTGGTGTAACAAAGCGTTCACAATTAGAAAGAGTCTGTTTACGTTCATAGTTAAACTCTTCTTTTAACTGAGAAATAGATCCTTTAGATATTTCGATATAGTAACCAAATACTTTATTGAAACCTACTTTCAAGCCCTTTATTCCTGTTCGCTCACGCTCTTCTTGCTCTATTTGAAGAATGAAATCTTTAGAACCACTACGAATAGCTTTAAGTTCATCAAGTTCATGATTGTATCCTGCTTTGATGATATTACCTTCACGAATAGTAATAGGTGCTTCTTCATTTACAGCTTTATCTAGTAAAAGATATAAGTCATCTAAATTTTCAATGTTTTTATCATATTTTAATTCTTCTAAAATATTTCTTATTTTAGGAAAAGTAGCAATCGATCTTTTAAGTTGTAAAAGATCTCGACCGTTTAAATTACCATAGTTAATTCTACCTAGTAATCGTTCTAGGTCATAGACATCTTTAAGTAAGTTTTCTAAGTCATCTTTTAAAATAAATTCAGTTAAAAACTTTTCAATGATATCATAGCGACGCTCTAATTCTGCTTTGTCTCTAAGTGGGTTTAAAATAGTATTTTTAAGTAATCTACTTCCCATCGCCGTCTTTGTTTTATCAAGTAACCAAAGCAGAGAATACTGTCGGTCTAGGCTTCTAATTGTTTCGACTAGCTCGAGATTTCGCTGACTGTGAATATCGAATTCTAAGTATTTATTACTACTTAATACTTCGACTTCTTGTAAGTGTTTTAACTCGCCTTTTTTATTACTCAAAATGTAAGCAAGTAAATGTTTAACACTTGTCTCCAGCCTAATATCTGATAAGTTTTTATATAAATAATTGTAATCATCTTGATCGTAAGCTTGCTCGACAATCGTAACTTGGACCATGTTCTTACGCAGCTCATCAACTAGTTGTCTATCGATGTTACTACTGACAATTAACTCAGCTACACGTCGCCTGCTGACTTCTTTAATTATCTTATCACTATCGTAGTCAACTAACGTAACATAGAAGTGTCCGGTTGAAATATCAGCAAAACTAAAACCATAGCAATGATTAAAATCGTAGATACTAGCTACGTAATTATTATCATTTGATGATAAGGTATCATCGAGAATTGTTCCCTTACTTACAACTTGAACTACTCCTCGTTCAACGACTCCCTTACTTTCTTTAGGATCAGTTAACTGCTCACAAATAGCAACTTTATAACCCTTATCAACTAATTTTTCTAGATATGGAAGATATGAATGAAAAGGAACTCCGCACATTGGAATCTTTTCTTCAAGTGAGGCATTACGTCCAGTTAAAACTAATTCTAGTTCACGTGAGGCAATCTCAGCATCTTCGAAAAACATCTCGTAAAAGTCTCCAAGACGGTAGAATAAAATAGCATCTTGATAATTATCTTTAATTTCAAGATACTGTTTCATCATTGGACTAATTTTATTTCGATCTACTTCATGTCTTTTCATCTCTTCACCTGTAAATTATTATATCATAAGCCATACTTTTCTAAAAGAAATCAAAGAAAAAAGTATCGAAGATACTATTTTTCATTTAAGGCATTTATTGCTTCGGCAAAAGTCTTAACCGGAATTATTTTAATTTTACTTTTTCTTCTTTTAGCTTCTTTTAAAACTTCTTTGTAGTTATCACCAGCTGGAACAATAAAGATATCAGCTTTAGCTTTAATAGCTCCGTCTAACTTGTGGACTTCTCCCCCTATTGGTCCGACTCTTCCACCAGCTTCGATAGTTCCTGTTCCAACTATTTTTCTTCCTTTAGATAACTGGCCGCCACTAAGAGCATCATAGATTGATAAAGCTAGTGTTACTCCTCCAGAAGATCCTTGCTCAGCTTTATCAAATTTAAACTTTATTTTAGGGTCAGTTTCATATTTGGAATTATTCATTAGAATAATGCCAATTATTTTTCTTTCATTTTCCTTAATAACTTTAAAGTCTTGAATAATATTCTTTTTACCTCTTTTAAAGATAAATTTTATTTTTGAACCCACTTCTTTAGTACTTATATAATTTGATAACTCTTCCTGATTAATTAGTATCTTTCCGTCGTAAGAAACTAGTTCATCACCAACGATTAAATCACCACGATTTTCAGGAATTACATAATAGAGAATATATTTAAGATCTTTTTCTAGATAAGTTTTACCAGATGCTTGGTAAGCTGTCTTGGTAGCTATCATCAAGGATTCATTTAAATCTAAATGATTGCGTTTTACAATATCTGCGTATGATTCACTGTCTTCGTAGCCATAGGCTTTAAAACTGTCTACCTCCCATGATGGGATAAGTTTTCCTAAAACAAACGTAAGCGGAGTTCCTTTTAGCTGTCTGACATAAGCCAGTGAAAAACTTCCCTTTTTGTTTTTAATACCACTAATTTCAAAACGATTACTGGTATCGATTGTTCCTCCTCCTATGGTTATATAGTAAGGAAGTGGAAACAAAATAAAAGCAACAATAATTGCTAGTATTATTAGTTCTTTGATCGTTTCTTTCAAATAAATGTTTTTAAGTAATTTCATTAAACCTCTATATCTTAAGTTCTATATTAGCCATTCTTCCATCGTTAAAGATAATAATTAAACGCTTATATCCGTCATAAATTGAACCTACTGATGAAGTATATTCTGGAATTGAATCAATGTAATCAGCAATGACACGGGGAAATTCTGCTTTGACAGCTTTAATTCCATCAGTACGATATTTAGTAGCAATAACCGTATCAATATCTAAATATGTTTTGGAAAATAATGTACGACAATAATTAGCTAAAGCAAGGTTACTACAAATTGAATCATCTTCGTATAAAATGTATGGTTTAGTGGCTAAACCTCCAAATATTTTATTAGCAGTTCCATTTGCTGCGTTTCTTTGAATATCGAGTATTATTGCATGTCTAACCATGTTAGCATCAAAAATACTACTGGCATTTTCATACTTTTCTTGGGCTTCATACTTAGCCATCAAAGGAACCATGTTGGCAAAAATAAAGGTGAACAAAGTCATGATAAATAAGCCTACGACAATAGCCTCGGCCATTAAGAAACCCCTTTTTCCAATTCTTTTCATAAAACTTCCCTTCCCTTTATTGATTATCTTCTAAAAGTATTATATAATAATTAAGAATAAAATACCACAAGAAAATAAAAGGGGAATCTATGGTAGAGTATAATTTAGCTAAGACACCAATTGTCGATATAGTTAATCAAATCATATTGTATGCTGCTCAACATAAAGCCAGCGATATTCATATGGATCCTAGAGAAGATGCTCTAATGATTCGCATGCGTATCGATGGCGATTTGCAAAACCATTCTTTAATTCCCAAAGCATATGAACGTAATTTAATTACCAGGGTTAAACTGGTTGCTAATATGAATATTACTGAGAATAGACTTCCTCAGGATGGTGCTATCAAGGGACGAATTGGCGGAAAAGATCTCGACATGCGTGTATCTGTACTACCTACTAATGAAGGTGAAAAAGCCGTAATTCGTATCTTGGACTTCCAAAAGGGTCTAGCTGGTATCGATGCCTTAAATTTCCTTCCGGATAACTACGAGAAGGTTTTAAAAATGTTACAAGTACCTAATGGTATCATTCTTGTAACGGGTGCTACCGGTTCCGGTAAATCAACTACTACCTACTCGATGCTCAAAGCTTTAAATAAAGAAGAAACAAATATTATCACGGTCGAAGATCCGATAGAGATGAATATCGAAGGAATAAATCAGGTTCAGGTTAACTCAGAAATTGGGATGACCTTTGCTGCTGCCCTTCGTTCGATTTTGCGTCAAGATCCGAATATCATTCTAATCGGAGAGATTCGCGACTCAGAGACAGCTCAAATAGCAGTTCGTGCCTCTATTACTGGGCACTTAGTTCTATCGACTATCCATACGAACAATTCCCTATCGACTATCGAACGTCTACTCGATATGGATGTTGAAAGATACCTACTCTCAAGTGCATTAACTGGTATCATTTCCCAGAAACTTACAAGAACACTATGTAATCATTGTAAAAAATTAAGACCTGTTACTAAATATGAGAAACATCTATTTAAAAAGGTCCTTAAGAAAAATGTCAAGTTTGTCTACGAACCAGTTGGCTGTGACAAATGTCACGGTGGTTTCTCTGGTCGTATGGCTCTTCAAGAAGTATTATATATTTCTGAAAAACTTCGTGATAAGATTGCCGATGAAAGTATCGATAAAGAAGAACTACGCGGACTTGTCTACGATGGTTCGACCGTTACGATGCTCGAAGACTCACTGACTAAAGTTGTCGAGGGATACACAACCTTCCAAGAGATATATCGTGTTGTCGATATCGATACTGACCTAGATAGTAGTATCAGACGTGCTATCGGTATGAAGGCTCTTGGAGATGAAGAACTTAAAGAAGAAGACATTATCGATGTCAATAAAGAAGGCGACGATATGTCGATGCCAGATAGTCTATTTAAACTTGATGATAGCGACTATATTGACGAAGAGGAAGAAGATGAAGATGAACTTGATGATGGATTAGATATCTTCGACAATACCCTTAAGACTAAATTAAATGAATTTAAACCTGAAGAGTTCAAATTCAGTGATGACGATGTCGTCGAACTAGATATGAATAACAGTATTTCTAATATAGCTGGTGGCTTTGAAGAAGAACTAGCTAGACAAGAGACATTAAATCTCGACAGTGTTGAATTTAATTATAAAGAAGTTCCTGATGAAGAAGCTCCAAAAGAAGAAACTAAAGATGAAGCTATCTACTTTAGTAACGATCCTGAATCGATGTTCCAAATTACAGCACCGATTGAGGAAGAAGAAAAAGAAGAAGATTATCTTCCTAAGAAAAAGAAGAAGACTAAAGATAAAAAAGAAGAGCTTAGTGATAAGAGTTTTAAAGCTAAACGTCAACGCATCAAGAAAAAGACTAATCGTCCTTACGAAGCCAAAGATATTATCGATGCCTTTAAAGTAGAAATGGATATCATTGATGCTTTCAAAGAAGAACTTGAAATTATCGATGCCTTTAGTGAAAAGGAAAAAACTAGTCACAAACCAAAAAAACGTAAAAAGAAAATGGACATCATCGATGCCTACAAAGAAAAAGAGTAACATAAGTTACTCTTTTATTTTAATTTAATTACTTTCTGATAGACTTCATCACTGATTTCTTCCCTAGTTTTTATGGTGCCATCAGTAACACATGAAATTTTATCCCAAGCGTATATTTCAGCTAATTCTAAATATCTCTTTTCAGCATTCATTAAATGTTCTGGAGATTTTTCATGAGCATCTAAACTCTCTCTGTTTTTCTTTAGTTCGCAGGCTTTTTCATATGGAATATGCAGAAAGATAGTAATATCAGCCTTCGGCAAACCAAGTAGTTCATATTCTAGTTTGTCGATAAACTTGTAAAACTCTAAGCGCTGTTGATCATTTTCATACTTACCACCTTGATGAGCAAGGTTAGATGATATATATCTATCTAAAATGTAATAATCACAATCACTAGATAGTACTTTATCAATATTGTATTTGCGATCAGCTGCATAATATAGTGAAGCAATCATCGGATCTACTTTAGTAGCTCCTTCTTCAAAAACACTCTCACCTATCTCTGCTTTGCCAAGATATGGTCCTCCGACAATTTTACCAGTTGCACTATCATAGACAGGAAAAGAAATATAGTTGCATGTGTATCCTGCTTCTTCAAGTCTTGCTTTAAGTAATTTAGTTTGGGTCTCTTTTCCAGAACAGTCTGTTCCTTCAATAACAATTATTTTCATATTATTCTCCTACTTCAGTAATATTCTATCGTTTTCATCGAATTTTATTTCTATAAATTTGCGACTAGCAAAATAGTCACAAAAATGAACGAGCAATTCATATTTACTTTCAGGGATAGGTAATTCGGTTGTCTGTTCATATTTAGATTTATTCCAAGGACCCATATGTGATGAGATAACTTTCATTATAAGATCTACTTCTTCATCATTAAGTCCGGCATTTTCTTGATTACTTTTTACATACTGCGCTGATAAAAGTGGATGGTCAAAAACGGTATGTTCAGCTTTTTCATTGCCACTTTTTACTCCATCATGAAGCATGAGACCAATAATCATCAAATCTTTTTCATCATCAGTAAACTTTTCACTATTAAGTGGATGATCTAAATAAGTAAAAAGTAGTGCTAAAGCAGCTTTAGTATGTCTAACCAGTCCACCCTGCCCCAAAGCATAAGCTGGATGGTACTTGCCACTTGAAGTAGCTGCTACTTCAAAAAAGTAATCTGGCAAATTTTCAATTAGATACTTAGCAGCATCTTGCAAACGATTACTTTTAATATAATTTATTTCGTCAATAAAAATTTCACTCTTCATTTAATCCCCCTACAAAGTGTTTTAATATTTGGTTTTGAATATAAAGTTTATTACTTGGTACATATATATTATCATTATTTTCAATTAATAGTCCATCTGTAATTAATTTTTTAATAGGAAATATATCATAAATATTTTCCTTGTAACGACTGGAAAATTCTTCTTTACTTATTCCATCTGTTTTTCTTAAACCTAAAATCATAAAATATTGCATGTCAATTTGTTTATCAATCACTTCACTAAAGTACTGTCTTTGGCCATTTAAATATTTATTGATACTCTTAGTACTAGTTGTTCGCTTGTTATCAATATATGATGCAGCGCCCATTCCAAAACCGTAGTACTCTTCATTATTCCAATAGACTAAATTATGTTTAGAACGGTATCCCTCTTTGGCAAAATTACTAATTTCATAGTGTTTAAAACCAAGATTAGAAAGCCTTTCAATAATATGATAGTACATATCACTTTCAAGATCCTCATCAATTGCTTTAGTTCCTTCGATAAAAAGTTTAGTATTTTCTTCGATAATTAGAGAATAGATTGAAACATGTTTAACATCTATCTCTTTGATAAAGGCTAAATCTTGGTCTAAGTCTTTGGTTAATTGACCACTAAAACCATACATAAAATCGACACTGATATTATCAAAATATTTCTTAGCTAAGGTAATTTTTTCAATGACTGTTTGTTTACCTAGACCACGACCTAAAAAGTTAAAGAACTTTTCATTGATCGTTTGAATACCAATACTGAGACGATTAATTCCATGCTTTTTAAATAGTTCTAACTTTTCAGTATTTATATCTTCGATATTTAATTCGATTGTTTTCTCTGCTTCATCAGTAAGATTGAGCAATTTTATAATACTGAATAATTTATCAAGCTGCTTTATGTTTAAAGCTGATGGTGTTCCCCCGCCGATATAGATACTTTTTATTTGATCATTTTGATAAGTTAAAGTTATTTCTTCCTTTAGAGCATCTAAATATTTATCAACTAAATCTTCATTGTAAAAAACTTTGGGAAAGTCACAGTAAGTACATATTTTCATACAAAAAGGAATATGAATGTAAGCACTTCTCATTTTTTCACCTTCCTTTTTTAATATTATTCTTCCATACTTAGAACTGACATGAAGGCTTCTTGTGGAAGAGAGACAGTTCCAAACTGTTTCATCTTTTTCTTACCTTCTTTTTGTTTTTCAAGTAGTTTCTTCTTACGACTGACATCTCCGCCATAACATTTAGCAAGAACATCTTTACGCATAGCTTTAACTGTGCTTCTAGCGATGATATGACTACCTAGGGCTGCTTGGACAGGTATTTCAAACATCTGTCTAGGAATAGCTTCTTTTAAGCTCTCAACGACAGCTTTACCACGCTGATAAGAGAAATCTTTATGTACGATAGTACTTAGAGCATCGATGATATCACCATTAAGTAAAATATCCATTTTAACTAGATTACTTGGTCTATATCCAATTAATTCATAATCGAAAGATGCATAACCCTTAGTGTAGGATTTTAACTTATCAAAAAAATCATAGACAATTTCTGAAAGTGGCAACTCATAATGAATATTTACTCTAATATCATCGATATATTCCATACTTACATAGTTACCACGTTTATTTTGACAAAGTTCCATGATTTGACCAATGTAAGTACTAGGACTAAATATACTAGTTTTTATATATGGCTCTTGGACTTCTTTTATTTTTGTTTTCTCAGGCATCTTAGCCGGAGAATCTATCATCAGCTCTGTTCCGTCAGTAAGTAGTACTTTATATATTACTGATGGAGCAGTTGTAATTAGTTCTAGATTAAATTCACGAAGTAATCTTTCTTTGATTATTTCCATATGTAGTAAACCCAGGAAACCACATCTAAAGCCAAAGCCTAGGGCTGAACTTGTCTCTGGTTCATAGGCCAGTGATGAGTCATTTAGTTTAAGTTTAGCTAGGCTCTCACGAAGCTCTTCGAACTGCGAATTTTCAATTGGGAAAAGACCACAGTAAACCATCGGTTTCATCGGTTTATAACCCGCTAGTGACTGTTTGGCAGGATTAGCTGCCAAAGTTATCGTATCACCGACAGCTACATTAGATATATCTTTGATACTACCAGTTAAAAATCCTACTTCCCCAGAAGATAATACTTCACGTTTTTCTTCATGTGGAGTGTTGACAAAAAGATCTATTACTTCGACTTCTTTACCGGTTGCTAGCATTTTGATTTTATCGCCCTTTTTAATTTCTCCATTAAAGACTCTAAAAGCAATTATTACTCCGCGATAAGCATCGTAGATACTATCGAAGATAAGTGCTTGAAGAGGATCTTTTTTACTGCCCTTAGGTTCCGGAATTCTAGTTACGATAGCTTCTAGTAATTCTTTGATTCCTTCCCCCGTTTTAGCACTAGTTAGAATAATTTCTTCTTCATTAAAACCAAGACTGCGTTTTAATTCTTCTTTTACTCGCGGTACGTCAGCGTTGGGTAAATCTATTTTATTAATTACTGGAATAATAACTAAATCATTTTCTAATGCTAGAAAAAGATTAGCTAGTGTCTGAGCTTGTATTCCTTGGGCTGCATCGACAACGAGAATAGCTCCGTCACTTGAAGCAAGCGAACGGTTTACTTCATAGGAAAAATCGACATGTCCTGGAGTATCAATTAAATTTAATTCATATAAATTATTGTTGTACTCATACTTGATACATGCCGTATTAAGTTTAATGGTTATCCCACGTTCACGTTCAATATCCATACTGTCCATAAACTGTGATTTTAATTCACGAGCGGAAAGTGCTCCGGCTTCTTCTAAAATGCGATCAGCCAAAGTACTTTTTCCATGGTCAATATGGGCTATAATTGAAAAATTTCTGATGTTTTCTTGCTTCATTTAATTCACCGTTAATAGTATATCATAAAAAAAGAATAATCTCTTATTCTTTTATATCTTTTTTCTCTTCCCAAGCTAGCTTTAAATCACTACGACCAAAGTGTCCATAATTGCTTACCTGGCGATAATCAAAATCGAGTAAGCCTAGTTCATCAATGATATTTTGAACTCTAAAATCAAAGTTGGAAATAACCCAGTCATATATTTTACGTTCATCTATTTTAGCTGTCCCAAATGTTTCGATAAATATAGAAAGGGGCTCTTCTTTACCAATGACGTATGATACTTCGACTTCGCATCTTTTAGCAAGACCGTGCATGACGACGTTTTTAGCAACGTAACGAGCATAGTATGCCGCACTTCGGTCAACCTTCGATGGATCTTTACTAGATAAGCATCCACCACCAACACGTCCGGCTCCACCATAGGTATCACAGACAATTTTACGGCCTGTTGTTCCCGAGTCTCCCCAAGGACCACCAACGATGAAGGAACCACTGTTGTTAAGGTAAATCTTGGTTGTTTCATCAATTAAGTTTTTATTGATAACTTTATCAATTATTTCTGTTTTAAGTAAATTTTCTAAACTTTCTTGATCTAGCTTTTGCTCATGCTGCGCCGAAATAACTATTGTATCAACCATTACTTTGCCATCACTTGAAGCAATTGTCACCTGCGTTTTCCCATCTGGTTTTAGACCACAAAGAGGATTACTTTTACGATAATCGGCTAATCTTTTAGCAAGTTTAGTGGCAAGGACATAAGCAAGTGGCAAATACTGCTCTGTTTCATCACATGCATAACCAAACATAATACCTTGGTCTCCAGCTTTAGTGCGACTACTTGCCACAGCCTTATTTATTTCACTAGATTGCTCTCCTACTTTAATAGCTATTTCAAAATCTTCGTTATAACCAATCTCTTTTAGAGCTTGTCTAGCTATTTTGGCATAATCTAAATTAGCTTTGGTCCTAGCTTCACCAAAAATTAATATAAAATTATCTTTGATCGAAGCTTCGACAGCCATCTTACTATTCCTATCTTGAGATAAAGCTTCAAACAAAATGCTATCACTTATATAATCACATATTTTATCTGGATGCCCTTCGGTAACTGCTTCACTTGTAAATAATCTTTTCATAAAAAAACTTCTCCTTCTTGACTATCAAGAACGAGAAGCATTACTTCTTATCGCTTAGCGTTACCACCTTACAACTGCAGGTTGGTATGAGATCCCAGAGCTAAGTCTCTCCCTCATTCTTGATAAAAGTCATCTTAATCTTATAATTTATTTTATACTTTGTCAATATTCAATCAGTTACTTGACAACTCTTTTCTTTTATTCCAAAAGTACAGTGAAGTAAGTAAAATAATAATTGCTAACAAGGCTCCAAACTCTGTCAATAAATATGGAGTTATGCTGGTGTTTTTAATTAGTGGCGTTATATCATTCAAAATTGAATTATGTACAGTATGGAAAATAACTGCTGTCCAAATACTTTTTGATTTTATAAACAACCAATTTATTATTGTGTTAGCGCTCATAATTGAAATTGTAAAAAATAAAAGTGCATATAAAGCCGGTGTTGCTCCGTTGTTATAATTACCCATTATAAGAAGTGGATAATGAAAAAGTGTCCATACTACTCCAGTAATTAATGAAGCCTTCTTGAAGCTCATTTTTTTGTATAAATTATTTAATAGAAAACCACGCCAACCAATTTCTTCTCCTAAAACCATTAAAAGTACTCCAGTTAAACCTAATGTTGGTATCATTAAAATACCCCAAGGACCAAGTTTAGTTATTTCTGTCATATTTAATTTGGCAAAACCAAACATTAATGCAATACCGTAGGCAATAGTTATGTATATGAGTGGTACTAGATAACTAGTTAATTGCAATTTATTATTTTTCCACTTCCAATTGAAACCGCGAAGGTTCTTTTCGTAAATGTAATTTACAATTAAACTAACAACTGCCGGAGAAAAAATTAATACTGCTGCGTATCCGATGTTTTCTTCGAGTACTCCTCCGTTAAGAATAATTAATGTATTAAAAATTACACATATCAAAAACATTAGGGATAAAAAAAGTTACAATTTTTTTCCATGTTTTATCTTTTAAAAATTTCATGAACTCTCCTTCTTTAATGTTTTTATTACTTCTTCTTTGTCATTCAAGTAAATCTTGTCATAACCGACAGTTTGATAGTTTTCACTACCACGACCTAGTATTAGAATAGTATCATTTTCTTTGGCCATTTCAATTGATTTAGCAATAGCTTCCTTACGATCAACTATTATTTCATAATTATCATAACCGATAATACCTGCTTCCATGTCTTTGATAATTTTAACCGGATCTTCAGTAAATGGATCATCAGTTGTAATGATAAAGTAATCACTATTGTCAGCTATAAATTTAGCGATAACTGGTCTTTTCGTTGATTCTCTAGCTCCTGCTGCTCCAGTTACGACTATTAGTCTACCCGTGACAATACTCTTAAACATATTGACAATTGTTTCAATTGCATTGATCGTATGAGCATAGTCGATAACAGCTGTAAATCCTTTAGGACTGATAACTTTTTCAACTCTTCCTCCGACTTCGATATTTTTAATATTATCAATAATATGTTCCATGCTATAACCAGTAGCTAGACAAACAAGAGTGGCTGCTGCTAGGTTATAGACGTTAAAGTCACCGATAAGTGGTGAAGTAAATTCATAATCTTTCCCTTGATAATTAAATCTTACTTTTGTATCATTCATCCCTAGTTCATAAGTAAATGATAAATCCCCTTCCTTACCGTATGTAAGCGGGTTATGAACGTAGTTTAAGACCTTTTCATAGTGCATATCATCTTTATTTAATATGCAGTAGCCATCTTCTTTTACATGTTTAAACATCTGCATCTTACATTCAAAATAATTATCCCATGTTCCATGAATATTTAAATGATCAGTTGTAATGTTAGTATAGGCCGCAGCTTCAAACTCAAAGCCATTGAGTCTTTCTCTAAAGAAAGCTTCACTAGAAGTTTCAAGGACAACCGTATCACATCCTTCTTTTACAAATTCATCTAAATACTTATACATTAAATCAGCATCGGGAGTCGTATTCTTAGTATCTTTTTGAAAGGCATGACAGATTCTTCCATTAGTTCCAATATAAGCACAATTATCACCAATTAAGTGTTTAATAATTAAGGCTGTCGTTGTTTTACCGTCAGTTCCGGTTACAGCTAAGACTTTTAGTTTCTTAAGCGGATAATCATATAACTTATTGGCAATCTCTGGCAGAGCTTCATTAGTGTTATCAACTCTAATAACTGGGACTGATTTTTCACCGACATCCTTCATTACAACGATAGCTGCTGCTCCATTTTCAATAGCACTATCGATAAAGTCATGACGATCTGCTGTAACTCCATAAGTACAGACAAATAAATCTCCAGCCTCTATTTCTTTGGAATTAATTTTAATATCCTTAATCTCCGTATCATACGGACAATCGAACAATTCATTTAACTTTTTCATTTTTAATCCCAACTGACATTTTTCTTTAGAACATTTTTAGTTCCCATATATATGCCAGTATACCTTTCATAATAATCATCAATAAATTCATCTATTTCTTTAAGTGTCGAATTAGCTACATCAAGTTTAGATATTTTAGCAATATCGACATAATTGAATAATCTAATTATTTTATACATTTTTTCACTGTATAATTTCTCATCACTGTGACAAGCAGCGCAAATGTAACCACCAGTATCGGCAGAGACTGTGACGATTGCTTTGTCTGTTCCACATATTGCGCAGGCATCTAGTGATAATGATACTCCTAGATACTTTAGTGCTTGAAACTGGACTATGACAGTAATAATATGTGGATCGTAACCTTCATCTATTTTCTTTAGCGCTGAAATAAGTAAATCAAACAGTTCTCCATCTTCATTTTGTTTGTAGACATTACTGACAAATTCTAGTAAAAATGATGAGTAACTTATTTTCTTTAAATCGAGCATTGTATTTAGAAAGGCATCTTTGACATCACATTCAATTAGAGTCGACATGCCCTTTTCTTTATAATAGATTTGAAAAGTTCCATAGACTAGTGGATTAGATACTGCTCTTAGTTTACTCTTTAGTTTACGGCAACCCTTAGACATCACACCAATGATGCCATACTCTTTACTAAAGAGATTTAAAACTTTACTAGACTCACTGTAATTAGTACCACTAATGACAATCGCAGTCGTAGCTTCTATTTTCATATTACCCCCTAAATGTCTTCTTTTAAACCTAGTTCAGCAATAAACTTATCGCTATCTCTCCATTTATCAATTGTTTTTACATGGGTTTGTAAAAAGACTTTCTTACCTAGTAGTTCCTCGATATCTTGACGAGCTTCGGTTCCGACACGTTTGAGCATCTCCCCTTTTTTACCGATAATAATCTTTTTAAGATTTTCTCTAGCTACTACTATTAATACATTTATCTCAGCTTTTTCCTCATCTTCTTCAAAATGTTCGACAACACATGTCACAGCATGAGGAACTTCTTCACGTGTATAGTTCATTATCTTCTCACGAACAAACTCGGCAATAGCAAAATCTCTACTAATGTTAGTTACAGCATCTTCACTATAGACTTTATCTCCTTCCGGAAGATAATGCTTTATTGTTTCAATTAACTTTTCAATGTTGTCACCTTTTAGGGCTGAAACTGGAAATATTTCAGCAAAATCATGAAGTTTACTAAGTTCAGAAATCATCTCCAGCAATTTATCTTTTTTAACCAAATCTACTTTATTCATGATGAGAATAATTTTTTGATCACGTTCCTTAATGCGATCTAGTATAAAACTATCACCCTTACCGTATCCTTTAGAAGCATCTATCAAAAATAGGACTAGATCACTTTCTGGCTGGACTGCGTAAGCTTTTCTATTTAGATATGTTCCAAGTTTATCCTTTGGTTTATGGATTCCTGGTGTATCGATAAAAATTATTTGGCTATCTTCGTCATTGTATATTCCCTGAATAATATTTCTCGTCGTTCCTGCAACATTGCTAATGATTGCTATTTTACGTTCTAAAATAGAGTTCAGTAATGAACTCTTCCCGACATTGGGTCTTCCGACAATACTTACAAATCCTGTTTTCATATAACCTCCCTGTATAAATCTGCAACTAAAATAATCTTTTCATTGCTATTTTTATCAAGCAAACAAACACTAGTGTCAGCTTCGAAGAATTCAGCAATCATCTCACGATTATAATACTTTAAATCACTTATTTTATCCGTACTAGTCATGATGTATATTCTGGCAAAATCACCCTTTTTATAGCCTCTTGTTATCGCTGCTGAAATAGCTCCAGCTTCACTAGAAATATAATCGCGATAAATATCATTTTTGATAGATACTCCAAAGAAGTAATTTCCATCTTTCATCAAAACAATACTAGCAGTTGCACTTTGTCCTTTAGGACCAATGGCATTTTCAAGTAATGACAATAGTTTATTTTGCATCAGAAACCTCCTCAAACGGATGTGGACAAAGACTCTTGATACTGTATACATAAGAATTTAAATCATTCTTGTTATAACAAATAATTCGGGCATCTTTAGCAAAGAGCTCAGACATAACCTCACGACATAAAAAACATGGCGTTCCAAAAGCTGTATCACTGTCTGTCAGTAGATAAAGAACCTTTAATTCACCCTTTTTTACTCCGTCAGCAACAGCTGCAGCTATTGCTACTTGTTCAGCGCAAAGACCCGACTTAAAAGAAGGATTCTCAATATTTACTCCTTCGTAAAATCTTCCCTTATCATCAGCTACAATAGCCGCTACTCTAAATCCTGACAGCGGAACATAACTGTTTTTAAGTAATTTCTTTAAGCGCTCATCCATTATAATATTTCCAATACTTTAGGTAAGAAAATAATTAGTCCAACAATTAAGGCAGAAGCTGACATCACAAGAACTGAAGCAGCTGCGGCATCTTTAGCTATCTTAGCTAGCGGATTAAACTGCGGATCAACCATATCAATTACTACTTCAATTGCAGTATTAACTAGTTCTAGGGCAATGACTAGAGCTGATACTAAGGCAATAATTAACCATTCTAAATAACTTATATCAAATAGAAAGCCAGCTACTATTACTAGAGCTAAGGCAAAAAAGTGGACATACATATTCTTCTCTTCAAAGAACGAATATTTTAATCCCTCGATCGCGGCAACAAAACTATTCTTAAAGTTTTCTTCTGGTTTTTTGTATCTTTCTTTACTATTTTTGAATTTCATATTTATCTAATATCTCCTTCTGTTTATTAAACATTTCTTGTTCATCAGCTTCATCCATATGATCGTAACCAAGTAGATGAAGTAAACCATGAACTAATAGAAATGATAATTCTCTTTTTAGACTGTGTCCGTACTCTCTTGACTGATCTATTGCTCTATCAATGGAAATGAAAATATCTCCAAGAACTCTGACATCCATCTTGCTACTTTCATCATCTTCAAGAGCAAAACTAATGACATCAGTAGGTCTATCGATACCACGGTAATTATGATTAATTTCGTGTATCTCCTCGTCACTGACAATGATGACTGAAAAGTAACTATCTTCAAGTTTTAAATCGATAACTAGTTTTTTTATTAGATCTTCAAGCTGATCTATTTCAGCTAATTTTTTATCACTATTATTTACTAAATATTTCATAGGATTCTCCCCATCACAAAGATGATTAATCCGACAAACGCTAGTAAAGTTAAAACATTGATAACAAACTTAGATCTAAATATTTTAAACGTTTCTCCAAGTTTATCAAATATCAAATAAATAACAAAACCAAGCAGTCCCCCGACAACGTTAAGTAAAATGTCATCGACATCGAAAACACGACCAATCATATACTGTGTTGTTTCAATTGCAAGAGATGCAACGAAGGAAATGATGATTGCTTTAAGTGGTTTCTTTAGTTTTAAATAAAATGAAGCAAAGAAACCATAAGGCATAAACATCAGTACGTTACCGATAATATTCTTAAAGAATAATCTAGAACCTATCGAATATCTAAACATTTCAGCAAAAGGAACTAAATTATTTCTACCTTGAAAAGAATTTAAATCCTGAGCTGTTACAAGTTGGAAAAGAACCAAGATATAAAGCATGAAAGAAAGAAGCAATATTTCTTCATATAAAACAAAATCACTTTGGTTTTTAATTAAATAAGTAATTCTTAAAGTAGTAATTAAAACAAGTGAAATAAATAACATTGGCCATGTCAAAGTAAGAACTTCATTTACTGTACCATTTAAGTGCTCCATCTTTCTCACCTTCTTATTATATTATTGTACTAGATATCACTATTTATTTCAATTAAAAACTAAGTTATGATAACTTAGTTCTTACTATCTCACTTAATTTTTTCATATCAGTTTTTCCATTTAGAATAGTCTGCAATTCTTTCATAACAATTCCCATATCTTTGATGGAACTTGGGTTTAGTTTTGCAAATACTTTATCTACTTCGACTAATACTTCTTCATCAGATAACTGCGCAGGAAGATACTTTTCTAAAATAGCTAACTCTTTTTCATTTTGAGTAACTAAGTCTTCACGATTAGCTTCTTTAAAATTAGCAATCGATTCTTTTCTAATCTTAATTTGTTTATTGACACATTCAATTAGTAACTCTTCATTTTCTTCGCGTTTTTTATCAATCACTTCTTGTTTCATTGCCCCTTTGACCATTCGAAGGACAGTAAGGGTAAACTGATCATGTGCTTTCATCGCCGTAATAATATCGGCATTTAATTTTTCTAATAACATATTTTTCTCCTAAAAAGAGATGCTAGTTAAGCATCTCTATTGTTTCTGTTTCTCTTTCTAGCGTTCTTAATTCCAGCTTTTTTTGCCTCGCGACGTTTTACTCCTGGTTTATCATACGCCTCACGTTTTTTAAACTCCGAAGGAACACCGTCTCTAGCTAATTTTTGCTTAAATCTCTTTAGAGCTTTGTCCAAATCACCTTTGACAACTATTTTTGACATTTTCTCCCCTCCTTCCGTGTTTAAACTATAAGAATTATAGCATAAGATAAATTAATATTCAATAAGTTTTAAAAATTAATTTATGGGGCAAAAACGACGGTTGCAGAGCCATTCCAATTTGTTCCTAAGGTCATACCATCAAGAGTGGTTCTTCCTTTTAAATTTATTGTACTTAGACTTGGTGTATTAAACGCATCATCACCAATTGTTTTCACCGATGTTGGTATTGTAACGGATGTGATACCAGTTTCATAAAAACTGCCACTACCAATAGATTCCAATCCTTCTTTAAAAATAACGGTTTTGAGTGAAGGATTAAAATTAAATGCTTCTTCTTCCATTGTCTTTAAAGTTGAAGGCAAACTAACCAAGTTCATTTTAGCTCCTGAAAAAGCGGAAAATCTAATTAGTTCAATACCTTCAGGAATAATAACCGATGTCATGGGAGCAGAGTCGAATGCATAAGGATTTATAATTTTAACACTTACTTCTCCTACAGTTGTTGGTAACTTTAAGTTGGGAACATAACAAGGATCATTCGTATCAAACGGATATGCTAAAACCCATTTTGTCATTTCACCCGCAGCTGTCACAGTGAAACAACTTTCAGCAGGAGTAATTCAAACTGGTTCCACTACTGCAGTTTGCATATTTTGATAATTACATGTTTCATCAACTATTTTAATATTGCTTTTACCCTCGACACCAATATAGTCAGTTTTAGTGCTATCAATTTGTTTAATATCGTTTGTTTTAATACTATCAACTTTGATACCCTCAACCCCTATTCCTTTGACATCTTTGGTATATAAATAATAATTATTTATTCCGTTATTAGTTGTCAATAAAACATAGGCAAAGTCCCAATCACCATTTGGACTACCTACACTCTTTTCAGTTGGAATACAGTTAAATGGTATGTAGTAGACTGTATCTTCGGCATACATCCCAGGCAATTCATCGTTAGCTACCATCTTGGTAACACCATCTGCATATGAACTCAATGTGTTCATATATGTTTTTGTTCTAGACTGTGCTAGATATTTGCTAACGCTTGGTATAGCGATAGCCATTAAAAGACCTAAAATTATAATAACAGCAAGTAATTCTACTAATGTAAATGCTTTCTTATTCATATTTTTTTTCTATTTTTAATTATATTCCAAAAATATATTTTGTAAATAAAAAAGAATGTCGTAGACATTCTTTTTTTATTCAAGCGGTATTAGTGATAAATTGACCTTCTTTCGGTCACGATCTATTGCTTCGACATAACATGTGACTATATCACCAACTGCTACTACTTCTGATGGATGTTTTATGTATCTTTTAGCCATCTTTGAGATGTGTGCTAAACCATCGTTATGAAGACCAATATCGATAAATGCCCCGAAGTCGACGACATTTCTGACAGTTCCTTCGAGTTTGTCTCCGACTTGTAAATCTTCAAGAGTTAAAACACCAGTTTTAAATAATGGTTTAGCAATATTATCACGAGGATCAATTATCGGTTTTTCTAAACTTTGAAGAATATCTTCGATTGTGTATTTATCGATAGATAGCTCTTCGCTTAGTTTAGATGAGTCTATTCCTTTTAGCTTTTCTTTGATAGCCTCAGTACCAATATCTGAATCCTTAATGTCGAATGTTTTCATAATCTTTTCCGCTGCTTTGTAACTTTCTGGGTGAATTGAAGTCTTATCGAGAAGATTTTCCCCATCGACAATACGCATAAAACCTATTGCTTGTTCAAACACTTTGGCACTTACGCCCTTTATTTTAGCTACTTCTTTACGACTAGTTATCTTACCATTTTGATCACGGTAAGTAAGTAGTGCCTCGATAGCTTTTTTATTCATTCCTGATATGTAAGCTAGTATTGATTGTGAAGCTGTATTGATATTTACACCGACTCTATTGACTATTTTCTCAACAACAAATGCAAGTGATTCATCTAATCTTTTAGCGGTTACATCGTGTTGATAAAGACCTACACCAATGCTTTTAGGATCTATTTTAACTAGTTCCGATAACGCATCTTGAAGGCGTCTACCGATGCTTATAGCACTGCGCTTTTCAACGGTTAAGTCTGGAAATTCTGTAATAGCTAAAGGACTAGCTGAGTATACTGATGCTCCTGCTTCGTTGACAATAATATATTCAACTTTTCTTTTAGCATCTTTAATAGAATCAGCGACAAATACTTCACTTTCTCTAGATGCTGTACCATTACCAATAGCAATGATATCAATTGAATACTTATCGATCATTTCCAGTAAAATCTTTTTAGATTCTTCGATTTTTAAATGTGGTTCAGTTGGATAAATCACTTCGATTTTAAGTGGTTTACCACGAGGATCTAAGACTGCTAGTTTACAACCTGTTCTAAAGGCTGGATCAAAACCTAAAACTACTTTCTCAGTAATTGGCGGAGTCATTAAAAGATTTTCTAAATTACCAGCAAAATTGACAATAGCATTTTCCTCGGCTGCTTCTTTAAGTTCAGTTCTAATTTCTCTTTCAATACTAGGAAAAATCAAACGTTTATATGAGTCTTTGATAGCTTCCAAAATAAGCTCTTTTTCACTGGTGTTTTGCTTAACTTCTTTTTCTTCGAGATACTTTATAATATCAGCTTCATCGATATCGATATTAACTGTTAATATTCCCTCTTTTTCCCCGCGATTGATAGCCATTAAACGATGATGTTTAATCTTGATTATCTCTTCACTTGCATCATAGTAATTTTGATAGGTTTTATTCTCATCATTAGCATTTTTCTTTAGTTTACTTGTAATCTTACCATTTCTTTTAATAAAACTTCTAATCCACTTGCGATAATTAGCATTGTCAGAAATCATTTCAGCAATTATATACATCGCTCCTTGAAGAGCATCTTCGACTGTTTTAACTTCTTCGGTTAAATAGTTTTTAGCCTCGCTCTTTAGATCAATGTTTTTAAACTCGAGAATTTGTTTAGCTAGTGGCTCAAGTCCCATTTTAATTGCTTCGCTAGCTTTAGTCTTTTTCTTTTCCTTAAATGGTCTATAGATATCTTCGACCTCAACTAATTTAGTGCAAGCTAAAATATCAGCTTTAAGTTCTTCGGTTAACATTTGTTTCTCATCAATTAACCTGATGACATCTTCTTTACGTTTTTGAAGAGCAACTTCATATTCATATGTTTCACTGATGGTGCGAATAATTTCTTCATCTAGTGCTCCGGTTGCTTCTTTTCGATATCTAGCGATAAACGGAATAGTATTACCCTCTTCTAAAAGCTTTAAAACAGCTTCGATACGTTTAGCATCTATCTTTAAACTCTTACTTAAATTACTGATAATATTTTCACTCATATTTACTCCTTTTAATTAAAAAGTGAGATTAATCTCACTTATACTTCTTGAATGACTGTAATAATCATCGGTTTAGATTCAAGTTCACGGTAATAGTATTTACCTAGGACTTCTCTAACTTCGTTCTTAATGTTGTTATAATCGACTTTCTTATTATCTAGCTGAATATTCTTTTCAATTATTTCTAGTGACATCTTTTGCGTCTCTTCGATTAGTTCAGCATTGTCTTTGACAAAGATAAATCCTCTCGTTAGAATTTCTGGTCCACTAAGGATTTTCTTAGTAGTTTTAGAAAGCGTACAACTGACGATAACTATTCCATTTTCTCCAAGCATTTGACGATCTTTTAAAACTAGTTCACCGACATCTTCACTACTTTTTCCATCGATTAGTATTTCATCGATTGCAACTTTTTCACGGACATCTGATAGGACACCCCCTTCAAAGGTAGCAACATCACCGTTTTCTTTTAGAATGATGTTTTCTTTATCCATCCCAATCATCTCGGCTATTTCAGCATTCTTAACTTGATGACGATATTCACCTCTTACCGGGAAATAATATTTTGGTTGCATCAAATTTAACATCAGCATCAAATCTTCACGGGAAGCATGGTGTGATAAGTGTTTGCTCGATAAGGCAATCGCTTCGACTCCAAGTCTAGCAATATCATCCATGATCATCGCCTGACGAAGCTCTATTCCTTCGTAAGCTGGTTCTGTGATAAAGATAGTATCATTTTCATTGATCTTGATAAACTTATCAAATCCTTTGATAATTCTCTCTAGATTCATAAATGGTTTTTCTTTTTCATCAGATATCATAATAACAGCATTGTTATCATTGATATTAGTTAGGTCTCCTAGATAGTTTTTATCAAAAGTTATGTAACCCATTTCAATTGATCTAAATAATAATTCTTGAAGACTCTTTCCCATGATAATTAGTTTCTTGTGGGATTTTTCTACCTGTCTAAGTATTTCTTGTGCGCGGTAGATATGAGCTGTGTGCAAGGTTGTAATAATTCTACCAGGAGCTTTATTAAAGACTTCGCTGATAAATTTATCTGCTCTGTTATTTGGACTGGTATGTCCTTCTTTTTCAGCATAGACTGACTCACTTAAAAGACAAAGTACTCCTTGTTTTCCAACATAGGCAAGTTTACCAATATCACTCTTATAGTGACCCATCATTGTCGAATCAAAGACATAGTCTCCGGTATAGACAATAGCTCCGTCTTCAGTGTATAAAACATAGGCAACAGACTCTGGAATAGAGTGTGTAACACTAACGGAAAAGACCGCATTTTTACCAAAGTTAATCTTTGTATGGGGTTTCATTTCAATTAGTTTATCTGTTGGGATATTATTCTCTTTTAAATCAGTTTTAACTACTTCCAAAGTAAACTTTGTACCATAGACCTTTAGCTCTGGTATATCTTTCATGATATCAGCTGTTGCTCCAGCATTACTATCATGACCATGAGTTAGGAATAGTCCCTTTACTCTTTTTACATTATCTATTAGATACTGATAATCAGGTAGAATATAATCTACTCCAAGCATCTTCTCCATTCCAAATTTTAATCCCGCATCAAAAACAAAAATATCTTCGTCAACTTCGACGACATACATATTTTTTCCATTTTCATTTAGTCCACCCAGACTAAATATTTTAATTTTACTCAAATTAATTCTCCTTTCATGTTTAAATTTTTTTAAGTATATAAATTAGTTAAATTACTAATAATTATTTGTGATTATCTAGCAAGTTTTGCTAGAGCATCTTTGGCTGCTTCTTGTTCGGCTTCTTTTTTACTTTGAGCCATACCTTTACCATAGATAACTCCATCAATTACTACTTGCATAATGAATTCGCGATTGTGAGCTGGTCCCTCTTCGGCTAATAGTTCGTAAGAGACACTTCGCTTATCTGTCTGCATTGCTTCTTGCAGGCTAGACTTATAGTCACTAAAGAAACTGATATTTGGATCTTTGATATATGGAACAATAATATCAAGCGCTACTTCTTTAGCTTTAGCAAAACCAAGATCGAGATAGATAGCTCCGATCATAGCTTCAAAAGTATCAGCTAAAATAACCTTCTTAAATCTTCCCCCATCTTTATCTTCTCCAACACCAACTTTAATATATTCACTCAAATTTAAATCTTTAGCATATTCATAGAGAGCATTCTCACATACATAACTAGCTCTCGTCTTACTCATATCGCCCTCTTGTTCATTACAACAGTTATACAAATAATCACTCACAGCAAGATCGAGGACAGCGTCCCCTAAGAATTCCATTCTTTCATAATCCCCTTTTAATTTATGTTCATTTGTATAAGAAGAATGCGAAAAAGCAGTCTCATAATAGTTTATATCTTTAGGTATAAGTTTGAGTCTATCAAATAGACCTTTCATAAAATCACCGTATTTATTATACAACATATTTGCTTAAAAGAAAATACTTTCGAGCTTATCTATTGTTTTTAGAGCTTTAATAGAGTAAAATATATTATGGTGAACAATGAAAAATTTACTAATTAAATTAATTAAAATTTATCAAGCTATTCCCTTTCAGTCACATGGTTATTGCAAGTTTCAACCTAGGTGTTCTGACTATGGCATTGAGGCTTTAAATGAGTATGGGGCTTTTAGGGGAAGCGCTATGACTGTTTGGCGAATACTTAGATGTAATCCCTTCAACAAGGGAGGATATGACCCAGTGAAAAGGAGAAAGAAAAAATGAAGAAATTATTAGTTACAACAATTATCCTATTAGCTCTTACTGCTTGTTTTAAGAAGGATACAATGGAAGGAATAGATATTATTACGACCAACTATCCAACTGAATATATAACAAATTACTTATATGGCGACAATGCAATTATTGAAAGTATTTATCCCGATGGAAGTAATCCTCGAAATATTAAATTCAATAAAAAGCAAGTTGCTGATTTCAGTGAAAAGAGTTTGTATATTTACCTGGGTAAAGTTAAAAGTCAAAGTGATTTAGCTGTCGAGTTTAAGAATCTAAATAAAGATCTTCTGCTGATCGATGGGAGTCTTGGTATCGAAGCTGAACACAGCGTCGAAGAGACATGGCTTGATCCTTCAAATATGCTAATGATTACCAGAAATATTCGCAATGGATTAAACGAGTACATAAAAAGTGCTTACCTAAATAAAGAAATAGATGAAAAGTACAATCAGTTAAAGATAGAGTTATCGAACTTAGATGCTGAGTTTAGACTAACGGCTGCTAGTGCAGATCGTAAAACTATCGTTGTTAGCAACAATGCTTTAATGTTTTTACAAAAGTATGGCTTTAAAGTAATATCACTTGATGAAGAAACAGTTACTGATAAAATAATTAGCGATGTTAAAAACCTAATTAAAACGAACCAAGCTAAATTTATTTATACACTTGAACATGCACCAGAAAATAAAACTGCTAAAAATCTAATAAGCAGCGAAAATGCGACTGAGACTATCTTTAGAAGCGTTGAAACAATCGATGATGAAGAAAGAAAACTTGCCAAAGATTACATTACTATCATGAAAGAAAATATCGAATCTATCAAAGAAGGAACATACAACAAATAATGACAAGTACTAAGGGGAAAGCTAACCTTCTCTTTCGTAAAAACTACAAAGAAAACAAACAAAATGAAAAGAAGACAACCATAACCGAAGTTTATCTCGAAGAGCCAATCGTCGAGATATCTTTTCCTGTGACTGAAAAAGATAATAAAGAGATCGAAGTACCTATCGCTTTAATCGATGAACTGATATACCGTGATATATCGGTGATGTTAGATGAAGAAAAAGAAAATCTTTATCGTATCGAAGATGAAATTGAATATATAGAAAAAGATGAAGAAAATGCTAGTTTAAGCAAAGAAGCAACTAAATTAAAAAAAGAACTAGAATCAATTGAAAGAAAGCTAAAACAACTTGGTGATAAACTCGACAAAATCAAAGACCTAAGCTTTAGAAGCTTTAGTGATGCTGACGATATGCAAATTGAACTGTTTGAAATAAATGATGCGCTGCTTAGTGAAAGAGCTAAAGAATTAGATACTACCAAGATAAAACAGTATATAGAAATAGTCGACAGGTTAATTAAAGCAGGAGATGCTCACAGCAGGCTAAAAGATAAAGTAGATGATAAAAGTGAAAAACTAGAGGAAAGTGATAAAGCTAAAGATAAGCTTGATAAAAAGTTAGAAATAAGTGAAAAAGAACTAGAAAAAATGGAAGACTTCACCGATAGAATAAATACTTCACTTGAAGAACTACAAGCTAAAATAAATAAACCAATTGAAATTGAAGAAAGAATATTTAAATATCGAAAATTAGTAGCTGAAACTGATAAAGTGTTAGAAGCTATCATTCTATTTTCAATCGGTAATAAAACTAAGCACCCTGCCCTAGCTTCAGCTCTTAAATTTGGAGCTGTCATATCGATGGGTAAAGTATTTAGATTTAAAACTGTTACTGAAAAAAGTACTAGTGTCCATATGGAAGACTTAACATCACTAATCAAGAAAAATAAAGATAGTATCGAAGATGTTTCACTTCAGATAGATGATGCCCTAAATAGTATCGAAGATATCAAAGATGTATTTGATGAACATCTAAAGGGTTTAACTGGTGAAATACCTGAGTATCAAAAGATGTTTAGAAATATTCTCAAACTGGAAGCTAATATGATCAAGGAACAAGAGAGAATCTACGAACAAAAGAAAAGTTTAACTGACAAAGAAAAAGAGTATTCAGTAAAAACTCTCAAATATCAAAAAATAACAGATGCTGTTTAGCATCTGTTTTATTATTCTCCGATATAGATATCGTCACGTAGATTGCGACGAGCTCTAAATAAATATCCAATACCAAGAAGTAGAACTATTACCAATAGGATAAATCCTAAAGTAACAATAACAAAAGTTGATGAATCTTTACTTGGTTTTTTTTCTATTACTTTTGGCCCTTCATTGACTGTTACAACGACTTCTTTACTAACTCTAGCATAATCGATTCTAACGACTGTTCGGCCAGCTTTTCTAGCAGTAACATAACCGTTTCGATCAACTGTTGCAACACTTTCATTAGAGCTACTAAAGTTTAGTTTGTCATAACTTACAGTAGGTGCTATGCCAATTTCTAATAGGTAGACATCGCCGACATTGATACTAACTGGTGATTTAGCACTGATAGTAACTGCACCACTTGGAGCTTTCTCTTCGGTAACTGGCACCTTTTCCTCCTCTTTGGGAACAACTGGTGCTGGGGCTGGAGCCACAGGTGCTACTGGAGCAGCTGGAGCTACAGGTGCTGGGGCTTTGACCATTACATATACCCTATTACTCTTTTGATTTATTACATTTGACTGATAACTGTAAGTAATTGTCTGTCCAATTGATAATGGCTTTTTAACTTTGTATAAGACCGTTGCAAAAACAGCATCAGTGGCAAAGATATTACCACTTACAACTGAACAAGTCATGTAATCAGTTGCTTTATATGAACAGTACTCTGCGGCTTGAGTAGACATTATGCCAACAAACTCTAAAGCACTCTTATCATATGAATGATAAATATTGATAAATTTAACCTCTTTTAAATGAGCTGCGCTATTATTTACGCGATGATTTATAAATACGATATCTCCAACATTATATTTAGTATTACTATTAACAGTAGCTACTGCCGTAGTAAGTTCTAGAGCAAAAGCCTGACTGCTTATCAAAAACATGGCTAATATCGTCATTAAATACTTTTTCATAGTATCACTCCAATCAAGCAGATTATACACCAAAACGCTTAAAATTTCAAGTTTTTTCAAAATAAAAAAGCCCAAAGGCTTAATTATCTAATTTGACTAAGTACTTCACAAGCGAAATCTTCGTTTCTCTTTTCAAGTCCTTCCCCTACTTCATAACGAATGTATGATAGTACTTCAGAACCATTATTCTTAACAAAAGTTTCAACGTTTAGATCAGGATCTTTGACAAATGCTTGCTCTAAAAGACAGATTTCTTTGTAGAACTTATTGATTCTACCTGCAACCATCTTCTCAGCAATATCAGCCGGTTTCCCTTCATTGATAGCTTGTTCTTTAATTACTTCTCTTTCATGATTTAGCTCTTCTTCAGCAACTAAATCTCTATTTAAGTAACTTGGATTCATTGCTGCAATATGCATAGCAACATCTCTAGCTACTTCTTCGTCAGTCTTTTTAAGTACTGCTAAGGCAGAAATCTTTCCACCCATATGAATGTACTTACCAAAAGTCTCTTCGTCAGTCTTCTTAACTAATTCAAATCTTCTGAAACTTAACTTTTCTCCTATTTGAGCAACAAGGGCAACTAGATAGTCAGCCACTTTTCCCTCACTAGTAGTAAGTTCATTAGCTTCTTCCATTGTCGTAACTTCAGATTCTAATATTGCGTTTGCAACAGTTGTTACAAACTTGACAAAATTTTCATTCTTAGCAACAAAGTCAGTCTCTGAGTTAACTTCAATGACAACAGCTTTGTTACCGTCGATAACTATGTCAGTAAGACCTTCGGCTGCAATTCTAGATTCTTTCTTAGCTGCAGTGGAAATACCTTTTTCTCTAAGCCAATCGACAGCTTCTTCCATATTTCCATTTGTAGCTTCAAGAGCCTTCTTACAGTCGAGCATTCCTGCTCCTGTCTTTTCACGTAATTCTTTAATATCATTTACGTTAAACATAATACCTCCTTCTTACTTACTAAATTCAACTAGTAGTTCATCCTTCTTCATTTTAGAGTAACCTTTTACCCCACGCTCTTTAGCGATTTCTTTAAGAGCAGTTAGAGTCATAGCAGAAAGATCTTCGCTTGCAGCTTCAACTTCTTCAGCTTTAGCTTCGACTACTTCTTCCTTAACTTCTTTCTTCTCTTTAACTTCTTCTTTTACTTCTTCTCTTTTGAATTTCTTCTTCGGAGCATCATTTCTCTCTTCACGAGCATTTGCTTTAGATTCATCTTCAGTAATGTAATCGACTACTTCTTTCTCAGTAACTTCAGCAATCGCATTAGCAAGTACACCAACTAGTAGTTTAACACTTCTAACAGCATCGTCATTACCTGGAATAACGTAGTCAACTAAATCTGGATCACAGTTAGTATCGACGATACCAAATACTGGGATACCTAGAATTCTAGCTTCTTTAATAGCATTGATTTCTTGTGTAGGATCAACGATAACTAGTGCCTG
>CAYZRY010000007.1:0-17272 GCA_964481005.1 uncultured Muribaculaceae bacterium
GATAACCGCTGAAAGCATCTAAGCGGGAAGCCAACTTCAAGATGAGTTTTCCCATGTTTATACAGTAAGATCCCCGGAAGACCACCGGGTTGATAGGCTGGAGATGGAAGCATAGTGATATGTTGAGTTGACCAGTACTAATAGATCGAGGATTTAATCATAATTTGTTAATTTGATTAGGTCAAACACATTATCTATGTTTTGAAAGAACTATTGTAAATAATTTTATTGGTGATTATAACCGAGGGGGTACACCTGTTCCCATACCGAACACAGAAGTTAAGTCCTCGAGTGCTGACGATAGTTTATGCGAAAATAGGTCGTTGCCAATAATTTTTTTTTGTTTAAAAATAGTATTTTAAAGGGTTTATAAATATGTAAACTGTCTAAAATACTATTTATATATAATATTTAATTTGTTATAATGAGTTAGGTGATTAAATAATGATTGAGAAAATAACAACTAGAAGTGAGCAGGAAACAATAGAAATTGCTCAAAATATTGAAGCAGAGAAATTTCCTAATATGGTTATTTGTCTAGAGGGAGATCTTGGTAGTGGAAAAACTATTTTTGCCAAGGGTTTTGCTCATGCTTTGGGAATTGATGAACATATCACTTCACCAACATTTAACATCATTAAAGAGTATAAAAGTGGAGAATTACCTCTTTATCATATGGACGTCTATCGTCTAGATGGTAAAGTGGATGATTTAGGCCTTGAAGAATACTTTACTAAGGGTGGTATCGTCATCATTGAATGGGCTGATATGATACCTGATTATTTACCTAAAGAAAGATTAGATATCAAGATTAGAATACTAGATGAAGATAGTAGAGTTCTTGTTTTTGCACCACATGGTCAAAAGTACGAAGCTATTTGTGAGGCTGCGCTATGAAATACTTTTACATAGACACCACATCTAGTTTTTTATATGCAGCAATAGTTAGTGATAATGAATTAGTCATTGAAATAAAAAAAGAATTAGGTCATAATATGTCGGAGCAGGGCTTTATTGAAATAGAGAATATGTTCAAAAAGGCTAGTGTCAGATTAGAAGAGATAAATAAGATAATCCTCGTTAATGGACCAGGATCATTTACTGGTACGAGAATCGGTGTGACGATAGCTAAGACTTTAGCATGGACGTTAGGACTTAGAATATCGACTATTTCGAGCTTACTAGCTATGGCTATATCGTTTGATAGCGAAGGATTTAAAGTTCCAATAATAGATGCTCGTAGGAGCTATGTCTTCGGAGCAATCTTCGATAGCAATAACAATCCAGTCCTAAAAGAACAGTATTTAAAACTAGATGTTTTACAGATGGCTTGTACTAATTTAGGTGAAGATGTTTCATACATCAGTAATAATGAATTTGGACTTAAGGGTCTTAGACCATACAATCCAAATATTAGTAAAATAATTGAATTTGCCAAAGATTTTGAAGATGAAAATGTTCATGGTATCGATGCTAACTATTTAAAATTGACCGAGGCGGAGGAAAATAAAATTGATAGTTAAATTATCAAAAGATAAAACTAAGTATTTTGACAGTTTAAAAAATAATTTTGCCGTTGATTACTTAAAAGAAACTGAAGTTAACCCTTTCTACAATTGTATTTTATACGTTGATAAAGGTGAAGTAGTTGGATACCTTGCATACAATTATTTGTATGATCGATACGACATTGTCAATTTCGAAACTCTAATCTCCTATCGAGGAGTGGGAGTTGGCCGAAAACTAATGATATATTTTGTATCCTTGGGTAAAGAAGAAAATATTAAAAATATTACACTGGAGGTAAACAAAGAAAATCCAGTAGTTGAATTTTATAAAAAAAACGGCTTTGTTGAAAAAGCTATTAGAGCAGGCTATTATAACGGAGTCGATGGAATATTGATGGAAAAAGAGATGATTTAAATGAAAGATGTCTACATACTTGGAATTGAGAGTAGTTGTGATGAGACTAGTTGTTCTATTGTTAAAAATGGAACAGAAGAAATAGCAACAGTTATTTCATCACAGATTGATATCCACAGTGATTTTGGGGGAGTAGTCCCAGAGATTGCTAGTCGTCAGCATGTTAAAAACATTACTATGGTAATTGAAGAAACACTTAGAACTGCTAAGATGACAATGGATGAAATCGATGCTATTGCACTGACTTATGGGCCAGGATTGATTGGTTCTCTTTTGATTGGAATTGAAGCTGCTAAAACGTTAGCATTTGCCCATGGCAAACCACTAGTTCCAATTCATCATATTGCCGGACATATCTATTCAAATAACTTAGTCAAAGAATTAGAATTTCCACTGCTGGCTTTAATAATTAGCGGCGGACATACTGAACTTGTATATATGCCAGATCGTTTCACATTTGATAAATTGGGTGGAACACTAGATGATGCCGTCGGAGAATGTTACGATAAGATTGCTAGAGTTGTAGGTATCGGTTATCCAGGAGGGCCTAAAGTAGATAAGTTAGCCCAAGAAGGAAAACACAGTTATGATTTACCAATGCCTCTTAATGATGGATCGTATAACTTTAGTTTTAGTGGTTTAAAGAGTGCAGTGATAAATCTTAACCATAAAGAAAAACAAAAAGGTTTAGAGCTAAATAAAGAAGATCTTTCTAGATCGTTTCAAGATGTCGTTGTTGAAACTCTAGCTAATAAAACTGCCAAAGCGCTAGATGAAAAAAATATCAAACGCTTTATTATAGCCGGCGGAGTAGCGGCTAATAGTGATGTTCGAAAGAAGATGCAAGAAATAGCGGATGAAAGAAATATTGAATTTATTTGTCCACCACTTAAAAACTGTACAGACAATGCTGCGATGATTGCATCGGCTGGATATTATTACTTTCAAGCAGGCAAAACATCTGGTTATGATATCGAAGCTAAATCAAGTGATAAATTAAAATGAGTTTAACTCATTTTTTTTAGGAAAAAAATAATATATCTCCAAGTATATTAATGTGATGGTTTTTGGAGGTATTATGAAAAAGATATTAACTATTTTAATTGTTCTAATAAGTATTTTGTTTTGTGATAATGTCTATGCTCTCGAAGATAGTTTTTATAAAGCTGAAACTATCGATGGAGTTACCTATAGTAAATTTAATGGTATTAGACAAAATAGACAGGCAGCTATTCAGCGAAGAACAAGAGATAATTTACCAGTTTATTGTACTGAACCATTTGATTTAGTCAAAGAATCTTACTTTTATGCTGGGACTGCTCTAGAAAGTGAAGTATATAAGAAGTTTAGTCCAGAAGTTGTTAATAGGCTCAAATTACTGGCATATTATGGATATGGTTATAAGGGTCATGAAGATAGCAAATGGTACAGTATAACGCAGTTAATGATGTGGAGAACCATTGATCCAGTCAATCGTTTTGAATGGACTGATAAACTTGGGGGAAATATTATATATCCATTTGAAAATGAAATAAAAGAGCTAAATACAATGGTTGCTAATCACGGAATTAAACCAGCCCTAACTGATTACACAAATCTTTTTAGTATAGGGAAAGATATAATGTTAGCAGATCAACGAGTAAATTTTAATGACTACGAAGTACTTGATAATAATATGAAAGCTAAGATTATTCAAAACAAATTATTTATTAGTAGATCTGAGCCCGGAGATTACTTTGTAAAGCTTCGCAAATTAAGTAATTTATATAAAGAAATGCCAATTTTTTATTTTGATGACAATCATCAAGATATCATGTCAGTAGGTAATTTGAATAATCCGATCTTAACAATAAGATTTAAACTTATTGCCGGAGAAATAACAGTAAAAAAAGTAGATAGTGAAACAGGGATAGTATCCCAAGGAGAAGCTAGTTTAAAGGGCGCAGTTTACGATGTGTTAAATGAGCACGGAGAGCTTGCCGGTAAAATCACAATTGGTGATAGTCTAAGTGCCAGTTTAGGAGGACTTCCACTAGGTAAATATATTCTTAAAGAGACAATGAGTGGAAATGGTTATACTTTGGATAAGAATGAGTATAAAGTTGAGCTGACTCATGCTAAAAATGTAGTTAATTTAGAGCTATCAAATAAAGTAATTAAAAATGAAATAGTTATCAACAAACATTATGGAAGTGGAACCAATTTCTTAGCAGAAAAGAATATCACTTTTGAAGTATACGATAGTAAAGGAAATTTATATCAAAGGATAACTACTGATGAAAATGGAAAGGCTAGTATCGATTTACCTTTTGGAAAATATACGATAAAACAAGTTAATACCACCGAAGGATATTATAAAGTTTCAGATATGTTAGTCGAAGTAAACGAAGATGCTCTGCGCCAAGAATATGAACTTGTCGATCTAAAGATACCTGACGCTCATGCAGAATCATATAAATTACCAGTTTATTTTTATAGAAAGAGATATGTTTAAATTAATTTTAATTGTTTGTATATTTTTTAGCAGTATTAAACCAGTTGATAATAGTTTTGTGCATAAGCAGACGATATCTGAAAGAAGAGGAAAATATCATTACATTAAAGTAGTCAAAGAATATGGTTATTTAGAGATAAAAAACATAAAGTTGAGAGAGAGAATATATCCAATCGGTGATATTAATAATCATATCGATCGGCATATTCAGCTGCTGTATAATGATATTAACAAAGATAATTACGTGATAGTTGGTCACTCTGGTCAAGGGCCAACAGCTTACTTTGAAAAGCTCAATCATCTATCCGAAGGCTCGATAGTAACACTAAATATTGCTGGTAAAACCCTTAAATTCTCATTTACTAATAAGTACAAAGTAGAAAAAGAACAAATAAACAGTTTAAATCTTGGGAAAAAAGGGCGCAAATTACTACTATTAACATGTGATAAAACAGAGAAAAATAAATTTCTAGTTCTAAACTTTTGTTTACACAAATAAAACGTAAAATTAGTGACAAGCATGAATGAAAATTGGTCAAAAGCAAGCAGTCAAAACAAAAAAACTATATAATTAAAGTATATAGGAGAAAAGCATATGGCAAAGCGTAAAATACCATTTATTTTCATAATAGTTGCAATTATATTGCTTGTTTTTGGCTTTTCTTTAGAATTTGTCGTCGGCTATCAGGTTGACGCTAAGGAAATGGATCACTCTAGACAGGTTATTGACAGAAACTATCGTAACATGAATGACGAAATGCAGTCTTTAGCTGACAGTTTTAAAGGTGCAGAGTTTAGTGAATCTAAATATTATCAAGAAGTTATCGATAATAATGAAAAGTATTTAGCAGAAATTTCAAATATCAACAAAAGAATGACTAACATGCAGTCATTAAGTACTAAGATTTTTGCTGAATGCCTCAAGATGCCACTTAATGATAGAGATATCAATACTAAGTGTGAAGTCTTGAAGAGAAATTATGAACTTATCAACAATACATATATTTCAGTTATTGCCGTTTTTAACAAAGAAGTTGAATTATGTAATGACTGGTTAATTGAAAATGCTCAAGATATCAAAGCTAAAGAGTACACTAGTGCCGAATTTACTGAATATCTTGATTTGGATGAAGATGGAATTCTAAACGGTAAATTTTAAGGGGGGAGTAAGCATGAGAGAAAGATATGAACTAATTGATGCTTACGAACGTACGAGATACTTTGAAAGAATAGTGCTTCCTAAAAAAGAAAAGCTTAAAGAGATACCAAAGTCTTTATATCTAAGTTTATTTTTACTACCGATAACTATCTTCTTTCTAAGTGTATCTGAAAATAGTAATGAGCTAATTAATAATCGTATCAAAATATTTTTGATAATCTTTTTTGTTGCTAATATTCTGTATCTTATAATTAGAGGTATATCTATTTTTAATAAGCGTGATAAATACAATTATTCCGTTAAACGTTTATCTAGAAGCTTAGCTTCGGCTATTGGTTTATTTGTACTTACAATGGGAATGTCTTACACGATGTACAGTGACGATGCATTTAAAGAATGGCTAGTTTCTAAAGCAATGAATACAAATAACTATCAGTATTTGGCAACTTGGTTTTATGATCGTTCTTCGATCAATAACATAATCAAGGATATGGGACAATCTAGTGCCGTTGAAAAAGATTTACTTTCTATCGAAGGAATAAACTATGAACCTAAAAAATATGCCAATAAATATGAAGAAGATCTTTTTGCTAAGAAAAGTGAAGATGATATATATAAAATAGTTCCAATCAGTGGAACAGTAAACGGTTCTAATAGAACATACAGTGGTTTCATGACAATTGTTTATGATCCGGCCGATGTCAAATTAGCAATTAGTAGTGGAGCTAGCACTGAGCCAGGTAATTATGGACAAGTACTTTCCGTGCTGCATCAAAATAGTGGAGCCCTAGTATCGATGAATGCTGGTGGGTTTTATGATCCATATTGGCGTAGCAATGGTGGTATTCCACATGGTGATATCATCAAAGACGGTGAATTACTTTCTAGTTTTCCGCGAGGAATCGAAACAGGTGGAATGGTAGGCTTTAATAAAGATAATAAATTAGTACTAAAAAGAATGAGCGGGGAGCAAGCTATTGCCGAAGGGATTCGCGATGCTGTCGACTGGGGACCTTATCTAGTTGTAAATGGTCGTGATTTATTTCCAAATAAGACTTCATATACTTGGGCAGTTGGTAGAACAGCAATCGGTCAAAGAGCTGATGGAATAGTTTTACTTGTTGTTATCGATGGAATGCAAGCTCATAGTCACGGTGCTAGTTACAGTGATCTATCATCTCTTTTCTTAAAATATGGGGCAGTCAATGCTTCGAGTATGGATGGTGGAACTTCGACAGCAATGTATGCTGATGGAAGATATTTAAATAATCCATTCAATGGACATGTCAGAACTATTAGACAATTACCTAATGCATGGATAGTAAAAAGATAAAAAATTACACAATTAATGATGTCAAAATAGACATCATTTTTTCTTGCAAAAATCTACATATTTCAAAAATATTGACATTTTTAAAGTTTTTTGATATAATAGCGCCATAAATTATTTAAGGGGGAATAATTATGAAAAACATTTTTGATTCATGGACTAAGTCAACTAAGATAGCTATTACATCTATCGTTTTAGTCTTGATGGCAGCAATTGCGGGCTATGTCACAATGAGTGTTAGTGCTAACACTACTGCGCCGCAAAGAATTACAATGGCCGTTGATGGTCGTAGGGTTAATGCGTATATAACAGATTTAACTTTCACAATTAAGAAGATTACAACTGGTCAATATGCATACTGTGTTGAGTACCCTAAGTGGTCACCTTCTGGAACTACAATGATTCTTGAAGGGGAAAGAGATGCTGGATATGCATACTTCCTAGAAAATGGATACCCTAAAAAGAGTATTACTGGTGACGAAGCAAAAGACTACTATATAACTCAAACTGCTATATGGTGGTACATGGATGATACTGCTGGAACAAAATATTTACCAAATGAGTTTAAAACAGCAGCAGATCCACACGGTCTAAGACCACATATTATCCGTTTAGCTAACGGTGCTAAGGCAGCCAAAGCTAGTGGATATGCTACACCAGCGATAAACGTTACAGTCCCAGGATATACTTTTAGTTATTCTGGAGCAAAAGCAACGTATTATTCAAGTCCTATTAAGGTTGCCGGTGTAAAAGTTGAGGGACGTTATTCAGTTACTCTAAGTGGAGTTGCTGGAGCATACGTAACTGACGTTAATGGAGTTGCAAAAACTGCATTCCTACCTGGTGAGAGTTTCAAGGTAGCGGTTCCTTATGGAAAAGCTAATGAACTAAACAACAAGATTACTGTAACTATTAGAGCTACAGGAAAAGTACTTAAAGCTTATTCTTATAAGCCAGAGTATAACCAAAACTTACAGAGAATGCTTCCATTTATGGGAATCACTCAAAGTTTCAATTTGGTTAAGAGTGTCGATTTAACTCTATCTACTTCTAAGCTAACAGTTTATAAGAAAGATAGTGTTACTAAAGCGATGCTACCAGGAGCAAAACTTGCTCTATACGACATGAATGATGTCTTGCTAAAAAGCTGGACTTCAACAACAAGTAGTTTAACTATTCTAGGATTAGTTCCAGGAAAGTACTACATTAAAGAGTTAGAAACACCTGCTGGATACAATATGATTACAGCTAAAATAGATGTAACATTAAATCCTGCAGAACATAAAAATTTAACAATCTATAACGTTAAACAAAAGCCAACTCAAGTTACAATTGTAAAAAGAGATTTGGCTACAGGATCAGTTCTTCCGGGAGCAAAGCTTGTACTTAAAACTGAAGCTGGAGAAGTTATCTCTACTTGGTTAAGTACTGACAAAGGAAGACGTTTCACAGGATTACCTGAAGGTAAATATACGATCAGTGAAATTGTTGCACCAAGTGGTTATAAACTACTTACTAAGGTCTACACTGTAGAACTAGTTGCTGGTAAAGCAGTTACTATCGATTTATACAACGAAAAGATTCCTGAAGTTATTAAACCAGAAATTAAGATTACAAAACTACGTGTATCAAAATTTGATATTACCAATGGTCAATTACTTGCCAATGCAAAACTTCAAATTAAAGATGCAAGTGGTAAGGTTGTTGCTGAGTGGACTTCTACTAACAAAGAATACTATATCGAAGGATTACCTGCTGGTAAGTATACTCTTGTCGAAATAGCAGCTCCAACAGGTTATGTTTTATATCACGATGCGATTGCATTCGAACTTATTGCCAACGACATCATTCAAGATGTTAAGTTGTACAATACGCCAGAAACTATCGTACCTATTACTGATGCAAGTGCTTCAAAATTAACACTTATCATCGGTACAGCTGTCATGGCTGCAGGTGGATATGTCGTGTATATGAACATGAAGAAAAGAAATGCTTAATTTAAGTAAAAGAACAACCATTATCATTGGAATGACCATAATGTTAATTGGCTTCATGATCTTTGCAAACGATTACTTTCTCGAAAAGAAATCGAAAGCTTACGATTACATGAACAACCAATTTTACATATTATCTGAATCAGAAATGCCTGATCAAAGCGATGAGCCAGTAGCAGAGCCAGAGCCCGAGCCAGTTCAACCGGCACCGGTGGCTCCTGCTCCTAGGCCAACAACGCCATACTATATCGGTAGTTTGGAAATTCCAAAGATTGGGTTTAAACGTGGTTTCGTCGATATCAATTCGCGCGATAATCATGTTAACAAAAATATTACTGTCATCAAGACTTCGAACTATCCAAATGTTGATAAAGGAAACTTTATCATCGCTGGACACTCTGGTTCAGGTCCACTTGCCTTCTTTAAAAATCTATACCAATTAAAAGAAGGAGATACAGCAGTAGTTAATTATCAAAACGTTAAATATACATATAGGATAACAAAGATATACTTGCAAGAACGAATAGGTCGTATAGCAATCTACCGAGATTACAGTAAAAATACATTAACTTTAATAACATGTACCAAAGACAATAAAACTAAACAGACAGTTTACATCGCAGAGTTAGTTTCAAGACAGAGTTATTAATAAAAAGGGGGTGAGTTAATGTTAGATATATCATTGTTTGAAAAAATCAAAACAGTATTTAATTTAATATTGACAGCACCTTACTTTATACTTTTACTGATATTTGCTATCATTGTTTATTTCTTACTGTTTCAAAGTACTAAAAGAAATCAAGAACAAAAATTGTATATCTATGCAGGCCTATATGGACTAATATTACTAGCTATTATAATTAAATATAATAAACAGTTATTTGCGTTTTTAGATTACATGGTAGATAATTTATTCATCATATTTTATTTCCCAAATCTAGCTGCGTATATCGTCATGGTAATTGCGATAAATATCATCTTGCTTGTTACGATCTTCTCTAAAAGAATTAGTAACATTATCAAACAGATAAATATTGCTACTTACTGTTTAATGACTTACATCTTATTCTTAACGCTCGATTTAGTAGCTAAAAAGAATTTGGATGTATATCTAAACACTGACCTTTATGCAAATAGAGAAATAATGTCTTTAATTCAGATTAACAATGTCATCTTTATTCTTTGGCTAGTAGCTATCCTAATCTACAAATTTAGTGGAAAAGTAGCTAACTTGCCAGTCGAAGAAAAGGTTGCCACTCGTCCGGTTATCAGAGAAAGAAATCGTGATTACGTGGCTATTCCTAGTTACCGATTACCTGAAAGTTTTATTGCTAAAGAAGCAAAACCTAGGGTTATCTATCAAACTAGAATTGAAAAAGAACCAGATTTATTTACTAAAGATGAATACATTGCTGTACTTAAACTTTTGAAAAGTATTCAAAATAATAAGTAATCATTAATAACTAAAATTAAAAGCCTAAGTAATTGGGCTTTTTTCTTTGTCAAATGATTGTTAATTTGTGAAAAACCTTGTTTTAAGAAAGATTAAGATGTTATAATCTTAGATAGAATAGGGGAAGTGTTGAGGTGTGATTTGGCTAAAAAGAACAAACAACCAAAAGTAGTTAAGAAAAAACTAACTCGCACAGTCTTAAAAAAGTCGACAGCAATGTTTCTGAAGATTATTTTTTTGGTGTTTCTATCTTTTGTTTCTCTATACTTAATCTTGATTAGTGTGGAAAACCAATCTGTTGGTAGACAAGAATTAATATCAATCAGTAAGCAAAATTCTGTTAAGTACAGCGTCAGTCTAAAACCTAATAAGTATTACGAAGAAAAAATACTAAAAATGAATGGTCGATATCTATCTGATATTGTCGATAAAGTAATTATTGATTTTGCTCATTCAAGTAGTGCTAATAAAAAATATAATTATAACTATAAAACTAGAGAAGTAGCAACGATGTACATTTATGAGAAGGGTTCTGAAGTTGGGCAAAAAGAACTTTGGAAGAAAGAATTTCCACTTAGTGAAAGCAATTTAGTTTTTGGTTTAAATCAGCAGACTTATAACACTAACAAAAAAGTAGAATTAAACTACGCTATTTTCGATAATGTCGTTAAATCTTTCCAGGAAGATTATTCACTTTCAGTCGGAGGCTATGTTAAAGTTACTCAGTATATTACTAGCTCTAACACGGTCGAAGGATATGGATTGCCACTTGCTTCGAGTGAAGAGATGAGTGTCAATATTCCACTCAATGAAAGAGTATTTGCAATCAGTACGGATTATGAAGCACAACGTGTTGAAAAGGTCCACCGCACCGTAGCTGAAGAAAAATCGATCCAAGATACAGTCTTTTTAGCTATTGGAATCTTTGGAATTATTTCATCGATTCTCCTTATCATGAGCGAAGTCATCATCTATATTAAAGAAGAAAAAGAAGAATCTATCTATTTAACCACTTTAAATAAGATATTAGCTAGCTATGGCGATATCATCGTCAAAGCTCAAAATAAGATCGATTTGAAGGGTATGACTATCATCGATGTCGAGAGTATCGAAGAGTTAATAGATGCTCAAAATGAGCTGCGTATACCGATTGCTTACTTTGAAATTACCGAGAACGAAAAGTGTGCTTTTGTCATTGTTAATCAAAATCAAGCATGGCGTTATCAGCTTAGTTCTAAGAACTTAGAAAAAGAATTAGAAGAAAATAAATAAAGACCTATGGTCTTTTTTCTTTGCTTTATTTATTTCTTAAAATTGGGTATAATATATACAGCGAGGTATATAGTGTATATAGATGATTTGAATAAAGAACAACAAGAAGCAGTAAAGACCACTTCAGGACCTCTACTAGTGTTAGCGGGAGCAGGATCTGGTAAGACCAAAGTCCTTACAACCCGAATAGCATATTTAATAAATGAAGCTGGAGTAATGCCCAGTAATATTTTGGCTATAACTTTTACAAATAAGGCAGCCAAAGAGATGAAAAGTAGAGTATATAAACAAGTTGGTGACCTAGCTAATTTCATTCAGGTATCAACATTTCATGCTTTTGGTCTAAAGATAATAAGAGAAAATGCCAAACTATTAGGTTATGAAAGTAACTTTGTCATACTAGATAGTGATGATAGCCTAAGTGTTATAAAAAAGATTCTTAAAGAGAAGGATATCGATCCTAAAATCTTTAATCCCAAAGCTATCAAAAATAAAATAAGTAGTTCTAAAAATGAACTTATTAGTCCCGAAGCATACAGTAAGTTTGCTATCGGTGAATTTGAAAAGATAACCCTCGATGTCTATAAACGTTATGAAGCAATTTTAGCTGTCAACAATTCTGTTGATTTCGATGATCTTCTTTTGTTACCGATCAAGTTATTTAAACTTTATCCGGATATCTTAGAGAAATATCAAGAACGTTATCAGTACATTTTAATCGATGAGTATCAAGATACTAATGAAGCACAATATAAGTTGACTAAGATGCTATCAAGTAAATATTCTAATATCTGCTGCGTCGGTGATAATGATCAATCAATCTATAGTTTTCGCGGAGCTAATTATCGTAACATCATGAATTTTGAGAAAGATTTTCCAAATGCCAAAGTTATAAAGTTAGAACAAAACTATCGTTCAACGGCTAATATTCTAAATTCTGCAAATGCCGTTATTAAAAACAACCGTGAACGTAAAGATAAAAATTTATGGACTGATAAAGGAGATGGACAATTAGTTACATATTATCGTGCTAGAAGTGAGCAAGATGAATCAAATTTTGTTGTCAACGAAATAGTTAAGATAAAAACAAGCGCTGTCATGTATAATAACATTGCAGTCATCTATCGTACTAATGCTCAATCGAGCACTTTGGAAAAAGAGTTTGTGACAAGAAATATTCCCTACAAAGTAGTTGGTGGAACATCCTTCTACTCACGAAAGGAAATCAAAGATTTATTAGCTTACTTACGTATAATTTTAAATGCTAAAGACAATATTAGTTTAACTAGAGTAATCAATGTTCCAAAGCGTGGTATCGGAACGAAATCACTCACTAACTTAGCCGAAGCAGCTGATAAAAAAGGTATCAGTATGTTCGAGGCAATTGATGGTGGCAAAGAACAAGTATTTAAAGATTTGATTGAATCACTTAGAAAGTTATCAAGTGAAGTGTCACTTACCGAACTTATCGAAGCTGTCATATCATCTAGTGGTATGCGCACTGAATACAAGAGTGAAAGATCATTAGAGGCTGATATTCGTTTAGAGAACTTAGAAGAGTTCAAATCGATTACGCAGGAATTTGAAAATCGTGATGGGGTAACCTCACTTGAAGACTTCTTGATGGAGATAAGCCTACTTACTGACATTAATGAGTTCAAGGAAGAACAAGACCAAGTTAACCTTATGACTATTCACTCAGCCAAAGGACTAGAGTTCGATTATGTCTTTGTTGTTGGACTTGAAGAAGGTATTTTCCCACACATAAACTCACTACTTGATAGTAAAGAACTAGAGGAAGAGAGAAGACTATGTTATGTCGCACTAACACGTGCTAAACATAAATTATATATCGTCAATGCTAGACGAAGAATGCTCTTTGGTAGAGAACAAATAAATCCACCAAGTAGATTCATTACGGAAATTGGAGATGCTACTCTTGAAAAGAGTTTCGAAGAAGAAAAAGTAGAAACTGTTCAAGTAAGAGAAGAAATGTATCACGAGGAAGAATTAACTTTCGAAGTTGGAGAATTTGTCTATCATGATATCTTTGGGGCTGGTAAAGTTGTCGAAGTAGGTGATAAACTAATATCAATTGCATTCAAACATCCATATGGAATTAAAAAATTATTAAAAAATCATAAAAGTATAAATAAAATGTAGGAGGTTTATTATGAAAGATGATTTAACATTACTTATTTTTGCAGGAGGAATGGGAAGTAGGTTCGGGGGACTAAAACAACTTCAGCCAGTAGGAAAGAATGGGGAATTCATTATTGATTATTCTATCTACGATGCTGTTCAAGCAGGTTTTAACAAGGTTGTTTTTGCAATAAAGAAAGAACAGTATGATCTATTCGAAGAAACTGTTGGGCAAAGGGTTGCTCGCCAGATTAAAGTCGATTATTCTTTTGAATCAATCGAAGACTTACCTAAACAGTTTGAAATTCCACCAGCTCGTGAAAAGCTTTGGGGAACAGCTAGCGCTGTGTTAAAAGCTGGAGAAAGAATCAATGAAAAGTTTGCAATTATCAATGCAGATGATTTCTATGGTAGAGAAGCTTTCGTGGCAATGGCAAACTATCTAAGAGGTATGGATGATGAAATTGATGGTAAAAAACAATATGCAATCGTCGGATATAGACTAGGTAATACCTTAACTGAAAATGGAACAGTTAAACGTGGTGTTTGCTGGGCAAAAGATGGTTATTTAGAGAGATTATCTGAAAGTGTCATTGAACAACAGGGTGATGTAATAGTTGCTAAACCACTTGATGGCTCACCAGAGTACGAAGTTGAAAAATCAGCACTAGTAGCAGTTAATATGATGCTATTTTCACCATCAATCTTTGAATATTTAGAGAAAGATTTTATTAAATACTTAGAAGAAAATAGAGATAATTTAGAAAAGTGTGAATATTTAATTCCACAAGTACTACAAAAGATAGTTGCCGAAGGATTTGCCGATGTCAAAGTTATTGAAACTGACGCTAGATGGCTTGGTATCACTTATCGTGAAGACTTGCCGATGGTTGTGGGTGAAATAGCCAAGATGGTTGAAAACGGAACATATCCGGAAAATCTTTGGTCAAAAGAAAAAACAGATGAAAAAACGTTATGATGAACTAGTAAAAATTATCAATCAAGCTAATTATGATTATCATACATTAGATAATCCTAAGATAAGTGATCAAGAATATGATAAATATCTTAGAGAGTTGTATCTACTGGAAGAAAATCATCCAGAGCTTAGAGATCCAAATTCTCCGACTAGCAGGGCTGGTGGGAAGATTTTGGATGGATTTGAAAAGGTTGTTCATCAAATACCGATGTTATCGCTAGCTAATGTCTTTAACGAAGAAGAAATAAGAGCTTTTGATAACAAGATTAAAAAAGCAGGTATTACAGATCCTAACTATGTATGTGAGTTAAAGATCGATGGACTTAGTTTTTCTCTTCATTATGAAAAAGGAAAACTCACTAGGGCTGCGACTAGGGGAGATGGGGAAATTGGCGAAGATATAACAGCCAATGTAATGACTATTAAAACAGTTCCGTTAGTTCTTAAAGAAGCAGTTGATATCGAAGTTCGTGGTGAGATATACATGAGTAAGAAAACGTTCGAAGAGTTAAACAAGGAACGTGAGAAAAGTGGGGCACAACTATTTCAAAATCCACGTAATGCTGCCGCAGGATCAGTTCGTCAGTTAGATTCTAAAATAACTAGTAAGCGCAAGTTAGATTGCTGGATATATCATTTACCTAATGCTAAGGAATATGGCATAACAACGCAAGATGAGTCACTAGATTATTTGCGCAGTTTAGGTTTTAAAGTAAATAATAAAGAAAAGTTAGCTAAAACTATCGATGAAGTCCTAGATTATGTCGAAGAAGCTACAGCAAAGCGTCATAATCTCGAATATGATATCGATGGAGTAGTAATAAAATTAAATAGCATAAAAGATCAAGAAAAGTTAGGTTTTACTGCAAGAACTCCGAAATGGGCAACTTCTTATAAGTTTCCTGCCGAGGATTCTTACACTAAATTAATAGATATTATCTTTACTGTTGGAAGAACCGGTCAGATAACGCCTAATGCAGTCTTAGAACCGGTCTTAGTCCAAGGTTCAACGATAAGGAGAGCAACTCTTCACAATGAGAACTTTATCCTGGAAAAAGGGCTTAAAATAGGTGATATCGTGTCAGTTAGAAAAGCTGCTGATGTCATACCTGAAGTTGGTGGAGTTCTTACCCAGCGAAGAGATGGCAGTGAAAAAGACTTTGTCATGATCGACAAGTGTCCAATATGCTCGAGTACTCTAGAAAAGAAAGCTGGGCAAGTTGATCACTACTGTTTAAATCCATATTGCGACGGACGTAAAATCGAAGGGTTAATTCACTTTGTATCACGTCAAGCAATGAATATTGATGGACTTGGTGAGCGAATAGTCGAAGATTTCTTCAACATGGGCTTTATCAAGGACTTTAGCAGCATCTATGCTATTGCTGATCATCGCGAAGAATTAGTTGAACTCGAAGGCTTTGGAACAAAAAGTATCGATAAATTGATTGAATCGGTGGAAAGTAGCAAAGAAAACTCACTTGAAAAGTTGATTTTTGCCCTCGGCATTGAAAATGTCGGTGAAAAGACGGCCAAAGTCTTAGCCAAAGAGTATAAAACGCTCGATAAACTAATGCAAGCTACAAGTGATGACTTAATAAAGATAAGTGATATAGGTGGTATTATTGCCAGTTCAATCAGTAATTACTTTGCAAGAAACGAAGTTAAAGAAGAAATAGAAAAACTTCGCGCCCTCGGCATTAATTTTAATTACCTAGGCAAAGAAAATACTAATGATTTGTTTAGTGGTAAGACCTTTGTGGTAACGGGTAGCTTAAGTAATTATTCTCGTGATGAAATCCATCAGTTAATCGAAGACTTAGGTGGTAAAACTTCAAGTTCAGTCAGTAAGAAAACATCAGTTTTAGTTGCCGGCTTAGAAGCGGGTTCTAAACTTGAAAAGGCTAAAGAACTTGGAATTGAAATTTGGTCAGAGGAAGAATTTTTAAACAAAATTAAATAATGATTTACAAAAAAAGATGGTAAAACCATCTTTTTATTATGTATAATGTTATTTTGACACACTTATTACAACTAAACTTTGTCTCCTTGGTAGATATCTTTGGACTTCATCATCTTATCTATTGTATTCATTACTTTAAACTTCTTGACAGTCCAAAGGGGAGTAATTAGGTCTTTTGGATCGGGGTCACTACTTACCCGGTGGATAACTATTTCGCTTCGCAGGTGCCGAAGCTGCTCACAGACTATTTCGCAATATTCTTCGATTGAAAGAAGCGGAAATTTTTCTTTTTCGTAAAGGTCAGCAAGTCTAGTATTTTTTAGAATGTTTAACATATGAAATTTTATTCCTTGGATATCTAAACTATTTAGGTACTTGATTGTCCCGAGCATATCTTCTTTGCTTTCGCCGGGCAGTCCATTTATAACATGGACCACTACTTCGATACCGCGACTGCGCAAACGCTTAACTGTTTCATCAAAACAGGAAAGGTCGTGCCCGCGATTGATATATTCGGCTGTTTTATCATTACTACTTTGTAGCCCAAGTTCAATTGAAAGATA
>CAYZRY010000007.1:17372-26889 GCA_964481005.1 uncultured Muribaculaceae bacterium
CCACCAAAGTCACCACTTCCCAGTTTAGAACAGTAAATACAACCACCAGTACCTTTAGAACCATCTTTATTAGGACACGTAAAACCACCGTTTAAACTAATTTTAGCTATTTTCTTGCCAAACTTTAAACGGTAATAATAATCTAAACTATGATATCTTTTATTTGAATTACTATATTTAAACATCTTTGCCTTTCATATTAAATTATATCAAAATAGTAGAGAATTATAAACGTCTTGTGCTATAATTAAAAAGAATAGAATAAGAGGGTAGTCAATGTATGATTTAGGATCACAATTTCATCTTGATAATGGAAAACTTCTTGCTAAGAAAGAGGCTATTTTTCAAGGTAAAAGATATAGAATAACTATTCTCAGCGAAAGACTTATTCGCTTGGAGTATCAAAATGATGGCGTGTTTAATGATTTAGCTACGCAGCTAGTCGTAAATCGTGATTTTGATGTGCCTGCGTTTGAAGTTAAAGAAGATGTCAGCTTTATCGAAATTAAAACTAAAAGCTTTAAACTTACGTACGCTAAAGAACAACCGTTCAAAGGTAGTGCTTTAAACACGATGAAGAATCTAAGTGTTCATCTCGAAGGCAGTGGAAACATTTGGTATTATGGTCATCCGGAAGTTAGGAACTTTCATGGTTCTAACATCAGTTTAGAGAATTTCGATAAACCTGGTAAAGAAAATAATGGACTATATTCGGTCGAAGGTTTCGTCAGTATCGATGATAGCGATAGCCTAAGACTAGATAGTAATGGAACCTTTATCAATGAAAAACGTGATGGAATAGATATCTATGTCTTTGCCTATGGAAAAGATTTTGGTTTTTGTATGCAAGACTATTTTAAATTAAGTGGTATGCCATCGCTTGTGCCTCGTTATGTACTTGGTAACTGGTGGTGCCGTGATCTTCCTTACACTAGTGAAGAAATTCTCGATATTACTCAAAAATTCTTAAAAAATGATATGTATTTATCGGTCTTTTTACTAAGTGATGGATGGCATATCAGAGATACTGACAAAGTGAAGGGAGCTAAGACTGGTTATACTTTTAATAATCAGCTTATTCCAGAACCAATTAAACTAATTGAAACACTTCACAGGGAAGGAATTCGCCTCGGTCTATCAGTCAATCCTAAAGAAGGTATTAAAGAACACGAGATGTTCTACGAAGAAGTCAAAAAATATCTAGAAGCTGACAAAGATGGAACAATTCCCTTTAATCCCCGTGATCCTAAATTCCTCGATGTCTACATGAAGGTAATGCTTCATCCCCTTGAGAATATGGGTGTAGACTTCTTTTGGAATGATTACGATGAATTAAAAGACTTGAAAAATTTATGGATATTAAACCATTATCAATATAATGATTTAGCTAGAAATCAAGGAAAACGCGGAATGTTACTAGCTCGCAACTCGACAGTTGCAGCTCATCGTTATCCAGTTTTATACTCAGGACAGCTCCAAGTAAGTTGGTCTAATTTTAAGTTATTGCCATTCTTTAACTTGTCGGCGTCTAACCTTGGGATTTCTTGGTGGAGTCACGATGTCGGAGGTCACCACGGTGGTATCGAAGATCCGGAACTATATATCCGTAGCGTTCAACTTGGAACTTTCAGTCCGATCATGCGTTTTCACTCATCGGGTGGAAAATACTATAAACGTGAGCCATGGAGATGGGATCACCGAACAACGGTCATCGTTAACGACTATTTAAAACAACGTCATCAACTGATGTCTTATCTATATACTGAGGCTTACAAATATCACAAGTTTGGAAAAGTTATTTTTCAACCACTGTATTATGTATTCCCGAAAGCTTATGATGACGATACTTATCGCAATGAATATTTCTTTGGTTCAGAGCTTTTTGTAGCTCCGATCGTCAATAAAAAAGAACCTATCATGGATAGGACTATTCATCGTTTCTTCTTACCAGAAGGAACTTGGTATGACTTCTACACAGGTAAGAAATACGTTGGTAATAAGAAATATATTACCTTCTACAAAGAGCAAGATTATCCAGTTTTTGCCAAGAAGGGAAGTATTATTCCATTATCACTAACTAGTAATACCAATAATACGTCTAATCCAACAGAGCTGGAGATTCAGGTTTTCCCTGGACAAAATAACACATATAATTTGTATGAAGACGATGGAATTAGTTCGCTATATAAAGAGGGCTATTACTTGTTGACACAGATAGATTATAACTATCTACCTAATAATTACACTTTGATTATTAGAGCTCTAGAAGGTAAGAGTGGAATTGTTCCTGAAAAGAGATCATACAAGATTCGTTTTAGAAACACTAAATATTCCGAAGAAGTTAAAACCTACTATAAAACAGAAGAAGTTCCAAACAAGTCATATGTCGATAACAATGACTTTGTCGTCGAAGTCAAAGATGTTCCAACCATTGGACAATTAACTATCAACTGTAAGGGAAAAGATATCGAAATAGATGCAGCCCGTGTAATGAATGAAGATATCGATGAAATCATCAAAGACTTGATGATTCCAACGCTTATTAAAGAAAGTATTGCCGATATCATCTTTGGACCATTAGAACTTAAAGATAAACGTATCGCTTTAAGGAAACTAAAGAAACAAGGACTAGATTCAAGCTTCATCAAGTTGTTCCTAAAATTACTTGAATATGCTAATCAAGTCTAGTATAATATAGTCAATTACCGAAGGAGTAGTAACAAAAATAGTAATTTAGAGAAAGCCAGAACGATGTAAGCTGGTAATTGCTATCTTGTGAACTTGTCTTATTGGGTGGTAAAACGGTAACGCGTTATAGTTTTGAGAAGTAATTAAGGTGGTACCACGATAATTCGTCCTTATAGGGTGAATTGTCGTTTTTTTGTGGAGGAGATATGTTAGGATTTATTATTACTGTAACTTTAGTATATTTTATCTATTATGTTATGCATATTAGAAAGTATGATAAAGATGGTAAATACATTCAAAAGAAAAATAAGAGCGAAGAACCTAAAATACCAGTCGAAGTGGAACTTTTGATAAGAAAGTATAATATCGATTTAAAGAAGTTAAACTATCGAGGTTTACTGAAAGTAGTAGGTTTAGTTTGTGCTCTTGATGTAGCGATAATTGTAACTCTAATTATCTACTTACCAATTAAAAGTTTGATGATTAAGTTATTAATTGGAGGTCTCCTTACATTCCCGGTTATACTTATAAGTTATTCGTTACTGGGAAAATACTTCAAACAGAAAGGATTAATTAAAAATGATAGAAATAAGCAAAACAATAGAAAATAAATGGCAAAAGCATTGGGAAGATAACTCAAGTTTTAAAGCTTTGAATGATTCTGACAAAGAAAAATACTATTATCTTGTCGAATTTCCTTATCCGTCAGGAGCGGGTCTTCATGTTGGACATGCGAGAAGCTATTCAGCCCTTGATGTCATGGCAAGAAAAAAGAGAATGCAAGGATACAATGTTTTATTTCCGATTGGTTGGGATGCCTTTGGAGCCCCAGCAGAACAGTATGCAATAAAGAATAAAATTCATCCTAAAGATGCCGTTGCTGAAAATATAGTTGTCTTTAAAAAACAAGTACAGGAACTTGGTATATCTTTCGATTGGAGTAGAGAATTTTCAACTACCGATCCAGATTATTACAAATGGACACAGTGGCAGTTCCTAAAATTTTATGAACACGGAATGGCATATAAAGATAAGAAGAATATCAATTGGTGTCCTAGTTGTAAGACTGGTCTATCTAATGAAGATTCTTCTGGTGGCGTTTGTGAACGCTGTGGAACGGCTGTTGAGCAAAGAGAAAAAGATCAGTGGCTACTTAGAATGTCTGATTATGCCGAAGCATTACTTGATGGTTTAGATGATACTAACTTTCAAGAAAAAACCAAAACGGCACAGGTTAATTGGATTGGTAAGTCAGTTGGGGCTGAAGTTACTTTCAAAGTAAAAGAAGTAGATGAAGAACTAGTTGTCTTTACAACAAGACCTGATACACTTTTTGGAGCAACCTTCATGGTATTAGCCCCAGAACATCCACTTATCGACAAGTATGAAAGCTTAATTAATAATATTGATGATATCGAAGATTATCGTCATCAAGCTAGACATAAAACAGAGTTTGAACGTCAAGCTCACAAAGATAAATCAGGAGTTAAAATCGACGGTTTATCGGCAATAAATCCACTTAGTGATAAAGAAATACCTATTTATATTTCCGATTATGTCATGATGGGATATGGAACTGGAGCCATCATGGCAGTTCCGGCTCACGATGATCGTGATTACGACTTTGCTAAAAAGTTTGACATCGAAATTATCGAAGTAATAAAGGGCGGAGATATTACTAAGGAATCTTATAGCGGCGATGGTGAAATGATCAATTCAGGATTCTTAAACGGAATTGAAACTAAAAGCGAGGCAATCGATAAAGTTATCGACTATCTTGAAAATAAAGGTCTTGCTAAGAAAAAAATTAATTATCGTCTTCAAGACTGGATTTTCTCTCGGCAAAGATTTTGGGGAGAACCAATTCCTCTAGTTCACTGTGAAAAGTGTGGCTTTGTTCCTGTTCCAGAAGAGGATTTGCCGGTCCTTTTACCAGATGTCGCTTCTTATGAACCAACTGATGATGGTGAATCACCACTAGCAGCAATCGAGGATTGGGTTAATACTAGTTGTCCAAAATGTAATGGACCAGCTAAACGTGAAACTGATACCATGCCTAACTGGGCAGGATCTTCATGGTACTGGCTTCGATATATGGATGCTCATAACGATGAAGAATTAGCTTCCAAAGATGCATTAAATTACTGGGGAAAAGTAGATTTCTACAACGGCGGAATGGAGCATGCAACAAGACACTTGTTATATGCTAGATTTTGGAATCAGTTTATGCACAATATAGGTTTATTACCAAATTCTGAACCATTTAAAGTCAGAGTTTCTCACGGAATGATCCTAGGATCTGACGGTGAGAAAATGAGTAAATCTCGTGGCAATGTTGTCAATCCTGATGATGTTGTAAATGAGTATGGTGCCGATGCCCTTAGAACTTACGAAATGTTTATCGGTGACTACGAGAAAGAAGTCAGCTGGAGTGAGCAAGGACTTAAAGGATGCCGTAGGTTCCTAGATCGCATTGTCAGACTTGGCGAAAAACTAAATGATGAACTAGAATACAGTCCAAGTCTTGAAAAAAGTATTCATAAAACAATTAAAAAGGTTACCGAAGACATCGATAACATGAAGTTTAATACTGCTGTTTCAGCACTTATGATACTGTTAAATGAATATGATGAAAAAGATTCAATCAGTCATGGTGACTATCGCGTTTTACTTCATTTATTAAACCCGATAGCTCCACATATTACCGAAGAATTAAATGAATACTATACATTAGGAGACTTACTATATAACAGTTCTTGGCCAATTTACGATAGCGAAAAAATTATCGATGAGATAAAAACTATCGCTATTCAAGTAAACGGAAAGCTTCGTGGAACTATCGAAGTTAGTCTAGATGAGAGTGAAGAAGATATAAAAACTAAGGCACAAAACGAAAGCAATGTAGCAAAACATCTCATGGGCAAAGAAATATTAAAAATAATTGTCATTAAAGATAAAATAGTAAACATTGTAGTTAGATAAATAAAAACAGACAAATATATTGTCTGTTTTTTAATTATTTATAATTATGTGATAAAATATCTTAAAGAGGGTATGTTATGAAAAAAGATAATAAGAATATATTGTTTGATGTTTCACGAACTCTAGTACTGATAGCCATAGTAGACTTTTTAATCTTGGTTGCCAGTTATAAATTTTTGAACTTAAATGTTTTTACTAGATATTTTTATGCATACTTTATCGTCAGTTTAATACTAGGTAATATGATGGTCTATAGCCTCGATTGTTTAGCGCTAGCAAGTGCTGAGAAAAGAAAGAAAGTTGAAATCCTGATAAATTGTTTGAAGAAAATCTCTAAAACATCGTTTGTTTTCTTCTTACTTCTGCTTATTATCTCAAGCCCAATAGCTAAGTTATTATCCCCTAAAGATATCAATCTAGCAGCGACTATCAGAATATTTTCACTAACTGTCTTACTTGTTCCAAGCTTACGTATTATATATATGATACTAGCTAAAAGTAAAATTCAGCAGTACTACCTATATTTATTTGAAAAGTTAATAATTCTACTTAGCTTAATTTTCTTATCACTATTAAAGGGAAATTCTTCACTTGGGGACTTTTTCTATATTACGGTAGTAACTATTGCTTGGATTATGGCTCCGTTAATACTGTTTGTCATTATTAGATCAAAACCTAAAAAGAAACGTGAAAAGAAGAATATTATCAGCGAAGAAATCTTACTATATGAGAAAAAAGAATATAGTAAATTAGTTGTTATATATATGAATCTTTTTGTTATCATTGATTTTATACTGATTGCTCTAACTTTAAGATTACTTAAATATAGTCAATCATTACTTGATGAAATACTCTTTGCTTTTTCATCACTGTCTTTTAAACTAAGTATTATTTTAATAGTACTAGTTGTCATATTTATATATAAAAATCTTGTTTCAATCAAAGAAGCACTAGCTAGTGGTAATGATGAATCTGTCAAAAACAATATCGATATAGCTGTTCGTAAGAGTTTGTTTATGTCTCTTCCAATTGCTTTATTAATTTCTTTTTTATCAGAAGAAATGTGGTTACTGTTTATTGGGAAAAAGGCATTAGCATCGTCTGTTTTACCGATGTTTTCTTTCATGATAATAAGTTTAGTATTATCACTTAGTACAATTATCATATTGCTGATAACAGGTCATAAGAAGGCTCTTAAAAAGTCAATTAAAGTAGCTCTTATCGTCAAGCTTGTCCTCGTATATTTTATCATTAGTAGCTTTACGAGACTTGGAATAGCTGAGTATAACGCAGTGATTATTTCATCACTTCTGGCTCAGTTAATTATCTTTGGAATGAACCTAAATTACTTGAGTAAGATTTATCACTTCAATATTGAAAAAACAACGAGATTGCTTTTCGATAATCTCTTCATCGCCGTTTTGATGACCACTTTAATCTGGTTACTTAAGTTTTTTATCAATCTTGAGAACTTTAATAACCCACTTATCGTTATTTTAGCTATTGCACTTCCAACAATTTTTATATACTTATACATTACTAGTAAAATAGGGCTTCAACGAACCCTCATTAGAAGGAGATAACATGCGTCTTAGAAATTTAAAAAATAAAGAAGAAATCTTAATTGAGTCAAAAAGCTTAATTCTTTCTCCGGAAAAGATGAAGGGTAAATGGGCAGAGCATTTTGGAAATGATCATCCTATTCACCTCGAAATAGGGATGGGTAAGGGAGACTTTATCATAGAAAATGCAAAGCGTTATCCAGACATCAACTTCATTGGTGTTGAAAAGTATGATAGCGTCATAGCAAGAGCGGTACAAAAGCTTCCCACTGATCTTCCCAATCTTGTCTTAGTAAGAGCTAACGCTGAACTAGTAACTGACTTTTTCGACAGGGAAATTGACTTAATTTATCTCAACTTTTCAGATCCTTGGCCAAAGAAGCGCCATGCTATGAGACGCCTCAGTAGTCCACTATTTCTAGAGCGTTATGCCCATATTTTTAAGGATATTAACAGGATTGTGCAAAAGACCGATAATCAGATATTATTTGAATCATCATTAATAAGTTATGTCGATGCTTCATATAAAATCGAAGAACTATCACTAGATCTTCATCAAAGTGAAATAGAAAACAATATTATGACTGAATATGAAAAAAAATTTATCGGTCAAGCAATATACTATGTATCTGTCAAAAAATAGTGAAAAATCGATAAATAAATGATAGAATATTATTGATACATAAAAATATGTTATAATTTATTAAGAGTAGGTGAAAAATGAAAAAACTGATTGTGTTCACCATTTCTCTACTGGCTCTGACAGCTTGTAACTTTGCCGTTGTAAATGATTACAGCTACGACGAAATAGTAGACCATGTTCTACTAGCCAAAGAAAAGCATACAGCTAACGAACATTTCGAAGGATATAAATACTATTTACCTAAGGGAATGATCGTTTTAGAGAAGAATGATTTGAATACTAGTTTGTACTATAAAGGTGACAAGATGTACATGTACAACGATACTCTTTCATACTTTTACAAAGAGAAGTCTAAGTATGAAATAGATAAGGATTTACATTATAGTAGAGAGTTTAAAAATGGTAAAAAAGTTGGTTATTTAGAGATTGATAAGAGAGATGATCAGTACTATTTTAATTACATGTATAATTACAGTAAAATAGAAGGTGCTTGTCATGAACGAAATATCAAAGAATGTTTGATACAATCTAGTTTAGTATTAGCTAGTGTCACATATAATGATGTAATAATTGCCAGTTTTATAAATGAAAACGCTGTTGTCTATGAAGAGAAGGTCTATGATATCTTTAAAACAAAAAAGAAAACGACTGCGACCCTTAATTTCGATGGAGAAATAGAACAAGGGACAAATGAAGAAGATGATGGTTTAGTCGAAGAATATTTTATTCCTAAGACTGAAACAATTGATTAAGAAGAGGTGTTGATATGTCAATTTGGGATAAAATAAAAGGGGCTCTATTCGAAGAACAAGAATATGAAGTTGAAGAATTAGTGCCTGAGTCTAAAAAGAAAAAGAAGAAGAAAATTAAAAATGAAGAGCCAGAAGAAGTCAAAGTAGCTAAACAAATTGATCTTCCAGAGCAACAGGTAAATATCAAAGATGAAGAAGATATTGAACCAGTCGAAGAAGATTATGAAGAGTTAGAGAGTTTTTCGTCTAGATTAGAAAAGAGACAAAAATATACAATGGACTTTGATGAAGAAGATTTCAAAGAAGAAGTCGAAGAGGCCAAAGAAGAAAAGACGGAACTTCCATCTTGGCGCGAAGCACCAGGAGAAAGAGAAGAAAAACCATCAGTTCCGTATGAGGGAATTAAAGAAAAACAAATCTTTAAACCGACACCGATAATTTCTCCGATATATGGAATTCTAGATAAGAACTATCGCAAGGAAGATGTTGTCTCTAAACGAGAAGTAAGGCTATCTACGACTTCGTCGAGAAGACCAAATCTCGATGCTGTTAGAGAAAAAGCTTACGGTGAACCAATCGAAAGAGAAAGTATCATCGAGCGAAGAAGTGAAAAATTAGCCGAACCAGAAATCGAAGAATTAGAACCAATCAGCTATGAAGAAGATTTAGACAAAGGACTTATCGATTTAAATCGTGATGGTGCTCCAACTGTTGAAACAGTTACAGTCGGAGATGCTGAAGAGTATTTCGATGAGTTAGGTCTTGAATACAATGTCGATTACAAAGATGAAGCAACCGAGAAGTCTAAGCAGAAAGCACGTCGTAGTGACCGTCTTGAAGAAGAACTAGAAGATGTTCCACCATTCCTTGAAGAAAAGAAAAATGAGGAT
>CAYZRY010000007.1:26989-46695 GCA_964481005.1 uncultured Muribaculaceae bacterium
TGAAGAAGAACTAGAAGATGTTCCACCATTCCTTGAAGAAAAGAAAAATGAGGATGAAGATGAAGATAACGGTGATAATCTCTTTGACTTAATCGAAGCTATGTACGAAGATGAGGAGGATAAATAATTATGGAATTCATGAATCAATTGATGCCAATTATCATCTACATACTACTTGCTATTTTACTAGTTGTATTAATCATATTAGTTATAAAATTACTTACTACTGTCGATAAGACTAACGCTGTCCTTGATGACATCGAAAATAAGTCTAAATCGTTAGATGGTGTCTTTGGAGCAGTTGATGCTTTGACAGATACGATATCACTAGCTAGTGATCGTCTAATTGATGGAGTAGCGTCAGTGGTAAGCCGCGTGATAAACGCTGGTAAGAATCGAAAATCCAAGAAAGTGAAAGGAGAAGAGGAAAATGAGTAAGAAAAAAGGATTTGGAAAGTTCGCAATAGGAGCTGCGATAGGAGCAGGTCTTGGACTACTTTTTGCCCCTAAGACAGGGAAAGAAACTAGAAAAGAACTTAAGTCTAAATTTGATGAACTTCTTGACGATGTTAAAAGCATCGACACTAACGAAGTTAGAGCATCTATCGAAGATAAAATAACTGATTTAAAAAATGAGTTAACTGATCTAGATAAAGAAAAAGCTCTAGCGATTGCTAAAGAAAAGGGCAACACAATCAAAGCTAAAGCTGAAGAATTAGTTGAACTGGCTAAAGAAAAAGGAACACCGATTGTTCAAAAGAAAGCTGAAGAAGCAAGATTGGTTGCAGTTAAAGCAGTCAAAGAAGTTCTAGCAAAATTAGAAAAAAAGAAATAAAAAAAGGATAGCTAATAGCTATCTTTTTTATTTTATTATCCTCTGTTGTAGTATTCAACGATTAGTGCTTCATTGATATCGGCATTAAGTTCACCGCGCTCTGGCAAACGAACAAATACACCTTCAAGTTTATTAGCATCAAAAGTTACAAATTCTACTCTTGCAAGTAACTTATCTAGAGATTCTCTAACGACTTTCATATCGCTATTTTTAAGAGATATCTTACTACCTGCAGGTACTCTGTATGATGGGATATCGATCTTCTTACCATCGACACGAATGTGTCCATGATTGACGAGCTGTCTAGCTCCTCTTCTAGTCGAAGCAAGTCCCATACGGTATACAACGTTATCAAGTCTTGACTCAAGAAGTTTAAGTAGGTTTTCACCATGGATACCTTCCATCTTCTGAGCATCTTTAAATGTCTTGTAGAATTGCTTTTCGTTTAATCCATACATGAATCTAACTTTTTGCTTTTCTTTTAACTGAGTACCATACTCAGTAATCTTAGCACGACGAGTTCTACCGTGTTGTCCAGGTCCATATGGACGCTTGACGATATCTTTACCATTTTCTAAAGTAGAGAAACCTACACGACGAGACTTTTTATACGCTGGTCCTGTGTATCTTGACATTTTAATCCTCCTTTATTTATATTTCATAAACAAAAGACTTCTACCGACAAATATAGGGAGTTTATTTCAATACTTTCACTTAAACAGCCAAGGTACTTATAAACTTAATAAACACGTTATATTTGATAGATAGTGCTGTTTTGAATATGCGTTTATAATTATACATAAACAAGCTAAATATGTCAATAAATTATGGAAATCTTTAGGTCTATATGATATTATTAAACTATCATAGGTGATAATATGGATAATCAGTATATAACTAAATCTGATCAAAAGACTATTATAGGTTTAGGATTTAGACTAGATACCCTTAGACAATTAGCAAAGAAAGCTAAAAATAGTAGTGATAAAAAAGAGATTAAAGATACTATCTATACTGTTTCAGATACGCTTAATATGTTAATTGGAAAGCATCTAGGAATAAATGAAAATAACGATATTATCTTTGTCGAACCGATCGATACTAAAAAGATAGCTAAAGCTGTCAGTCGAAAGGTCAATCAAAAAGATGAAGAGAAACATAAAACGAGATAGGAGAGAGCAATGAAAGTAGACATGAATATAGTTATGACAATTACTTACACTATCATTTTTTTCATTGCTGTAATAACAATTGTCCTAATTAATAAACGTCGTAAAGTCAAAGCGTGTGAGCGAACGATAGCTAACTTAGAGTTTGAAAAAAATGTCATAGCTAGCACTTCGATAGCTTCAGAGCTAGATAAAGTAGAAACGATTATTAAAAATGAAAAATCTGAAGAAAAGTTTAATAACTGGGTAGCACGCTACAACTCTCTTAAAGAAGAGCGTCTCCCAAATCTCGATGATATGATTATCGATCTAGAGCTTCTTTTAGATAAGAAAGACTACAGTAGTTTCCATATAGCTGAAGCTAAAGCTGAAATTGAACTATATAAAACAAAGAATGCTAACGATAGTTTGATGCTTGAGATACAGGAAGTTAACTCTAGTGAAGAAAAGTATCGTACTCTTATTACTAAACTTAAAACTAAATATCGTGAACTGAGTAACATCTTTGCCAACACTAAAGAAGAATATGGTGAAATAGCAGAGACAATCGACCTTCAGTTTGAAAATATTGAACGCCGGTTCCAAGATTTTGAAGCTTTCATGGAAAGAAATGAATACAGCGAAGTTGTCCATATCGTCAAAGCGATAGACACAATGATCGACCACATGGCAGCAATTATCGAAGAGACTCCTGATTTAGTTTTATTAGCAACTAAATTAATACCTAAAAAGATAGAACAAATTACTGAAATATATGAAAAGATGATCGATGAAGACTATTCACTAAATTATCTAAATATAACTTACAACATGGAAGAATCGATTAAGAACATCAATCTTGTCATGGACCGTATTAGAGTATTAAATCTCGAAGATTGTCTACTTGATTTAAAGACGATGACAACGTATTTAGATTCGCTTTTCGAAGACTTTGATCGTGAAAAAATAGCTCGTCGTGATTATGAAACTAACTATCCATCATTTAGTGATAGACTACTTAAAACTAATCAAATTTTTGCTGATATCTTCAAACAGATTGAAAGTGTTAAAAACACTTATTCATTAACTGATGAAGAACTTGAAACATTTGAGATGGTTAATTCTAATCTCGAAGAGTTAAACAAAGAAGCAAAAAAGACAGCTAAGTCACTTAAGGGTAAAAAGATCCCTTACACCGAAGCAAATATAGTCTTACAAGAAGAGTCACTCAAGTTAAAATCGATCGAAGAAGCTCTTGATAACTCCCTTAGATCACTAGGTAACATGTACGATGATGAGCAGCGCGCTAGAGAACAACTTGACGATATTCAAGAATTGCTAGCTTGTGCTAAAATCGGTCGTCGTGGCTATAAATTACCAGCAGCTAATCAGCTCTATTATGTACAGCTGTCTGAGGCTAACGATTCGATTGCCGAAGTAATTAAAGAACTATCTAAAAAACCAATTGATATTAAAACGCTAAACATGCGTGTCGATACAGCTCGTGACCTAGCCCTGAAAGTTTATGTAACAACTGGCCGAGTAATCGTCGATGCTAGTACCTGCGAAGACCTAATTGTCTATGCTAACAAGTATCGCACAACTCATCAAAAGATCGATGAAGCTATATATGAAGCTGAAAAAATATTTAATAAAGGAGATTATGGCCACTGCTTAGATGTGATTATTAGCAGCCTTGAACTAGTAGAGCCAGATATTAAGGAGAAGTACCATGAAATTAGACAATAGGGGTTTTGGTGCTAAAGAAATAATGATTTCAATGTTAGTAATCATTATCTTAGTAATTGTTGTTTCACAAACGTTTTTAAAACAGATAGATGAGCAGAGTTTTTCAACTCTAAAAAAACTGGCCAACAAATTTGGTGATCAAGCAGCCCTAGTTCGTGATGAAGACGCTAGATTTACCGAAGTAGTATACTTGATCGATTTACTACATGATCACAATCGTTATGCAACTGAAGAAGACTATGCTAGTCCATTTAGCTCAAGTACTTGCGATCTTTATGAAAGTAAAATTTACAATTACCGTGATGAAAAAAGAATTACATTTAAATGTGATGTATATATCATAGCCGATCATTCTAAAGGAAATACCCTTGTTAGAATTGCTAAAGTAGGACCTTGGCTTCCTAGTGATACCGAGATTGCCGAAGAAGCAATGGCTGCCAGTAATATTGAAACAACTAAGTTCTACAGCTTGGGAGATGGCTCTATGCCAGGCTTCTACCGCGAGCGCGTATTTGTAGAAAAGTATAACGAATTAAAAAACACTAATTTCGTTACCCTAGTTCAAGTTCAAAACAAAGCTAAAGTAGTAGAAAAAATCTATTACCGAACTAATGATTTTGTCGATGAGAGATAGACTGTATTAAGTCTTTTTCTTATGGTATAATAAATTTGGTGATTTAGATGGGAATATTTGATAAATTAAAAAATGTTTTTACAAAAGAAACAGTTAATGATAAGAAAAATGAAGATATAATTATATATGAAAAGGGACTTACTAAAAGTCGTGAGAATTTTGTCTCTAAACTTATCAATTTAACTAATAAGTATCATAGTTTAACTGAAGAATACTTCGAAGAACTCGAAGAGATTTTAATTATGGCTGATATTGGGGTAACAACCATTATCGATTTCATGGAAAAACTGCGCAAACGTGTCAGACAAGAAAATCTCAGTAATCCGGAGCAGTTAAAAGAAATTATTGTCGATGAACTATTTATAATTTATGTCGATGATGAAGTTATTGAAAGTAAAATAAAGTTTGCTAAAGAAGGACCGACAGTTGTACTTTTTGTAGGCGTTAACGGAGTTGGTAAGACAACAACAATAGCAAAACTAGCTGCCAAGATGATCGATGAGGGTAAGACAGTTAAAATGATTGCTGCCGATACCTTCAGAGCCGGAGCTATCGAACAGCTTAGACTTTGGTCAAAGCAAGTCGGAGCATCCTTTTATGGAACAGACCAGGGACAGGACCCATCAAGTGTCGTCTATAGTGGTCTTGAAGAATCGCTTGCGGATAAAACTGATGTTGTCATGATCGATACTGCTGGAAGACTACAAAATAAAACTAATTTGATGGCAGAACTTGAAAAAATAGACCGTGTTATTGCTAAGATTATCCCTGATGCTCCGCATGAAACACTGCTAGTTATCGATGCCACGACTGGTCAAAATGGTATTGCCCAGGCCGAAGCTTTCAAAGAGATAAGTAAACTTAGTGGAATTGTTCTAACTAAGTTAGATGGAACCGCTAAGGGAGGAATCGTTCTAGCAATCAAAGATAAAGTAGGTTTGCCAGTTAAATTTGTCGGTTTTGGTGAACGCAAAGAAGATCTTCAAGCCTTCGATATCGAAAAGTACATATACGGACTTTTCAAGGAGATGATGTAATGGAAAAGACTATTTTATTAAATGAACTCTACGACTATTACAAAGGATTATTCACAGAAAAGCAGCAAGAATGTTTTGAAAGTTACTACTGCCAGAACCTATCACTTGCTGAAATAGCTGATCTCCTTAAAATAAGTAGAAACGCTGTTCATAATCATATTCAAACAGTCGAAGATAAATTATATTTTTATGAAAAAAACCTTGGGATGTTAGAAAGAAGAAAAAAAGTACTGAAAAAAATAGAAAAATTACTAGATAATGATACAATAGATGATATAAGAGAAATACTATAAAGAAGAAAAGAGGGAAACTATGTTTGATAAGATTGTTTTTATGAATGAAGGGAACATCTTTGTTAGTTTAAAAGAAGGGGTAGAGATAAAAAATAATCTACTCAATATGCACGTTGTTGTCTCCGATGTTGAAAAGCATCTTCTAGGAGAAATAGAAGAAATAAACAATAGAGAAGTTAAAATAAGATTACTGGGAGAGTTTAGAAATGGTGAACTTTTCCAAGGAGTACTTAGAAAACCTCTTTTAGATGCTCAAATAAGGGGAGTAGTCAATGAAGAAATTCCACTTCTTTTAGGTAAAGCTGATGAGAATTCAATTCATTTAGGAGGAAGTCCATTCTATAATAATTTTCCTATCTATTTTAATATCAATCATTTCTTCAGTAACCATTTTGCTATCTTTGGTAACAGTGGTTCTGGTAAATCTTGGGGACTAGCTAAATTATTACAAAATGTTTTCTACAACGATAAAATTAAACCTTATCGTGCTAACTTTATTCTTTTTGATATTTCAGGAGAGTATTCACAGGCGTTTAACAATTTAAATCAGATTAATCCAAATTACAACTATCGTGTCTTTACTTCATCAGAGTATGAACCAGCTTTTGAAAAACTAAGAATACCAATTTGGCTATTAGATAAAGATGATTTAGCATTGTTACTACAGTGTGATCGTCATACTCAGCTGCCACTTGTTGAACGCATGATAAAATTAGCTAGAGTCTTTGCCGAAGAAGGCGAAGCTGCTAAAAGATATAAAGATCATTTGATTGCTAAAGCGATTGTCTCTGTTTTATACAGTGAGCAAACGCCAGCTCAAAAGAGAAATGATATATATACAATCGTCGAAGAGTGTAGTACTGAAAACTTCCATTTAGAAGCTGTTCTAAATGGAGTAGGTTACACAAGAAAGTTTAGAGATTGTTTCAATATCGATAAAACTGGAACATTTACCGAAGGAATTCTTCTTACTGAATATGTTACGAGCTTTATCGATCCATCACTTGATGGATATGAACCTAAACAGGATGTTTTCTATAACTTGGGAGGTCTTAGAACAGCCCTTAACTTTACGCTTATTTCTGATGGATGGTATAAAAACCAACGTACATACTCAGATGCTGTAACAGTTAAAGTAAGATTAGATGCCTTCATCAGCAGTAGTCATAGTCATGTCTTTGATTATCCAAACTATGTCAATGTTGAACAGTATCTATCAGCTCTGCTTATTCAAAGTGATAAAAAATATCAAATTATTAACATCAACTTAGAAGATATGGATGATGTAGTGGCCGCGGTCATAACTAAAATATTTACAAAAATTATCTTTAATTACTTGAAAATGATCAAAGAACGTGGTACAATACCTTTTCATATCCTGGTTGATGAAGCGCATCGCTACATTAAGCAAAATGATAATGACAGTTTCTTAATTGGATACAATATTTTTGAACGAGTTGCGAAAGAGGGAAGAAAATACGGAGTTCTACTCGGAATCATTACACAAAGACCAGTAGAGTTATCCGATACCGTTATTTCACAGTGTTCAAACTTCTTAATCTTTAAGACTAACCATCCACGTGATGCTGAATACATCAAACAGATGGTACCAAATATCAATGCTGAAGTAGTCGAAAAGCAAAAGAGCTTACAATCTGGTACATGTCTAGGCTTTGGAACAGCCTTTAAAATACCAGTTGTAGTGCGTTTAGAAAAACCAGAACCTGCGCCAATGAGTAGTAACAGTGATGTTATTAAACATTGGGGTGGTGGACAATAAAAACTATAGGGAGGTTTTGAAATGAAATATGCCATTGACAATAGTACTCCAAAAGCAGAAGTACTAAAGGGTTACAAATTAGTAAGGGATGGACAAAATATCCAAAGAATAGAGGCAACATTTTTAGATGGTTCTAAAGATCTCTATGACTATAATGAAAAGACAGTCGATAATCTTGATGATAGACTATACAACCAGATGATAGATTATACTAGATCGTCAAAGAAAAAGATTTCATCTAACAAATTAGCGGCTATTTGGAATGCTATCGTAGCTATTCCGGCTGGTATTTATGCTGCATATAATATTACTAATTTAAATGTAACAAATAATATGAGAGAACTTTTATTTACTGCGGCTTTAACTGTCGTATCAGTAGTCAGTGCTTCGTTTGCGATTGAAAGCTTTAACAGATATAAAGATCTTAAGAAATATGAAACATATAAACTAAATCAAGAGGATCTTAGTATTGGTTATCATGAAATTGTTACTAAAGAAAAAGAACTCAAAGGTAGAGCTAATAACGATGCAATTTTAGATTTAAATAATATCGATAAAGTTAGTGAAAATGAATTACAAAAAAGATTAATTAAAGTTCGTAGATATAATGAATTAAAGGGGTGATTAGATGTTTGATGCTTTAGGTGAGCGCCTTCAGTCGGCTGTATCTAAAATAAAGGGATATGGCAAGATCAATGAAGAAAACATTGGTGAGGCAACTAGAGAAATACGTTTAGCTCTACTTGAAGCAGACGTCAATTACCAAGTTGTCAAAGAGTTTGTAGCTAAGGTTAAAGAAAAAGCATTAGGTGAAGAAGTTGCAGCTAGTATTAGACCTGGCGATATGTTTGTCAAAATAGTTCAAGATGAACTTACAGCGCTGCTTGGTGGAGAAGCCAAAGCTTTGAACTTGCTAGGTAAACCAGCCAAGACTATGCTTGTTGGATTACAAGGATCTGGTAAAACTACCGCAATCGGGAAATTAGCTCTTTTACTGCGCAAAAAGCACAGTAAAAAGCCTCTTTTGATTGCTTGTGATATATATAGACCAGCAGCGATTGAACAGTTAAAACAGATAGGTAAACAACTCGATATCGAAGTTTATGAAGAAGGTCAAAAAGATCCGCGTGAGATAGTTCAAAATGGACTTAAATATGCCAGTGAAAATGGTTTTGACTATGTCCTAGTTGATACGGCTGGACGTCTTCATATCGATGAAGAACTGATGAATGAATTAGTTGACCTTGAGAAAATAGTTGAACCGCAAGAGATTCTTCTAGTAATCGATGCAATGATGGGACAAGATGCCATCAATGTAATCAAAGGATTTAACGAAAACCTAGGTTTGACCGGAGTTATTCTAAGTAAGATGGACGGAGATACTAGAGGCGGAGTAGCGCTATCAGTTAGACACTTGACAAGTATTCCAATAAAGTTTATTGGAACTAGTGAAAAGATGGATGGTATCGAAGGCTTTGACCCAGAGCGTATGGCTGGCAGAATACTCGGAATGGGAGACATTGTCTCACTAGTTGAAAAAGCTACCGAAGTAATCGATGAAAAAGAAGCCGAAGCGGCAGCTAAAAAGATGCAAAGTGGTAAATTTGATTTAGAGGACTTTCTAAAACAAATGAAACAAATTAAAAAGTTAGGACCACTTGAAAACTTGATGAAACTTATTCCGGGGGCTAGTAAGATGGGACTTGATAAAGTAAATATTGATCCTAAACAGATAGCTCATATCGAAGCGATTATTCTTTCGATGACACCAAAAGAACGAAGAAACCCCGATATCATCAAGGCTAGTAGAAAAACTAGAATTGCTAAAGGATGTGGACTTTCAGTCCAAGAGGTTAACAAGCTGTTAACGCAATTTGAAAACACCAAGAAAATGATGAAACAGATGCAAAACGGCAATATGAAACTACCATTTTAGAGAGATTAAATCTCTCTTTTTATATGTAAAAAACTAGCACTTTTATTATTTTCAAATTTATGATATAATTCCTATGAAATGGTGCACTATCCTAGTCAATACATGGTTGTGAAGATGAGGGTAAAATATCATTAAAGAGCATATCTATGAAGCATCTGGTGTTGGCTTCTTACGCCCAGTTTGGGGCTGGTGCTGGATATGTAGGGATTATGGGCACTCACAATGGCATGTGGGGTTAAACCCATTTTTCCGTGGAGACCTAGCCTCGTGAGTAATCACGACCTAGGCTTGAACCTATCTAACGGTGAAAGCTGGAGATAGAGTAGCTTGGTTTGAGTGGTAGTCGGGGAATAGAGACAGCTTAAAGAAATCGTACAGTTTCGATAAGTATCGCTCCTTGAAACCGTTATTGCAAAAAAGCCTAGCAACATATGATATTGTTGGGGAAAACCCCTAGGGTGTAAATTATTGTAGGATTGCAGTGGGCACTAAGTGGCAATCGAGTAATAGTTAAGGTGACTTACTTTTTATTCTTTTAAAAGGGAACTGCTTCTTGGTAACGGGAAGTAAGAATAAGGGAAATCCAACTCGACCTAAGGCACAAGGTTTACTACAGTAATACCATTTCATTTATTTTTGAAAGGCTAAAATGAAAATAAAAGAATTTAAAGAAAAATATTCTCAGAAAGTCGTAAAAAAGAAAGTACAAGAAAAGAAATTAGTTGAGTGGAAATGGATTGGTACGATAACCGTACTTGCATTTGTCATTTCCTTTTTATTTTCAGCTATTTCTGAAGCTTTAATACCTAACATAAATTTATTCTTAAGTACGGTATTAGTTCTAGTAGTTATCGCTATTGGTGTCGTTTTTGATATGATCGGAATAGCCACTACTTCGGCTGATATTAAGACTTTCAATTCTATGTCGACTAAAAAAGTAAAGGGATCTAATCTAGCGATTAAGTTCATTCAGTCAGCAGATAAAGTATCTAGCTTTTGTAATGATGTAATCGGTGATATCTGTTCGATTATCAGTGGATCTGGTGGAGCAGCTATCTCGATAGTAATTGCCAGTCGATATAACCTAAATGTCTTTTTAGTAACACTTATTGTTACCGCGACTATCGCCGGACTAACGATCGGTGGTAAAGCTGCGGGAAAAAGCTTTGCTGTTAACAAAAGTGACCTAATTCTTTACGAATTTGCTAAAATATTGTCATTTGTTTACAAAGGATAGAACTTTAAGTCTTTAAAAAGGACTTTTATTACGGTATCATTTATAGAGGAGAACTATGAAAAGAAAAGTATTGATGACAATTTTTGCAATACTTATTATCGCAGGCATTGCGATAGTTTTTTCGTATGTTAATTTTCTAGTTAAAGAAAAAAGATACAATGACAAAGTTAAAGTAACACTTAATAATAACTATGATAAATTCAAAGAAAATGTTAAGCATTTTTCTGATGTAAGAGAAGAGTTACTGAAAGAAACTTCGAATATCTATTTGGAGGATTTAGCTAAGTCATACACTGATATAACTGATGTACTCGAAGACTATGATAAAGCTATTGCCAAAGTCAAAGAAAGTGCTGATCCGGTCAGTAAATTATCAAAGAATATTCGTGGTACTGACAAAGAATTGCAAAACAAGATAAGTGCTTTTAAAATCAATTATGAACAGACAATTAATTATTATGTTGGTGATTATAAAGGCCTAAATGAAAAGATCAAATTATACAACGAATATATCGAAGAGAACTCTCCAAAAGCTAAACCACTTAAATTATTAGTTGCTAGTATCAAAGACTATATAGACTTTGATGGTAATGGTGTGCAATTGGGAGTAGAGTAAGGAGGGAAGATGAGCAAGTTAGAAATAATTGATGCCTATAAGACATCAAAACTAAAAAAGATTAAAACTAAAAAAGTATTGCGCAAAATCCAGCCTAAGAAATCTAAACGAGTACTGGGATATAAAATCATGTATTTTTCGATGTTTTTTGTACCTCTGTTCATTTGTTTGTTTATTGTCTCAAGACACAGTAGTGAACTATTTAAACCTTGGATGTCAGTAATATTACTTATTCTAGCAGTTGTATCTGTATGGGCATTATATCTTGGTTTTACAATGGTAATGCTAAATAGAAAGATCGTTACAGGACGCCACTATAAGAAATGGTTTAAGGCCTTAGCTGTCTTTGTTCTTGCGATGTATGTCGGTGGAGGAATAGGTTTTACAGCCCTTCTTTATGGTCCTTACAAAGGCTTTAGAGAATGGTTAATTACTACGGCGATGACGACGATGAGTCATCAGTACTATGCAACTTGGTTTTATGGACCTAAAGAAATAAATGAAGTATTTGCTAATAATAGAGTTATCGAGTCTGGAGAAAATACTAATCCTGACCTAATTCAAATAGCTAAACCTGATGGTAAAATAAATATCTATGCTAATAAGTATGAAGAAGAACTACTTGATAAGATCGATGGTGATTACAAGATTATCGATATTAGACGTTCTGGTTTTAGAGGTAAGCTTGTCGCTATATACGATCCATCTAAAGTAAAACTAGCTACTTCCAAAGGAATGGGAACAAGTCTAGATAATGCTTATGGAGAATTACTTATCAATATGTCTAAACGCTACAATGCTAAGATTGGTATCAATGCCGGAGGCTTTTACGATCCGACATGGATGACTAGTGGGGGAGTTCCTCATGGAATAGTTATTGCTGATGGAAAGCTTAAGGCCAACAATCCGAAAGCCAGTGTTGGAGGAGGACTAGTTGGTTTCACTAATGATAATAAACTAGTGCTAACTCGTGTCAGCGCGCAAAAAGCTATTTCGATGGGTGTTAGAGATGCAGTCGAATTTGGACCATATCTAATCGTCAATGGCAAGCCATCATTTATCAAAGGTAATGGTGGATGGGGTTATGCTCCGCGTACTGCGATTGGTCAAAGAAAAGATGGAATTGTCCTATTTGTCGTCATCGACGGAAGACAAACAGCCAGTCGAGGAGCAGACATGGTTCAGTTAACTGAACTTATGCAAGACTATGGTGCAGTCAATGCCGCTTGTATGGACGGAGGAACATCTAGTGCGATGAGTCTTGATCATAAACTGATATCTAATCCAATAGATGGTCGAAATAGACCACAGACAAGAAGAATACCTAATGCTTGGCTGTTTATTTCATAAAAACAAAATATAGTTTTAAACTATATTTTTTGTTGCCTGTTTATGATAAACTATATAATAGGTGATAATATGAATCAAATGAATACTTTCAATATGGAACCATCAAAAGAAGAAGAAACTAAAGATAACTACAACGAAGAGACACCAACTAGTGGTTATGGATCTTTTTATGGATATAGTGAAGACTATGATAGTTCCTCAAGTAAAGGACTAGTTTTTAATAAAAAGACACTAATGATAGGTGGAGCAGTTTTACTGGGCCTACTTTTTCTTATTGTACTTATCATGTCTTTACCAGGTGGTAAGAAAACCACGCTAGGACCATCACTTCAGCTATCGAGAGTCGAAGTTAAAAAAGGTGAAACAGTCTCTATTAAGTCTAATTTAAACGAAGAGACGTATAGACAAATAATTTGGTCTAGTGATAATGATAAAATAGCGACAGTAAATGCTGGACAGGTCAGTGCCATCGCTGTAGGAACGACTTTTGTTAGAGCAAAGCTTCCTAGTGGAGCTGAAGAAAGCGTCGAAGTCATTGTAGAAAGTGATCTTCCTGACTTTGGGATAGCTGATGGTAATATCGCTATAAATGCTGGTCAGAGCAAACTATTATCATTCCAAGGAGCACAAGCAGCAGAAATTAAATGGGCTAGTAGCTTTCCGGGGGTAGCTTCGGTAACAAACGGAACAGTTACAGGTTTAAACAGTGGTAAGACAACGATAATAGCAACAACTAATGATGGAAGAGTCAGTAAGATATTACTTACAGTAAATGGTAGTGTTCCAGAGCCGAGTAGAATATCAGTTGTTCAAGTTAAAACAATGATTGTTGGCGACACGTTAAAATTAGTAATTAAAACTTCTCCAGATAATGCAGTTAAGTTATTTAGCTATACTAGTTTAAATACATCAGTTGCAACAGTTGATACAAATGGTAATGTAAAAGCAGTAGGTAGAGGTGTAACAAGTATTAAAGTTACCTCGTACAATGGCATTGTCAGCGCTGCTAGAATAGAGGTATATTAGAGGTGAATATGAATTTAAGAATAATGGATGGTAATGAAGCGTGTAGTTATGTTTCATACCAATTTAGTGAATTAGCTGGTATCTATCCGATTACTCCGGCTTCGACGATGGCTGAGACAATTGAGCAGTGGTCTAGTGAAGGAAAGAAAAACTTTTGGGGAGACCGTGTTGGAGTTGTCCAAATGGAAAGTGAAGCTGGAGCTATTGCCATGGTTCATGGTGCTTTGCAAAATGGAAGCTTAGCAACTACTTATACAGCTAGTCAGGGATTATTACTGATGATTCCTAACATGTATAAAATAGCTGGCGAATTACTTCCTTGCGTCATCAATGTCGCTGCTAGAACAGTAGCATCACACTCTTTATCAATCCTTGGTGATCATCAAGATATCTATGCTGTCAGACCGACAGGTTTTGCTATGCTTGCTTCATCATCAGTGCAACAAGTCATGGACCTTACCGGTGCATCTTATCTATCTACTCTATCTAGTAAAGTACCGTTTGTTAACTTCTTTGATGGATTTAGAACAAGTCATGAAAAACAAAAGATTGAAACAATTGATTTAGATAAACTAAAAGCTTTGATAGATCAAGATAAATTAAAAGAGTTCAAAGGAAGAAGTTTATCTAATTCTAAAGATACTAGAGGAACTAATCAAAATGATGATGTATTCTTTCAGATAAGTGAAGCTCACAATAAATATTATGATGCTTTACCTGAAATAGTAGCTGGTTATTTAGAAAAGATTAGTGAAATAACAGGTAGATCATATAAACCATTTAATTACTATGGGGCTGCGGATGCTGACAGAGTTATTGTAGCTATGGGATCTATTTGTGAAACGACCAAAGAAGTTATTGAACATTTCAACAATCTTGGTGAAAAACTAGGATTGATCGAAGTTCATTTATATAGACCATTTAGTAGTAAATACTTTTTAGATGTCTTGCCAGAAACTGTTAAGAAGATAGCTGTACTCGATAGAACAAAGGAAAGTGGAGCTCATGAACCACTTTACCTAGATGTTAAGAGTATTTTAGCTGATCATCGTAAAGATGTTGAAATAGTTGGTGGAAGATACGGATTATCTAGTAAAGACACAACTGATTACCAAGTAAGAGCAGTCTATGAGTTTTTAAATAATCCAGATAAGTTCGATGGATTTACTATTGGTATTAATGATGATGTAACTAATCGTAGTCTAAGTGATGTTTATTTTGATAAGAAAAAAGAAGCTCACGAAGTATTAATCTACGGTTTTGGATCAGATGGAATGGTTACTGCTTCAAGTGATATCATCAGAATAACTGGTGGAAACACCGAGGCCTATGTCCAAGGTTACTTTGAATATGATTCTAAAAAATCCGGAGGTCTAACAAGATCACACCTGCGTTTTAGTAAAAATCCGATTAAAAGTACTTATTATGTCGAAGAAGCAAACATGCTCGTTTGTTCAAATGACAACTACTTAGGTAAATACAGTATGTTAGATCATATTGCTGATAACGGAATATTCCTACTTAACAGTGATAAAAGTGCTGAACAGATTGCAAATCTTTTAAATAATCATGAAAAGCGTATTCTTCAAGGTAAGAATGTTCAAATGTATACAATAGATGCAACGACGATTGCCCAAGAAGAAGGTCTTGGTAACAAGATCAATACGGTTCTTGAAGCAGCAATCTTTAAGTTATCTAAAATAATTCCTTTCGATTTTGCCGTCAAGCAAATGAAAGAAGATTTAGCTGAGACTTTTGCTAATAAACCGCCCGAGGTTATTGAAAAGAACGTTAATGCTATCGATAGAGCTCTAGAAAGCTTAAAAGAGTTCGATGTTAAAGGACTAGTTATCGGTGAAACTAACACAGAAAAGAGTCTTTTCCAGAAGTTACTAGCTAAAGAAGGCAACAAAGTTTCAGTCAGTGAGCTCGAGCAATATGTCGATGGATCGTTCCCTGGTGGACAATCTATGCTTGAAAAGCGTGGTATAGCAGAGTTCTTGCCATGTTATAACAGTGAAAAGTGTATAACTTGTAATCAGTGTGCCTTTGTCTGTCCACATGCGGTTATTCGTCCGTTCTTGTTAACTAAGGAAGAAGCCGAAGCAGCCCCAGAGTCAGTTAAGAAAACTTTGATACCGGCAAATGTTCCGGGAAAAGATTATATGTTTACAATTGGAGTCAGCTACAAAGATTGTACTGGATGTTCACTTTGTGCTAATACTTGTCCTGGAAAAGGCGGAGAAAAAGCCCTTGTGATGACCAAATTTGACGAAGCAACGACCGAAGAATTTGTCGAACGTAACGATTATTTGTACGCAAATATTAAACAAAAAGAAGCTATGGCTCCAAATACTGTTAAGGGAAGTCAATTTATCAAACCAAAGTTTGAATTTTCTGGAGCTTGTGCTGGATGTGGCGAAACTCCATATCTAAGACTCTTAACCCAGCTCTTTGGCGAAGAGTTAGTTATCGCTAATGCAACTGGATGTTCATCGATCTATGGTGGAAATATTCCTGGAACCCCTTATTCAGTTCCTTGGGCAAATTCACTTTTCGAAGACAACGCTGAGTTTGGTTATGGTATGGCCGTGGCTGATCGCTTACGTAAAGAAAAATTACTTCGCCTTATCGAAGATAATTTAGATAAGTTAAATCCAAAAGAAGTCTTTGAAAACTTCATGAAGGAACCAAACTATGCCAATAGTCTAGAGGTCCTAAAACATATCGATAATATCGACATCGAAGAAATCAAAGAACTCAAAGACTTTGTCGCTACTAAGTCATACTGGTTGATCGGTGGAGACGGATGGGCTTACGATATCGGCTTTGGTGGTTTAGATCACGTCCTATCAACAAACGAAAACGTCAATATTCTCGTTCTTGATACCGAAGTATATTCAAATACTGGTGGTCAAAGCTCAAAGTCTAGCCGCGCTGGATCAGTTGCTAAGTTTACAGCGACTGGTAAAGAGTTAAATCGTAAAGATTTAGCAAAGATTGCCCTAACTTATCCACATGTCTATGTTGCAACCATTTCGATGGGAGCCAACATGCAGCAAACAATCAAAGCTCTAAATGAAGCTAAAGCATACAATGGTCCATCATTAATCATTGCCTATGCACCATGTATTGCACAAGGACTATTAAAGGGAATGTCTAATACAATGGAAGAAGAAAAAGAAGCAACTAGAGTAGGTTACTTCCCAATCTTCAGATATAATCCTAGTACCCAAGAATTCTCCCTAGATTCCAAAGCAGACTTTAGTGGATACCAAGATTTCTTAAATACTGAAAATAGATATAAGATACTTCATAAATTAAATGAAGATGAAGCAGAGAACTTATTAAAACAAAATGAAGAATTTGCTAAAGAAACTTATAGCTTCTACGAGAATTTAAGTAAAAAAGATAAAACTGAAAGCTAAACATAGTTTAGCTTTTTCTATTAAAATAAGTACTTTTGTGCTATTATTATACATAGAAACAGGTGATATATTTGAAAATTAAAAAGATGAAACAAGATTCTTTTTTGAAGGGAGCATTTATAGCTACTTTTGGAATAGTCTTATCTAAAATATTGGGAATTATCTATGCTATACCTTTCTATTCAATAGTTGGTGAGCAGGGTGGTGCACTATATGGTTATGCCTATAATATATATGCCATCTTTTTAGGTATATCTAATGCTGGAATACCACTTGCAATGAGTAAGATAATTAGTGAGTATCATACTCTCGGTTATGAAAAAGCCAAAGAGCGTGCAGCTAGCTTAGGTAATAGAATTCTAACAGTAGTTGGAATAATATCGTTTATTATTCTGTTTGCCTTTGCTGATTACTTTGCCTATTTAATTATTGGTAAGACAACTGGTGGTAACTCAGTGGCAGACGTAGCTTTTGTCATTAGAATTATTTCGTTCTCTATTCTAGTAGTACCTATCATGAGTACCTTTAGAGGATATTTCCAAGGACATAAATACATCCAACCGACAACTATTTCACAAATACTCGAGCAAATTGTCCGTGTTACGATTATCATTGTCGGAAGTTACTTAGCGAGCAGGGTGTTTCATTTATCGCTTAGAGAAACAGTTGGTATAGCTGTCTTTGCTGCGACAGTCGGAGCAGTTGTCTCATTTGTTTACTTATACATTAAAAAAGCTAAGCATAAACATAGCTTTGAAAGTGATCTCGATGTCAAAGAACCAAAAATCAGTGACCGTGAGATAGTATCGACTTTGATGATGTACGCAGTACCATTTATCATGATCGATATCTTTAGATCTTTATATACATCAGTTGATACCTTTATGTTAGTTAGAGTCCTTGTTGGAAACTTTTCATATACTAAAGATGTAGCAGAATCAGTGGTCAGTGTCTTTACGACATGGGGAACTAAGATCAATATGATTATTATTGCTCTAGCTCCAGGGGTAATGACAAGTTTAATACCAACGATAACAAGTAGTTTAACTCGTAAAGATTATAAAGATGTCCGTTTTAAAATAAATCAGATGTTACAAGTATTATTATACTTAGCTATTCCGATGGGAGCAGGCTTAAGCTTCCTAGCTGGGCCAGTTTGGCACGTCTTTTACGGAAGTAGCCAGTTAGGACCACAGGTCTATACTTACTATGCTTTTGTCGCTGTCTTTACGATCTTTTTCACCACCAGTGTTACAACTGTTCAATTATTAAAAGACTACAAGATAGTGTTCTTATCACTAGTAAGTGGTCTAGTCACAAAAGTGTTCTTAAACATCCCACTTATCTATCTATTTAATAAGATGGGCTTAGCTGAATATTATGGATCGACAACAGCGACAATCCTAGGTTATCTTGTATGTACGATACTTTGTTTAAATTACATGCATAGAAAATATGAAGTTAATTATAAAGACACTATCGCTAGAGGAATTAAAGTTTTACTTATGACAATGGTTATGATTGCTTCTCTTTGGCTAATACGTCTTGTCTTACCGTTTGATGTAAAGGGAAGAATGCTTAACTTACTTGTTGTTACAGCCTACTCAATAGCTGGGTCAGCTATCTATTTAACTGCTACTTACAAAAGTAATCTAGTTCATGAAATATTTGGACCAAAACTAATTAATAAAATTAAAGCTAAATTTAAAAAAGGGTAGTATTACCCTTTTTTTCTTGTTTTAAGTTTCTTTAATTTATGATAAGTAGCAAATGCTAAGTTATATAGTTTAAATTTAATAGGTGAGATAGCTAGATCAAATTCTCCGACTAATTCGTGAACTTCTCCACCAAAGCCTTTCTTAAACTCATATACTCCATAAATAGGATTATTTTCTTTTTGAAAGTTTCCACTTATTCCGTAGAAATCACTCCAAAGTTTTTTCCTGTCAATCGCATCTTTAATATGAGCTTCATACATGGCATATTTAGGCGTAAAACTCTTGTATTCTTCTAACATACCACTATTTAGACTAAGATACTCTAAGCCAGCATCTAATGAGATTAAAACAGCTATATCTTTACCGTCTGGATTATCTTTAGCAAAAGCTTTAGCTTTATCTAACTCTTCTTCATATTTTTTAATTAAACGATCAGAAGTCTCTTTGCTATTTTTAAGTTTAGCACCGACTTGTTCAGTCTTTAATTTCTTATCTATTTCTTTGGCGTTATCCTGTTCCTGTTTTAGATTATCTTTGGCTTGTTCTAAATAAGCCAAAGGATCTAAATGAGCTAAGTAGATAGTCATCATATCGCCAAGATTATCCTGCATCTGTTTATAGTAACTAAATGATCTTAAAATAAACTTCTTACGTTTAGAACTCTCTTCGAGAATATCAACGACCGTTTCTAAGTCTTTGTCTGTAGCTTTTCTAACGCTTAAACCGCGCTTACTACAAGTAGCAATATTTTTTCTGGTACTTTTAGAAAAATTAGCTTCGATTTCTTCATATGTTTTATCTAGTTTTAATTTATATATCCATCTAGGCTGCAATTCTTTTTCTATTCCTAGATTTAATCCGTGATGAGTAAAGCCCATGTCTTTTAACGTACTTACTAATTTATGACCTTCGTCATTTT
>CAYZRY010000008.1:0-41895 GCA_964481005.1 uncultured Muribaculaceae bacterium
CCTGTTTTAGTAAAGCCGTTGGCTGTCAGCACACATGCCGTGCCATACGTACAAGCTTTACTTGCTGTTGTTCCACCAGTGTTAGTGTTTCCGTTAAAGGCTACTGTATAAGTATTAGCTGTCCATTTTGCATAGAGGGTTACAGTTGCACCGTGAGTTGCTGTAAGATTTGTAACTGTTGCTCCATTTGCGTAAGCGACTGCTCCGGCTGCTGACGTTGCCCATCCTGCCCAGCGATACCCTGTTCTTGAGAAGCCATTGGCTGTCAGCACACATCCAGATCCATATGCACAAGCTTTACTTGCGGTTGTTCCTGCTCCGCCGTTGGCGTTAAAGGCAACTGTATAAGTATTGGTTGTCCATTTAGCGTAGAGTGTTACGGTTCCACCATGAGTTGTCGTCAAATTAGAAACAGTTACACTATTTCCGTAAGCGACCGCCCCGGCTGCTGACGTTGCCCAGCCTGCAAAACGATATCCTGTTCTAGTAAAGGCGTTGGCCCTTAGAGTACAGGTAGATCCATATGTACATGGTGTCGTGGCCATTGTTCCGCCTGTTCCACCATTAATATTATAGGCTACTGTGTAGGTATTTCCGGTCCACTGAGCCGAAAAAGAATGTTTTAAATCAGTTCCTGCAAACTCTGGAGTCATCGAAACAACATTACCTGGTTGATAGACTGAACCATTTTCTGCTATCCATCCGGTTGCTCGATAACCCGCTCTTCCAGCTTCGATCGCTGGAATAGTTACTGCTGTATTGGCATCGACCGTTTTCCATATTGAAGCTTGTTGGAAGGTTTGGTTCTGATAGAAGTTAGTTCTATTCCATGTAACTGTTCCTTCTCTAGTTCCACTATTTGGGTACATGTATCCGCTTACACCATATTCTTGAGAACCTGGGGCAATAAAGTAAACGCCATTATATTTCATAGGAGCCAGGCCTGTGATTAACGTTCGAGCACTCCATGTCCATCCTGCTGTTGGATATATGTACACAGCTAAACTATAAGAATTAGCCTGCGCTGTAGCATCGACATAACCGGATGTTTCCATATAATAAGGATTATTTGCTGTTAGATTAAGTTTCTGCGTTCCAAATCCATAAACATTTGAAGTTCCTCCACCGAAACCATGTAGTATATAAATATATTTAATTTCTTGAACCCAGTTAGCAGTCATTTGAATGATGCCACCGTGGGTTGCTGTTAAGCTTGTTACGGTTGCTCCGTTGGCGTAAGTTTTTCCGCCAGATGTCCAGTTGTTAAAGCGATAATTGGTTCGGACAAAACCGTTAGCTCTTAGCGCACATCCCATTCCATAAGTACAGGTTGTTCTTGCTGTTGCTCCGGAGGTTGCTCCGTTGCCTAGATAGTCAATGTAATAAGTATTGGCTAACCACTTAGCATAAACGACGACTGCTCCTGTATCGGTTGCAGTAATTCCTGTTATTTTAGTAGTAAAGGTCGTTTCTTTATACCATCCATCAAAACGATATCCTGTTCTAGCTGGATTAGCAAAGGTTACGGTATCACCATAAGTGTAAGAACCAGGATTAGCAGCTGCGTTCGCTCCACCATTTAAATTGTAAGTAACTGTATAACTACTTCTACTCCAAATAGCATATAAATTAATTGTTGCTCCGTGAGTAGCTGTCAAATTTAGAACAGTTGCACTGTTATTATGAGCTACCACCCCACCACTTGTTGTCGACCAACCAGTAAAAGCATTACCAGTTTTAACAAAAGCATTTGCTCTAAGAGTACAGTTAGTATTATATGTACAAACCGTATTAGCCATTGTTCCTGATGTATTACCTGCTCCGTTATAGACAATTGTATAAGTATTAGCTGCCCACTGTGCGGTCAAGGCTTTATTACCATAATCAGTTGCAGTAATACTACTTTTAACGGCTGTTCCATCATGCCATCCAGTAAAACGATATCCTGTTCTAGTTGGATTAGTAAATGATGCTATACCTACTCCGTAAGTATAACTAGTCGGATTAGTAACAGTTGTTCCACCGTTAGAATTATAAGTTACGCTGTATATGTTAGCTTCCCATCTAGCAAACAAACTGTATGTTTTTGAAGTTGTATTTAAAACCGTTGTGGTAGTAACTTGCGTTCCACCAGTTGTCGGAGTTGTAAACCATCCCTTAAATGTATAACCAGTTCTAGTTGGTGTTGGAAGAGTTCCCATCGGTTTACTATATTGATAAGTAGTTGTTTGTAATAATGTTGATGAATTTGGTGAATAGAATTTAACTGAAATATCTCTCAAGATATTAATGTTAGCACTAGTTGTCTTAAAGTTACCAACTGTGTCATAGCACTTAAGCATGATATTGTATGATCCTTCATCAGTAATAGTATGAATTTGTCGCCATGGGGCAACATTAGCTGTTAAAGTTTGTGTTACTATCGGTGCTGTCGGATTGACATTTAGGATATATAACTCAGCTTTAGACATACTACTTAGTGGTAATCCTTCAAATACCGGATCATCTGCTGAATAGCGAATCGATATTTGATTAGTGTTTATGTAGGCCCCAGTATAAGCTCCACCTGCTCCGTTAATCATATTGATATTACAGTTTGGCAGTGACGCATCTATTCTAAACGCATAGTCTGCTGATATTTTTGATACTGATCCACCAGCGACAATTATTCGGTAACGATAGTTTCTAATCATCGTTGTATTGTAATTTAACGTACAAGAAGTTGTATTAGTTGGACAAAGAGCTAATTTAGTCCAAGCACCTGTTTTGGCATCATAGACTTGATACTCTGAAATTTTAAGTCCTAGTATACTAAAATACTCATCATTAGCAGCTAAAACAACTCTAACTCCAGTAGACCAAGTACCCGGAGAATAAGCAGTTCCATTTTTAATGTTAGTCATAGTAACTTTCGGTGCTTCATTCTGGAAAATATGAACATTGGTAGAGACAACTGCTCCACCATATTCATAGGTAGCTATTCCTGAAACAGCCGTTGTTCCAATAAATTTATTTATATTAGTTGGATATATAACATCTTTATCATCACTTAATTTAAGTGATGCAATTATATTACCTTTACTATCTTTTTTAACTATTTGTTTTCTAATTCCAAGTTTTTCTCTAATGTAATCTAAGCTAGCATTTAAAGGTATATAAATATTAGTTGCTGGTTTAGATAACTCTATAGAAATATTATCATTAGTTTTCCATGCAGGATTACAGTAAGGGTGATTCTTAACATCTGTTACATAGTTATCGTTAGGACAAGTAATACAACTTTCATACTGATACTTTTTATCAGTAGTTTTAACAACGATTGTATAACTACTAGCAGCACAATCTTTTTTACGATAATCGATCAGTTTATCCAACTTCTTATTTTGGACTAAAACTGGAGTTGTAACAACTCGCGATTCAAAAACACCACTAGGTCTAAGTCTTCGATTATCATTAATATAATCCTGTCCACTAGTCTTTACTGTCTTTTGAAGTTTTTTATAATAATCAATTCTAAAACTCCCCATTAAACCACCGATTGCCGGTATTGCTACAAGTAAGATAATAGAAAGAATTATTACTGTTGAAATAATCTCAACTAGTGTAAAACCTTTCTGGTTTTTTCTTATCATATTAATCATAATAAAAGCCTCCCTACCCTATAATAAACATAATATCATAAAGGCAAATTTTTTAAAAGCAATTAACGCAAAAAAAGATAATCTATTTAATAGATTATCTCTTATGATTAATAGTTATCGGCACGTAGTTCCATGTAGCTTTTTGCATGCTTACATACTGGGCACTCTTCAAGTGCTTCTTTACCAACGTAGACATGTCCACAGTTACGGCAAAGCCATACACGTTCATCTTCTCTTTTGAAGACTCTTCCCTCTTCGATATTAGCAAGTAATGCTCTGTATCTTTTTTCGTGATGAGCTTCGACTCCAGCTACTCCTTCGAAGTCTTTAGCGATATCGTCAAACCCTTCTTCACGAGCAACAGCTGCCATGTTTTTGTACATGTCTGTCCACTCATAGTTTTCACCATCAGCAGCATCATTTAAGTTTTGGATAGTACCTGGAACGCTTCCTCCATGAAGATACTTAAACCAAAGTTTAGCATGTTCTTTTTCATTTCTAGCCGTCTCGTCAAAAAACGCAGCGATCTGTTCGTAACCATCTTTCTTAGCTTGAGATGCATAATAGTCATACTTAGTACGAGCGCTAGCCTCTCCTGCAAAAGCAATCTTTAAGTTCTCTTCTGTTCTAGAACCTTTTAATTCCATATAATTTCCTCCCTTATGAAACATTTCATACAATAATATTGTATCACTCTAAATCTAACTTTTCAATCTCTGTCGGAGCTTTTTCAAGTTCAATTTCAACTTTGCTAATAGCTTCGAATTTTTTACTTATCTTCTCACTAGTAACGTGGACGTTTTCAACATCTTTGTTGACTGTTTGAATAGCTTTAGCTAAATGATCCCAGCGCTCACGATAACGTCTAAACTCTAATCCAAGTTTATTTAACTCATCGTGAATAATCGATGTATATTTATCTCTTTCCATGTTTTTTAGAATCATTTGAATAACTGTCAAAGTAGATATCAACGTTGTTGGCGAAGTAATCCAAACTTTCTTTTTATAGGCGTAATCGATGACATCTTGATGATAGGCGTTGAGCTCAGCAAAGATGGCTTCGGCTGGTAGAAACATAATTGCTTGATCACTGGTCTCACCTGGAATAATGTATTTGCTTGCAATGGCATCGATATGTTTTTTAACATCGGATTTAAAGCTTTTTTCATAGCTAGATCTAACTTCTGGTGAAACTTTGCGATCGACCATCATCTGATAGTTTTCAAGGGGAAACTTCGAATCGATAGCAATTGTTCCAAGTGGATCTGGAGCAAAGAGAATCGAATCGACCATCGTCCCATTTTTAAGTTGATACTGCAGACGATAAATAGCATCGTTCTTTTCTCCAAAGACACTACTTAAAATATGTTTTAGGTTTACCTCACCAAAGATACCACGGCTCTTTTTATCAGTAAGAACACTCTGAAGTGAAACAATGTCATGTGAAAGTGTTTCTATTTTCTTTTGAGCCTCATCGATGCGAGTTAATCTTTCTAAAATATTGTTAAATGTTTTATTGCTCTTTTCAAAGTTTTCATCGAGCCTAGCATTGACCCTATCATTTATTTGCATAAGGCGATTTTCTAGTTTGTCATTTAACTTATCAAAGTCTCCACTCAAACTCTTGTTGAAGTCTGTTTTAAAGTTATTGATTTCTTTACTTATATTAAACTCAAAACGACCTAGTCTTTCGACCGTATCTTTCTCATCTTTTTTGTCTAGAAATAGTTTAACTAAAACAATAATATTTATTAAAAGTATAACTATTCCTACAACTAATATTCCTATTTCCATAATTTCCTCCTATTCGAGATTCATCTTTTTACTAATTAATTTAGATGTTATGTATGCCACAAGTAACATCGAGATAATCATTATCATAATTTTAGGGTTTTCAAAACTTTCCTTGAAACTAGCTCCGACAAAGACCCAGAAGAAAATGTCGAAAACCTTACCGACAAGAATCGAAGCTGAAAATTTAAGGGCTCCCATCTTGTTTATACCTGCTAGGGCATTTACCAAACTAGCGGGTGTAAATGGCATCGATAAAATTAAAACTAACTGGGAAAAACTGATATTCTTAATTCTATTTGAAGCCTTTAATAAATGTTCTTTGGTGGCAATTTTTCTCTCGAAATAATTGGCCAGTAATGTTCTAAATAAATAGTAAGATAAAATACATCCGACTACGGTCGCAAAATAAGAGATAATATAGGCTGCAAACGGACCAAATGCTTCGACGTTCATAGCGATAAAAACACCCAGTGGTAAAACCGGAATAATCGACTCTAAGACAATGAGAAAAAATCCAGCCGCTGGTCCTAAGCTAGCTAGATATTCGACAAGAACATCAAATTTTAATAACAATTCTTTAATCATATATCTCCATAATTTATTATAGTACATTTAACTAAAACTATCTATTATTATCCAAATAAAATTATTTTAAATTAATTATCAACCTTTATTTGTTTGACTTTTATATATATTATTATATAATTCTTATAGGTGATTATATGACAACAACAGCGATAATTTTATTCGCATTAAAGATTTTTGCAATCAGACTAGTAGATGTCAGTTTAGGAACTATCCGTATGGTTTTTACCGTCAAAGGAAAAAGTTTTCTTGCTAGTACTATCGGTTTTTTTGAAGCTGCTATTTGGTTCTTGATTGTCAAACAAGCAATTAATACCGATATCAATAGTCCATTCATTGTCATGGGTTATGCTGGTGGTTTTGCTTGTGGAACATATCTTGGTGGTATCTTGTCGAAGAGACTAATCAAAGGTTCTTCGAGTGTCCAAGTTATTACTGATAATCCTAATCTAGTACACTTACTCAGAGCTAAAGGATTCGGTGTATCACAGGTCGAAGTAAAGGGTAAAGAAGATATCGAAAAAGATATGCTTATCATTGAAGTTAGAAATCATAGCGTAGCAAAATTAAAGAAATTTATCAAAGAAAATGACCACGATGCCTTCATCGTAGTCACTGAAAGCCGTATCGTTACAAACGGCTACATAAAATAAAAAAAACATCCTACTTGGATGTTTTCTTTTGTTCTTCTAAATAGTCATCGTAAGTGACCATTCGATCATTGATACCCTCTTCTTTAATTTCGATAATTCGATTAGCAAGTGTCTGGGTAAACTGATGGTCATGTGATGAAAATAGGACTTCGCCACTAAATCTAATTAGACCATTGTTAAGTGAGGTAATACTTTCAAGATCTAAGTGGTTAGTCGGTTCATCGAGAATAAGTAAATTAGGTGCTTCGAGCATCGTTTTTGAAAACATACAGCGAGCCTTTTCTCCTCCTGATAAGACTGGTACTTTTTTAAATACTTCTTCACCGGAGAAAAGCATTCTTCCAAGGAAACCACGAAGTATTGTTTCATCTTTAATATCGTAGTAATTTCCAATCCACTGCATGATAGTGCTATCGTCATAAAAGTACGAAGTGTTATCACTTGGAATATAAGACTTCTTAACTGATGTTCCCCAAGAGATTGAACCACTATCAGCTTCCATCTCACCCATGAGTATCTTAAATAGAGTTGTTTTAGCAATGTTATTACTTCCAACAAAAGCAATCTTATCACCTTTTTGAACAATGAAACTGACATTATTTAAAACTTTCTTTCCATCTATTGTTTTAGAAAGTTTTTTAACAACTAATATTTCTTTACTAGATTCTTTCTCTGGCTTAAAGTCAATATATGGATACTTTCTAGATGATGGAACTATTTCTTCGAGTTCAATTTTTTCTAGAATCTTTTTACGTGATGTCGCTTGTCTTGATTTAGAAGCATTAGCTGAGAATCTAGCAATAAAGTCTTGTAATTCTTTTATCTTCTCTTCTTTTTTCTTATTCTGTTCTTTGACCTGTCTTGCTGCTAGCTGTGAAGACTCATACCAGAAATCATAGTTTCCAGTATAAAGCTTCATCTTGCTATAATCGATATCGACAATGTGCGTACAAACTTTATTTAAGAAGTGACGGTCATGTGATACAGCAATTACGGTGTTTGGATATTCGATTAAGAATTCCTCGAGCCAGTTAATGGCATCGATATCTAAATGGTTAGTAGGCTCATCAAGTAACAATATGTCAGGGTTACCAAAAAGAGCCTGAGCTAGTAACACTTTAACTTTTTTTGGATTAGGAAGTTCTTTCATCGCAAGTTCGTGAAACTCTTCTTCTACTCCCAAATTGTTGAGAAGTGTAGCTGCTTCACTTTCAGCTTCCCAACCATTTAACTCTAAAAACTCTGCTTCAAGTTCAGCTAGTTTCATCCCGTCAGCATCATTAAAATCACTTTTGCTATAGAGTTCATTTTTCTCTTGCATTATTTTATACAGTCTAGCATTTCCCATGATAACGGTATCTAAAACTCTAACTTCGTCAAACTCATAGTGATCTTGTTTTAAAATAGCTATGCGTTGACCCTTAGGTATAATTATTTCTCCGTGAGTACTATCAATTTCACCAGAGAGCAACTTCAAAAAAGTAGACTTACCAGAACCATTAGCTCCAATAATTCCATAACAGTTTCCAGGTGAAAATTTTATATTTACGCCTTCAAAAAGAATTCTCTTTCCAAAACGCAAGCTTAAATCTGATATTTGTATCAAATCCATCCCCTCCAATCAAGTTTTAAGTTTACAATAAAATAAAATAAAGTCAAGTAATCTTGACTTTAAAATATATCATTTAAATACTTAACACCCATTATTTTTCGATCAGGTTTTATATAGTCGACATTGTATTTTAAATAATCTTTGACGTTTAATCCGTACTGTTTTCTAGACATGTTTTTCTTATCTCTGGTCTCTACTCCAATTCCTGAGTCATAGTAGTACGGTCCATCACTTAGATAAACGATGTTAAAGACTCTTGGGAAGTCAAGGTATCCAAAGACGAGATCGCTTTTAACACCGATACGCTGAAAGATAATTTGACTAGCTTTAGCTGCGCCAATGTGATTAGTGCGTGACTCTAGTAATGCTGAAGTTGCCGTACTAGTAATTCTTGTTTCTCCTGCTGGAACACTCTTAGATGAAATGTAATTATAAACAGCTGTCTCTTTGGCATAATCAGTTTTAAGGTCTTTCCATCTATAGTATAAGTCATCCATTTTACGCATTAATCTTCGTTCATATAAATTTATAATTGTTTTATTATCGATAATGTAATTGTTATGAATAGTCATCTCATAGACATCTATTCCTTCGATAGCAATGTTAGATAAATAGAATAACTCTGGATGATCCATCGTCATAACTTTATAGACATATTCGATATTCATTTTCATTTTATCGATGTCTTGTCCTTTAAAGTAAGAATAGTTTGGAATAAATTCTTTTTTGATATCTTTGATACTAGCTAACCATTCCATGTAAAACTCTTTTTGATCAGCATCTAGTAAACGCTCATAGAATCGTCCATCCGATGCATATAGATCATTTACATAGTGAGGAGAATTTCTATCGATCTGCTGGTTGACATCAATCGGTTTTAAAAATTCTTGGTATCCCCAGTAAACACCGTAAGCAATCGCTGCGACAATAGCAAGAATTAAAAAGTTTCTAACAAAACTTCCTCTAGTTCGCTTACTACGAATATAGAGATCTTGTTTTCTGCGAAATTCTTCTAACTCAATGTTTTTCTCGGGCGAATGTTCGTTCCCATATCTAATGTATTCTGGCGTTTTGTACTGTTCGTACTGATTATTATTATCATTCATATTATCACCTAATATAATTGTATAATCTTTTTAGTAAAATGACAAAGAAAAAAACAAAGCGAGTTAACACTTTGTCTCTTCTTCACAACTAAGTCCCAAGACTTCGTTCATATTATTCATTAAGATACCCATCAATTCTTCTTTTTGATCTTTTGATAGTTTCTTGTATGGGTCTGTTTGTGAATCGAGCGTTCCTTTGTGAACATAAGTAATTTTACCATCTGTTACAAAGACTACGGTCGGAGCAAAGATACGTTTAGTACCTGTTGCTACTTCTTTGCCATCTTCAGTTTCTAAAATGTAATCGTCTAAATGGGCTGCTAACTTTTCAACTAGGGCATTGTAACCTTTAGTACCGTTAGATTCTTTGACAGCCTTATTATTTTCATCAAGTTTATATAAATCTCTTTCATTGATGATATTCATATAACTGATCTTTTTTAATCCTGCTTCTTTAGCTGTTTCAAGAAGTACTGGCACTAATGTGCGACACCATGGACATTCTGGAAAACCAAAGTAGATGACCCCACTACCCTTCAAAACTGCATCGATTTCATCGTAGTTGGCATATTTTATAATATTAGTGTTTTCGAGTTTCAAGTCAGTATATTTTTTGCCACTTGAAGTTTCTTTTCCGTTTAAAGCTTCGTATTCTTTAGCAAATGGTGTTAACTTAGGCTCTTTAGCTGTAGTACAACCAAGTAAGAATAAACTTAAAACGAAAAGATATATTATTTTTTTAATCATTTAACTTCTGCTTTGACAACTGTGTTAATTGTCTCTCCTTCGTAATAGGTTACTGTTAATACGTCTCCATTTTTAACAAATGGCAAGACTGCTTCACCACTAGAAAGTGGTGCTTTATATTTCTTAGAAGAACTATCCATAATATAATAGATACTTTCTCCTTCGAGATTAGCGATACTGATACTTTTAACAGTTATATCGCTACTAATATTTTTACTCTTATCAACTGTCTCTTTACGACCAGATAAGTAATTGTTTGCTGCTTGTTCGATACCTTCATTTGCACTAGTTACAGTAACATTTTGGTAATTTTGAACATCGACAAAACCGTACATTTTAACAAGTCCAGCATTGTCTTTAAGTGATATTAAGTATGTTGGTTTCCCCTTAAGATTAATTAGTAATGGGAAAGTTGCCTTGTATTTCATTTGTTGAACTTGTCCTTCGGCACTATCCATGGCTGAGAACTCTTCGGCACCAGCTACTTTGTAGTAGTTAGTTTCTTTAGTACGAAGATTTGATAGGATAAATCCTATGTTTGATTCATCACTTACAGCTGATGTAATACCAGTATATAGATAAACATCATTGTTCATGACGACATAGTTGTAACCTTCGGTTGTCTTAACGACGTTCTTCTGCCCAAAAATAGAGTTGAAGAAACCACCGCGATACATTCCCCAGTCATTAGTCTGAGAAAGAATAAGTGATGATGTATAAACATGATCTACCCACTCTGGAACATCTTTTACTTTGTGTTTAACACTTGTTCCATCTAGTGGATTAAAAATGATTAACTCTTTAATTTCAGCTTTTAGACCTACTGCCTTGTAAGAGACAACAGGTACTATCCAAAATGGTGAACCCTTGTCATCTACTTCGAAAGTTATCTTACCAAAATTATCAAATGGATAAGTAAATCTAAGTTTACGATATAAATCTTCACCTAGAACTGCACTTGGCATGTACTTCATCCCTTTATCAAGTTTAACTAAAGTACTTTTACCAGTCGTAGAGTCAACCATTATATATGCTTTAACTCCCTCTTTACGATTAGTAAAGTATTTGATTAGACCTGAATATTCTAGTGGCGTAACTCTGACAATTTTATTTCCATAATTGATCTGTGTATATAGATTTGAAACATCGAACTGAGAAACTAGCTCTGGAAGTTCTCCCATGACTCTATCCCCTACTTTAGTTGTCGATACTTTATCTAAAAGTGGAATCTTTGAAAAGTCTACTTCAGCTACATCACTAGCAAAATTAGAATCTTCATTTATTTTAATTCTCTGTGAGAATGATTTAGCATTAAAAATCGGTGATGCAAAAAAGTTGATGATAATAATTATCAAGGCAACTAGTGGCACTAGGAAAATAGCTTTAATGCCATGGGGCATATTAGATAATAATTTGACATCTTTCTTAGAAAGAGCCTCAGCTCCACTAAATAGAATAGTTAGCATGCCATATGCAATGACAAAGACTGCTGCAAATATCCAAAACTCTGGATTATTTAAATTGATTGGTGGCAATAATAAGTAATAGTAAAAAACCATGATTGCCGCTGATATAATAAACGCCCTAAAACTAAAGGGACTTTTTTTATTTTTCTTCATAAACACCTCTGTTTTTATTGTATAGGAAAAGCTATTTTTAAGCAAGAAAAAAGACGTATTTAAACGTCTTTAATTAATCATTTTAGCATGTATTACAAGTCTTTTAGCTGATCCTTCAAAACAGGTTGAAAGTGTTAATATTTTATCTTTTACACTAAGTTCTACTCCAAAGTTATGAATACTGCGATTTTTAATTTTTTCATGGAACTCTTCAATTTGACTATCACTGTTAAAGTTATTATACAGGTAATCGTTTGTTACATTCAGTGTGTATATTGAAAATATTTGCCAGCTGTGAGACTCATCGGTTGTGTTAAATGTTATGTACTGATTATTTGGATTAGTATACCAGCTTTTATCAAGGGCAGCTTTAAGACTACCGAACATAATACCATTATTAGTACGATGACCATAGATAATAGTGTTATCATCCATATCTTTAGTTTTATTACGATAATCCATGAATACCCATCCATAGATATTTCTCTTCTTATAGAAATTTCTATTTAGATAGTAGACATTGTCTTTGGCTTGAACTACTGGATAGTCTACTTTTGTTCCAGGAACTGTTAACCAGCCAACAGTATCGCTATTTTTTTCTTTTAAACTTTCCCAAACTTTATCTAGCTGTTGAAAATAGATGTCATACGATGTATCTCTTTGATACTCTATCCCACTGGCTTCGGCTTCTTCGATCGCATCTTGAGCACTTATCTCACGACTGATACCGCGTTGAATATTAGCTATTTCAGTAGAAATTAAATCATTTTCTTTACCTATTTGCTCACTAGCTTTAGCATCTTGTCTTTCTTTAAAACTAAAAATACCAAGTAGTAAAAGAATAATGATAATGACAATTATTAAAGTAGTTCTAAATAAGCTCAAATTAAACTGCTTTAAGAAATACTTACTCTTGTGCTCACTTTTGTAGATAATTTTTATTTTGACATTGTTACTTTTAAAATAACGAGCATGACTCTTCTCCAGCCTACTGACTAAAGATATGACATTTTCACTATCGATATGTCTTATTTTAATTAGGACATTACTAGCATTATTTCTATTTAAATAAGCAATAATTGTACTTATTAAATTGTAGTCGTAATACTGAAACTCAATTATCTTGATACGATTATTTATTCTAAAGAAAGAAGCTATGTCTTCGGTATCAAACTGATTAGGTTTTTCAGTAATAACGATGTTTCGACAGTAATATATTTGATCGTAACTTTCCAGTTCGTTAACTTTCATGAAGTTACTGTAAAACATCTCTTTTTGACGAAGTTTAATTCGCTTTCCAAAGTCACTGTCAAGTGTGTCAAACATGAATGGAGGCATCGAAAAACATTCGACTTCCTTTAGATGTTCAGCAGCACTTAATGCCTCGAAGGTCTCATAGTTTAAGTTTACATCTTCGACTATCTTTACTTTACTTAAAAGCGGGATGTCTTTTGTCAAGCTAAGAGCTAGTGGAGCGACACTAATGCTATTGATCAGTAATTCTTTAATGTTCTTTTTAGCAACAATCAAACTCAAAAAACTAGTCATAGTGTACATATTTTTTGAAATATAGACGTCGCTAAAGAACATTGTTTCAACATCGATGATATTAGTATTATTAAGATTAACTTTCTCTTCGATGAAGTTTACTGTATCAAATATCAATTTATTATCAGAGGTTATAATCGATATCTTTGACATATAGTACTCCTATTCTATATATAGAATAACACAAAGTGTAAAAAACATAAAGTTTTATTTGTTATCAAAGCAAATGTCAAACTTTACACCTATTGACAATTACTTTGCACTTTTATCTTTGTTTTATGTAAAGTGCTGTGTTAGACTTTACTTATAGGAGGAAAGAATAAAATGAAAGGTAAAAGATTATTAGCGACACTTTTTGCTATCGGATTATTTTTTGGAGGAGCATTTCAAGTTATGGCGGTTGCCAATGTCGACTTGTCAGAATACTTAAGAATGCCAGATTTACTAGTAGATCAAAGCCAAAACTTACAAATTAAATATGATGACCCTGATACCCCAGAAACTGACGGTATTGTGGCTGATGCAGCAAACACAACTGGTGAATATGAGGTTGTTGCACTAACAAAAGAAAAATATGATGAGATTAAGGCTCTCGAAGTTGCCTATGAAGCTCTTCTTGCAGATCCTTCAGCAACTCAAACAGATATAGATAATGCTAAGGCAGCACTAGAGGCAGCATTAGCAGCTGAATGTAACAACTTAGTTGCTACTCCAGATTACAGTTTCACAGTTGCAAAAGATCAATTAAACTGGATCGATTGTGAACAAACTACTACTTATACATTAGTATTTTATAGACTTACAATCAATTCAACATTCTATGATTCATATAAATTACAACCGTTAACAGATCCTGCAGTTTGTGAAGAACCAGCTACTCCGACAACGCCAACTACTCCAGTAGCTACAGAAAATCCAAAGACTGCTATCGCTAACCCTTACGTATTAGGTGGTGTAAGTACAGCTATTACTGCTACTGCCCTAATGATTAGTCGTAAGAAAAGATACATCTAATAATTGAAAAATAGGTATTGTACGATACCTTTTTTTAATGCATAAAAAAAAGATATTAAATATCTTTTTAAATGTATATTTTTTCGCTTTCGTGTTCTTCTGCCTCTTTCGGAGCGTACTTTTCATCTTCGATAACTGTCCCCTCTTTTAGCGAGGCAGCTACATCGATAATGCGCTGATTTTTAGATCCTCTAAACGGAACTTCAAAGCTTTTTAGGGCAATGATAAATCTGCCATCAACAAGTGTGTCTATTTCCTTTAGTAAATCTAGATAAACCGGTTCTTCTTTAGTTTTGCGCATCAGTTCTTCATAGCGATAACCAGTGTAACACCAGACATTTAAACCCTTCTTATGGGCATGTTTGGCTATTTCTAGACACTGAGCTGGTTGCTCCATTGGATCACCACCAGACAAAGTTATCCCATCGTGATCAGATAGAGAATCTATCTCTTTTTTTATTTCCTTGATATCGACCATTTCCCCAGCTGTAAAGCTATGAGTACTTGGATTATGACAAGAAGGACAGTTATGAGGACAACCTTGTGTCCATATAACTGCCCTAAGTCCTTCACCATCAACAATACTATCTTTGGTCATCGGACCAGATAATCTTATTTTCATTATAGATAAACGTCGTTTATACCAGAATGTTTAACACGATCATGCTCTTCATCTTTTTTACCATTGTTGAAACGATCAACAGTTCCAACTAGGTAACCAGTGATGCGACGAATTCTTTCGAATTGTACTCCTTCACCAACCATTTTTGAGCTCTTTAGTTCTTTTTCAGTTTTCATAATAATTCCTCTCCTTTTTATTATATTTTACTACAAGATCTTCCAGCTGTAGAAAGTCTCTCCATACTGACTCCCTCGCCATCTTTACGACCACATCCAGGACATACATCTTTGATTACTCCGATGTATCCACAGACAGGATCTCTATCTACTGGGTGATTGATTGCTCCGTAACCGATGCCCGCTTCTTTCATAAGTCTTATGACTTTTTCAAAAGCATCGATGTTCTCGGTTGTATCACCATCTAACTCGATATAGCTTATATGACCTGCATTAGTGAATGCATGATATGGAGCCTCGAGTGATATTTTGTTTTTAATTGTCGTCGGATAATAGACTGGAACGTGGAATGAGTTAGTGTAATAATTTCTATCTGTAATTCCTTTTATTTTACCGTAGATAGCTTTATCGATACCGGTAAATCTTCCAGATAATCCTTCGGCAGGTGTTGCTAGGCATGTAAAGTTAAGATTGTATTCTTTAGCAAATTGATCACACTTCTTACGCATGAAAGAAATGATTTCTAATCCTAGTTTTTGTGATTCTTCACTTTCACCATGGTGCTTTCCAGTTAGGGCTTTTAAACATTCAGCAAGTCCTATGAAACCGATACTTAAAGTACCATTTTTAAGAACTTTCCTAATGCGATCTCCAGCTTTTAACTTTTCAGCATCAATCCAAAGACCCTGACCTAGCATGAATGGGAAGTTGTAACTCTTCTTAGTACATTGGTGTTCAAATCGATCAAGTAACTGTTCTTTAACAAGCTCCATAAGTTCTCCAAGCTCTTGGTAGAACTCTTTCATATTGGCCTTTTCTTCACCTAAAACAATTCCATGTTTAATACCAAGTCTAGGTAAGTTAATAGTTGAGAAAGATAAGTTACCTCTTCCTGGTGTTACCGCTTTGTCTTCATCGATAACATTGGCAAGAACGCGCGTACGACATCCCATATAACCAACTTCTGTTTGATAAGTACCCTTGTATGCTGCCGCATTAAACGGAGCATCAAGAAATGAGAAGTTCGGGAATAAACGCTTAGCTGAAACTTTACAAGCTAAACGGAATAAATCGTAATTTGGATCTTCCTTGTTATAGTTGATTCCCTCTTTTACCTTAAAGATAGAAATTGGGAAGATCGGAGTTTCTCCGTGACCTAAACCTTCATCAACCGCCTTTAGGAAGTTACTTATAACCATTCTCCCTTCAGGACTAGTGTCAGTACCTAAGTTTATTGATGAGAATGGAACTTGCGCTCCAGCCCGTGAGTGCATCGTATTCAAGTTATGAACAAAAGCTTCCATCGCTTGATAAGTAATACGGTTAGCTTTAGCTCTAGCTTTGATCGAAGCCATTGTAAATAGTCTAACAATTTGTTCGTTATCTTTGGTAAACCTATCAAACATCGATAAGTTATGATCAATTGAATCAATTTTATCTATTTCCTTAGCAACTGTATCCATATTGATAAAAGTTGCAAAACCAGCATAGTCCATCATATCAGCTAGCGTCTGTTTAAACTGTTTACGATATGTTTTTAGGACTCCTGGTGCCATATAATAGTCAAAAGCAGGAATACTTTGTCCTCCGTGTTGATCGTTTTGATTAGCCTGAATAGCAATTGCTGCTAGTGCTGAATATGACATGATGTCATTTGGTTCTCTAAGATGTCCATGACCTGTTGAAAAACCATTTTTAAATAGTTTATCTAGATCTATTTGCGTACATGTTGTCGTCCCCATTGGGTAAAAGTCCATGTCATGAATATGGATATATCCTTCATCATGAGCATCACTGTATTTCTTTTTAATTAAATATGTCTTAGCAAATTCTTTTGAGATAGTCGAACCATACTGAAGCATAGTTCCCATCGCTGTATCACCGTCGACATTGGCGTTTTCTCTTTTAGTATCATCTTCATTTGCTGACTTAAGTCCAAGATCTTCGATTGTTTTTAAGAATTTGTGTTTGCGTTTATCATCAAAGAACATATCACGAGACTGATTTCTTCGTTCACGATAAGCTGAAAAAGATTCATAAACTTCTTGATATCCTTTATTTTTTAGCTCTTCTTCAATAAGATTTTGAATGCTTTCAATCTTAATGCGAGAATCAGCTTCATATTCCTGATCAATTCTCTTGAGTACCGCCTGATATACCTTTTGTACATCTTTTTCAGTGTACTTAACTTCCTCTTCACCTTCGCTAGATACATTATTAATGCTATCAAAGCCTTTTTTTATTGCCACCGCGATTTTAGGTGCATTAAACTCTACTTTTTTGCCATTTCGCTTAATTACATTGAGCGTCTGTAGCTTTTCTTCACTTTCCATAATATTACCTCTCTGTATTATCATTTTATGAAATATATGAGAGCAAAGTCAATCGCTTTTAGCAAGAAAAAACTAACTATTTTTAACCAATTTTAGCTACCCCTTGATACATAAGCATTTTGAAAGAAAAATATTTTTTTGTTCGATTGACAGTTTCGTTTTTTTATATTTTTTGACAAAATATATTTTGTGTGCTTTCAGTAAAACCTTTATAAAATAAGACTTTTAGTTGTTTTGGTGATTTTTCTTTTTTTCTATTTTTTAACTTTTTTAGTTTTTACTATTTTTCATTTTTTAACTTTTTCATAATTTTGTTTTTTAAAAACTGCGCAAAATAAGGCTTTCCGTGATCACATGTATTTTTGCACTTAGTGTAAAGTAAAAAAAGAGAGTTGACTAGTTTTAGTCACTCTCTTTTAGACAGTATTTAACGTCTTTTAACGGGCTGCTATTTTACCCATATAAAATCTTACTTTTTGGTGCCACAAAGGATTTTCAGCATAGACTGGATTGATTCGCTCTGGAGTTGTTAATCCTCTTCTTATGTAATTACCATGTAAGTTATAAAGGAAACCATCAATCCCCTCTTTTAAGGAGTTAAAACGGCGATATGAGCCCCCATCACAACCAGGTGAACCCTTTTGTCCTCCGATGTTATAACAAGCTCTAGCAAGCCTAGAACAAGTCCATTCACAACCAGTTTCATGTAGCGATATTGCGAGGGCCATGTAAGGGTTTATTCCAAGTTCGATACTACGAGCTGCAAAGTAATGTCCTTGCCCAGATAGTAGACCTGTCATCGATTTATTTAATTTGTTTCCAAGTTCAGCAATAGTCATTCCTTCAAAGACAACAACTCGCTTAGTCTTAGTCTGTGCTACTGTTTTCAAAACATCATGTTTATCTACTGTAACTGCATTTTTACTTGTTTTAGTATTTAAGTCTCCTACTGATTTAACCATTTTAGTAGCTAGAGCTGACTTATTATCAGTCAAGGCTGCTACTGTAAATACTAATATAATTATCACAAGCAAGACAAGTAATATATTCTGTCTTGTTTTCATACTCCACCTCATTAAAAAGTAGAATAATTTTATCATAATTTGAGTAATTTAGCAAATTATCATAAAAAAAGAGAGTAAACTCTCTTAAAGATTAATATTTAAAGCTATCTCAAACATATCTGAAAAAGCTATCTCTCGCTCTTTAGCGCTAGTTACCTCACCTGTTATAAAGTGATCTGAAACAGTCAATAGACAGGCAGCCTCTTTACCGAAGAACTCAGCGGTTGCAAACAGGGCAAAAGCTTCCATTTCTACTCCAAGACAAGCATACTTACTGACCAATTCTTTATAGTTGTCATTTCCTTTATAAAAGACATCAGATGTATATATTCTTCCTTTATTGATATTGATACCTAGTTCCTTAGCAGATTCAACTAATAAATTATTTAATTCTTTACTAGATGGCATAATGTTTCTCTCATCATTGTTCTGTACTTTAGCAAACGATGAATCAGAGTATGACTCTTCGACCAAGACGACATCGAATAAATTTAACTTTTCGCTATACGCTCCCATCGAACCTACTCTAATTATTTTTTCTACTTCATAATCATGATATAGTTCATAAGCATATATCCCCATACTTGGCATCCCCATTCCCGAAGCCATTATTGTTACTTCTTTATCTTTGTATTTACCAGTAAAACCAAGTATTCCTCTAATATTGTTTATGCATCTAGGATTTTCTAAAAATTGATGAGCCATATGTTCTGCTCTTTTAGGATCTCCAGGCATGATGACCAATTTGGCTATATCACCATTTTTAGCCGCTATGTGTGTACTCATTGTTTTCTCCTTATTAATGTAATTATATCATATAGAACAATAGAAAAACTATTAGCTTTACACTAATAGTTTAGTGGTTAGAATCTAGCAGCCCCTGCACTTGTTGAGCTATCCATACTAGCACCTGGTTCTGCAGCTCCCTGACCATATCTTGAGTCTGCATTTAATGATTCTGCTACTGCATCAATTTGGACACCGTATACTTCATGAACACTTTTAATTATTTGTGACTGCGCATTTGTCAAAAGATTAATATAGTTTTCACCTCTTGCAACAACGCTACTTACAAAATTAGATAAAGCTCTTTCCAAATAATTTTTAAACCGTGGATAAAAATTATATCCCCGATATGTAACTTTTCGTTTTTTATAACACGTTTGTCATTTAGATAGACAAGACATTTTTCATCTTGACCTCTAACTAAATACCAAACATTATTTTCTAAATTAAAACTAGTGTGAATATCAAGTAGGAAATCATTTTTATAAACAATGTTAGTAGCACCACTCTTCCCTACAGTAATTGTGTTTAAACCCATGGTACTTAATTTTATATGTTCTTTTTCAAGTGATGGGTAAACATAGGCTGAAATTAGCTCTTTTTCACCAATAGTTTGCAAAGAATAATGATTATACTCTCGTAAAACTGTTCCTGGCTGAGCAATCCCATTACTGACGACATCGATGTTACCATTACTGATAAGTTGCCATGTATTATCAACTGCTTCGATATTTATTATTTTTTCAAGTGAACCTTGTTTGTAAGAAAACAAAAACGACCCTTCAATAACTGGGGGTAAATCAAATTTATGGAGCTTATCTTTTTCTAATACATATAGTCGCATTGGCACTACTCCTATCATAAAAAGTATAGCATAAAAAAAATATCAGTCTATAAAGATGATACTTTTTATTGAGTGTTTTTTGGCTTTAAAATTCCTATTACTTTAAGACAATCTTCTTCGACTTCTTCGTCGTTTTCATCGATTACTAATTCTCGGACAAATTTTACTCCGACCATCGTTCCTTCAGGATGAGTTTCTGGTGATATTTCTGAGCCTTGAAGCAACTTACAAATAAGGACATCATCGCGCATAACCCCTTCGATATGAGCCCACAATAGTTCTATTTCCCCGTCTTTGCTAGGAAGAATAATCTCGACATCATCAGGATAAGCATCGTTTCTAAACTGGTCGATATTAGTCATAACACGTGTTTCGCGAAGCTTTAACTGATCACCTGGAATTAAACCACTTGATCCTTCGACACTTTTAACACCCTTAATATAATTAGTTATTTTATTATCGAGAATACTTACATCAAACTTAAGTATTTCTGAATAATTGATATGTTTATTTTCATATATGTAGTCATCCTCGAGGAAGAGATTGTTCTTTTCATCACGGAAGACATTACCGATAACCTTCATGCAAAAACCATCCTCTTGATCGACAAAGAAATAGGCAATCAAAGGATCTTTAGTCTTAGCTATTTTAAGCTTCTTAACTAACTTTTTAATTTGTTTCTTATTTTCGATTAGGACCCATTTCTTGTCCAAATCTCTAAATCCAAAATTTGTTACTAACATAAGTCACCTACAATATAAGTATAACAAAAAAAGATATAGTTTCATATATCTTTTTAATCTTCCATCTTTTTCTTTAAAATTATGTATGATGGAACAAGTATAACAATTATTGCAATAGCAAAGATGATCTTAAACCAGCCTATTCCTAGGAATGGTGCTTTATCGTTTGTGCTTTGAAGATTTTTAGCTAGAACGATTTCGACACTGTCTTGGTGCTTAGTCATATCCCAGCTTAAGGTTTGACCATCTTTCTTATCAGCATTACTTGATACAACACGATATGGACTAGTAAAACTTGCTGTTATATTGTTTTTAAAACAATCCCCTTGGAGAAGTCCATCGTATGCAGTTATATAGATAGTTTCATCTTCGACTACTACTTTTATTTTTTCATAGCAACGCTGCAAATAGCTATCTCTAGCAAAATCATCCGTTTGATGAGTAGCTTTATAATTTAAAGTATAAACATCTCCGTCTACTGTATAACTTTGATCAAATTCTTTAGTACTACCTTCGAGCAGAATAACTTTTGGATCATCTAACATATCGAAGCGAAAAGATATCTGTTCTAAATCAAATCTTTTTAAATTAGAATACTGTATTTCTTCGACAAATTCACCACCATCATAACTAAGTTTATAATCTACATTACAAGCTGTGACTAGAAATAGTAACATAATTAACAATATTTTTTTCTTCATAATTACTCCAATATCGCGGCATATCCTTGGAAACCGCCCCATTTACTTTCTAGTTCTGCTAAGGACATTGTCTCAATTGCCCAGCCGACATTTGACCAGACATTAGGTGCTCCAATTCCAGCTCTATTCCATCCGTGAGTTATCGTTGCTTTTCCGTCTTCGATTTTTTCAAGAATAACGACATGCCCATAGGTATTATACATATACGATAGTACTGCCGGAGCTTTTGGAACTTGCCCTTTAGAGAAAATGCTTCCGTCCATCAGACCATAAACTCTTCCTCCATCCCCATGGGTATTATTAAGGGAATTGATTCTTCGTTGTTTTTCTGCTTCTGGTAAAGACGAGGCTGCAACTATCTCCATCGCTCTTGATATCGCATACCACGGACACTGACTAATCCGTCCTCGATAAGTTGCAAAGTAATGATCACTTGGAGTTGGTGGAACTGTTCTAACACCAAAGCTAACATCGGTCGATCCAGCTCTTTTTTCAGCTTCGGCTCTAGCTTTCTCACGTTCAGCAAGCAGTTTTTCACGAGCCTCGGCAGCTGCTCCCTTCTCATCCAAAATATCTTGCATATTTTGTGATTTGATAAGTTCATATTTAACTCTAAATTCTTCAAGTCCTGCCTTGCTAGCATTGTTCCAACAAGATGAATTTTCAAAATTGCTATCGATCATTGTCATTAAGACAGTAACTAGCATCGGAATAAAGAATATTGCTGCCGTAGCCATCATTTTCCCAGTAATCGATTTGTAGACTTGTCTAGTTAATTTTTCATCAGGATCAAAGACTATTTTTGAAATTTCAATGGTAATCATGACAATCAAAGCAATCGGCACAATGATGCTTAAATAATCTATCATTGTTTTTACCAAACTGATTGTCGAAAGTATTCCTGGATCTTCACAGAAAGGTACGTATCGCATATTTCCTCCTTAGTTTTCAAATAATTTTATAAATTGATTGGGAACATCTGTTTCAAAAATCATCTCTTTTTTAGTTTTAGGATGAATAATAATCAATTTATTAGCATGCAAGCCCATTCTTCTAAAGGGATTTGTCTTAGAACCATACTTTTTATCGGCTACAACAGGACAACCAAGTCCTGCCATATGTACTCTTATCTGGTTTTTACGACCAGTTTCAAGTTCGACAGCAAGCATTGAAAATTTATCGCCTTTTGCTATCGTGCGATAATTAGTTATGGCTATTTTACCATCTTTTTTATTAGTTTCGTAGACTAATAATGTTTTTGTTTCTTTTAAATAATTGACGATTCGTCCGTTTTCTGGACTAGGACGACCCTCGACAACAGCGACATACTGACGAAGTTTTACCATTTTGTCCCAGTTATCTTGAAGAATCTTTTTACTTTCTTCACTTTTAGCAAAGACAACCAAACCACTAGTTCCTTTATCTAGACGATGAACTATAAATATTTTGTTAGCCTTATGTTTAGATTTTACATAGCTATACGCCTCATGAAAAAGGGTTTTTTCTTTTTCGTTATCCGTCGAAATGCTAAGTAAATTAGCCGGTTTGTTGACAACTAATATGTCGTTATCTTCATATATAATGCTCAGTTTCTTCTTAGTCATTATTAGCTCTCTTTCGCAAGAAAACAAATGCTGCGCAAAGAGCAATAGTCACTCCAATAATTACAAGTCTTATAGGCAGTGTTCCAGAATCTCTTTGACCTAGTTTAAATGTTTTACTTATTTGAAGATCAATTCCCTCACGTGGATTATCCCACTTGTAAATTCCATTTTTATCGTCCTTAGAGCTAGCGTTAGATGATAAGACTTTCATATCTGACTCAAATGTTACTTTGACATCTTTGATGTATGGACACATTGCCGTGTTACCAGATAATCTAATTGCATAGTAATCATCTTTTTCTTCAAAAGTAGCATTTTCAAAACAACTAAACATCTTCGACTTTTCAAAAGATATTTTATCGTACTTAAATGATAGATCTAAAACTTCATTAGTTCCTTCGATGCGATAATCTCCCTTGTAGTGCTGATTACCTTGCTTAAAACTATCGCCATCGATTGGTCCATAATTATCTTCGATCGAAGGATTTCCAGCTTCCTTTGGAACAGTAAAGACTGCTTCTTCGCTAAAGATTCCTTCTTTGTAACTGAATTTATAATCGATATTACAAGCTGTTAACAAGAAAATAGTAATTATAAGTAATGTTAGCTTTTTCATAGTGACTCCTTTACTTACTGACATATATAGCCCCGCTCATACACTTAGTAATATTTCCAATTGGCCAAGTTATCGCTGTCTGTTTACGACTTGATACCTGGACTATTTCAATGTTTCCATTGCTAGCTACTCCGGTTAAAACAAAGTAGTGTCCTCCAGTGGTAAACGGAGTTTCACATCCTCCTCTAGTACTGTAAAGTGGGATGATTAATTCTTTGCCTGATTTTAGTGAATTAATTATTCTACTTGCTGGATTACTATACTGAACTTCTGTTACTTTAAGCCCACCCTTGCGCAGATACTGAATCATACCTGCCCAGGCTGTTCCACTGCTAGTACAAGACCCAGTATTTCCACAAATCCAGTTTCTAACTGCTATCGGATCATTTCCAGTAGCTCCATTAAAAGCCGTAGCTACAACCGCTACCGAAGTAAGTCCACAAGCACAACCGGCCATCGAACCACACATACTACGATTGTATGGATTGTAAGGCTCATTAGGATAGTCAGTTTGGAAATATGGTTTTATTCTAGTATTTATTGAAAGACTTTCTTCTTCTCTACGTTTTCTCGCTTTTTCAAGTTCTTGGGCAAATAGTTCTCTAGATGTTCTAGCTTCACCTTTTGCTATCTCAATATCTTCGCGTTCTTTGGCTTTATTGGCAGCTTCAACAGCTCGTGAAGCTTTAATAAAATCTGGAGTCGCATTGGTCCAACAAGTCATTTGACTAACTCCTTGTTTCCCTAATGCTCCCATGACGATATTGACAAAAACTGGAATGAAGAAAATAGCCACTGTCGCTAGTGCTCTACTTGTAATCTGCTTCATTACTTGTTGTCTATTCTTATCATCAGCATCGATAACCATCTTCGATATATCGATCGTAATCATAACAATTAAAACAATTGGAATTATCGTCGTAACAATTTCAAGCAACGATTTAATCAAACTTATTACCGATAAAACACTGGAAGTTTCACATATTGATAAAAACATAATTACTCCTATAAAAATTCTTTATTATTATATCTATAATAGCTAGCTCCTAAAAACACTATCATAATTATTAATGTAATTATAACACTTGAAAAAGGTAATTGTCTATTTAATATTATATCTCTAATTGGTGATAACTCAAAGATAGATATCTTTTTTAAGAAAGAAAACTTATCTGATAGATTACCAATCATCTGAAATATGTAACTTATAAAAACGATACCTATTGCTAAACTGGTTATATTTTTGTTTTTTCTAAAAAAGCTCGCAATAAATAAACTGATAGAAAATAAACTGTAAAAGACAAGAGCTGGGGCTAGAGCTGATATGATAAAAATCTTACTATCCAAATCCCCGTTAAAACTAAGGCCTATGTAATTAAATGCTGCGACAATTAGAATCATTAATGAAATGTTTACTAATCCACAAACTATTTTAGCAGTTAATACTTCTTTTCTAGTAACTGGTTTAGCAAGTAGAAAATCGATTGTCTTATCACTTTCTTCTTTAAGAAAAATATTAGCTCCGAGCATCGAAGAATAGATTCCACCGATTAACAGGAGAAAGACATAACCTTCGGTCTTATACCAACCAAAAGCTGTATCGATAGAAATAATATCCATGTTGAAGGTTTTAAGAACGTCTTCAGGAAAAGCCTTTAGTAAGTCTTTTATTCCCCCTTCTTTCATGGCTTCACCCATACTAGGATAGATCGAATAGGCCATAGCAAATAGACCACAGATAATCGAAGTCCAAATAAGTAAAGATTTAAAGTTAATCTTAAATTCTCTTTTAAACATTTAATCCTCCTTGTAATAAGATAAGAACATATCTTCAAGTGACGGTTCTTCAATCTTGATATCTTCAAGTTTTAATTCGCTTAGTTTTTTAAGCAGCTCTCCAAAATCACCGATATATGAAAAGACTATTTTTTCTTTTTCTTGGTGGATCTTTCGATCGATAAGTGTTTTTGGTATTTTACTAATTTCTTTTGATTTAACTGAAACTATTTTACTCTTCATAAAATCTTTCATATCTTCTTTGATCAAGATACTACCATTTTTAATGATAGCTACTTCATCACATATTTTAGATACTTCTAAAAGATTATGTGATGAGAAGAAAATAGTATGACCACTATCTTTTTCTTTTTGTAGTAATTCATAAAACTTTTCTTGCATTAACGGATCTAAACCATTAGATGGTTCATCCATGATGATAAGTTCTGGGTCGTGCATTAAAGCTAAAACAATACCGAGTTTCTTTTTGTTACCAAAAGATAGTTCTTCCACTCTTTTATTAAGGTTTAAATCTAGTTCACTAGTTAACCATTTAGTTTTCTTTTGACAATCTTTTTGATAAAAAGAAGCATTGTAATTAAGTAATTCACCGACTGTCATATTATCGTATAAATCTAATTCAGATGGTAAATAACCGATTCTAGCATAAGCTTTCTTATCATCTTTTTTTAGTTCTTGCCCATCAAATAAAATCTGTCCTTCATCCTTGTTTATAAAGTTCATGACGCAACGAATAGTCGTCGATTTACCAGCTCCGTTAGGACCGATAAACCCAAAGATTTCTCCAGGATTGACCTTTAGGGAAATCTTTTTAACTGCCTTGACTGTTTTGTATGATTTTGATAATTTTTTTATTTCTAACATATTACTCCACACTCTTTAACGATTCGATCATATTTATTTTCTTTAAAGTAAAATAGTTCATGATTGAAACGATTAAACTAAATACAATTGTTATTAACATCGATATTACATAATAGTACCAAGTTATATTAGTTGGCAATATCAAGGCATCGACTTCGGCCGTTTTAAGAATAATCGCATTGACAAAATATCCTCCGGCGATTCCAAATAGCATACCGATTGCTATTAATATTTTATTTTCTTTGGCAATATAATTGTACACTTCACTATCCTTAAAGCCAAGTACTTTGATTGTTGCTACTTCTCTCATACGCTCACTAATGTTGACATTAGATAAGGTATATAAAACAGCTAGAGCAAGGGAAGCAGCGGCCACAATCAGAATAATAGCTACATAGTTTAGGTTATTCATAACGTCATCCATACTCTTTTTATTTTCACTAGTTGATGATAAGAGTGAGACATTACTTCCTTTTAAAATATCTTTACTAAGAGATCTTTCACTTAGCTTTTCGTCATATTTTATTAACAAAGCATTATTATCTATTTTTTGACCAAAGACCGATTCGTACTTTTCATGACTCATATAAACATAGTGCATGATGTAGTTATCGACGACGCGATCTACTTTTACATATCTTTCAAGTTTATCATTTTTAATTTTTATCGTATCGCCCGCTTTGACTTTAAGTAAACTGGCTGCTTTCTTAGTGATAGCTATTTCATTATCTTCAAGTTCAAACTGTTTTTTTGATTCAAGTAACTTGATGTATTTATCATATTCTTTTTCTAGAATTAACAAATTGACGTGTTCAACTTTCTTGGTATCTTTGATAAGTTCAATTCTACTAGTTGCTGTCTCAATCGTTGACACTTTATATTTGTCTTTCCAAACTAAATCATCTGTACTTATTTTCCCTTTAGCCACCATCATTAAATCGTAAGTAAAAATATTGTTATACTGCATATCAATGACAGAGCTAACTGAATCTCTAAGACCAAAACCGGCGATGATTAGCGACATACAGCCTGCTACTCCGGCAACAGTCATGACAAATCTCTTTTTGTATCTAAAGAGATTTCGAAGAGTTACTTTAGAAGTGAAAGATAATTTCTTCCAAAGAGGTGTTATTCTTTCGATAAAGACTCTTTTCCCATGCTTTGGAGCTTTGGGTCTCATTAGCATAGCAGGCTTATTTCTAAGTTCTCTCATTGCTGAGTAGATAGTGGCTGCTACTACTGAACCAGTTAGAAAGAAAAGTCCCAAAACCGGATAAGTTAAATTGTGCGATAAAACAATTGGTCCCATATTATAGATGTTCTTATACATCGAATATATCATGCTTGGTAAAACTCTAACACCGATCATAAAGCCAGCTATTCCACCAATTAAACAAGCAAGTATTGCAAAGGCAATATATTTTTTTAGTATTTTACTGTTTTTATACCCAAGAGCTTTTAAAGTACCCAGCTGCACTCTTTCTTCTTCGACCATTCTTGTTGTCGAAGTAAGAGATATCAAAGCAGCAACTAGAAAGAAGATTGCTGGAAATATAGTTGCTATACTAGCAATTCTTTTTACATCATCGTTAAACATCGATGCTGATTCGTTATCTTCCCTGCTAAAGACTAAATAACTTTTATTTACTTTTTTTACTTCTTTATTATATTCATCTACCTGTTTAGTGTATGACTTAGCAAAGATTGAATCATCGATATCAAACTTTAAATAAAGAGATGTCGTCAAATCTAAATTGATATCAGCTCTGTTGATGTACATAAAGCCATCGATACGGCCAGTCCCTATGGTGGCACTGCCACGCTCTGAAGAAGTATAAAGTGGCGAGTTGACTATTCCTATGACTTTGTAATCAGTCTTAGCAAATAACTGATTTTTAAGAGTTATGACGCTACCTATTTTAATATTTTCTTTATCAGCTAATTTACTATCTATTAGCACTTCTCCTGGAGATAAACTAATTTTACCCTTTTCTCCAACTACTTTATTGATATTGCTATTTAACTTGATAACTTTGACAACCTGGTTTTTATTTCCAACTTTAATTTCAGCATCGATAGAAAAATCTTTTTCTATCTTTTTAAGTTTTTCTATCTCACTTAATTTTTTTATATCTTCTTCATTAAATCCAGATTCCTGCTTGGTATATACCTGGAGATCATACATTGTGGTTTTATCGAAATATTCTTTTTGTGTTAGCGCCATATCTGGAGCAGTTATTTTTAATCCAGAATAAAAGCCTACTCCTAAAAAAGACATGATCATAATAGATAAGAATATCTTAGCTCTTTTTCTAATAGATCTAATTGTATCTTTTAAAAGTACGCTTTTCATTACCACTCAATCTCCTCGATCGAAGTTGGTGTTAAATTAACTGATATGCGTTCAACTTTTCCGTTTTTAAAACTTATCACTTTATCGGCCATCGGTGTAATCGCGGTGTTGTGAGTAATGATGATAACTGTCATCTTTTCGTTGCGAGCCGTATCTTGAAGAAGCTTCAGAATCTGCTTACCTGTTACATAATCTAGGGCTCCGGTTGGTTCGTCACAAAGTAGAACGCGCGGATTTTTAGCGATGGCTCTAGCGATTGCAACACGTTGCTGCTCCCCACCTGATAACTGTGATGGAAAGTTATTCATTCTTTCTTTAAGTCCAACTTTTTCTAAAGTCTTTTTAGGACTTAGATGATTTTTTCTAATTTGCGTTGCTAGCTCAACATTTTCAAGCGCTGTCAAATTAGGAACTAAGTTATAGAACTGAAAGACAAAACCAATATCATTACGACGGTATAAAGTTAATTTCTTTTTATTATAAGCAGTTATATCTTCACCATCAAAAATAATTTGACCACTAGTGGCACTATCCATTCCACCAAGTAAATTTAGAGCTGTCGTTTTACCCGCTCCACTTGGTCCAACGATGACAACTAACTCTCCTTTTTCAATAGCAAAGCTCGTTTCATCGACTGCTCTTATTTTAACTTCACCCATTTTATATTCTTTTACTACGTTATTAAATTCTATATATGACATGGTTTTATCACCTCTTTTGTCCGCCTATATTATATCATAAAACAAATAAAAAAGTTGATTTACTCAACTTATTTATTTTTGTTTTTTGCAATGATTAGTAGTACGGTTGTAACTACTGCCATGATTGCAAGGACAACATATAAAAATATTTTTAAATTAGCCATATTTTACTCGCTTTCCACTGGATGAAAATGCGTGTGATCTACACCACAAACTGGACAAATATACCCTTCAGGTACTGGTCCTTCAACCTGGAAACCACATACGTCACAAATATACATAAATACTCCTATTCTACTGCCTTAGCAAGCTCTTCTTTAGAGCGTCCTCCAACCATTTTACCAGAGACCTCACCGTCTTCGAATAAAATGAATGTTGGAATACTCATTATTCCATATTGACGAGCTATATCTTCAGACTCATCAACATTTATCTTGCAAACTTTGACATTTGGATTTTCGTTTGAAAGTTCTTCAACAACAGGTCCCATCATACGACAAGGTCCACACCAATCAGCATAAAAATCGACTAGTACTTTTCCTTTAGCATCTAAAACTTCTGCTTTGAAATTCTTACTTTCTAATTTAACAACTGCCATAAATTTCTCCTTTCTTATATAAGAAAATTATATCATATAATTTAATTATTCAAACATTTAATCATTCTTTTTAGTTTTTTTATCCTTGTGACTATAAAAATAGTAAAAGACAAATGCTATTGCAATAATAACTAAAATAACTAATGTAATACTGGAATAATTATCAAAAAATTTGATAATCTCATCACGATTTTCACCAGTTTTAGCTCCCAGTACAACTAATACAGTATTCCAAACGGCACTACCGATTGTTGTATAGAGCAAAAACTTTGGCCAAGGCATGTTACTCATTCCAGCCGGAATGGAAATAAGACTGCGAACGATCGGCACACAGCGACCAATAAGTACTGCTTTAGCACCTTTGGTATCAAACCACTTATCAGCTAAATCAATATCTTTTTCTTTGAGCCTAATGAACTTACCTAGTTTAGTATGAGTAAACTTCTTCAATCTTGCCTTGTTGAATATTTTACCAACATAGTAGAGAATGATTGCTCCGAGGACTGCTCCTAAAGTAGCCCAAAAGATTACTCCGATAATACTCATCTTAGTAGTAGTTGTCATAAATCCACCAAAGGTCAAAATTAATTCTGACGGAATGGGTGGAAAGACATTTTCTATTGTAATAAGCAGAAAGACTGCCAAGTATCCAAACTGATTCATTAAATCGATTATTATTTTTTCCATTTTATCACCTAGTATCAATTGTATCACAAAAGTCTTTTTTTAATTTACAAAATCAAACAATTTTGTTATTATAGTAAGTTAATTGGAGGCTAACTATGGAATTAGAGAGATTGATAATGGACATTTTACGAAAACAGAAAGGAAAAACTCTATCAGTCAGAGACATAGTTGATCTCAGTAACTACGATAATTTAGAAGTTTGTGAAGCACTGTCAAGACTTGAGCTTGAGGGAAAAATACTAGCTGGTAATGATACTTATAAAGTTATGCCTAGTGATTATCGGGTTGGAAAAATGTACACTAATTCACGTGGGGATAAGTATGTAATAACTACCTTGGGTGAAAAAATATTTATCAATTGTCAATTTTGTGGAGTTAAAGAATATGATACTGTCGTTATTGAAGTATCTGGTTCAAGACAAGGCGAAGTTAAAAAAATAGTTAGTCGTGATAACGAAAAAGCCCTTTTTGAAGTAATTGGTGATGGCGATAGCAAGAGTTATAAACCAATTGGAAATAGCATTAAACTAAATTTACTTGGCGGTGAGCAACTTGTCGATGGTGACATCATCTATGTCAGTGTCGGCACAAATCATGAAGATGGGGTTTTCGATGGTTATTTAGATTCAGTTGTCGGACATCGTGATGATCCCGGTATTGAAATAAAACAGATTGCTCTATCACACAATATCGATATAAACTTTTCAAGTGAAGCTATCGAAGAGTTAGCAAATATTCCAAGTGATACTGATGGTGAAGACTTGAGCCGAAGAGTTGATCTGCGCGATCATAAAATATTTACTATCGATGGAGCTGACACTAAAGATATCGATGATGCTATATCAATTGATAGACTTCCTAACGGTAACTTTTTACTAGGAGTTCACATTGCTGATGTCAGTCACTATATAAAAGATGATTCACAGTTATTTAAAGATGCCTACCAACGAGCAACCAGTGTTTACTTAGCAAATTCTGTTATTCCGATGATACCTCATCAATTATCAAATGGAATTTGTTCACTAAATCCTGATGTTGATCGCCTAGCCCTTTCTTGTGTAATGGAACTAGATAATAAATGTAATATTGTCAATTATGACATATTTAAATCTATCATCCGTTCTAAAAAGAAAATGACTTATGATGATGTCAATGCAATTATTGCAAACGAAGGAGTCCCCGAAGGATACGATGACTTTTTTGAAGAGATAATGTTAGCTAAGTATCTATCTAAGATGCTTACTAAGCGAGCAATAAATCGTGGTAAACTAGACTTTGACTCTAACGAAGCTAAAGTATTCTTCGATGACGATAACCACATTTGCACAATCAAAAAACGTGAACAAAAAGCTGCAGAGACAATCATCGAAAACTTTATGACCTGTACTAACGAGGTAATTGCTTTCGAGTTTGGGCAGAAGCAACATATACCATTTGTCTTTAGAGTCCATGAAGAGCCGAAAGATAGATCAGTTGACAAAGTCATCGGTAATATCGAAGCCCTTGGTCACAAGTTAAAATCGTTGAATATTGCCGATGTCAACAAACTTTATCAGGTTCTTTTATCACAGTGCGCACTATGTAAAGATTATCCTGTTACTTCGACATACATCTTAAGATCTATGCCTAAGGCTAAATATTCAACCGAAAATCTCGGACATTTTGGACTAGGATCAGAAAACTATACTCACTTTACTTCACCAATCAGACGCTTGCCAGATCTACTTATTCACATGGTAATTTCAAAGAGTTTAGAACATGATCTCGATCCAAAATCTTATAGACAAATTGAATCTTTCTTAAATAAAGCAGCATATCATGCATCACAAAAAGAACGTGAAGCTGATCGCGCCGAGGCCGATGTCTTTAAACTAATGTGTATCAATTATATTAATGAACATCCCGATGAAATATACGATGCCTACATCATCGATGTCGATGATGATGGAATGGATATCAAAACGGATAACTTGATATGTGGACGTATCAATATCGATTCATTACCAATGGATACCTATTACAATGGTCGCAGTTTAAAGAGCAAAGAATTCAAACTAGATTTAGCCGTAGCTGATAAAATAAAAGTCAAAGCTAAAAATACATCGAAAGAGAATTTAAACATCGACTTTGAATTACAAGCGATTAAAGAAAAAGCTAAACAGTATAAAAAAAGTAAGTAGTAATACTTACTTTTTATCTGATTAAATTTATAAATCTATTTAAATCATGATTATTGTATATGATAATTCTCGGTACTAGATATTTATTATCACTTTGTTTAGCTTTGCGGTTTCCCCCAATAAAAGCTACATCAAAGTTATTCTTAACTGCTCTAAGCATCGTGTTATTATACTGATAATATGGATAAGCAAAACCATCATCGGCACCATCTAATGCCTTAATCGAATCTTTGAAGTCCTGATCAATTTCATCATCATTCATATCTAGGCCTTTGCTATGATTACCAGTTACTCCGTGTAATTTATGACCGTGAGATTGAACTTCTAAGAAAGGACTAGCAAAGCTTTTATAATCAAACCAGCTTGTTACTAGGAATAAGACACCATTTATCTCATACTTATCTAAGCTACTTGCCAAGTACTGATCAGTTTTAAGAGTTCCATCATCGAAAGTAATTAGAATACTCTTTTTAGGAAGTCTAATTTTCTTATCCATCCAAAGAGCAAAATCAGCAACGGTTAAACCCTTATAATTATTATCTTTTAGATACTTTAAATGACTTTCAAAATAATCTAATCTTAAACAGATACTTTCCCTGCAATAATCATTACTTTTATGATCATACAAGAAGTGATAATTCATAACCGGAATATTGACCGCTACTGCTGAATCAGTGTTATCTTCTTCAACTGTTTTTTCAACATCACGTTTATATAGTTTAAATAACTCTTCACGATATTTAACAATATAGTGATCATCTTCTTTAATTAAAATTGGATATGACTTAGCTTTACTAAATCTTAAAACCTCTTGCTCATTTTGATATAGTGGAGCTCCTGCTTTAGCCAAAGCATTCTTGTTAAAAATTATATAATCAAAATCTATAAATTCATTTATTCCCTGTTGCGGAGTTACTGAATCATACTTTAAAAAGTATTTACTATCAGCAATTGGAAAATATAGTGTTTTCTCATCAATTGATATTTCTCCTAAAGATATAAAATAACCTTTAGCTATATCACCAACATCTAAGTAGTTACCATCTTTTAGTTCATATATATCGGCATCATTTATTAGTGAAACACGTTTAGCATAATGTGATTTAATTATCTCTATGCGATGAGCAATTTCCTCTTCCTCACTACGGGCTTTATCAGATATTTTTTTATTCTTCATCCCAAATAATATAAATGTACTAGAAACACCTAATATCACAATAATAAAGATTATCAAGTAGGATAATTTAAAATTCGGCTCTTTCTTAACGGCTAATTTAGCTGTTTTTTTTCGGCTCACTTCTTTTTTCATAAGTCAATTATATAGTTAAAAAGAAAAAGAAGCAACTATGCTTCTTTTATATCTTGATATCTTGCTATGATTCTATCTTTTCCAAGGAGTTTCATAAGCTCATATAAATCTGGTGTTCTACTTTCGCTAGTAAGGGCTACTCTTAGGACAGTACTGATATCTCCGACATGTCCTGGGTAGCTTTCTGGGCTTTTTTTAAAGTCTTTAACTTCCCTAGCAAAACCAAGTTCTTCGCTCAAATCTTTAATCTTGTTAAACCAAGTATCTTTATCATCATTTTCATCATAATATTTTTCGGTATATAACGAAGTGATTTTTTTAATTTGATCTATGTCAGCAATCTTTTGCCACTGATAAGTTTGATTCGTGTATAGCTCATCATACATGTACCAGTTAAGACCTCTAATGTCGCTGTATTTAGAAATATCTTTACGTGGTTTTTCAACTTCTCGTTCAATATTTAGAAGAGCAATCGAATAATCTTTATATTTATTTAATATATCGTAAAACTCTACGTCGTGCTCCTTAGTAAATTTAAGTAAGTTCTCATAGATATTAACAGCTGTTTCTTTGCTGAAGTAAATGCGCGCAATGCTGTATAACTTTTCAATATCAAATAGTGATCCTCCGATAGGCATCTTAGAAAACTCAAAATTATAATCATCGACGTTCTTATCAGGGTTAGCTGTGTACCACTCTTCAAAGTCATAATTGTTGATTGTTGCCAAGTAAAGTTTGATGACTTCTGATGGTATTCCCAGTTCGTAATAGAACGATATAGATGCTTCTGGGTCTTTTCTTTTAGATAGTTTTCTAACTGTTTCCCCTTCTCTGATAGTTATCGGAGCAACGTGGGCAAACACTGGTCTTTCAAAATCTAAAAGTTCAAATAACTGATGGTGGATTGGATATGATGATACCCATTCATCACCACGAATAACATGAGTTGTTCTCATCAAATGATCATCGATTGCGTGAGCAAAGTGATAGGTAGGTAGTCCATCTGATTTGATGATGACTATATCGACATCATTTTCCGGCATCTCAATATCACCTTTGATAGCATCATTTAAAACAATCTTATTGTCAAAATTACCTGGTGATTTTATTCTAATAATATATGGCTCACCTGCTTGTATTTTAGCTATTACTTCATCTTTGGATAAATGACGACAAGTTGCCCAAGTTCCGTAGTATCCTAAACGATACTTTTGGAGTTCTTGTTCCTCACGCATTTTATCTAATTCCTCGGCTGTACAAAAACATGGATAAGCTTTGTCTTCTTCGATTAACTTGCGAGCAAAACTGCGATAGATATCCCCACGCTCACTTTGCACGTATGGCCCATAATGCCCACCTTGGGTTGGACCCTCATCCCACTTAATATTTAAGTTATCAAAGTCTTGGATGATTCCCGCAATACCATTTTCAACTTCACGCTTTTGGTCAGTATCCTCAATTCTAAGAAATGCTACTCCACCTGTTTGCTTAGACATTTGCAAATCAGAAAACGAAGCATAGAGACTTCCCATATGCACAAAACCTGTTGGACTTGGAGCAAAACGAGTTACCATCGCACCATCTTTAAGATTTCTCTTAGGATACTTTTCTTCATAGTATTTTGCATCATGCTCAAGATTAGGTATTACTAATTTTGCATATTCTTCATTATTCAATTAAATCACCCTTTCAAACTTGTAATATTATAATATATAGGTCTTAATTTTTCAATTATTCTTTAATGTATGTTTTAAAAGCTTCGGCTTTTTCTTTGTAATCTTTAAAAAACTCATAACTAGCCGCGGCTGGTGAAAGCAAGCAAATACCGTTTTCACTAGTAATTTCTTTGGCTTTGACGACAGCATCTTTTAAGCTGGCAATATAGTAAATATTACCCTTTTCTATCGATGGTCCTATTTTGTCACCAGTAGTTGGCATACAGATATAGTTTTTAATGTTGCTACTGTTAAAATATTCAATTAGCAAACTGTAATCGATACCACGATCCATTCCCCCAAAGATTAATGTTTCGACATTACCCAAGGCTTTTAGACTAGCAATTGTTGCCTGTGGAATAGTTGCCAAAGTATCGACATAGAAATTTATTTCATCGTATTTACCGACAAATTCATTGCGGTATTCAACTGGCTTAAACTGAGCAACAACCTTTAGTGCTTGTTCGTTATTTAAACTGAGAATTTTTGCTACACTTAGGGCAAAGACAATGTTTAGTACATTGTGCTCACCAAGAATTAATCTTTTCTCGCTAGCATCGTAGATTTCTTCGTCTCCAAAGAAATATTTACCACCTTCGCAGTAGATATCTTTTTTCTCAAGTAAAGATAGAGCATAGATGTTGCCCGGATAATTTAGTTTTTCTACCTTTTCACGAAGAGCTAAATTATCATAAAAGTACAAAGCATAATCACCCTCTAGCTGATTTTCAAACATTCTCATTTTAATATTGTGATAATGCTCAAGGGTACCTGCTTTATCTAAGTGATCTTCAAAAAGATTTAGAATAATAGCAATATGCGGAGAATAGTTTAAATACTCTAGCTGATGGCTAGATATCTCGACAACTAAAGTTGAATCTTCGCTGTATTCTTCGATTTGGTCAAATACTGGAATACCGATGTTACCCATTAGGAAAGTATTAGCTTTTTGATTCTTAATTATCTCATAGATAAGCGAAGTAGTTGTACTCTTTCCCTTAGTCCCAGTAATACCGATTGCATTTTGATGATAATACTTTAAAAATAGTTCAAGTTGTGAAGATATTTTATCTTCAAAAGTAGAAATATCCGTATCTTTAAGAGTAATGCCAGGGGTCTTAATAATTAGGTCATAGATACCTAAATTATCTAAGTAATTTTCACCAACAACAAAACTAACTTGTCCTTGAGGAAACTCTTTAGCAAAAGACTCTCTAATATCCATTCCATCAATGATCGTTAATTTAACATCCTGACAGTGTTTAGTAATAAACTTATAACTCGATTTGCCTTCACGTCCAAATCCTAAAATGGCAATGTTTTTACCATTTAATTCTTCGATTATTTTATTATACATATTTAGCTAATTCCTCCTTGAGTAGTACTTCAAATTCTTTAGGAAGACTATGATTTTCGTTATAGAAATGTTCGTAGTCACTACCTAAATCAAGTTCATGAGTATTTTTATAATACTCTAGTAAATATGGAAGAGCACCTTCGTTTTTTTGAATAACTTTACTAACGGCATATTTTGCTTCACTGTATGATCCGACGCACTCAAATGGTTTGATTCCTGTCTCACCGATTATCTCTTGGAACGTTTCAAGTAACTCTTTTTTCTCATAGAGATTTTCACCAAAGATATCAATTAATTCACTGCTTGTTAAAAACGGTGATAATACAATGTAGACAAATAGACATTTAGAGCAGTTACAGCACCATTTCCATGGATTTTCTTTACTGCCGACATTGCAACTTTTAAAGGTTGAATGAAACTCTTTATAATGTGAAAAAAGCATAGCTATTTGATATTCTGAAATAGGTCTTAACAAACTAAAGTACTGCATCCCAATTGGCAAATACTTATCGACATAGTTTTGAAAGTCTTCTTCAAACTCGTAACTTTTAGAGTACTGATGATTTATTTTAGTACCGATAACTGTTCCTTCATTAGCACTTTCTTCATTTGATAAAACGATGTATTTACGATTTCTTAAATATGCAACTAGATATGACTGAAAAGCTAGCAAAGAACTAAATGGCGTATGACCATTTAAGAAGCCTTCTTTATTTAATCTAATCAACTCTGGATCAATTGTTCTTTTAATCGAGACAATATTTTCCTCATCTATTCCGCCAATTAAAGCACAGTTTTTAGTAACATCTTTAATATTTTGAATCATTGCATCATTATCTAGTCCTTTTAAAAGCTTAAGACTGACGTTAGAGTCTTTTCCTCCGCCAACTAGAATAAGATTTCCTTTTCCTATATATGAACTGTTATCATATTCTCTCTTTTGTCCTATTGCATTAATTGTGACAAAGTCATCATCTACTTCGATATTATTGACATGGAAAAACTCACCAAGCCCATTAAAGATAAGCTTTTTAAAAAAGTCTATCTGATCCTGGTTTAAGTACCCTGCTTCAACTATGATTTCTTTTGAAACAGTTGCTTTATAATAACTGATCATCTCAATTAGACCAATGTGAAAAACTAATTCTTCGATGAATGACTTATCAACATTACTGTTAATAATATATTTTTTAGCTATTTTAGTAACAGGATTAAATTTAGCTAATCCTTCAATCTCAAAATGATAAGTAATGAGCATCTCTTCGTCTATCTCTTCGATACTAAAATCACGATAGATAAAACGAGGATACTTCTCTTTTAATTCTTCATATTTCATTATTTTACCTCCATCCCAAAACGGACACTTGAACTTTGTCTAAAACCCATTTTTTCATAAAGTTTATGCGCCGGAAAAGAATTAGCTCCACAATTTACTGCGATTGTCTTATAACCATTTTCTTTAGCATAGTTTATGACATAATCAAATATCTGCTCAGCAATACCTTGACCACGATAATCAGAATCTACCCCTAAATTAAAGAGTTCAAGAGCAGGATAAGACGGAAATGTAAATAACTCTATCTTATAAAAAGTTAATGCTCCAACTACTTTTTCCCCATCCATTGCAACAATTATTTCATAGTTACCATTTTCATACTTTTGATAATCTTCGATAGGATTACTCTCCCCAAATACTTTATCAATTAAATCTTTGTAACTAGCTATATATTTTTTATCTAATTTCTTTATTTCCATATGTAACCTCTATATATAAATTATAACACGCACAGTAAAAATACAAAAGAAAAGAACTGATATATGAAGATATCCGGATATTTGCTTTTTTAAATTAATAAGATTATAATATTTATATAAATATGGAGGTATTTATGAGAAAAACAATTGGCATAATCGTAGCTGTTATTGCCGTGTTTGCTATCAGTCTAGGAGTTATACTTCTCATCAATGACGATACTGCATATGTTTTTTTAGAAGTAAATCCTAGTATTCAACTGGTTGTAAATAAAGGAGATAAGGTCAAAGAAGTTAATGCTCTAAATCAAGATGCTGAACTGCTTTTATCAGATATGGATTTAGTGGGGAAAGATGTACTTGATGTAGTTACTATCTTAACCGATGAAATGATAAAGACTTCGTACATAACTGATGAAGATTTAAAGATTATCGATCTAAACACTGTATCAGGAAAAGATGCTCGTAATAAACTACTAAACGAATCGATGAAAAAAAGAATTGAGAATCGTTTAGCTGCTAAAGATATCATAGCTGAAATAAATATTGGCGGAGTTAGTGAAGCAATTAGAGAAAGTGCTGAAAAGTACGGAGTAAGTAATGGTAAGATGTTACTGATTAGTAAAGCTATAGCAGCAGGTAGTCAGTACAAAGAAACTGAGCTAGTTAAAATGAGCGTTAAAAAGATTCAAACTGAAATCAAGAAAAGTAAAAAAGACTTTAACGAAAGTAACAAAGATGAAAAAGAAAAGCTACGACAAGAAAAAAGAGACAGACTAAGAATGACCGAAGCTAAAAACAAAAAGGAAAGTAATTAACTTTCCTTTTTATTTTAATAAATTGGGTATATTTGTAATAATAAGCACATAAGTAATAACTAGAATTATACTTATAAATAGCAGAAAAGGATATCTTGTTTCAGCCCCAGCAATTAACTCTTCACCATTTGCTTTAGTTTTATATTTTCTTATTTTCCTCTTAACTAAATACAAATAGATATAATTTAGTATCCAAGCTTGGATAAATCTATCTAATATAAATATAATAATTAAATTTTTAGTTCTCGATACTATAAAGTAAAAATCTACAGTAAATAGAAGTGAAGCTATAAATGGATAACCGCGATAAGCTAAGTATAAAAAACCCAATAAAAAAGTTGTTTTGTTATTTAAATTAGCTACAACTGTTTGATAATCATTTTTTAAATACTTTTGTAAATCACTTAGGATAGTAGGACTAACTGTTTTATCTAGTTGATGCTTTTTGTCAAAATAACCACATTTAATACAATTGCCTTTAAACAGTTCACTATTACAATTTGGACAATTCATTAGTAATCTCCTTCAAAGTTACGCTGATAGTATCACCAAAAGTTTTATTAATAACATGTCTGATATCTTTTCTAATACCGATAATATAACAGGGATGACCCATTCTAACGACTGATCCTCGGTACTCGTATCCATCGAAAGTAGCTAGTACTTTTACTCTCTTTTTACCAAATTCTTTTTCAATATCGATTGGCACTTCAATAAAGGCTGCATCCATATCACCATTTTGAATTATTTTAGCTTCAAATTTATAAGCTTTACTCATTCTATCACCTAAAACAATAATAACATATTTTGAGGCAATAAATAAAGGGAGCATAGCTCCCTTATAAATCATTTAACGTAATTTGTTAATTACCCATAGTAGTACCACTGAACCTAGTGTTGCAACTAGTACACTGTATAAATTAAAAGCATTAACGCCATCTTGTCCGAGTAACTTCATAATGAAACCACCCACAAATGCACCGACGATACCAACAATAATGTTAGCAATTAGACCCATCTTAGCATTCTTCTTCATAAGTATACTAGCTAACCATCCAGCAAGTGCACCTAGTACGAGCCAATATAATAATCCCATATTGTACCTCCTTTGATATATTTTATCACAAATCTATTTCATGTCAAAATTTTTATTTTTTTACAAAAAGAAAAAGGACTTAGTCCTTTTTATCTCATTGCTTTATAATCATATTTTAGACAACTAGTTCCACTGAGAGTATATCCTGTATTACAGCTATATTTAAATGTTGAAGTTAAAAGTCTATAACAAGTTGTTCCTCTTAGTGAATAACCACTAGCACAAGACTTAGTCGCTGCCACAGTACTAACTAACTTGCGGCATCTTCCATCATACTTAGAGTAACCAGATGGACAATCACTATTTTGCTTTTCCCAGTGGGCAATTAACGTCACATCACTTTCAACTGGTTTAGTAAAATCAAATTCTTTGCTTGATTCGAACCAGCCTTTAAATAAGTAACCACTTCGTTTAGGTGTAGCCGGATAAGCAAGAACTGATTTATCTTCAGCTTTTACAACTTTGCTATCCTCACCATTTTCATACTTGAAAGTTACTTCGTGATACTTAGCTCCCTCTTTAGCCCAAGTAGCTTTAAGTGCCAAATCATCGGTAATTTTTTGATTCTCATCAAAAGCCTTACCATCAACTTGCCACCCTGTAAAGACATACCCTTTTTTAGTAGGTTCCTTAGGCAAAGTTAAATTTCCATCTTTTTTAACCTCGACTGCAGAAAGCTTGGTTCCACCATCACTATCAAAAGTTACAGTATAGCTATTTCCTTTCATAAAATAAAGCGCAATGAGTACTAATAGTGCAAAAACAATAGCTGCTCCAACATATAAATATTTCTTGTTGGTTTTTATGTTCATAACAATATTATTATGTTAACTCTCTTTTCTTTCAGATATTACTCCATC
>CAYZRY010000009.1:0-38708 GCA_964481005.1 uncultured Muribaculaceae bacterium
AATTTGTTTTTAATTGTTTTTTTACTATACATTGAAACGTTAATTACATACTTTTATTATTATAAAACAACTTACAATTCTACTATATTTTATGGCTATGGATCTCTACCGACCGTTATTATATCTACTTTAATATTTATACTATTATATGATCGAAAAACAAAAAGTAATTTAATAGCTAAAGTGATTAGTTCTATTGCAAGACTTTCGTTAAGTATGTATTTATTATCATTTGCAGTAGATCATTTTATATATACTAAATTACATGATAGAATTGGTTTGTTCACAAATGGAAAAGATTTTCTAAAATACATTTTTCCGATGGTCATTATCTCATTTACTATTTCCTATGTACTAGCTTTTATCGTCGAAGGTATAATAAATGTTATAAAACTTAGACTAAAAAAGAAAGAAGGTAAGAATGAAATTAATCAGTTGGAATACAAATGGAATTAGAGCAGCTATAAATAAAGGTTTTTACGATTTTTTTAAAGAAGTAGATGCCGATATCTTTTGCATTCAAGAAACAAAGATGCAAGAAGGTCAAGTTGAAATAGATAGTCCTGGTTATTATCAGTACTGGGATTCTGCTATAAAAAAAGGTTATTCTGGAACTTTAGTTTTTACTAAAGAAAAACCAATTAGTTATCATAAAGGATTGGGATTGGATAATCACGATCTAGAGGGTAGAGTAGTAACGCTAGAGTTTGAAAAATTTTATTTAGTTAATGTTTATACACCAAACTCTAAAGATGGATTACTTAGATTAGATTACCGCGTAAATGAGTGGGATAAAGAATTTAGAGACTATGTAAATCGTCTAAAGGAAGAAAAGAGTGTCGTAATCTGTGGGGACTTGAATGTTGCTCACAATGAAATTGATCTTGCTAATCCTGCGACTAATCATTTCTCCGCAGGTTTCTCTGATGAGGAAAGAGAATCATTTACTAAACTGCTGGACACAGGCTTTATTGATACATTTAGATATTTATATCCAGATACAGTTAAGTATTCCTGGTGGAGTTATAGAACGGCTGCTAGAGAACGAAATGCTGGATGGAGAATCGACTATTTTCTTGTTTCAAAAGATTTAGAGAAAAAGATAATTTCAGCCGATATACTAAATGATGTATTTGGTAGTGATCACTGCCCAGTTAGTTTAGAGCTTGAAATTTGATAATAAAAACAGATAATGTTATAATCTATGTACACAGAATAATTATTCAGGAGGTTATATGATTAGTACAATTTTATCTGTTTTTTTTCCGCCATTTATTGGATTATATGTTTTATATGTTAATAAGAGACATAATATAAAGCAAGCATTTAGATACTATATTATTTTATTCTATATATCTAATGCATCAGCAATTATTTCTATAATATATTTATTGAAAAAAGAATTAACTTTTGGGCCTAATATTTTTGTTTTTTATGGTATAATTGCTGGACTAATAAGTTATTTGGTTGCAAAATTTATTACACTAAATCACCAAAAATTTCATTTTAGCTTAGAGAAGTCAAAAGATAAAAATAGTATTGTTAAAGATACAATTGCATACATTATTTTGGCTATTACAACACTGTTAGCAGGAGGTTTGGCTTATTACAAGAATTATTTTACATACACTAACTTCGAAAATTTGTTCTTTGCATTGGGAAACAATTTAGCAGGAACCAGTGCTGAAGTAATTAAAGCTATCAGTATTTACATCATTATTTTCTTTATATTGTTTTTCTCTATTTCGACAATTTTCATTTTCTCACATAAATACAATTTAATCCTAAACATTAACAAAAGAAAATATAGATTAATTCCGATAGGACTTTTTGCCAAAAGAACTATATTGGGAAGTTTGTCTTTATTAATTGTTGTCATATTAATAGGTATTAAAGAACTAGATGTATATTCTTTCTACAGAATGATGACTAATCCCAGTACAATATATGAAGAAAAGTATGTTGAACCACAAAAAGTTAAATTAACTTTTCCGGAAAAGAAAAAAAATGTAATTCACATTATATTAGAATCAATGGAAAATTCTTTATTTAGCAGTGATAAAGGTGGAGCATATATTGAAACGGTTATTCCCGAGTTACAACAATTAGCGTTAGATAATACAAGTTTTTCTCCAAATGAAAAAATAGCTAGTGGTCTTTTTGTCCCAGTGGGATGTAATTGGACCGCTGCAGGGATGGTGTGTCAATCGTCTGGTTTGGGTTTAAGATACGGACTATCTCTTAAGGAAAATAACAAAACATTCTTACCTGGTGCATATCCACTTGGACAAATTCTTGAATCTGAAGGTTATAACTTAAAGATAATAATGGGTAGTGATGGTAGTTTCAATAATAGAGATTTATATTATATGAAACACGGTAATCATGAAGTTATAGATTTATATAAAGCGATGGCTCTTGAGTATATCCCTAAGGGTTACCATAACTCTTGGTGGGGCTTTGAAGATTCCAAGCTATATGAGATGTCTAAGACAGAACTATCATTGTTAGCTAAAGAGAATAAACCTTTCGCATATACAATGTTAACTGTAGACACTCACTTTCCTGAAGGATATTTAGATGAAAGTTGTCAGAGCAATCACAGTAGTCAGTATTTATCTACTTATGCGTGTGCATCGACTATGCTATCTGAATTTATTAACTGGCTAAAGGATCAAGACTTTTATAAAGATACGGTTGTGGTTATAACTGGTGATCACTTGACAATGCAGGATAAAATGTTTCAAGGTATGAGATATGAAAACAGATACATTTATAATGCGATTGTAAATAGTTCAGTCAAAGCGGAGAGTGAAATTAGACAAGGAAGTTCTTTTGATGTTTTTCCAACAATACTAGCTAGTATGGGGGTTAAAATTGATGGAGATCGTCTGGGACTTGGAACAAACCTTTATTCTTCGAAACCAACCTTGATTGATGAAATGGGACTTGAAAAGTTTAAAAAGGAAACAGCAGCGATATCTAGGTATTATATAGACAATATCGTTAACTTACCAAAGGAGAGTAAATAATGATAATAATTGAATTGTTACTTAGAATTATGCCCAGTATATTTATAATGTTTATTTTAGAAAAGTTAGTTAAGCTAGCAAAGTTTGAAAAGATTTATCTGCTATTTATATTAATACTTACAAGTAATGTTTTTGTCTATTATATATTTAGAAATACTGGTATGGATTTTTACTTTACGCCATCATTTATGATAAAGTTAAGTATAGCTCTATTTATAATAAATATATTTATTATGTATATATTTACTTTAATTAGATTAAGAAAAAATAAATAATTTTAAAATATAATACTATCTTGTGATAGTATTATATTAATGTGTAGGAGAGTTATGAGAACAAAGAGAGCTTTTAAAAATTTGGTTTTTGCTTTTATCCAGCAGTTAGTTGGTATTTTTACGAGCTTTATTGTTCCACCGCTTATCATAACTACTTTTGGTTCTGCAATAAATGGACTGGTAGCAACAATTAGACAACTGACTAGTTATGTACAGTTAGTAGGATCGGGGATCGCTTCAGTTAGTACTTATTCACTGTATGAGCCTTTGGCAAGAGGTGATAAACAAAAGATTAGCAGTGTATATAATGCTAGTAGTAAAGCTTTTACTAGGGCAGGTAATATATTTAGTTTAATAGTTTTATTTGTCGCAATATTTTATTCATTGGTAGTCGAAAAAGGTATATCTAACTTAACGGTCTTTTTACTCGTCCTAGTTATGGGAATAGCTGGTGCTTCGGAGTTCTTTGTCGTAGGTAAATATCAAGCTCTTCTAAATGCTGATCAGAAAAATTACATCTTTGCGATTGCCCAATCACTAGGTAATTTAGCACTCGTCCTAGTTACAGTTATTTTAATTAAACTTAATCAAGGAATTGTCGTTGTACAGTTAGGAGCATCGATTGTCTATGTTTTAAGAATTATCATTATAACTTATTATGTTAAGAAGAATTATCCGTTCCTCGATAGTTCGGTAAGTAGTGATGGAGCAAGTTTAAAGCAGCGCAAAGATGCCATTGTTCATGAGATAGCAGGTCTTGTCATTGGTTCTTCGTCAGTTGTGCTAGTTAGCTTGCTGCTTGGCTTAAAAGAAGCTAGTATATATTCTGTTTACTTACTTGTTTTCTCTGGTTTAAATATGATTAGTTTATCAGTTTCAAATGCGATCTATGCTTCTTTTGGTGATGCTATCACTAGAGGAGAAAATGAAATATTAAATAGAGCTTACGATGTTTATGAATGGCTGTACTTTCTGATGGTCTTTATTATCTATACTTCAGCTTATTTACTAATTGATCCATTTATCTCTGTCTATACCTCAGGGATGATTGATGCTAAATATATGGTTCCAACGCTTGGAGCAATTCTAGCTATAACCGGTCTTTTAAACAATGTTAAAACTCCTCCTAGAACTTTGATAACGGCAGCTGGTCACTTTACTAAAACCCGTAATAGAGCTATTATCGAGATGATTATAAATATCTCTTTCCAACTAGCTTTAATTCCGTTTTACGGTCTTATTGGAGCAGCCCTTGGTAACCTTGCATCGGCAATTTACAGAAGCATCGATACAATAATATACAGTAATAAACATATTCTAAAGATTTCAAATCAGCGAGCACTAGTAAGATTAGTTAGTTTTGCTGTTAGTTTTCTAGCCCTAGTTATTTTAGTGCCACAGCTATTTGACCTAAGTAGTAATGGTTATCGAAACTGGTTATTCCTAGCTATTCAAGTTACAGTCGTAAATATTATCTTTTATACATTTATTCAATATGTATTTGAAAAGAATATTTTTACTAAAAGTAAAAATTTACTTAGTTTAATAATTAAAAAAGCCTAATGGCTTTTTTCTTTATCCTACCACTCATATATGTTATAATTTTATTAGGAGATACTCATGAAAAAATTAAAAGTATTAGCAATTATTCCTGCTTACAACGAAGAGGGAAGTATAAAAAAAGTAGTCGAAGATCTCGAGAAAAATGCCAAGGGAATTGACTATGTTATCGTCAATGATGGTTCGACTGATAAAACGCTCGAGGTCATTAAGAAAAATAAATATAATCATATTGATCTATTTGTCAATCTCGGTGTCTTTGGTGCTGTTCAGACGGGTTTTCTATATGCCCTTGAAAATGGTTATGACTGTGCTATGCAGTTTGATGGTGATGGTCAGCATAAAGCTGAAACTATCAAAAAGATGTTACCCTATATTGAAGATTACAACATTGTAATAGGTTCCCGTTTTGCTAAAAAGAAACGTAACTATTCAGCTAGGATGATCGGGTCACGTATTCTTACCACAGCTATCTTTCTAGTTACTGGCAAAAAGATTTATGACCCTACTAGTGGATTAAGAATTTATGACCGCCAGACGATGATCGATTATGCTAAGGATCAAAATAACCCACCAGAACCAGATACTTTGGTCTATATGCTTAAGAAGAAAAAGAAAATTATTGAAATACCAGTTGAAATGGATGAGCGAGTGCATGGTCAGTCATACTTTAAGAGCTATACTAACTCGGCAAGATTTATGGCGAGAATGATTATTTCAATTATCTTAATTCAACCGTTTAGAAAGAGGTAAATATGTCAGATACACTTAGAATTGTTTTATTAGTTGCCAGTTTAATAACTGGCGTATTCATAATACGTCGCATTAGAATTCATAAACTAAATATCGAAGATGCCATCGTTTGGTTAATTTGGTCGATATTTCTCTTGTTTTCAGCTATCTTTACCAAAGAGATAAATGAACTATCTAAATTACTTGGTTTTCAGACTACTAATAACTTTGTCTTTACCGCTTTTATCTTTTACTTATATATTATTAGTTTCTTTCATACTATTAAAATATCACAGCTTAAAGAAAAGAATAAAAAATTAGTTCAAAGACTAAGTATTGAAGCTAAAAACAAATAGGGAGGTACTATGTTAAAACTTGATGTATTGTTATCTGCTTATAAGATGTCTAGTATTAAAGAGTTAAAGCTAGCTAAAAAGAACATTGGTAAGAATTTAATTATTGTCAATCAGATGATGGATAAAGAAGTTAGTTATATCAGTGATGGAGTAGAGGTCTACGATGTCAAAGAAAAGGGTATTTCGGCTTCGCGAAATCTTTTGATTGAACTATCGCAAGCTGATATTTGTGTCATGACTGATGACGATATTAGTTTTAGTAAAGATTATCGGGAGAAGTTATTAGCGGCTTATGCTAAATATCCCGAGGCTGATGTCATTACCTTCAACCTTAAGAAGGGCAAAGATATCTATGGCTTTGATAGAGATAAAAAACTTAATTATATCGATTTATTTAGAATCTTAGCCGTTCAAATATCTTTTCGAAGAGATAAAATTATTACTAAGAATATTCGTTATGATGAAAACTTTGGTATTGGATCTGGAATAATTAATATTGGCGAAGAAAATGTTTTTTTGACGGATTGTTATAAGAAAGGGTTAAAGATATATCATATAGCCCAGACTTTAGTTGAGCATCCAGACGAAGATACAACTGGTGAGAAGTGGACTGTTGCAAGTATCGAAGATAGAGCCGCTACAGCAAAAAGAACACTTGGCATATTCAGTTTTAGTTTATTTATATACACGCTGATTACGAAACGTAAATTCTATCGTAAAGTAATGAGTACTAAAGAGTTTGTCAAAGCATACTACCGTGGTTATGCTAAATATAAGAAAATAAGAAAGAGGTAAAATGAGATATATAAGTGCACTATTTAGATTTTCTATATATACAGTGAAGATACTGTTTTATAATATAGCCAGTATTTTTTACCGTGATAAAAAGAAATTTAAAAATGCTTATCTCTTTTGTGAAAGAGGGGATGAAGCTAGAGACAATGCCTATTGGATGTTTAAGTATTATCGGGAGAATCATCCGGAGGTTAACAGTTACTATGTCATTAGTAAGAATAATACCAAGGATTACGACAAAGTAAAGAAACTTGGTCCAACTATCGAGTTTAAGTCTTTTGAGCATCAGATGGCCATTATTTTTAGTGATACCTATGTCTCAGCTCATACCGGATATCTTATTCCATACAATTATCGTCTATTTAGATTTTTGACGGATTTTCGTAGAAAAAAGAAATTTATTTTTCTCCAGCATGGAATCATCTACAACGATTTATCTTTTCATCTTAGTAATAAACTGATGCCTATCGATTTATTTATCACATCGATCAGAGAAGAATACAATTACCTAAATAGAAAATTAGATTATCCTAAGGGCGTTATCAAATTAACTGGTTTAGCTCGTTTTGATAATCTCAATGAATATAAAACTAAAAGATACATATTATTTATGCCTAGCTGGAGAAACTATATTTTGACAGCTTCGTATAAGAATAAAAATTCAAGTAAAGAAGTAGAAACTTTCATGGCTAGTGAATATTACAAACGTTTTTATTCACTACTTAACAGTAGTCTCCTTCAAAATATGCTTAAAGAAAATAATTTAGAACTGTGGTTTTATCCCCATTACGAAGTGCAGAAGTTTATCAATTTATTTCAGATTCAAAATTCGAAGATTAAGATTTTAAATAGAGAAGACTATTACATACCTGACTTGCTTAAGGAAGCCAAAGTTTTAATTACCGATTATTCGTCAGTTTTCTTTGACTTTGCCTATATGAAAAAGCCTAGTATCTATTATCAGTTTGATCAGGAAGAGTTCTATGAGAAGCAATATGCTAAAGGTTACTTTAGATATGAGCGAGATGCTTTTGGCGAAGTAGTCAAAGATGAGAAAGAGCTCATTAAGGCTTTGAAAGAAATAATTGATAATGATTTTGAACTTGAGAAAGTATATAGACAGCGAGTTGATCGTACATTTAAATATCGTGATGATAAGAATTGCGCTAGAATAGCTAAAGAGATAGAGGATTTGAAGAATGAAGCAGAAGTTTAGTATCATCGTTCCAGTATATAATAACCGAACTTATCTACCGGTTTTCCTAGATGAGATTTTGGCAAGTAGTTATAAAAATATTGAAGTAGTTGCGGTCGATAATAATTCTGTCGATGGGTCACTTAAGTATTTAGAGGAACGTGCTAAACTAGACGAACGTTTAAAAGTCTTTACGGAGAAGAAACAAGGTCCTTCGGCAGCCCGTAAAAAGGGCTTTAATAAATCAACTGGTGACTATGTGACTTTTGTCGATGCTGATGACCTACTTAGCCGTGAAGCGATATATTCGTTTGTTAGAATGTTCAAAGAAAAGGGTAGTGATGTTATCATTGCTGATTACATTGAACATTACAGTGGTTCTAAAAGAGTTAGACATGGTCTTATTAAGGGGCTTGAAACAGAGAAAAATCTTCGCACAGATGACAGAATTTTCTTAGTTAAACCAACTCTTTGCAATAAAGCTTTTAAACGTCATTTAATCACCGAAGATCTATTTTTGGATACATGGTTTGGCGAAGATATGTTTGTCAGTTTAAATGCCATTAAAAGAGCTGAAAAGGTCAATTATCTAGCAGCTTCGGTATATACCTATAACCTAAGTGATAATGGCTTGTCCCAAAATGTCGATCCCGATCGCTTACTATCGATTATTACAACAGTCAAAGCTCTTGAAAAAGCTTTTGCTAAAGATAAAGATGAAGTAGGAAAGTTCCTAGCATATTCACATTTACTATATCGCATCTTTAGAACAGTACTTATCAAAGATAAATCTAAAAGATTGTTAATTTACGAAGAAATGCTTAATCATATCAAAACAATCGATATAAAAAACAACAAGTATTACCAAAGAAACTGGCCATTTCGCATTGCTTCTTTTGTCTTATTGAAGAAAAATGTGTATAATAATGCTATTATTAGATCTTTACTTGTCTTTATGCAGACAAACAAAGTTCTATTTAAGATAATTAAGAAATTGGATGTTTAGGAGAAAAATGAAAAAAATAGCTATATTTCAAGATGATTTAGGTCTTGGTGGGATACAAAAGTCCCTGATTAATTTACTGCAGAATTTAGATTTAAGTAAGTATGAAATTGATCTATATTTATTTAGTGATGAAACTTTCTTTAAGGCAGATCTTGATAAACGTATTAAGATTATTCACAAGAAAGCTTTCTTCAAAGGAAACAAATTTGTTCCCTTTGAATTATTACGTAAAATCTATAAGAATGATATTACTAAAGAATACGATGTAGCTATCGATTTTAATTCTTATAAACAAGAGACAGCCTTTTATGCTAGTACCGTTAAGGCTAAGAAAAGATATATTCTATCGCATAATGATATAGTCATCAAACGTAAAAATGAGTGGAAGTATCGCGTTTTATTTGCAATGTTTAAATCAAAGTATAAGTATTTTGATCGTTTCATTGGTGTCTCTAGGGGAGCTTTATACTCACTAAATGAAGCTCTTGGAAAAGATAAGAAAGTTGGGTATATCCTGCCTAATATTATCGATACTAGAGAAATTAAAGAAAAGAAAGATGAGCCAATCGACTTTAAAGTCGATGACAAGGTTTATAATCTTGTGACTATGGGCAGACTATGTCATCAGAAGGGCTTTGATATACTTATCGATTTAATGGCTAAAGTAAAGCGTAAAGATATGAAGCTTTATATAATTGGTGGTGGACCAGATGAAGATAAACTGCGCAAACGTATAGCTAAATATGGTTTAGAAGAAAAAGTCATCTTACTTGGTCGCGTTGCTGATCCATATTCAATTATGTCAAAGATGGATGGTTTTATTCTAACTTCTAGATATGAAGGACAGGGAATGGTTATTCTCGAAGCTAAAGCTGTCGGTCTTAAAATATTTATTCCTAAACACTTAGAAAAATACAATGAAGGAATCAAAGGATATAGAAACTTGCTCAAAGAACTAGAAAAAGCTAAAAGAGCTCACAAGTCATTTGATTCACTTGCTAAATACAATGAAAATATATTGAAGGAATTCGATAAAATAGTCAAAGGAGAATAGTATGGACGTATCCGTAATAGTGCCCGTCTACAACAGTGAGAAAACACTTGATCGAGCACTCAGTTCTATTTTGAAACAAGACACTAAATTTAAATATGAAGTCATTTGTATTGATGATGGTTCAAGTGATAGTAGTCTAGATATACTAAAATCATACAAGGATAAGATAGTTTTAATCAGTCAAACTAACAAAGGACCAGGTGAAGCTAGAAATGCCGGTATTAAAGCATCAAAGGGTAAATATTTGATGTTTTTAGACAGTGATGATTCAGTAGGTATCAACTTTGTCGATAAGATGTATCAGACGATACTCGATTATGAAGCTGATATTGCAATATGTAATTTTGTCAGAGTTGATGAAAATGGTCATAAAGATTACGTTGATAAGGGCGATTTTGCCGTCTACGAAAAGGGTGAAATAAATGATACATTACTGATGGAGTTTCACTCATGTAACAGAATTATTAAAAAAGAATTAATGCTTAAGAATCCTTATCCTAAGAAGATGTTCTACGAAGATGTCGTAGCTATTTCTAAAGCACAAATTAGCGCTAGTAGAATAGTCAAAGTAAGTGATTATCTATACTATTATTATTATACTAGTGGTTCAACAACTAGATCGATCAATGATACAAACCAAGATATGATCAAAGCTATCGATTTGATTAAGAAAGATTTTATCAAAGCAGGTTATGAAAAAGAATTAGAGTTCTTACATGTCAACAATTTACTAGTTGATCTATTTATCAAACTAGTCAAAGCCGGTAAGACAAATAGAGCTATAGCTCTTCGTAATGCAGTCGAACAGCTTTATCCTAACTGGTCAAAGAATGAATATTTGAAAGATATTAAAATAACTAAGAAACTGTATTTATTTTTCTTAAAACATAAAGCTTATCGTACAATAGAAAGAGTATTTGGTGATTAGTATGTATCTAATATCAAACTTTTTAGGAAAATTAATTATTAAAAAAGAGAGCAAGTATTATAACTTGCGCTCTGTTTTTGGTTTTGCTTTTTTAGCTTCAATCTTAGAACTTATTTATCTGCCATTTATGTTAAGCGGAACGTCTAGTGCTTTTCCGTATATTACTTTACTAGTATTAGGCTTTTTATTTATCATGTCTATTTTTAAAACAAAAAGGGAAGACTTTTTCTTTTTAAAGAGTCCAGTCTTTTATATATTAATTATTCTAGGGTTATTTATTTATAAGATATACTATCCGATGGATGCTGGCGATGATTCATTTTATTTGCCCTTTATCAGAGATTTAGCCAGTAATAAACTATTTTCGATAAATCCTAGGACTGGTTTTCCGGGTATGGTTCAAACCTACTATGTCTATCAGGGATATTATTTTCTGATGAGTTCTCTAAATTATTTCTTTACTAGTCCTAGTACTATTTTCTTTGTCTTTAAGTTTTATATGAGTGCTTTATTTATTACTTTCTTATCACAGATTATTGACTATGTAAAAGGTGATTACAAGATGAAAGGTTATGCCTACTGGCTAATTTTTACAATAGCTATATTTCTATTAGGTTATCCAAGTCTTACGCATATCTACTGGGGTTCATTTGCTCTTTATCCAGTCTTTATTCCGCTTTATACAATAGTTTTTGCCGATTATCTTAAAACTAAAGAGATAAAGAGTATTGTACTCTTAGTTTTACTTAACATAGCGATGATTTTTCTATCATCATCGACATTATTTTTAATTAGTTTTGTCGCTATCAGTTTTGGTTTGTTAGATCTATATCAAAAAAGAGCCAAAAGTTTTGATTACTTTATGATACTCTTACCAAATTTATTATATTTAGCTTTATTTTTAGAAAAATATTTCTTACTTTATATAATTATTGGTATTGTTGTTCTAGTTCATTTCTTCAGTAAATATGTCGATTTAATTATCAATAAATATTTAAATTATCTATTTGTCGCTATTCCAATAATTCTTTATGTGATGGCCAAATTAATAGGGGTACCTAATACCTGGGAATCATATCATATGGGATATTTGGTTTTGCTATTTAATATATTTATTTCTATTTTGATATTGTTTACTTTTAAGAAAAGACGTAAATTAGAAATCATTCCAGCAGTCTTTGTCATCTATGTAATAGCTTTCTTTAATCCGTTTAGTTCAAAGCTAATTGCCGCGGTTATTGGGGTAGATGTCTATCATCGATTATTCTTTATGACTAAGAATCCTATCATGATAATTATTGTCCTTTACTATTTGTATAAGTTCTTTAAAGATTATCATGCCAGTAAGTATTTATTTAATTTATTCTTACTTGTACTACTTGGTATCTACGGAAAGGTTATTCTAAATGCTACTTTCCTCGATCAAAGATATTACAGCAATTATAATTATTTACTTAGAGAAGAAGTTGCCAATCTTGATTTAGCTGGGCAGTTACCTAAAGGGAATTATCTAAGTATCTATTATCAACCGCGAATGTATGAAAGAACTATCACTGGTAACAATTTCCGTTACCAAGGCTTAGGTCCTCAAGCTGATAATGCTTTAAATCGCTATCTAACAGAGCTAAACTTTGAAGATGAAGAAGCTTACAGCGTCATTAAAGAATATGACTATTTAATTATCTTTAAACAAAAAGAAATCTTATCTAAACTTCCTGATTTTGAAAAGATATATCAAAACAGTAAGTACATACTATTAAAAAAATCTAATCGCTGATTAGATTTTTATATGCATACATTTTCGTTTATGAACTCTCCGTCTTTAGCTTCTTCGATTTTGATGATATCGAGATATTCAAATATTTCTTCGACATTGTGATTGTCGATATTTTTAGCACTTGGATTGACGAAACTAAAGTTATAGTTTTTCCCTTCTTCTATATCGAGAATATACTCTTGAAGAATAGGGACTGTGGTAAAGCGTCCACTATTATTTTGCTCTAAAGTTATGTGATTTATTTCACTTTCCATACTTTTCTTTAAAAAGACAACTTTAAATGTTTTAGTAAAAGTACAAGCTTCAGTAGCGCAGACTGTCGAATGGTCGACATCTTTGCTAGTTAGAATTATTTCGTTTATGTTTTTCCCATCTTTGAAGATAGTCTCACATTTAACTAAATTGAAGTTAGGATACTGATACAAGAGATATTTTCCTTTAGGATTAGCTACTTTCGTTGCTTCATCATATATTTGCCTTAGTGATAAATTATCTTTGATAATCGATTGTTCTAAGAACTTTGTCTTTCCTTGGTAGGAAACAGATAGGTTATCTAGACATACTTTGTAGTACTCGGTATTTCCTTGACTGAAGTAAAATGTTTTTTCTTTCTCGCAGTTAAGGACTAAGACGGGAATAAATTTAATTGCTTTATCGATATTACTGTATTTGTATTTTACAGCTTTACTGAAAAACCATGGTCCAAATGTAACACTTTGAGAATCAGATAACTTTTCATAACTATTGTATTTAGTTACTCTGATACTTTGATAAAAGGGACCAACCCATATTTCTTTAGGACTTTCATCTTTAGTTAGTTTAATAGCGAAGATAGGAAAACGATCATGGACAACTCGTTGGTAGTCGATGATGGCCATTGTCACTATCATTGCTGCTACGACAATAAGAGTAGCTTTAATTATGCGGTTTTTCATATTGATCACCCATTAAAATTATAACAAATAGATTAAATAAAGCAATAAATTAGTTTATTTAAGTTTAGTATTATGTTATTATATTTATAGTAGAAAATAGGGAGGCTAGTATGGAAGAGGAGAAGTTAAATAGTGAAGTAACCTCGGCAGAACCAGTGGTAGCAAAGAAAGAAGAAACGGGAGTATCACCAGTTATGTTATTGGCGATATTTATGCTTGTTCTTTTTGTTGTTTTTCTTCCGGATGTCAAAGTTTATTTAGATAAGTTTATGAAACCTGAAGCGCGCGATGCTAGTCACGTTTTACCGCCCGCTATTGATGATGAAAAAGAAAAACCAGAAGAAGAAATTCCAGCGATTAGAACTTACGTCATAGCTAAGGCTAAAGAGTCAGATGTTCATTTTGATTTGAGCGTTCTACTTAATACCCTTAAGACTAACAGTCCTAATAGTGAAAAGATGAATGTTACCTTTGCTAATAATGTTTTAACTTTTACTAGTGAAGACAAAATAGCTAACTATCAGTATCGCAATCCTATTTTAAGTGTCGAAATACCAGAAAGTGCTGACAATAAGAGTTTTTATGATGAAACATTTAAAACTTTGGTTAAGACCCTTGCTTCACTTCATGGACAAGAGATGAATGATGCCGTCTATACGATCGATCACCCAAGCTTTTTAAACTATAGTATGGACCAAGGAATGATGATAAAAACTGAAAATAAAAAAGTAAAATACTCAGTTGCTAACAATGTTAATTTTACTTTACTTGATAGTACTAAACAGTTTATTGAAATAGCTGATTTAGGAGTTAGAGAAGCGATGATAGCTAGTCAGTTTAGTAAAGAAAAAGGTGACTTACTAGTCGAAGTCAGTATCAAAGATAAAGTTGTCATTACGATCGGTCAAAAGAATCAAATAGATAGTTTATCTTATGATAGTTTATCTAATATAATGAATTTTATCTTTGGGGAAGAAGAACTAAATAAATTTAATGGTCTACTTACTGATAAACAGAAGGATATGACTAAATCTATTTATGAGTATCAGTATATGCCTTCGGATGTAACTGGAAAGTTTATCAATTATAATGTTATTAAACTAACTATCGATAGAAAAGTAATATAGGAGGAACTATGTTAAAGAGTAAAGTTGTGATTAGTCTTGAGAAGGATGCTGTAAAGGCAGGTAAAGCTATTGCTAAGGCTTGTATGAGCAATGACAAAGTTAATTTTGTCTTTGTTTCACCAGCTTATAAAGCTGAAGATTTTAGCAAAGGATTAAAAGAAGCGGGCGGAGTCGATAATTTAATTGGTTTTTCGACCAAAGCTATTTTAACTAGAGACGGCTGTGTTTTAAATGAAGATGGTTTTGCTGGTATCATGTGTATTGAAGATGAAGATCTAAAGGTCGGTTTTGCTGGTCTTGCCAACGAGGGAAGTGCTCGTGAGACTGGGCGAAAAGCGGCGACTAAAGCGCTCGAAGATGCGGGGATGGACTTTGCTCCCGATTACTTCTTCATGAGTGCGACAGGTGATGAGAGTCAGTATTTAAAAGGTGTTCAAGATATCATTGGACGAGTACCGATGTTCGGAGCTAGTCCTGCTTGCGGAGATAATTGCTATTTATACAGAAAAGATGAATTTATTCACGATGGAGTAGTTTTAGCCTTTTTCTATAGTGATAAAGAAATTAATACTAAATACAGTGCAATGTATAGTGAAACTAAAAAAGTTGGGGTTGTTACCAAGGTAAATGACGATGACTTACTAGTTGAAATAAATGGTCATCCAGCTTTTGAAGTCTATGCTAAGATGGTTGGTAAAAGTACTGAAGAGTTAAAAGAAAATATCAGGGATTCTTATGTCCTTAATCCGCTTGGAGTAAGTGATCCACTAGGTGATATGACATCACTTCGTTCACTAGTGGAAGTAAATGATGAGAATGCCATGAAAATGGGAATGACAATGGCGGAAAATACAGCCGTTATCTTGATGGAGAAAAAGCGTGAGACAATTGTCGATGATACGCAGATGATTATCAAATTCCTAAAGGGAACCGTAAGTGAAGCTGGAGCATATCTTTTATTTAATAATATTTCGAGATCATTTATCATTGCTGATATGCGTGATCAAATGTTAGCTAAAGTAAAAGAAGAAATAGGTGATGTACCATTCTTAATGCCCGTCACTAGTGCTGAATACGGATATGCTGACGACCAAAATAACTCGATAGGTAACTTGATGATGAGTTTTACGGTATTTGAGAAATAAAAGAACTTTAAGTTCTTTTTTTATGATTATTTTGATATAATTGTTGGGAGGTAAATTATGAAAAAAATTATAATATTATTAGCAGTTTTAACGATGACTGCTTGTGGACAGAGCAAAAGCTTTACGGTTGAAAAGCCAACTTGTGAGTGCAGTAGTACTTGTCCTTGTGCAACTGTAATTAATCAAACTAAAGCCGAAGAGCTTATTGCTAAAGGGGCAGTTCTAATTGACGTTAGAACTGATGCTGAATATCGTCAGGGAAATATTAAGGGATCAGTCAATATTCCGGTTGAAAGTATTGAGACTATTACTTATGATAAAGATACAGTTATCATTGTCTATTGCCGTAGCGGTAACCGCAGTAGTGTTGCAGCTAAAGCCCTAAAAGATATGGGTTATACCAGTGTCTATGACTTTGGATCGTACAGTCAGTGGGTGGATTAATGAAGATAAAATATCATTTACTCAGTAAAGACGGAAAGGCTCGCTACGGTAAGTTAGAGACTAATCATGGAACGTTTGAAACACCGATGTTTATGCCGGTTGGAACAAGAGCGACAGTTAAGACGTTAAGTCCTGAAGAACTATACGATATGAAAGCCGGAGTAATTCTAGCCAATACCTATCACTTGTGGCTTCGTCCTGGCGAAGATTTAATTGCTAAGGCCGGAGGATTACATAAATTTATGAACTACAAAGGACCAATCTTGACAGATTCTGGTGGTTTTCAAGTTTTCTCTTTGGCAAGACCAAAAGATATTGTCGAAGAAGGAGTTAAATTTAAGAGTCATCTCGATGGTTCAAATCTTTTTTTAACACCAGAAAAATCGATAGAGATTCAAAATAAATTAGATAGTGATATTGCCATGAGTTTCGATGAGTGTCCACCGTATCCTGTTACTCATGAGTATATGGAGCAGTCAGTTGAGCGTACTCTTCGCTGGGCTAAGCGCGGAAAAGATGTTCATGCTAATCCTAATCAGTCATTATTTGGTATTGTCCAAGGTGGAGAGTTCGAAGACTTAAGAAAGTATTCAGCCCTTAAGACAGTTGAAATGGACTTTGATGGTTATTCAATTGGTGGAACATCAGTTGGTGAAGACAAAGAGACGATGTATAAAATGATCGATTATGCTATTCCATATATACCTGAAGATAAAGTTCGATACTTGATGGGAGTAGGTGATCCACTTGATTTACTCGAAGGAATAGAGCGTGGTGTCGATATCTTTGATTGCGTCTTATCAACTAGAATAGCTAGACACGGTAATGCTTTTACAAGAAGTGGAAAAATTAATTTAAAGAACGCTAAATACAAGGAAGACTTTACCCCAATCGAAGAAGAATGTGATTGTTACGCCTGTAAGAATTTTACTAAAGCATATATAAGACACCTAGTAGCAAGTGATGAAATGCTCGGAGCAAGACTTCTTTCAATTCATAATACTAGATTTCTAATTAAGATGATGGAAGAGATACGTATAGCTATCCAAGAATCAAGATTTATAAAATATAAAGAAGAATTCTTAGAAAAATATAATTAAATAAACAAACACTTTACATTGTAAAGTGTTTTATAATGTTTATCACATTTTAGCTATGATATAATTACTTTAGAGGAATAATGAAAAAGTTAAAGTATTTAGACAAGGGCTTACTATTTTTTACGACAATACTTTTTGCACTAGGTCTGTTGATGATTTTATCATCTTCACATGTAGTGTCTTTTATGAGTGGGAAAGAACCGTTTACTTATCTCTATAGTCAGTTGGGATGGTTTATCGTTGGAACTGTAGCTTTTGCTTTAATTATGACTTTTTCGAATAAGTTTTTTAGAAATATTTCTTTTCTTGGAATATTGCTCTTACTATTTATTTTAGTTTTAGTCTTAATTCAAGGTAAACTGATCAACAATGCTCGAAGCTGGTTTGATATTGGTCCATTTTCATTTCAACCGAGTGAGTTTTTAAAGATTGTCTATATCGTTTGGGCTGCGAGTTTTTATGATAAACACAAAGATTCACTAAATGGTTATATCAAAGCTTGGACGCCACCGTTTTATGCAGCAATAGGAGCAGGACTTATCTATTTTCAGCCCGATCTTGGAACGATGATTATATTTACTGGAATAGTCGCTGTTATTTTTCTAGTAGCTCCGATTGAAGCTAGTGTTAAGCTAAAAAGTACGATAGTCGTTGGTTTTTTAGCCGTAGCAATGATAATTATTCTTCTTAGTAGTGGCAAAGGTTTAAGAGCTCATCAGCGCAGTCGTTTTGATTTAGGCAGGCCTTGTAGTGAAGAGAAGTTTTATACTAACGGTAACCAGCTTTGTAATGGTTATATTGCCATCAACAATGGCGGACTATTAGGTAAAGGACTTGGTGGTTCAACTCAGAAACATCTATATATTCCTGAGGCTCATACTGACTTTATCTTTACGATCATTGTCGAAGAACTAGGAGCTTTAGCGGGTATTGCTATTATCGGTGTTATGATGATAGTAATATGGCGCATTGTAATGATCGGAAAAAGAAGTTTAACTGTCTATGGAGCAATTGTTTGCTATGGGGTGGCCACCTACATATTTGTTCATATGATGGTCAATTTAACTGGTGTTTTAGGAATCTTTCCAATGACCGGAGTACCTCTGCCATTTATCAGTTATGGTGGGACATATACAATAAGTTTGATGGCAGCCTTATCATTTGTTCAAAAAATTAACATTGAAACTAAAATGCGTCAAAAAGCTTAGGAAAATAATTTTATAAATATAATAATCTCCATAAAGGAGATTTTTTTATGTCATTTAAAGATTATGTTTATGCACTAAAAGGAAAATTAATCATCGTAGTTATTATCATTGTCCTCGTAGCTTTGATTTATTATGCCTATGATAGCTATGCCCAAATGATCGATGAAGCCCAGGTGATTGAAAAGAAAATTAGTAAAGCACCAGTTAAGATTAAAACTAAAGAGAAAAAGCTTGAAGTAGTTAGCGACTACTATGTCGATGTCAAAGGAATGGTAGTAAAGCCTGGGGTTTATGGCCTAAGTAAAAATGCCCGAGTAATAGATGCGATAAATTTAGCCGGAGGATTATTAGGGGAGGCTGATACTAGTTTGATAAATCTCAGTATGAAGATAATTGATGGAATGCTAATTAAAGTCTATAGCAAGTCCGAAGTTAGAAACATTGTTCAAACGAAAAAAGAAGAGGCAATCAAGGAAAGTTTATGCACACAAAATGTCATCAACGATGCCTGCGTTAAGAGTGAAACAAAAATAACAAACAATAAAGTAAACATCAACGAAGCTAACATAGAAAGTTTAATGACTCTCCCAGGAATAGGTGAGGCTAAAGCTAAGGCCATAATTGAATACCGCCAAAAGAAAAGATTTAGTAAAGCCGAAGAGATCATGGAAGTAAGTGGTATAGGAGAAGCTCTCTTTGCTCAGATTTCGCAAAGTATTACTGTCTAATTATTTTTATTTAGCTTTTGCTCTTTTAGCTCTTCTAATTTGTTTTATAAAACTAAATTTACCAAATGAAAAGCACTATCAAAAAAGTGATAGAGTCTTTAGTGGAATGATTGAGGAAATATACATAGATGGAGCCTATTTAAGGCTCTCTATTAAGGGTAAAGATAGTTTGATGGTCAACTATTACTTTAAGAGTGAAAGTAGTCTAAAAAGCTTTAAAAAGAGCTTTAGCCTAGGTGATACTATTCTAGTCCAAGGAAAGATAAATATACCAAGACGTTATGATCTAGCTAACTCTTTTGACTATGCTAAATATTTAAAGAAAAAAAGAGTAGATTATCTAGTTAATGCCGATAATATTAAACTGATAAGAAAGAATAGAAATATCTTTTATAAGTTTAAAAATAGCCTTAATAAAAGACTTGATAGTAGAGTTCATGCTGCCTATTTAAAAGCTTTTATTCTAGGTGATACAAGTAGCTTAAGTGGCGATATTAAAGATACATATCAAGATATAGGTATAAACCATCTCCTTGCTATATCAGGAACTCATGTAAGTATTATTACTTTGGCAGTAATCTATTTATTTAAGAAGATTGGTCTAAGCAATTATACTAGTCATGTGATTAGTTTAATATTTTTAATGATAATGCTATTTATAAGTTCTTTTGCTCCGGCCTTCATGGCTAGCTCCAGTTTCTTTTTCTTTCGTTTTATCAATGAAGAGTATTACTTTCACATAAGTACTTTAAATTTATTTATTCTAAATCTATCTTGCTTGCTTATTTTAGATAGTTACTTAATTTATAATATAGGTTTTATCTATTACAGTTTAATAAGTCTTTATTTAATTATTAATTCTAAGCTAATCGAAGGACACAAAGGAAAGATAAAAAAGTTACTAATAACTTCATTTTTAGCTTTTATTGCTAGTTTTCCAATAACTATATATTTAAACTATTCGATAAATCTTTTAGCAAGTATATATAACTTATTTTATGTACCCTTTGTCAGTTTAATAGTTTTTCCACTGCTAATTGCCGATTTATTTCTTCCGTTTTTAGATCCACTTGTTGCTTTAATCATTTTCATATTGGAAGAAACATCTAATTATCTTGTTATACTTCCTAGTAGTGTTACTTTTGCTAGGCTTCCACTGATAGTATACTTTATATATTATGTGATGATAATTTTTTTAATAAAGAAAAAAGAAGTAATTATACCAATCATTATTCTAATTGCTATTCACAGTCATATAGTTACTGGAGGATCTAACTATATTAACTTTTTAGATGTGGGGCAGGGGGATGCAACATTGATTAATTATCATGGTAAAAACATTTTGATTGATACCGGTGGAAAGGAAAGCTTTAACCAAGAAAAGTGGGCTTTGCGAAGGAATGAATTTAATTTTGGAAAAAGTGTTTTAGTTCCATATTTAAAAAGTATTGGTATAAAGAAAATAGATTATTTGATAATTACTCATGGAGACATGGATCATATTGGCGGAGCCAAAGAGTTAGTTAAACAAATACCCACCAAAAGACTTTTTATAAATGATAATAAACTAAATGAAGAGGAAATAAATTTAGTAAAATCTTTTAGTAGAAACAAGGTGAGTAAAATGAAATATTTGGATAATTTATCTATATCAAGTTTAAGACTGACTAATTACGGCAAAGATAAAAGTGATGAAAATGCCAGTAGTTTGATTTTGTTAGTGGAAGATTCGAAAAGTAAAATATTACTAATGGGGGATGCTAATGCTAGTGAAGAAAAACAATTTATTGGTGATAAATACTTTAGTAATATCGATGTCCTAAAACTTGGTCATCACGGTTCTAAGACTTCCAGTAGCAAAGAATTTATTACTTGGACCAAACCAACTTACAGCATCGTTTCCGCAGGATTTGATAATTCTTTTGGTCATCCTCATGGCATAGTTTTATCTCACTTAGATGATATATCTACAAAGATTCATATAACTTTTAGAGATGGTACTTTAAAACTTAGCTTGTCATAATTTTACAGTTATTATTTTTGTTTTACGTAAAGAAAAAATTATTATTAGCAAAAGCTTTGACTATTTATATAGCTATTGTTAGACTTAAATAGTCTTAGAGGTGAAAGAATGCGAAGAACTGTTGATTTTGACAGAGAATACATCGATATCGTCGGCGACATAATTGATCACAAAGAGTTCGTCAAAGTTGAGAAATGTATTCATCATTTAAATAATCGTTATGATCACAGTATCCGTGTTTCATACATTTCATATAGAATTAGCAAGATGCTAAAACTAAATTATAGAGCTGCGGCAAGAGCGGGTCTTCTTCATGATTTCTTTATTCATGAAGGGGAGAAGAACAAAAAAGAAAAAATAACGACACTATTTAGACATCCTAAATATGCCCTAGTAAATACCAAGAAGCATTTCGAGGTTGATGCTATCGAAGAAAACATCATTGTTTCACATATGTTTCCATTTTGTATCGATGTTCCAAAATATTTAGAGAGTTGGCTAGTCGATACTGTCGATAATTTTGTGGCAATCTATGAACTTAGTAAAGTTAAGAAAGCAGAGTTTCAAACAGGATTTAATATCCTAATGATAATTCTATTAAATAGTATTAAATAAGAGCTAAAGCTCTTTTTTTATGTTTATTTTGTCAGTAAAAACTGATATAATTACTTGCGGAGGAAACAATATGAAATTATTAATAGTAAATGCTGGTAGTTCTTCACTTAAATATCAAGTGTTTGAAATGCCTGAAGAAAAAGTCTTAATTAGTGGGACTTTTGAAAGAATTGGTCTAGATGAGAGTTTCTATACCGTAAAATATGAAGGAAATAAAGATAAATACGAAGTAGCTCTTCCTAATCATGACGAAGCTATTAAATATTTGACTAGCGATCTAGTTAAGTATGGAGTAGTTAAGTCGCTTGATGAGATTGAGGGAGTGGGTCACCGCGTTGTTCAAGGTGGTAAGACTTGTGATAAGAGTATGATTATCGATGATGAAGTTGAATCGTTAATTGAAAGATTTTCACCGATTGCACCACTTCATAATCCTGCTAACTTAATTGGTATTAGAGCCGTTAAAAAAGCTATGCCTAATGCTGTCAATGTAGCAACTTTTGATACTGCTTTCCATCAAACTATGGAAGAAGACAAATACTTGTATGCTATTCCATATATGTATGCTCAAAAATATGATGTTAGAAAATATGGATATCATGGAACTAGTCATAAATATTTAATGGAATATATGAATAAAGAGCTAGGAAAAGATAGTGTTAATCTAATTACTTGTCATATTGGTAATGGAGCTAGTATTGCTGCTATTCGCGATAACAAAGTTGTCGATACATCGATGGGATTTACTCCCAATGCTGGGCTTATTATGGGTACTAGATGTGGTGATATCGATTATAGTATCATCCCATACATCCTAAAAGAAACAGGGATGACTTTGGATGAATTTGATAAGATGGCTAACAAAGAAAGTGGTCTTCTTGGATTAAGTGGCATAAGTAGTGATTCACGCGATGTTGAAAATGCTATGGCTGAAGGTAACGAAAGAGCTATCTTGACCCAGAAAATGTATACTGATCGAATTGTCGACTACATTGCTAAATATTATTTAGAGTTAGATGGTAAGGTCGATGCGATCATCTTTACTGCTGGTGTCGGAGAAAACTCAAGTTTGCTTAGAAAGACAGTAGTCGATAAATTAGCACCACTTGGTATAACTTTAGATGAAGAAGCAAATAACACTAGAGGTAAGTATCAAGTAATAAGTACTAAAGAATCTAAAACAATGGTCTGCGTTCTTCCAACTGACGAAGAAGTAATGATCGCTAGAGATACACTTGCATTGATTAAATAGTTATATAACTATTTTTTCTGTCCTCGTAGCTCAGTAGGATAGAGCAACCCCCTCCTAAGGGGTAGGTCGGAGGTTCGATTCCCCTCGAGGACGCCACTAGTAATAAGAGTAAAGGAAACTTTACTCTTTTCTTGTGTTAATTGCTAATTTAACTTAGAATAATAGTAGATGAAAAAGATATATATAATTAACATTTTAAAATATTTAATATATATAGTAGTAGCTATTATTGTTTTTATTATGGCTTATGATTATATTGAAAAAGAAGCTAGTAAATATTTTAAAGATAGGGAGAAAATTCTCGGTAGTAATGAGGGTGTAGAAAATTATGTCAAACCTCTTACGATGAAGAATTTTATTCAAAATATTAAAGATAACGATTCTTTGACAAGTGAAGGACTAGTTAGCACTTCGGGTGAAAAATATATTTTTGAAACTTATTATAAGATGATTATTGTGGCTAAGAACTTTAGTGGTAAAAATACTGATATGGTAGTAGAAGTCTCTTTGATATATGAAGATGGTATTGCTTACAGAGCTATTATTAAAGCTCTTGAGCCAAATATGAATGATATGCAATTAGATAGTTTGGTAGATGAGTTAAATGACAATGAAGAGTTTAAATATAGTGGCAAGGGGATAATTCTCGATAAAAATAAAGACTATATTGTCATTAAAAGAAATACGACCTATTAGGAGGATATATGAATGATGTAATAATAGTAGGAGCAGGACCGGCTGGGGTATCAGCTTCTTTGTATACAGCTAGAGCTAATTTAAAGACTGTTATTTTTAGTCATGGCATGACAGCTATGGCTGGGGCTAAAATAGAAAATTATTATGGTTTTGATGATGTTATCGATGGAAGTGAGCTTTTTGCTAGGGGAATAGCTGGGGCAAAAAGGCTTGGAGTCGAAGTTATCGATGAAGAGGTTGTATCGATTGAATACGTCGGTGAATCTTTTGTTGTTAAAACTAGTTCTAGTGAAGCTAAAGCTAAAGCTGTCATATTAGCTATCGGCCAGAAGAAACTTCGTCCCAGAATTAAGAACATTGAAAAATTTGAAGGAGCAGGAGTCAGTTACTGCGCTGTTTGTGATGGATACTTTTTCAAGGGTAAAAATGTCGGGGTAATTGGTTCTGGCGACTTTGCACTGCACGAAGCTGAATACTTATCAAATATGGCAGTAGTTACGATCTTTAGTCAAGGACAAAAGATAGATAGTCAAATAGCTTCTAAAGAGTCAGAAATAACGGAAATTTTGGGCGATACAAGTCTCGAGGGAGTTTTACTGGCAAACGGTGAAACGGTCAAATTAGACGGGTTATTTGTAGCACTTGGTAGTGCTGGAGTTAATGACTTTGCCAATCAACTAGGAATCTTAACTGATAAGAATAGTTTTATTGTCGGTAAAGATTTCGAAACGAATATTCCTGGTTTATTTGCAGCCGGAGACTGTACGGGCGGACTTGCCCAAATTGCTAAGGCAGTTAGTGATGGAGCTCATGCAGGAGTCGGAGCTATCAAGTATATCCGCAGTTTAAAAAGCTAATTTTATTGATTATTTGATCTGTTTATGTTATAATTAGCCCATCTTTGCAAAAAAGGGGATAACATGGAAATTACAAGAGAACAAGAAAATTTTATTACTGGAAACTATCAAACTTATCAAGCTGAGTATATTCTCAATGCAATGAAAAAAGATGATACTATCTATGCTCCAGAATACGCACTTGAAATATTTGATGCATGGGGACTGCTAGCTGAAGAAGTAAACCCATATCATAATTTCGGTAAATATATAATTGAAAATACTAATGTTGGTCGCGATGTTGTCGAGGTATCAGCAGGTCAACTAGCTAGATTATCTCATCGTCTTCGAAGTGAACAAATTAAACTTGGCAAAGGAACACTTCATGTATATGACAAAATGCTCAAAGACGTAATAGTTAACGAGAATTATGTCGTCCATCGCGAGAATTTAAATGAGCTAACTAACCTTGGTTCAGCTTCACTGATTGTTTCCTTGAAACCTTGTAAAGCTAATGAACTAGTTTTAAGAAGAGCAATAACAGAAAATCGCGACTTCATAATCGGTCTATGTGATTGTGATCATTCACCTTCATGTGAATTTGATGGTTACTACGACCTAGAAGCATACCGTGAAACACTGCGCCGCGAAGCTAAAGAATTAATGGCGATTTATGGCGGAGAACTAATCGAAACAGTTTTGCCAGGAACATATAGAAAAGAGATTCCAATTTGGCAAAACGTCAAAGTAAAACGTAAATAAGAGGCGATAAGCTTCTTTTTTAATGCTTTTTAAGATAAAATATATCTTGAGGTGTAATAATGAAAAGAGCTATCTTGATGATACATGGGTTTATGGGGTCCCCAAATGACCAGAAAATATTAGCTGATTATATAGAAAAAAATAGTGATATTGACGTTTTTAGTTTTCTCCTTCCGGGTCACGCTAAGGGTGAGACTAAAGAGCAGTTTGATCGTCATCTTTGGCTTGAGGCTTGTGATAATGAACTTCATAAAATAATGGCTAAAAACTATGATGAGATATATGTCTTTGGTCACAGTATGGGCGGAGTATTAGCAGCGCATCTAACTAGCTGTCACGAAGTAGTTAAGAAACTTGTTTTGATGTCTCCGGCTTTCCATTTTATGGGCTATAGTGAAAAGCGTGTTCCGCATCTAAAGAAAATGACTGTTTTTCCTAAATTACTGGCGATGATTACTAAGGATGAAACAGTTAAGAAAATGTTAAAACTACCTAAATATTATCAGCATCAGTACCTGGATTTGATCTGTGAAAGGCAGGAAGTTTTAGATAATATCAAAGTTCCAGTGCTCCAGCTGGCAGGTAAGAGGGATAAACTAGTTAAGCTTAGTGATTCTAAATATGTAAATAAACGTTTATCAAGCCCTAATAAAAAGCTGATTATCTACAAGAGTGCCAAACACAATCCCCTTGATAGCGGTGAAGTAGAAACAGTCTGCATGGATATCTTAAAATTCCTTGAAAGCTAGGTAATTACCTTGCTTTTTTAGTGCTCTAGTGCTATAATAAGCGCAATTTAGTTCAAGGGGGATATTATGAACGATTCAGCTTTTTCATCATACCGTAGTGGTTATATTATCAAGTCAGTACCAGGTAATAAAATCAATTTTAAAAAGATTGTTGCCAGATACATATTTAACGATGACAGCAGTATCTTTAGTCGCTGCATCACTAGTGAGGATATCGAAATAGCTATCAAGTTATCAAATGAGATATCTACTTCTAAAACAATTAACTATGCGATTAAGACAATGTCACTAATACTGGGAACTAATCTAAATATTAAAATAGATATTGCTGATCGCCGCAAAGAAAAAGATGAATATGAACTGTTTGTAGCTACTTGTCTAGCTATCAATGAAATGTTAGAGTCACCAATAAATAAGAATCAACTCTTATCGAAAGTTATCTCTGCTAGCAATTTAGATAAAGACCTAATTAAGGAAAAATATGCCCTAATTAAACTTGATCAATTAACTAAATGGTCGATTGAAGAAGAATATATCAAACTTGAAAAGAATAGTATACTCGATAAAATTAGTAGTTTTAAAACAGCTAATTTAAAAGCTGTCAAAGTAAATACTTCTTCACGTATCGATGCTAATAATAAATTAAATGGTGTATATAAATGCCTATTTACTGTAGATGAAGAATAATAATTGTCTTTATCTATTTTTTTGATATAATTTTATTAGGAGGAAAAAATGAAAATATTTAGATGTAATCATTGTGGAAATATAATTGTGAAAGTCGAAGATTCTGGTGTTCCAGTTGTTTGCTGTGGGGAAGAGATGGCTCTTCTTATACCTGAGTCAGTCGAAGCTTCACATGAAAAGCATATTCCAGTTGTCGAAGTAAATGGCGATGAGATTTTGGTTAAAGTTGGAAGTGATGAACATCCAATGGTTCCAGAACATTATATTGAATGGATACTAGTTGAAAGAGATAAATCATTTACAGTTAAGTATCTAAAACCAGGAGAAAAACCAGAAGCAAGGTTCTATGTTAAAGATGAACAGCTAGTTAATGTCTTTGCATATTGTAACTTACACGGTCTATGGAAAAACTAAACTATTATACATATACGATGAAACTTGGTTTAATGAATGCCCTAGCTCTAGGGCTTTTATTTGGAACTTATATCATCAATAATATGATTATTAATGCTTTTAATATAAAGATTGATAATACGGGGATGAACTATGCTTTTTTAGCTATGGTATTTTGGTTTATACTACATGAAATAATTCATGGAATAGCCTTTTACTTATGGGATTATAAAAGGGGTAAGAAAATCAGTTTTGGAGCTGCCCTTGAAAAAGGTGTTCTATACTGCATGTGCAAGACGCGCATTAGTAAATCAAATATCATTGTGGCTATTATAGCGCCACTTCTAGTGATTGGTTTTATCACTAATATCATCGGTTTGTTAACTGGTAACATGCTTTTGATATTCTTATCAATTTTTAATTATTCAGGAGCAGCCGGCGATATTTCGATGCTTTACTCAATAAGTAAGATGCCTAAGGATATACAGTATGTCGATTTAGATGATCCAACTAGTTTTACCATTTTGACTAAATCAGATTTAAGCAAAAAGAAATACTTTGCTTTAGAGCTAGTTGATCATGGTAAAGACAGTAAAGACTTAGTTGCTAAAACATATCCTACAATTAAAATATCTAAAGCATCATGGATAGTTCTTGCTATATTTATTGCTATTGGACTATTCGTATCTTGATTAAAAATAAAAAATGATTATAATAAGTATCTACTGGAGTTACTATGAAAAAGAGATACTATGTACTTATAATCATTTTTATTTTTTTTATTCTTTTTGCTAGCAAACGGATATATCATCCCTTTGTCAGTTTTGAAGTTTTAGAAAAAGTAGGAACAAGTAAGTATTATAAAGTAGTAGTAACTAAGATTAAGATATATGACTGGAACAAGCGAGTAGATAAGATCTCTTACTGCTTTGAAAATGCTAAGTACTGCAGGATTTTAGAAGTAAAAGATGAATCTTACTACCAGTATCAAGTATCGTTTCCGACAAGTAGTAAGCGTGAAAGATTATGTGTATATTTAAATGATAAAAAGATTTGTCAAAATAAGAGTTTCCTAGTTGATGGAGATAATATTTCGGTTAAATCAAGTAGTGATTTAGCAGTAATAGATGAAGGATCTAAACTAAATATAAATAGATATTTCAATATAGAAGACAATGTCTCTGGTGTTGCTAGAAGATCTTGCAGGCAGGAGAAACACTCTAACTATATTAAGCTAGATTGTTTGTTTGTCTCTAATAATGGTAGTGTGGATGAAGCTAATAAATATATTTCTATTAGAGATAAGAATGTTCTTAGTCATAAGAAAATAGCTTTTTTAGGAGATAGTATCACTAATGCTGGGCCTGACCGAAAAAGATTTAATGGCTGGGCTGGAAGAGTTGCTCTAGCTAATCAAATGACTTTTCAAAATCTTGGGGTAAACGGGGCAACCTTTACTAAAATAGAGGGAAGGGGACATATCTTAGCGCAGCTTGATGATGTTTCGAAAGATATCGACTATATCATCATTCAAGGTGGAATTAACGATGCTTCGATAGGAAGAGCTAGTGCCTTTGAGGGCCCTAAAGAAGAATCGATGTTATACTGGTTGGAAGAGACCTTCCGCCAGGCAAAAGAACGTTTCCCCAAAGCTAAAATAGGTTTTATTATCACATATAAGACGCCGAAAGCTAGCTGGGGAATAAAAGTTACAGACCGCTCGGAAGATGCTAAAATCATGAGAAGACTATGTGATAAATATCGCATTGAATATCTTGATTTATACGACGGGTCAATTATCGATGGAGATAAACATAAAACTTTCGACGAATTATTAGATACTAGCGGAGGAAGTAGTTTCCATGAAGCTAAAGCCGAAGATGTTCATTTATCAGATGTTGGTTATGACTTACTTAGTCCATATATTTCCGACTGGATCAAGACCCTTTAAAGAAAAACAGATAGGTAAAAAAGATATACTTTATCTTTTTTTTTGTTATAATAATATTTATGTATTATAGTGAGTTAAAACTCATATTGTAATTAATATTGATGGAGGATTTATGAGTATAATTAATAAAATATTCAAAAGACCGAAAAAATTAAAAGGGACATATCAGCAGTATTATAGTAAAGATGAATGGAAACTAGTTATACCTGAAGGATCTATCTATGATTTTGTTATGGAAAGATCAATTGGGAAAGATCATTTAAATGCTATTTCTTACTATGGTAATAAGATTAGCTATCCAATGTTTATAAAACAAATTGATGAAGCAGCCAGAGCTTTTAGATGCCAAGGTATTAGAGCGGGAGATGTCGTTACTATTTGTATGCCTAACACGCCGGAAGCGGTGATAAGTTTTTATGCACTAAATAAAATAGGAGCTATTTCTAACATGATTCATCCTCTATCGGGGGCTAACGAGATAAAAGATTATATCAATAGTACTAAGAGTGTCATGCTAGTTATGATCGATTTAGTCTATGAAAAAGTTAAAGATATTCTAAAAGAAACAGATATTTATAAAACGATAGTAGTATCAGCTAAAGATTCGATGCCTATTTGGATGGGCGTAGCTTACACGGTCACTAAGGGAGTATCAGTTAAAAGACCTAATCCTAGTGAAGCTTTCATTTACTGGAAAGATTTTATTGCTAAAGGAAAACGATATGATGGGGAAGTTCATACTTACCACGATCCAAATGCCATTGCTTTAATTCTGCATAGTGGTGGAACGACTGGAACACCTAAGGGAATCTTGCTTACTAATCGCAATATCAATGCCGAAGCAGCGCAAATTATTGACAAATTTAAAGTTGAGGAAGGCTGGTCTATTCTAACTATCATGCCCGTCTTTCATGGTTTTGGTTTGGTTGTTTCAATTCATGCACCAATCTGTTTGGGACTTGAAGCAAATCTCTTACCAACTTTTGATCCTAAAAGTTTTGATCGTGTCGTAATGAAAAACAAACCTAACTTTTTAGTAGGAGTCCCAACTTTATTCGAAGCATTTCTAAATAATGCCGATCGCATGAAAAATGAAGATTTAAGTTTTATCAAGTTCTGTGTTGTCGGAGGAGATACGATGAGTCTTCCGCAGCAACGCCGCATGAATGTCTTTTTGGCCGAACACGGTTCGAAAGCGAAGATGATTGTCGGTTACGGTATGACTGAAAGTGTCGCCGCAACGATTACGACAGTTGGAGCCCCAGACCGTGAAGGAGCTATCGGTATTCCGTTTCCGGGAATGCACGTTAAGATAGTTGATCCAGTAACTCGCGAAGAAGCTAAAACTGGCGAAGACGGTGAAATTTGTGTCAGTGGCCCAACAGTTATGGTCGGTTATCTCGACAATGAAAAAGAGACCAATGAAGCATTGCAAATTCACGATGATGGTCATATCTGGCTTCATACTGGTGATATCGGAGCAATGGATGAAGACGGAGTAGTATACTATCATCAGCGCCTTAAGCGCATGATTATCACTTCAGGTTACAACGTCTATCCGCAGCACATAGAAAAAATAATCGAAGAACACGAAGCGGTTCTCCAGTGTACAGTTATCGGAGTGCCACACCCATACAAAGTTCAAGTAGCCAAAGCTTTCATCGTTCTTCGTAATGACTACAAAGAAAGTGGTTCCCTAAAAAAATCAATCAAAGAGCATTGTGAAATGAACCTTGCAGCTTATGCTATTCCTAAAGAATTCGATTTTAGACAATCACTACCTAAGACGCTACTTGGTAAAGTAGATTACCGAAAACTAGAAAGTGAACATGAGAAAAAGTAATATGAGCAAAAGAGAAATTAAGATAGGTTTTCAACTGGCAAGAATCTTTTTTGGACCAGTCTTTAGACTTCAGTATAAACCAAAACTAATTAATAAAAATCTTATTCCTAAAAAAGGACCAATTATTATATGTGGTAATCATACTCATAAATTTGATCCGTTTTTGATAGCTTCATCGAGCAAACGAACAGTTCATTTTATGGCTAAGAAAGAATATCACGTAGGAAAGCTTAGACATATTTTTAAATTTGTTGGAACAATACCAGTTGATCGCTCAGTCAAAGATGAAGAAGCTAGTGAACGAGCTATCGAGGTTTTAAAAAGGGGTGGAGCAATTGCTCTTTTTCCCGAAGGAACAAGAAACAAAACAAAAGAGTTTTTACTACCATTTAAATTTGGAGCTGTATCAATGGCTAAAAAAACTGGAGCAACTATCGTTCCATTTGGAATAAGTGGTAAATTTGAAAAAAATAGCAATAACAATTTACGTATCAGGTTTGGTAAGCCATTTAAAGTAGGGGATATGTCTCTTGAAGAGGCTAATAAACTTCTCTATCAGACGGTTGGAGATTTAATGAAGGAAAATTTGAAAGAGATAGAAAATGAAAATAACAGATAGTTTGTACAAGTTAGCTAGAGGACCTTTGACATTTTTAGTTAAAATACTTATTTGGGTCAAGATAAAAAATAGGGAAGTATTAAATGATGGACCAGTTTTAATTGTTGCCAATCATCGTACTTTTCTCGATCCTATTTTACTACTTGCATCAACTAAAAGAACGATACACTTTTTCTCTAAAGTAGAACTAGTTCGTGGATGGAAGAAGTTTCTCTTTGATAAGACAGGTATTATTCCAGTTGATCGTAAAGCTAAGAATCCTGAATCGATTCAAATAGCTAAAGCTTTTCTTAAAAGTGGTCATCTAGTTGGTATTTTTCCAGAAGCTACGAGAAACTATAGTGAAGGCAAGTTATTGCCCCTTAAGCCAGGCGCAGCTATTATTGCTATCGATACTGGAGTACCGATTGTCTTAGCTATTCAAACAGGAAAAGTTAGAATGTTTAGTCGTGAGTTAAAATTAAGCTACTCAGATAAAATATATTTGAAGAATGTCTCAGTTGAAAAGGGCATGGAAATCATCAAAAAGGAAATGGAAAAGATGATTGATGATAGGGGGAACTAATGAAGCATGTTTTTATTGTCAATCCTAAGTCTGCTTATGGAAGGGCTTTAATTGTCAGTAGGGCAATCGAAGCTGTCTGCAAGGAAAAGGGTATCGATTATGAATTTCGTTATACTGAAAGACCTAAGGATGCTACTGATATAGCGCGCAGTTATAAAAGAGAAAAATGTATTATCTTCTCTGTCGGGGGAGATGGAACTCTCAATGAAGTGGTTAATGGTATCGTCGGTTCTAAGAACCTTTTAGGGGTCATTCCGGCCGGAACTGGCAATGACTTATATAAAACTCTCAAACTGGAAAAAGAACTGTATTTTGACTGTGATTTAGGTAAAATAAACGGTCAGTATTTTATCAATACAGCTTCGGTTGGATTAGATGCTGAAATAGGTGATAATGTCATTGTCATGAAGCGTAAAAAGATTCCTCGTAAGATGATCTACAATGCTGCTATTCTTTATACTTTCTTTAATTTTTCTGCCAAGGATATGGAAATCATTATCGATGATAAAAAGACTATCACTGGTAAAAAATTGCTAGTTGCTGTTGCTAATGGCCGCATTTATGGCGGAGGTTTCCCGATAGCTCCGAATGCCTCACTTGACGATGGATTATTCGATGTTGTCATTGCCGAAGATATGTCTAAACCGAGAACTTTATCTTTGATAGCTAAACTGTTAAAAGCCAAACATGAAGGGGAGAAAGAAGTTAGTAGTTTCCGCGCTAAGAAAGTCATCGTTCGCAGTAATGAACGTTTAATCGGAGGAATAGATGGCGAAGTATTAATCGATAAAGAATACAAGCTGGAAATAGCTCCGAAAGCTATTACTATCTACAACGATCAACAATTTGTCGAAGAGGTGCTCCGCTATGAACGAGAAAATAAATCAAAGATTAAGACAATCCAGCGATAAAAAATATAAAACATTTATCGAGAAATTAACATTTACCAAATATGAAATAATGGGCGTTAGAATGCCAATTTTAAAAGATTTAGTAAAAGAGTATAAGTATCTTGATAGTTATTTACCCTATGAAGATACTTATGAAGAGATTCTTTTTGAAGGTTTATTTATTAGTAGTAAATATAAAGTTCTTGAAGAAAAGTTAAATATGTTAGATAATTATATTGAAAAGATTGATAACTGGGGTATTTGTGATAGTGTGATAAGTAGTGTTAAGTATCGAGATAATGAAAAGAAGGTACTTGACGATTTTGTCTGTAACAATTTAGCTAGTAATAGTGAATATCGTTTGAGATTTATTATTCTTCTTATGAAGAAGCTAGTCAAAGATAATAGTTATCACAAAGTGATAATAGATAATTTAAAGCTTATCAATGACAAACACTTAGATTATTATTATGTCGATATGGCAATAGCTTGGCTCTTGCAAGAGTTATATATCTATAATGATGAGATTGTTATGAAGTTTCTAGAAGCGTGCGACAATAAGTTTATTAAGCAAAAGACAATTAGTAAAATACTTGATTCTAGAACTACTAGCGATGAAAGACGGATAGCTCTCAAAGATTGGAGGATGGTCAATGTCTAAGATAAGTATGTATTATTCCGCAATGAATGGTGGTAAAACATCGACACTCTTGCAGACAGCTTACAATTATGAAGATAGGGGTAAGCAAGTACTCATTATCAAATCAGAGATTGATACTAAGGGCGATGATACAATTGTTTCGCGCAATGGCCTTGCAAGGAAAGTAGATATATTGCTCTCACCAGATGAGGCACTAATCGAAAACTATGCTGATAAGTTATGCAAAGCCAATGTCATTTTGGTCGATGAAGCGCAGTTTTTAACTCCTTCGCAAGTAGATGAACTTTGGCATTTAGCTGAGTTATACGATAAAATAGTTAATTGTTATGGCCTGAAAACTGATTTTAGAGGGCAGTTCTTTCCAGGCTCTAAAAGACTGTTCGAAGTAGCCGAGACCAAAGAAATATCGACTATCTCATCTTGTCGCTGCGGGGCTAAAGCTGAGTTTAATGCCAGGTGCGTAAACGGTGTCTTTACTACCGAAGGAGACCAAATAGCTATCGATGGACAAGCCGAAGTGCTCTATGATCCAGTCTGTCCTAAGTGTTATCTTGAAAAAGTTATCAAAGTAAAAAAGAAAGTATTGAGGTAAAAATATGTTTGATAAAAAAGAAAAAAGTATCATTAAAATAGCCGCTATTATAGCTCTATTTATACTCTTTATTACAAAGTTTGATTTTGTTATAGCAACATTAAATAAAGTACTTAGAGTTCTATATCCATTTATTTTGGGAGTATTCTTTGCTTTCATTATCAATCTTTTAGTTAAGAGATTTGAAGCAGTAATTCTACCTAAAGCTAAAAAGAAGGGTTTAGTTAAACTTAGAGAGTTTCTAAGTATTCTAATATCTGTCGTTATCATTTTACTAGTTGTTGTTCTTGCTTTGAATATGGTTGTACCACAGCTAGTTGAAACAGTTAAAACACTTATTGATAATATTCCAGAGTATACGGAAGGAATAACTAAGTTTCTCGATAAGAATCATTTGTTTCCAAAACTTTCACAAGATCTAGCCGAGTTTGACAATAAGAAGTTAATGGAAACGTTCATGAGCAATTCTGGAGAAATTTCAACCGGAGCTATCAAGTTTGCTCAAAGTTTCTTGAGTATTTTACTTAACTTGTTTATTGCCTTTGTCTTTGCTATCTACATTGTAGCTAACAAATATATCTTGCACGGGCAATATGACAAGCTTACTAAAGCATATTTTCCTAAGGGAAAAGTTAATCGTTTCAATAAGTTTTTAGAAACTGCTAACTATATTTTTGATAAGTATTTTGTCGGTCAGTTTATCGAGGCAATTATTCTTGGAACATTATGTGCTCTTGGAATGCATTTACTTGGTTTACCATATGCTACGATGATTGGTTCACTAGTTGGTATTACAGCCCTTATTCCGATAATTGGAGCATACATTGGGGAAATAGTTGGATTCTTACTAATCATGACTGTAGACCCATTAAAAGCAGTTATCTTCTTGATTTTCTTACTTACGCTTCAACAGATCGAAGGAACCTTCATCTATCCTAAGGTAGTAGGTAAGTCGGTTGGTGTTCCAGGTATGTGGATACTATTTGCAGTAACAGTTGGAGCAGGACTATTTGGACTATTCGGAGTTATTCTAAGTGTACCAATAACAGCCCTTATCTATACTTTACTTAAAGAAGATGTCAATGAGCGAATAGCTCTTCAAAAGAAAGATACTAAAAAAGCAACTAAATAGTTGCTTTTCTTATGGACTAGCTTGATTAAATGTTAAAAAAATATTAAAATATATACAAGGAGAAATAATAATGATTTTAGAAATATTAAATGAAAAATTAATGAAGGCTCTCGAAAACCTTGAGCGTCGTTTTACATCGATTAGAGCAGGTAGAGCTAACCCTAGTTCACTAGATGGGGTAATGGTTGAATACTACGGAGTAGAAACTCCGCTTAAGCAGTTAGCAACTATTTCAGTACCTGAGGCTAGACAACTTATGATTAAACCGTTTGATAAGACTGCTGTTCAAGCTATCGAAAAAGCTATCCTAGCAGCTAATCTTGGTTATACACCTGGTAACGATGGTGAAGTAGTACGTATTGCTATTCCAATCCTTACTGAAGATCGTCGTCGTGAACTTGTCAAAGAAGCTAAAGAGATGGCCGAGGAAGCGCGCATTGCTGGACGTAATATCCGTAAAGAAGCAATGAATGATATCGATCGTGAAGAGATGGGTGAAGACGAAAAGAAACGTATGGAAACTCAGGTTCAAGATGAGATTAATGACTTCAATAAGAAGATTGATGAAAAGTTAAAAGCTAAAGAAGAAGATTTACTAAGTATCTAATGAATTTAGCTTTGCTTAAACAATATGAACCATTGTATATAATTGGTCATAAACATCCAGATTTAGATACTGTCATCAGTTCATACTTACTTGCTAAAATATTATATAGTCAAGGATATGAAACTGAGGCAGTATTTTTGAGTGAAAATTACAGTATCGATAAATATAATCAAACGATGATTGATGATCTTTTAGAGTTAGACTTTAAAATAGTCGAAGAAACTGAGAATAAAAACTTTATTTTAGTTGATCACAACGATCCAATTCAATCAGTTGGTTCGTCAAATAATGTTATTATGGCTTTTGATCATCATCGTGACAGTGGCAAGGTAGAAAACATCGTCAATGCTAAGTATGCATCAAACAGTTTACTTATCTATGATTATTTTAAAGATGAATATGTTTTTTCAGAAAAAGAGCGTAAAATGATATATATGGCTACTATGAGTGACACAATGTTTTTAAAAAGCCAAAGATATGATGAGAGAGATTTATTTCTTTTAAAAGAGTTGAAGATAGAATTATCTCCAGCTAAACTTTTTAAAAAATATTTTATTGCTAGTGACCTATCAAAAGGCGTAGCTAAATGTTTTTCTGAAAAGGGCAAAGATTTTGAATTTGCCGAGGTTAAATTTAAATCAAGCTGTATTAAAGCTTTTGATACAAATGAAGACTTATTAAATGATTACATAAAATTAGTTAAACAAGAAAATTATTTTCTAGGTATGTGGATTGATTTGGATAAAGAGATAACTCATGCTTATTTTAAAAGCCCAAATAACTTTGAGATAAGAGAATATGACTTTATAGCTTCGCGAGCTAATTTGGTTTTACCAGATATGATAGAGTTTCTAAATAAGGAGAAGAACGATGTTAAAAAGATGTCAAAATTGCCAAAGAGATAACGATTACAGTAATAAGTTTTGTGTTTTTTGTGGGACTCCTTTTCCGATGGTTACAGAAAATCCAGTTCAGCCAATTAGTCCAGTAAGTGAAGTTGTTCCAGCGCCACTTCCTGAGCCAGCTTCAGCAAGTTTTTCGCTAAAAGATGTTGGACCGATGATTTTAATTGTTGCAACGCTTCTATTTTTCGTTATTTTGACTATGAACTATAAAGTAGTAGATGCCTCAACTAAGCAGATTAGTCCCGAGCAGCAAAAAGTGACCGAGGGCATGGAAAAAGTAAGATATAGGAATATGAATTTAAATATTCCCGCTACCTATAAAGCAAAAAACTTAGTTGATTCAGTTGTCTTTACTTCGGAAGAGAAGGGCTTTAATATCAATCTTGCCTTGGTCGATGCACCATATGGAAACATCAAACACAATCGTGGTAAATTTAAAGAGTTATTCGAAGATAAAAATTATCGTTATATCAATCAAGAATTAGTAAATGGGATGTTTGAATATTTACTTTTCGAAGTAGAGAGAGTAACAATTGGTAAAGAAGCTAGGGCTTATATCGTTATCGCTAGATATGATAAAGATCACAGCTGGTTATTTACGGCTGAAGCTCTTGGCAATAACACTATAACCGAAGCAGTCCTTTCTGATGCACAGTGGATTGTCCTTGGAGTTAAGAGTGATTTTTAACTTTACAAATAGTAAATCTGTGCTATAATTTAATTGTTATTAGCGATGACTAAAGACTAGTAACTTGGAAGTCTATTTTAGAGAGCTGATGGATGGTGTAAATCAGTATAGAGGAACAAGGGAATTCACTTTATAGCTAGACAGGTGATGCGTTATAGTCGTAGAGAAGTAATTAAGGTGGTACCACGATCATTCGTCCTTTGGGAGAATGATCTTTTTATTTAGGAGGAGATAATATGGATATTGATAAAATTGTACCAGAGCTAGAAAGTGATTTAGCTAAAATAAGTAATGTAAATGAGTTAAATGATATTAGAACTAAATATCTTGGTAAGAAGGGATATGTTTCAGTAGCACTAAAAGATTTAGCTACTTTTGAAGGGGATAAAAAAGAATTAGGACGAAGAATCAATGAGATTAAAACAACTGTTTTAGAAAAGATTGATTCGATGTATTCAGTTATGTTAGCTAAGGGATTAGATGAAAAGCTAATTCAAGATAAAATAGATGTTACACTGCCAGCTTTTAGACCAAAGGTAGCTAGTGCTCATCCAATCATTAGAGCTAAAGAAGAGCTTGAAGAATTGTTTATGTCGATGGGTTATGATGTCGTTTTTGGTCCGGAAGTAGAACTAGATAAATATAACTTTGAAATGTTAAATATTCCTAAGGATCATCCAGCTCGTGATGACCAGGATACTTTCTACATCGATGAGGAACGTTTACTTAGAACACAGACTTCATCAGTTCAAGTTAGAACAATGCTTGCTAATCAAGAAAAAAAGCCGTTTAAGATCATCTGTCCAGGAAAAGTTTTCCGTCGTGATAGTGATGCGACTCATTCT
>CAYZRY010000010.1:0-22360 GCA_964481005.1 uncultured Muribaculaceae bacterium
CCACCATCGATAATAAATTCGGCAGCGGTAATATATTTAGCTTGTTGTGAAGATAGGAATAGTACCATGTTACTGATATCATTGACATCTCCGACTCGTCCAAGTGGAATGCCCTCTTCAAATTTTTTAAGTGCTTCAGCTCCACCACTATCTAAACCTGATAACATCGGCGTTGCAATAGCACCTGGAATAATTGTATTTACTCTGATGTTTTTTGGAGCTAATTCAAGAGCTGCACATTCACTTAATCCATGCACCCCAAACTTAGAGCTGACATAAGCATATCCACCAGGTGAACCCTTCATTCCCATGACTGATGAAGTATTGATAATACTTGCTCCCTGTCCTTTTTCAAGTAATGGTAAACAGTATTTCATACCAAGAAAAACTGATAACTGATTGATTTCAAATACTTTGACAAATTCATCACGTGATAAACTATCGAGCGTTTTATAAAGAGCCACTCCTGCATTGTTAACCAATGTATCAAGTTTTCCCTTTTCTTGACTAATGATAGTTGTAACATTTCGCCAATCAATTTCATTTGATGCATCAAGTCTCAAAAACTTAGCTGTTGGTCCAAGAGCCTCGGCTAATTGTTGCCCTTCAGCTTCTAGTACATCAGTTATGTAGACAAAAGCCCCTTCTTCAACAAACCTTTTGGCATGGTTAGCTCCCATACCTCTAGAACCACCAGTAATTAAAATAACACGTCCATTAAACATATTTTCTCCTTATGTTTACTACATATCCTTATATTTTTTATAGAATTTTAACATTTCATCTTCAGTAAATATTTTAAATGCTTGATGAATAGCTTGATAATCTTGATTCTCGTTGTAATAAATTGTACAAAGAAGATCACCTTCTTTAACTTCATCTCCAACTTCGACAGCTAAAACTACTCCGACACTGTGATCAATAGAGTCTTCTTTTTTTCTTCGACCAGCTCCAAGTTTATTGGCAACTATTCCGACTAGGGAAGCATCGACAGCAACAACTGTTCCGGTCTTAGGACTTCTAATTTCTTCTTTCTTATCAGAGATTTTTAATTTACTTAAATCTCCTCCTTGATATTTGACCATTTCAATAAATTTATTGTATGCTTCACCCGATTCAATACTGCGAGCTGCTTCTTCGGTAGCCGTTTTTTCATCTATCTTCTTAGATATCATCAAGATATCAACGACTATCTTAGTACACATTTTACTGAAATTATTTCCAGCTTTTCCTTCTAGTGTTTTGATTGCTTCGATTACTTCGAGAGCATTTCCAACACTACTTCCAAGTGGCGTATTCATATCTGATACACCAACTACGACAGACTTTTTATAACGAATTCCAACGCGCTGCATTAAATCTATTACTTCCTTTGCTTCATCAGCAGTTTTAATTAAAGCACCAGAGCCAACCTTTAAATCTATATATATTGTGTCGGCTCCACTACATATCTTTTTACTCATGATACTAGATACAATAAGTGGTACTGATTCAACTGTCGCAGTAACATCGCGAAGGGCATATATCTTTTTATCAAGTGGGACCAAATCATCGGTTTGTCCACTAAGTGATAGACCAATTGCTTTGGTTTCGTCAACCATTTCTTTGCTACTTAAATTTGTCCTAAACCCAGGAATACTTTCGAGTTTATCGACCGTTCCACCAGTTAGGCCAAGTCCTCGCCCACTCATCTTGCAAACTTTTACGCCACAAGCAGCTAAAACAGGGGCTAAAACAAGCGTTGTTTTATCTCCTATTCCACCAGTTGAGTGTTTATCCACTTTAATACCTTCGATTGAAGAAAGATCAATTGAAGAACCTGTTTCCACAAAGACATCAGTCATGTAAAAAGTTTCCATATCAGTCATGCCATTTAAACAAATAGCCATCAGTAGTGCCGATGCCTGATAATCGGGAATTTCCCCACTTAAGTAAGACTTAAAGAAGTAAAAAATCTCTTCTTTACTTAATTCTTGACTCCTTCTTTTCTTGTCAATTATTTCTACTACATTCATACATTCAACCCCTTATGAATAGTTTTCCTTATTTACTTGTCTTTCTCTTGCAATTGCAAGTTCGCCTTCTCCTACATCTTTGGTAATGACAGATCCTGCTGCAACGGTGGCATTATCGGCGATATTAAGCGGAGCAACTAATACTGAATTTGCTCCAACCGAGACATTATTTCCTATTTTAGTAACACTTTTCACTTTGGTTTTAGAATTGTAATTGGCTATGATCATTCCTGCTCCAAAATTGTTACCTTCTCCAATAATAGCATCTCCTAGATATGCTAAATGTCTTGCTTTATTATGAGATGACATCTTAACGTTTTTTAGTTCGACAAAGTTACCAATACTGTTATGTGATTCTAAGTGACTAGCTCCTCTAATGTGACTGAATGGACCTATCTCATTATTATCACCAATCTTACTATTTTCTATATAAGATGATTTGATAACATTGTTATCCCCGATTATCATATCTTCGATAACACTATTTGAAGCAATTAAATTGTTCTTACCAATCACCGTTTTACCTTTGATAGTAACATTTGCTTCGATTGTCGTTCCTTCACCAATTTTGACTGTTTCTTCAATGTAGACAGTCTTGTAGTCGATAAATTTAACTCCAGGATAGCTTTTTATCATATTATCTCCTATTGTAATTATACAACAATATTTATGATTGTCTAATAGGAATTTAATTTCAGTGTAAAAAAAGAAGTTATTTATTTAACTTCTTTTTAATTAGTTCAATTGTTCTTTTAGGATCTTCGATTATTTGTGTGTACAATTCTTCGTGATTGCGTAATTCTTTGATAAAGTTTACTTCTTCAACTGCCATGGTAACGGGAGCATAGTTTTCAACTTCTTCATTGATGATATATCGGCTCCGTCCAGCCAGCTCTGGCAGAGTTACACCAAAAATATCACACAATTTATATAAAGTCTCTAGTGATGGAATTCTACTTCCATTCTCATAGCAACTAATACTAACTTTAGTTAGATTAAGTTCTTTACCCAATTCGCTTTGAGTCATATGTTTAGCTTTTCTAAGCTCTCTAATGCGCTTTCCAATTAGTAGCACTGACATCACCTAATTTCATGTCCATTATAGTTAACAATGACCTTCAATTGGGAAAAGTTTACTATTTAGAAACTTTATCTTCTTTGTTAGAGCTATTTAGAAAAGTTATCTTTTCAGCAACTATTTCTATAATGCTGGTTTTTTGATCATCTTTTTCCACTACTCTACTAGCAATGCGGCCCTTAACTCCAACGATATCACCCTTCGAGCAATATTCGACAGTTGACTTAGCAACAGCTTCCCAAAGTTGGCAATCGATGAAATCTGTCTCATACTCTCCCTCGCTATTTTTAAAGCTTCGCGGAATAGCTAAAGTTATATAAGACATGTTCTTGTTAGTAGCTGTCTTATGAAGAACTGGATCTTTGACTAATCTACCGACAAGGATAATTTGATTAAGCATATTTCCCTCCTTTCAAAAATGGAGTTTACCACACAAAAAAAGAGCAAACAAACGGCTCTTTTCACTATTTAAATTAAACAATATATGCATTTATTATTTTTGTATAGGTCATTTTTATAATTTAATTAATCTCATCTTTACAAAATAGCATTTCTACATATTTTTAAGTAATTGATTTAATTCGACAGCATATTCCATCGGTAGTTCTTCTCTAAACTTTTCAATGAAACCAAGAATGATTAATTCGACAGCTTTTTCTCTATCGATTCCTCGACTTTCCAAATAGAATAATTTCTCATCACTAATTTTAGAAACAGTTGCTTCATGCTCTAGGTTACTTGTTTTATTAGAGACAATATTTGTTGGATAAGCATCACTTTTAGACTTATTATCAAGTATCAAACTATCGCACTGAATTAGAGCTTCTGAATTGGTTGCCGATTTTTTTATCTCAACTTTTCCACGATAGTTAGCGACTCCTCCTTCGGAAGCAATACTTTTAGAAATAATTGTACTCTTAGTATTCTTACCAATATGGATCATATTTGAACCACTATCTTGTTGTTGCTCTCCTTTAGCTACTGAAATTGTTATACATGTTCCTTCGGCATTATCTCCTTTAAGAACACAGCTAGGATATTTCATCGTAGCTTTACTACCAATGTTTCCATCTATCCATTCCATAACACCATTTTCTTCGACTAAAGCTCTTTTGGTTACTAAATTTAAAACATTGTGAGCCCAGTTTTGAATAGTTGTATAACGACACTTACTATTTTTACCAACATATATTTCGACAACCGCAGCATGGAGTGACGAATCGCTATAAGTCGGTGCAGTACATCCTTCGATATAGTGCAACTCGCTATCATCATCAACAATAATCAAGGTTCTTTCAAACTGACCCATGTTTTTTTCATTAATTCTAAAGTAGCTGTGAAGCGGTCTATCTAATTTAGTGTTTTTCGGAATATAAATGAAACTTCCTCCACTAAAGACACTAGAGTTAAGTGCGGAAAATTTATTCTCTCCACTTTTAACTATTGTCGAAAAATACTTTTTAAAAATATCACTGTGATTCTTGATAGCTTCTTCGATCGAAGTGAAAATAACATTTTTCTCTTTTAATTCTTCGATCATATTATGATAGATAACTTCGCTCTCATACTGAACTCCGACTCCATCCATGTGACTTTCACTTTCAATTACACCAAGTTTATCAAATTCATCTTTGATATTCACATCAATTTTATTCCAGTCTTCAGATAATCCAAGACCAGTATTTTTATAGTAGATAACTTTATCAAAATCCACAGAAAAACTAGGACCAAAATGGGGCATAGGTAACTTCTCGAACTCTTCAAAGCTTTTTAACCTGTAATCAAGTACCCACTGCTCTTCATTTTTAGCCTTAGATATAGCTTTGATTTTTTCTCTATCAATCCCTATTATTTCCATTTATTCTCCTAGTTTATATTAATGTATATTTCTTTTAAGTGCTTTTACTTTTACCTTTTCAATACCTAACCAATTAGCATCTTCTTCGCTAAACGGAATTGTTTGGTCAGTTCCAATCGGATAGACAATTTTATTTAGAGCATCTAAAATTCCATCTTTATCTATTAGTACACTGTATTTTTTATTAGCATCAAAATCGCCCTTTGCAACAATGTCATTGAATCTTTCCAAAAATGTTTTAGGAATTTTAATGTTGGCATGATTCAAAAAGAAATCTTCGGCCAATATATCACCCATAATTGCTCCGTTTTGAACTTTCGTTTTTCCACTCAAATAATTATCAAACGCCTCGACTGTTTCATCACTATCAGGTCTTATGTTTACGTAATAATCATTGTCTCTTTCAGCAATCATATATCTTTCGAATGCCCAACTCTTTTCTAACTCCACATATTTCATTAGCAAAACAAGTTTTATCTTTTTTGCTTCCCACTTTTCCCCCATCATATACCTCCGTTATTTTTCAAGGATTTCCTTTATACCGCGAAAAGGCAATAATGCGCAGTTCTTGCGGCTTGGTTGATTGTGTATTGTATCATAAACTATCAAATCTGTCAAAATTTCTGTGTCATAATCCTCTTCATTAACCATTTTTTCAAATTGATTAATTACCTCAAGAGCTTCCCTTTTTGTAAGTCCAATTAATCTTTTTATCATCAATGAAGTCGCCGAAGTTGAAATTGCACAAGCTTCACCAGTGAAAGTAATATCTACAATTTCATCTCCATCAAGCTTTATATAAAGATCTATATTATCGACACATGAAGCATTTCGACTATTATTTTTTATATATCCATCACCACTTGGTTCTTGTTTATTTAGTGGATTTTGGTAATGTTCTAGAATTGTATCCCTTTTTATCTTATCGTCCATCTTAAACTCCTTACCCTATTATTTTATCATAAACTTCATCTTGTTTTGCTAAAACTTCGATCAGCTTATCTATTTCATCTTTAGTGTTGTATAAGTATAGGCTTATTCGGCAGGTATTAGTACTAACTATTTCATCTTTTAAAACTTTAGCACAGTGATTACCACTTCGAACATTGATCTTATACTGATTTAAAAATAAGGCTGTATCTTGTGAGAAGACACCTTCAATATTAAAGAGAATTATTCCAGAGTTACTTTTCTTGTTATATATTTTTATGTTTGGAATTTGACTCATCTTTTCAATTGCATATTTTTTTAATGTCAGTTCATGCTGATGAATCTTATCTAGCCCAATGTCATTTATGTAAGAAAGAGCTGCTCCTAGGCCTAAAACACCAGCAATATTTGGAGTTCCTCCCTCAAACTTAGTTGGACTTTCTCTAAGCTCATAACTGCCATCAACTTCAAAGAAAGAATTCATTCCTCCACCATAGACAAATGGTTTCATTTCATCTAGTAAATCCTTTTTTCCGTATAAGACACCAGTACCAGTTGGTCCAAGCATTTTATGAGCAGAAAAAGTCAAAAAAGAAACCTTTGATGAAACTACATCTATTTTAAGATGTCCAATACTTTGAGCAGCATCGACAACAAAATATATCTTATTTTCTTCGGCAAGCTTACCTATCTCTTCGATTGGTCTAATATCACCGATTGTGTTTGTTACGTGAGCTATAGAAATAACTTTCGTTTTGCTCGTGATTTCGTCTCTAATTGCCTGAACGCTCAGTTCATAATCTTCATTTAATTTAGCATAGCGAATAACGAGTTTATTTTCCTCGGCTAAGACTAACCAAGGTAAAATGTTCGAAGCATGTTCACTCTTACTTAAAATGATTTCATCACCTTCGTTTAAATGATCTTTCATAAAGGCAAAAACTATTTGATTCATCCCTTCGGTTGTTCCGTTATTGAAGATAATCTCTGCTGAATCATTCGCTCCGATAAACTCTTTGACAGCATTTCTTACCCCTTCATATTTTTCATTAACGGTGACACTATTATCGTAGTCACCACGATGAGCATTCGAAGTGTATGTGCTGTAATAATCACTAACTGTATCTATTACCACCTGTGGTTTTAAAGTAGTTGCCCCATTATCAAAATGGATTGTATCTCCTTTAAAAAATGGAAAATCTTCTCTATTCATAACTTCCCTCCATATTCTCTAAAATAAACAATTTAAATATAGACATATCTTTACTAGAAAGATTCATATTATTCATAAGAAATCCTCCGATTAGTAAATTCTTAGCTTCTTTTTCACTCAAACCACGACTACAAAGATAAAATAATTCTTCATCTTTAAATCTTCCTACATACGATGAATGATTAGCTTCGACATCGTCATTATCGACAATTAAATTAGGTCTAATCTTATTATCACCATCTGCTAAATCGATAATTTTATTATCTTGAGAAGAAACTGTGCGATATGATTCTTTAGCAATTTTATCACCAACATTTAAAACTATTTTACTACCATTTAAATTAACTGCATGATTAACTATTCTAGCTTTAGTATCTTCGCCTATGTGTTCAACTGATAGGTTTAATTCTAAATCTTTACTGACGATGTTACTCGTATGAAAATTTATTTCTGATCTTTTTTCCATATCTATTTTAATGCTTCCTGCAGCATTTTTAGATATTTCATAATAATTTAAAATAGAAGCTTCCCCGAGTTTTATTTCTAAATCTTTACTATGATCCTTGCCACTTACAACTAGTTCTAAGCCGCATCCAGGCATAATCGTAATTCTAATTATACTATCTTCAAAAAGTTCAAGATTTAAATAACTATCTTCGGTAATAACTAAATCATCTAACTTTTCTTTACTTGTCAAATAATTCTTATTCATTATTATCCTCAGCTTCGCTGTAGCCGAGCTCCTCAATTTTTTGAGCTAGTTCAAAAGAACCAGTTTTTCTAATTTTTCCACGGTCGAAGATATGGACATAATCTGGTTTAATATAATTTAATATTCTTGGATAGTGAGTAATAATTAAAAATGATGTATCTGGATTATCTTTTTTATAATCATTCAAGTTATCACAAACTATTTTTAGACTATCAATATCTAGTCCACTATCTAGTTCATCTAAAATGATAAGTTTAGGTTTGAGCATTTTAATCTGCAAGACTTCGTTACGTTTACGCTCTCCTCCAGAAGCTCCATCGTTAATAAAACGATGAAGGATATTTTTGTCTACTCCTAAATCTTTCGAGGCTTGTTCAATGTTTTTGATAAAGTCAAAAATGGCAATTGGTCTTTCTTGCCTAGAATTTAAAGCTGTTCTAAGAAATTCACTATTGCTGACTCCTTCGATACTAATTGGATGTTGCATTGCCAAGAAGATTCCCTTCTTACTTATTTGATCTGGTGATAAATCATTTATATTCTCACCTTCATAAATAATTTTTCCACTTTCAGGGCGATATTTAGCATGTCCCATAATCATTTTTGATAAAGTACTCTTACCTGTTCCATTTGGACCCATAATAGCATGTACTTCGCCATCATTTATATCTATTGAAAAGTCATCCAAGATGATCTTTGTATCTATTTTATAATTAATATTTTCAAGTTTTAACATACTTCCTCCACTTAGCTGTTATTATACCATTTTATTTAGTCATTTTAAATATTTTTAAAAGATGTTATCATAAATCTATATGGAGGTTATTATGGACTGTATTTTTTGTAAAATTATTGCTGGAGAAATACCTAGTTATACTGTTTATGAGAATGATTTTGTCAAAGTTTTTCTCGATATCAATCCTGTCAGCGAGGGTCATATGATGATTGTTCCAAAAAAGCATTTTGAAAATATGATCGATATCGATTTAGAAACATTAACAGAAATAAATAAGGTTGCTAAATTAATGATTGATAGATTACAAAAGCTATTATCTTGTGACGGTGTCACAATCAGTCAAAACAATGGTCATGGGCAAGAAGTTAAACACTATCATATGCATCTTATCCCTAGATATTTAGGTGATGAGCTAAAAACTGTTTCAAAATTAGAAATGACTAAATCAGTCGAAGAAGTTTTTAAGCTATTAAATGCTTAATTTATTGTCAATTACTCATTTATTTGATATTATATTTATTGATTAGGAGTTGTGTTATGAAAAGAACATTAAAATTATCTGCTGTTGTACTAATTTCGGTTTTAGCGCTAACAGCTTGTTCAAAGATTGAACTTAAAGATGGGAAGGCTGTAATTGCTAAAACAGAGAAAGAAACAATTACGGCTGAACAACTATTTGAAAAGATGAAAGAAAAGTATGCATTAAATGTCATGCTCGATATGATTGATGAAAAGTTACTAAGTTCTATCTACAAAGATAAAGATGCTGAAAAAACTTACAGTGACAATCAGTATGAACAGATGAATTACTACTACGAAAGTTATATGAAAGAACAGTATTCTTCATTTGTCGATTTTATCAATCAAAGTTATGGATTCAAAGACGAAGTTGAACTTAGAAACTATTTCTCACTTGCATACAAACGTGAAGAAGCAACTAAAGATTATGCAAAATCAGTTATAACCGACAAAGAAATTCAAAAGTATTACGATGAAAAAACTATTGGTGATATGAAAGCTAGTCATATTTTGATTCAAGCTGATTATCCTGAAAGTGCTAGTGATGAAGAAAAAACTAAAGCTAAAGAAAAAGCTAGAAAAGAAGCTTTAGATGTCATCAAACTACTTAATGAAGGAGCTAAATTTGAAGATTTAGCTAAGAAATATTCGAAAGATAGTTCTGCTAGTAAAGGTGGAGACCTAGGTTGGTTTGGACAAGGTAAAATGACTAAACCATTCGAAGATGCAGTTATCAAACTTGCAACTAACAAATATACTACTGAACCGGTTGAAACTGAGTTTGGTTATCATATTATTATGAAAACTGGAGCTAAAGCTAAAGATAAACTAAGTGCTCTTAGAAACGATATTATTTCTACTCTTGCAACTGAAAAACAAAGTAGTGATAAAGATATTCAAGCTAAAGCAATGATCAGTGTTCGTAAGAAATATGGAATTAAAATCAACGATACAATGTTAAGTAAACAGTACAAGACTTACGTATCAAAAATTGAAAATTAAAAGATAGGTTATCCTATCTTTTTACATGAAACCTTTTTCATAAAGTTTCTGTCTAACTCTTCGCTCGAGCTCTTCACCTTCGTACTTGGTGCTGAGCTTTTTCTTTTGCTTTTCATATTCTTTTTGTTTAGCTTCGGCTTCATCAAATTCACTCATATCGATAGTAGAAAGTACTAACGATTTATCATAACCTAGATTTGATAAATGTTCATATAGCTTATTCTTAGCTGCAAAAGAACTTTTACTTCGTTGTGATTTCAAATACTTCTTTTGTAATTTGTTAATTCGTTCTTGCCAAAAGTTATCATCATAAGAAGCTAATTTTGCTTCGATCAAATGATCAGCTATTTCTTTATCCTGCAGTTGTTTTCTAATTTTATATGGTCCATCACTACTTAAAGTGATCTTATCATTAACAAAGAAATTGACATACTTTTCATCATCTAAATACTTTTCATCTTTAAGTTTTTTGATGACCTTATCAATTCTATCTTCTTCATACTCTTTTTTATTTAACTCTTTTCTAAGTTCAAAAACTGAGACCATCTTTCTCGATAACAACTTGATTGCATCATCGTAAGCTGCATAAAATTCATTCTCTTTTAATAAGTTCTCTTTAGTTTTTTGATCGATACTTTTTTTCAAAAGTAATTCATACGAAAGAATTAAATCTTCATGAACAATTAGTTTTTCTCCATTATCTAGATTTAACTCGTAGTAGGATCCCTTTACTTTTTTATATGACTCTATTTGCATAGTTACCTCTTTATATAATTATACATCAATAATTTAATTCTTAAAAAAAAGAACTAATGTTCTTCTTTTACGGTTATTAATCCTTCAGAAATTTCTTCAAGTGCTCGTCCTATATTCTTTACAGATTTATATTTAGACATAGGCATTTGATAATGATTATTTTCTTTCATCTCTTTACTTCTTCGAGCTGCGATGTGCACCAATCGATATTTAGAATCGACGATGTTTAATAACTTGTCAATAGATGGATATATCATTTATTCACACTCCTCACACCTAGCATAATCCATTTAACTGGAGTGGAGCAAGAGCTTGAGTAAAAATATACATTACTTTACACTATAGTTCCATAAAGTCTGAAAGAAGATTTAACATCTTACTGTTATCAGATTTAAATTTTTTAAGTTTGTATTTATCGATATTTTTAACCATCTTACCAAGTTCATCAAAGTCCTCTAGTTCGAGAATATAACCTGCTTTAGCAAATTCTCCGACTATTTGAACCTGATGATCATTGACGTGTTCACCATATTTAGCTAGACGAGAAGCAGCAATTATTTTCTTACCCTCTTTAAGTCCGTTTAAAATAGTTCCTATTCCCCCATGAGCGATTAAAATATCACAAGTATGAAGAAGCTCATCCAAATGATCTTTTTCAAGAACATCGTATATTTCCATTTTATCGGTCTCATACTTTGTAAAACCTGCTTGGACTACTACTTTATGTTTGATTAAGCCTTCATCTATTCCCTTTTCAATTGCTCTAAGCAAACGCTCAAACGACTTATCTTGCGTTCCTAAACTGACAAAAATCAATAGATCCACCCCCCGTATTTAGCTTTAGGATACATCTTTAACATGCTCTCCCACTGCACTATGAACAAATCAGCAATTGGATAGATTAACTTTCCAGTTACTGTTTTGGTACTTAAATTAGCCATCGTTTCAATATAGATGACCTTCTTACCAAATAGTTTAGCTATGTAACTCATCGGCACCGATGTATGAGCACCGGTTGTTACAATATAATCTGGTTTAAACTTTAAAAATATTTTAAGACTTCTAAAGCTGTTAAAAATAAACTTGAATGGATAAGTAAAAATATCCTTCTTGGTACCATAAACTAAAAAGTCTACTTTACCAGGATATTTATCCTTAGCAAAAGTACTGTATCTCGTATCTTCGGTAACAATGCGATAGTCACATTTTTCAAAGAGTGGAGACAGTTGCAGGAGCTCAGCTAAATGACCTCCGGTTGATGAGATAAATATTACTTTTTTCAAACGTATCACCTGGCCTTATTATATATTATTAAATACTAAGTTGCAAGCTTAGTAAAGTTGTGTAAAAATATGTTTTTCTTTGTTCAAAAGTAGAAATTTAGTATTAAAAAGCATATAATTATATTACAGACTAGGAGGTATTATGAAAAGTAACAATTTAAATAGATTAATTTTAATGACAGTTTTAATTGTTGTTAGTTTTTTTGGCGTTAGTACCTCGGTTTTTGCTGCTAGTGCCACGACTAAGGCTAATTTAAATATGCGTTCAAGTGCATCCACTTATGCTTCTGTTTTAAAACTTATTCCGATGGGAACAAAAATTGAAGTTACTTCGGTTGTTACAGGAGCTGGTGCTTGTAATGGTAATAGATGGGCTAAAACTACTTATGGTGGGGTTGTTGGTTATGTGTGTGAATATTATCTTTTATACGATATTGTTCCGCCAGTAACGCCAGAGCCTACTCCGACAGTTAGTCCTGGTCCTTATGGAGAGGTAAACGGAGTTGCTGCTATTCACTACGGTCCTAGTGTCAACTATCGCAAGTCGTATACCCTTTATACAAGTCACAACGATCCAGCTTTCTACATCAATAAATATGTCGATGATGAACTGATGAATAAAAGTTGTCCAAGTAATAAATGGGCACATATTACCTATATTCGTATCAATAAAGAAGTAGTCTTTGGTTTCATGTGTACTAGTTACATCAAAGCTAATACAAAGTTACCTCTTGGTTTAAATCCATATAAAGAAATTGTTTCAAGTAATGAAATGTCTAATTACACTGATGCTCAGTTTGAGGCATATTTAACAAATCAAGGTTTTAGTGAAGCGTACAAAATTCCACTTAGAGCAATTCACAAACAACATCCATCATGGATATTTAAGGGTGTTAAAGCCCCATTTACATTTGCCCATTCAGTCTCGCGAGAAGATGATCCAAATGCTAGTCGTAGTTTAATTTACAAAAACGGTTCTAACGATGGATACTTATCGACAGCTGAAACTAGTTACAACTGGTATACTAATCAATTTACTCAAAAAGATGCTGGTGGTTTCTACAACGCTAATTCGGCGGCCATCTCTTACTACATGAACCCTATTAACTTTTTAGATCAAAGATATATCTTCTACTTCGAAGATACTAAATACTATCCAGCTATTCACACTCTCGAGGGAGTCAGAAACATTCTTTCTGGAACAACAATGTTTAATTATGCTAGTAATTATATCGAGGCTGCTGCTGCAAGTGGTGTCTCACCTATTTTCCTAGCTGCTCTTTCTAAACAGGAGCTCGGTAGTGGTGGCACAGCCATCAGTGGTACAGCAATCGCTCCAGCTGCTTGTGGTGGAATAAACTACAGTGGTTACTATAACTTCTTCAATATCGGTGCTACTTCTGGTTCTTGTGCCGTCTATCGCGGACTAGATTATGCTAAACAAAAGAACTGGAACTCACCTAGAACTGCTATTATCGAGGGGGCTAAATGGATATATAGCAACTACGGAACTAAAACTCCATATGCTCAGAAATGGGATTTAAACGAGTTTTGGAAACAGTACATGCAAAACATTTCAGCACAGATTGGACCAGCAAGTAATACTTACGATTCATATTATGTATCAGGAATGTTAGAAGCTGAAAGAGTCTTCGAAATACCTATCTTCAGTGACCTAAATGGTAAAACATACTTGCCAAACCCTGGCAATCCAAATAACTATCTTAACGCTCTTACTGTCGATGGAATAACCGTTACTGGTTTTGATGGAGCTAAAACTGCCTACACTGTCGAAGTACCAAATACTAGTACTTCAGTAAAAGTAGCCGCTAGCACTGTTGCTAGTACCGCTTCGATTAGCGGGACTGGAACTATTAGCCTAAGCGGTGATACTACAACTATTAATATTAACGTAACGGCTGGTAACAAGACTGTTAAAACATACACAATTGCGGTTAATAAAGTCGCACCAGTAGTCGAAGAACCAACTCCGCCTACTACTCCGACTGACCCAGTTGTACCAGTTGACCCAGTGCCAACTGATCCAGTTGTCCCGACTGACCCAGTAATTCCACTAGTTAGTCCAAGTGAAACAGTTACTAAAGCGGGATATAAACTAAATAGTACCCTAGTAAATGGTTTCCTATTTGGAACTAGAATTGATGCTGTTAGTCAAAAACTAAAAGCTGCTAACCCAAACGCAACTATCACTATAACTAGTCGCAATAAGATAACAATTATCGCTACAGGTGATACTATCTATATTGATAATGGAACTGATAAAGCGACCTACACAGTTGTCATCTACGGAGATACTAACGGTGATGGTCAGATCAACATGGTCGACTTACTAAGGGTTCAAAAACATTTAATTAAATACACGATGCTAACTGGAGCCAACCTTATAGCTGGTGACACAAATCGTGATGGTAAACATGACATGGTCGACTTACTAAGAATGCAAAAGCAAATTCTCGGTATTTCAAACATAGCCCAGAATTAGGAGGAATATGAAAAACTATTTTAAATATCTACTTTTTTCACTGATAACGATATTTGCTTTCCCAAGTGCTGTCTTTGCCTGTGTTGGTTCTTATAACTTAGCAGTTAGACCGTCAGTAACATCGACAACAAATGGTAACTATGTCAATTTCACCGTAACTTTCAGTACAGCAACCCGCTTTTCAAACTGGGATGCAACATTCTCATATGATCGCAGTCGATTAGAATTTATCAGTGGTGATACTAACCTAGCCTCAGCTTTCTCAATGAGCCCAATCAATTCTAAAAGTTATGTCTATCGTTTTAAAACTAAAGCCATCGGCAAAGCTAACTTCACTTTTAAAATAAATCAAATCCTAGCTTTTGATGCTGAGCAAAGTGTCTGTCCAGGAAGTAAGTCAGCCAGTGCAAGTGTTACAATTAATGCTCCTCGTGAGCTTAGTTCCAATAACTACTTACGTGCACTAGTTGTAGACGGTTACGAAATAAGTCCAGCTTTTAACAAAACTGTTAACAAGTATTCACTTACCCTTCCTGAGAAAACTACTTCGATTAACATCAATGCTACCAAAGAAGATACTCGTAGTGGTATCAGTGGTGCTGGTAAAATTGCCCTTACTGAAGGAGACAATACTCTAAATATTATCGTCACTGCCGAAAACGGAGCAAGTCGTACATACACAATTGTCGCTCATGTACCAGAGCCTGATCCAATTATCGTCAAAGTCGATGGTATTCAGTACACGGTCGTTAGAAAAAGTGAACAACTAGTTAAACCTAACGAAAGTTTTATCGCTAGTGAAGTAAAAATTGGCGAAGAAGATATTCCTGCTTTAACTAATGAGAATCTTAAAATGACACTAGTTGGACTACGTGATAAAAATAATCAAATTTCTCTATTTGTCTATAAAGACGGGAAATATAGTCCATTTAAAATGATCAAAACTGAAACAGTTGAACTACTGATTAACGAAAACAAAAAAGTAAATGACTATCGAAGAGCAACAATTACTGTTGATGATATAAAGTACAATGTCTATGTAAAAGATGGTTATTATTACTTCTATGCTAAGAATTTAGCTAGTGGTAAAGAGAAGTTATATCGCTTTGAACAAAGTGAAGGAACTGTTCAAATAGAAAAAGAAGTCAAAGTTGTAAAAGAAAAAAATTATGATAATACAATTATGAATGGTTTAGCCATTTTCTTAGGTATAACCTACTTTATTATTCTAATAAATATTTTACGTAATAAGAAAACTAATTCATCCAAATTCTTTGAAAATGAAGATGAAAGTGATAAAATAGAAGTTGAATTCGAGAAGAAAAAAAGACGCAGCAAGAATTAACTTCTTTTTCTTTGGAGGGTAATATGGCAAGACATAAAAAGAGAATTAAAATAGATTGTATATTTGCACTAATTGCTGTAATAGCTAGTGCCTATTTAATATATAGTTTACTACTGTTAAGTGGTATTGAAGATATTATCAGATACATCGTCATAGCAATAATTATTCTATTTGATGTATTCCTTTTGTATAAAGTTTTTAAAAGAAGAAAACGAAGACTTAAACTACCATTTAGAATCATGATGAGAATAATTCTTTTAGTATATGCCATCATATCTGTACTAGTTGCCTATAATATAAGTAATATCTTTGCTAAGTTAAATGATTTAAATAAAGATATATCTAAATCGACTAGTTTAGTTACATTAAAAGAAAATAAAATAAATAAAGCTGAAGACATAAAAAATAGTACTATCGGAGTTATCGATATGAAAGATGATCTTCAAGCTTATCAGTTACCTAAAGAGATAATTGATCAATATAAATTAACTGATAAAAATAAATTAGTTTACTATAATCTATATACTGAGATGATTAAAGCTCTTCGCGATAAGAAAGTAGATTATATCTTCTTACCTACTAACTATCCAGATATATATGCTGGAGCTGAAGGTTTTGAGACTCTGGATGAAGAAACTAAAATAATTGTTACTAAGACTAAAACTGTCACTAAAAAGGAATCTGATTTACTAAGTACTTCGAAGAAGATAACTGAGCCATTTAGTATTCTTTTACTAGGTGTCGATTCAACTGCTGATGGACTTAAAAATGCTGACTCATTTAATGGTGACTCAATTATGCTTGTTACTTTCAATCCTAAAACTCTCAAAGCAACAATGCTAAGTATTCCAAGAGATAGCTATATTCCTATCGCTTGTTTTCCTAATCAAAAGGTCGATAAAATTACTCATGCCGCTGGTTATGGAACTAGATGTGTAGTAAATACTGTTTCTAATCTAACTGGAGTCAAAATAGATTATTACATGAAAATTAATTTTACTGGGCTTGTCGATCTAGTTGATGCCCTTGGTGGTATCGATGTCGAGGTTCCATATTCGATGTGTGAACAGGATTCAAAACGTCGTTTTGGACGAAACACTGTCTTCATTGAAAAAGGTATGCAGCACTTAAACGGTGAACAAGCTCTTGCTCTATCGCGAAACAGGAACACAAATGCCCAGTACTGCCGAAATAAAAAATGGCAAGAAGGAATTCGTAATGACTTTGTCAGAAGTGCTAATCAGCAACTTGTCATATCAGCTATCGTCAATCAAGCTAAAAAGATTAAAAATATCGATCAAGCTAATAAAATATTCGATTCATTAAGTAAGAATATCGATACTAATATGAATGCTAAAACTATTTTATCATTCTACGATGTCGTCAAAGATATCGCTCTAAAAACAGGTGAAGACACCAACGTCCTGGCTATTCAAAGACTAGAACTTAACGGAGCATCACAGATGATATACGATGAGCGTGTCAAAAAGGTCCTATACGAATTTGTTTTAAACAAGAGTAGTGTCAAAGATGTCTCATACGCAATGAAAGTAAATCTTGGTATTAGTAGATACACTATGATCAAGAAATTTTCTTACAGCAATGGGGAAAATTATCAAATTAAAATAATTGGTAAAGGTCCATATGCTGGAACAAGTACTTACTTACTGCTTCCAGACTTTACTAAAATGACGAAAGCACAAGCTGAGAAATGGGCAGCTGATAACGAAATAATAATCACCTGGGAAGAAGTTGAAACCGAAGTTACGCAAAGTGATGTCATATTGTCACAAAGTGAACCCGTCAGAAAAAGAGTTGATCTCTTAACTGATAAGACTGTCATTCTGCGTATCTCAAAGAACGTCAAAGATAGCGAAGAAACTCCACCAGTTGAGGAAACAACACCAAAAGATGAAACACCAGCCCCAACCGAACCATAAAAAAGACTACAATAGTCTTTTTTTCATTTACTAGACTTTAAACAATAAATATTGTATAATTAACTAGTGGTTTTAATACTTAAACAGAAAGGAGATTTATGAATAACAAACCAAATGAAACGAAATTGATCATTTTAGGAGGTTTGGGCGAAGTCGGACGTAACATGTATTGTGTAATGCATGAGGACGAACTAGTTATTATTGATGCGGGTACAAGATTCCCTGAAGATGATTTATTAGGGATTGATTATATACTAACTGATTTTACTTTCTTAAAAGAGAATGAAAGTAAGATTAAAGCACTTTTTATAACTCATGGACACGAGGATCATATCGGAGGAATTCCGTTTTTAATTCAGTCTGTAAATATACCGGCTATATATGCACCAAACCAAGCTAAAGAATTAATTGCAATGAAATTACAGGATAGAAATATTCGTTATGACAATTTAATTGTCTATGATGAGAATACTATCGTTAAATACAATTATTTAAGTTTGAAGTTCTTTAGAACAACTCACTCTATTCCAGATTCACATGGAATTGTCATCGACAGTCCTAATGGAAGAATAGTGACAACTGGAGACTTTAAATTTGATATGACTCCGATCGGACCAATGGCTGATCTACATAAGATAGCAGAAATTGGTAAAGAGGGAGTAGATCTATTACTTAGTGACTCTACTAATGCAATGAGTGAGGGAGTAAGTAATAGTGAAGCCGAAGTAGATAATGCACTAAATGAAATATTTGCACAAAATAAAAATAGTCGTATTATCATCGCTACTTTTGCTTCGAATATATACAGATTAAAACATATTGTCGATACTTCATATAATCATGGGCGCAAGATTTGTGTCTTTGGAAGAAGTATGGAAAACAATCTGAAGATTTCTCTTAAAGGGAAATATATCGATCATGAAGATATACTTATTTCACCAGAGGAAGTTAACAAATACAAACCTAGTGAAGTAACTATTCTATCGACTGGTTCACAGGGAGAACCACTAGCAGCTCTATCGAGAATAGCTAACGGTACACACCGTCAAATTAAACTTAAACCAGATGATATAGTCATCTTCTCAAGTTCTGCTATTCCAGGTAATGCTCTTGCTATTGGAAGAATAATCAATAAGTTATATTTACAAGGAGTCCAAGTACTTACAAGTAAATCACTTACTGATATTCATACTTCAGGACATGCTAATGCCGAAGAATTAAAACTGATGATTCGTCTGCTTATGCCTAAGTACTTGCTACCCTTCCACGGAGATTATCGTATGCTTAAAAAGCATGCTAATATCGGAATAGCTTGTGATATACCAAAAGAGAATACTTTTATTCTTGAAAACGGTGATACTTTATCACTAGTTAATCATCACATTGAAAAAAGTACACCAGTTCCAGCCGGAGATATCTTTATCGAAGGAAATAAACTGGAAGAAGTCAATGGAGCAGTTCTAAGAGACAGAAAAATCATGTCCAATGATGGAATACTAGTAGTAATTGCCAACATCGATATGAACAGTAAACAACTCTTAATTAAACCTAATATAACCACTAGAGGATTCGTTCTAATAAATGAAAACGAAGAACTAATTAAACAAATAGAAAATGTCGCATCCACTTCGATAAACAATAAACTTAAAGAATCAAATGCAACATTTGGGGATATTAAGAACCAATTAATTAATGATTTACTACCATTTGTTTCAAATACAACTGGGCGTAGACCAATTATCTTACCTGTAATTTTAGATATTAAAAAAGACTAGCTTTTGCTAGTCTCTTTTTTTTGTTTGTAATAAGCTGCTTGATCATAAAATAGTCCTTCATTATCATAATCATGTTCATTCTTATAATTAGGATTATTAATAATAGTATCTAGTTTATCCTTAGCTGGAATAAAACCATAAATATACTCTGGAAGAAGATGTTTAATGTATCCATCAGCGTAGTAAATAGGTTTTACCTCACCTTCCCCCTCACCTATGTAACTCTTGGGAATAGATAGGATAAATGCCCCTTCAGACCCTTTATAATTTTCAGCAGTTTTCAGCAGTCCAACTAAATATGCAAAATCATGAGTATAAGTAACCGTCTTTTCAGTATCTACTGATTTACAATCAGTTGTATCAATCCCATAGCCTGCATCCTGATTATTGACAAGACCCTTTTCAAAATACTCTGAGATATTCTTCATATATTTTTCATGATTCTCATTTACAATCGAATTATAACCACTTAAATGAACACCAATAATATTATCTTTATTAGAGAACAGTTCAAATAGTTCATCACCTAATTCTTTACTCATCGGTTTGTACTCATCATATTCATCAACAAATCTTTGAAAAAATGGTTCTATGCTCTTCCTAATATCTGCAAGATAAAATAAACCTTCTTCTCGTGGTTTTGATTTAACTAGATGAAACTTTGCTAGTACCTCTTTTAATTTTGTTGAAACACTTTTTAATTGCATATATATCACCACTTTAATTTTATCATAAAAATAAAAAGTCTTATCTTTAATAGATAAGACTTTACACTATTTAGCTTCTTCTTGAACTCTTGTTTCTCTGATAACAGTTACTTTAATAGTTCCAGGATACTGCATAGTTTCTTCAATTTTTAATTTGATATCTCTAGCTATTTTATGAGCTGTGACATCATCTACTTTTTCTGGTTTAACCATGACGCGTAGTTCTCTACCTGCTTGGACAGCAAATGTCTTTTCGACACCATCTATCTTATTAGCAATATCTTCGAGTTGCTCTAAACGTTTCAAATAGTTTTCTAATGAATCGTTACGAGCTCCAGGACGAGATGCTGATAAGGCATCAGCGATAGCAACTAGTGCTGAGATAACAGATGTAGCTTTTTCATCACCGTGATGAGAAGCAATACTGTTTACTACAACTTCATGTTCACCATATTTTTTAGCCATATCGATACCAATATCAATGTGACTTCCCTCAATTTCATGATCGATTGATTTGCCAATATCATGCAATATACCTGCACGTTTAGCAAGGGCAACATTCTCCCCAATTTCAGCGGCGATTAGTCCTGCTAACTGAGCAACTTCAATTGAGTGACGAAGTGCATTTTGACCGTAACTACTACGGAAATGAAGTTTACCAATCAAATTGATTAGGAACGGATCCATCTTAGTAATACCAAGTTCAAACAAGGCATTTTGCCCATGTTCATTAATCTGTGAATTGATATCTTTACACACTTTATCATAGAGTTCTTCAACTCTAGTTGGGTGTATTCTTCCATCTTTTATTAAAGTTTCAAGAGTAACTCTTGCAATTTCTCTTCTTAGTGGATCAAATGACGATAGAACAACTGCTTCCGGAGTATCATCGATAATTAAATCGACTCCAGTAATAGCTTCAATCGTACGGATATTTCTTCCCTCACGTCCGATAATTCTACCCTTCATTTCATCATTAGGTAATGTGACAACAGTGACAGTCTGTTCGTTAGAGACATCCGCTGCATAACGCTGCATACTCTCTACTAAAATATCTTTAACTATCTTATCTGCATCTAACTTAGCAGTATCTTCTCTATCTTTAATATATACTGCAATCTCTTTATTCATGTCTTCTTCGACATGTTTCATAATCTGTTCTTTGGCCTTATCTTTTGATAAACCTGATATCTTTGATAATGCCTCTAACTGTTCTTGTTTAATTTCTTCCACTTTGACTTGTTCTTTTTGAATTTCAGCTTGTTTTTCAATTAAATTTTTCTCTTTATCATCTAAAGATTGTTCTCTTTTTTGGAATAATTCATCTCTCTTATCGATGTTACTTTCACGTTGTAAAAGACGATCTTCAGTAATCTTAATTTCTGCTTTTCTATCTTTTATTTCCTTATCCAATTCCATTTTTAAGCGATGAGACTCTTCTTTAGCTTCAAACGCCGCGTCTCTCTTCGCTTTTTCGACTTCTTTCTTAGCCTGTTCCATCATCTCTTGAACTTTTTTATCAGCTACTTTAAATGTTCTCTTTTTAATTACATGGTCTACGACCATTCCACTTGAAAATCCAAATCCTATAAGCAAAATGGAGATTAATATTTCCATATTTCCTCCATATCTATGTATAATATTTATTCAAAATATAACATCTATACTTATTGTAGTTTTCTTTACTCTTTTAGTCAAGGAAAAGTAAAAATAAAAAGTATCTAAGAAGATACTTTTGTTTGTTATGGGGCGAAAACTATTGTTCCTGTACCGTTCCAATATATCCCTAGTGTCATACCATTTGTTGAACTTCGTCCCTGTAATGTTATCGTTCCAAGTGGATTTCCGTAAAAAGCAGTTGGCCCTATTGTATTAACGCTTAATGGAATTGAAACTGATGTTAATTTGTTATTAACAAATGTTCCAGAACCAATTGAACTAACAGTAGACGGAATATTAATGGCACTTAGCTGATTATTTTTGAAAAC
>CAYZRY010000010.1:22460-36856 GCA_964481005.1 uncultured Muribaculaceae bacterium
TTTGAAAACGCATCTGCAGCAATTGTTTTTATATTTGGTGGCAATGTAACTGATGTAAGTAAATTGTTTTTAAACGCTCCATTCATTATGGCTGTCAATGTTGATGGAAAAGTAATAGAAGTTATTTTATTATTTTCGAATGATCCAATTTCAATTGTTGTTATGTTAGATGGAATAACAACTGATGTTATCTGATTGCTTCTAAAAGCACCTAAACCTGTTGTAGTTAAGCTAGAAGGAAAATTGACAGATGTTAACTGGTTATTTGAAAAAGAAGAGTTGCCAATCGTTTTTACTCCTTCTGACAAAACAAGTGAATTAAGCATATTCAATTGAAAAGCTCCATCCGGGATTGCCGTAAGTGTTGACGGAATAATGACACTTGTAAGTTTATTTTGAGCAAACGCTGAACGACCTAAAGTAGTTAAACCCATAGGAAGGTTTATTGTCGTAATTTGATTGTTCTGGAATGCCGAGACACCAATATTTGTTACAGTTGATGGAATTTTAATTGATGTTAATTGCTTACCCGAAAATACACTAGAATCAATACCTAACACTTGGTTTCCACCAATTGTCTTTGGAATAATCAAATCTGACACCTTACAATCACCAATAGTTGAATATCCAACAATTAATCCTCCTGCAGCAAGAGAAAAACAACTATCAGGGTTGAACACCTATTGTCGCAACTGTTTGATTAACGAAATCACACGTATCTGAAACGATACTGATTTTTGTTTTTCCTTCAACTCCGATATAGTCCTCTTCTTCATGATCTATTTCTTTAATATCAGTTATGTTTATCTTGTCTGCTTGCAATCCTACAACACCAATATTTTTTACGTCTTTGGCATAAAGATAATAACTTTTCTTACCATTATTATTAGTTAAAAGCATATAGGCATAGTCCCACTCACCGTTTGGTGAACCGGCACTTTTTTCATTCGGTATACATTTAAATGGTACATAATATACTGTATCTTCTTCATACATTCCAGGTAGCTCATCATTTGCTACCATTTTACTCATTCCATCAACGTATGAGTCAAGTGTATTCATATATACCTTCCTACGAGATTGCGCCAAGTATTTTGTAACGCTTGGAATAGATATTGCAAGTAATAGTCCTAATATGATAATGACCGCTAATAACTCTATTAGCGTAAACGCTTTTTTATTCATAAATTTAGTTCTCCTATTGTATTTAAATTATCATAAATAAAATAAAAAGGCAATTATTTGCCTTTTTTTAGTTCGATATTGTAGAATTCTCTGATTTGTTTTTCTAACTTCTCAGCTAATTCTGGGTTTTCTTTTAAGACTATCTTGGCATTTTCTTTACCTTGCCCTAGCTTTTCACCTTCGTAGGCAAACCATGCACCACTCTTGTCGATGATACCAGCATTTACCCCAAGATCGACGATTTCACTCTCGCGTGAAACTCCCTCACCATACATGATATCGACGACTGCCGCTTTAAACGGTGGGGCAACTTTGTTTTTGACAACTTTAACGGTTGTTTTATTACCGATTATTGAATCACCAATTTTAATTGCTTCACTTCTTCGTACATCAAGTCTAATAGTTGAATAGAACTTGAGTGCTCTTCCACCAGGTGTTGTCTCTGGATTTCCAAACATAACACCGACTTTTTCACGAAGCTGATTAATAAAGATAGCTGTTGTTTTTGTTTTACTGATTGACCCTGACAACTTTCTTAAAGCTTGACTCATAAGTCTTGCTTGAAGTCCGATGTGTGAATCTCCCATTTCTCCATCTATTTCTGCTTGTGGAACTAAAGCTGCAACTGAATCGATAACAACGATACTGACAGCTTCACTCTTAACAAGAGCATCACATATCTCTAATGCTTGTTCTCCTGTATCAGGTTGCGATAAAAGCAGTTCATTGATATTTACTCCTAGATTTTTAGCATAAGCTGGATCTAGGGCATGTTCTGCATCTATAAAAGCAGCTCTTCCTCCTGCTCTTTGAGCAGCAGCTATTGCCTGTAGGGCAAAAGTTGTCTTACCTGAAGATTCAGGACCATATATCTCGATAATTCTTCCCTTTGGATATCCACCGACACCCAAGGCTATATCAAGTGATAACGAACCACTAGAACACACATCGATATCCATGTGATCGTTCTCACCTAACTTCATAATTGAACCCTTACCAAATTGTTTTTCTATATCTGCAAGTACTTGATCTAATGTTTTTTCTTTTTCTGACTTTGTCATATAATCTCCTTTTTGCTTACATAATTATAATACAATAAGTAAAATACTTTTGCAAGTGTTTTTCGAACAATTGTTTGAAAGAAAGTTTTTGTGGTGTAAAGCGTGTAAAAAAAGAGAATTGGCTAGGCCAATTCTTTATTTTATTGATCGTTTTTATCAAAAATTAATGCTTTGTTAATGCTGTAATATTGCATCATTGAAATTAGTGACATCAAAGTTGCAAAGTATAATAAGAATATATCTATTCTTAGACCAATATATTCAAATGGCCAGTTGTTGATAAAAACTAGTGTTGTTCCAACCATTAGAGCTGCTGTTTTAATTTTTCCTGCTCCGATAGCGGCAACTACTTTACCTTTGCTTGCTGCTTCCATCTTGATAGCATTGACAACGATATCTCTAAATACAATTACTACTGGAATAATTGCATTAATTTTTCCGTAATAAGCTAAAATTATTAGAACTGAATTGACAAGTACTTTATCTGCAATGGCATCAAGCATTTTTCCAGTGTTAGTAATTAGTCCTCTTTTTCTTGCGATATGTCCATCGACAAAATCGGTGATACTAGCGACAACAAACAAGAAACCTGCGATTAGAAACTTCAAATCTAGAATTATTCCTGCTGCATCGTACTTAGGAAAAACTATTCCTATTTCGTACCATGGAAATAGCAATAAAGCTATGATCATGACACTCATGACAATTCTTGAAATAGATAATTTATTTGGTAAGTTCATATATATCACTCCTATTACTCATAAGTTCTGTATTAATTATTCTTCGGCTTCCCTCAATCCTCATTAGATAGAGAATTATTATCGTCAGGATAACTCCAACTACTAAGACTCCAATTAAATAAGGTTTTAGTTTGACATTGGGATTAAAACAGAAATTATCAAAACAGATTCTTCCTTTAATTGGTCTCGTATATGGAGATGCTACCTTCCCTGCTTCTTTACCCTTCTTTGAAGCCTCAACAATATCAGTTAATGATATCTTTGAAGTATGTTCAAATAGAAAGTCATTGTATTCATCAATGATCTTCTCTGAGTCAAGTCCCAGGTACTTAGCATAAATTTTAATTGTGTCTTTGAGACTAAGTATGTCATTAAAAGCTCTAGTATTACCTGCTTCAATGTTATCTAGATCACTTGCTTCAAGTTTTAAATCATTTGCTGCTTCTTCAAGACCGACACCATTTAACATTCTAGTCTCTTTTAAATACTCTCCCAGTTCCTTCATATATACCTCTTAAAAATAAATAACTTAATAAGCCATGTTCTGTACCTGTTAAGGTGACAAACATTTATCTACCGTTTCCGGTCCCTGCTAAGGTTCGTTTCCCCTCGCAAAGCTCCCCTACCAAAATTTGGGTTTCTCACTTGTGGAGTTTACCGCGTTTCATATTTTAGTTTCCCAAAACAATCGTCACTGTGGCACTTTAAGACTACTACTACCATATTTACACTTAGGTAGCTTCATCGTCGTTAGGTTTCCCTACCTAGAGTTATTTTTTCCTCTAGCACAAACACTACTGCCATCACAGACAGTGTGAGCATGGACTTTCCTCTACATAACAAGTATGCAGCGTTTGTCTAAGTATTTAATCTTCTTTTCCGTAAACTATTTTTTCTAATTGAGAAAGTCTCTTCATAATATCAATATTAGTAACTTCTCTTTTTTCTCCAACTTCACTCTTAGCAATCTCAATATTTGTCTCAAGATTTCTAATTTCTTGTTTTAGAGCAATAATATGATCTTGAAGTTCTTCTTTTTCTTTCTCTATCTCTTTAATAATACTATTAAATTCTTCGTAATCACCCATGATAACATCTAAAAATTCATCTACTTCCTTAAGACGATATCCATGAGTATCTATTTTAAATTCTTTATCCAAAATATCTTTTGGTGATAACTCTATACGATTTTGATACATTTCATCAACCTCTTCTCTTTTAATATAAATACATTATATATTAATTTATCTTTTTCTTCAATAGAAAGTACTTATCAGATAATCTAAGTTTATATAATTACCTGTGCATAATACAATATCATACTTATTATATTTAATAAAATATTTTGTTTATTATCGTGGAAAAATAACAAGTAATATAGTATAATTCTTTTAGGTGATAAAATTGAAGCATCCCTCTGGAGTAATACAAACTGATAGTCCAAAAAACATATCTTATGCTAACAGAGGTGTGAGTTTAGAAGAGGACATAAACTTGACTAATACTTACTATGTCGATGAGAAAATAGCCTATATATACAAGAAGCCGACACCAATACAGATCAATAAGACTATCTACGGGGTCGATGGTCCAAGAATCAAAGATGCTTTCTTTAAAGAAGCTTCGACTACTGATTACAATGGACTGTATAGAGGTAAATACATCGATTTCGATGCTAAGGAAACAAGTAGTAAGACTTCTTTTCCTATTAAAAATATTCATTCCCACCAGTTAAGTCATTTAAAAAACATTGATGAAAATGGAGGAATAGCCTTTTTAATAGTGCGTTTTACAGCGCTAGATAAGACTTACTTACTGATGGCCAAGGATATATTTAATTATATAAATAGTAATACATCAAAGAGTATCCCCCTTTCTTTCTTTGAAGAAAGAGCTCATCCAATCGAAACAAAGTATCGCCCAAGATTAGATTATATTAAAATAATAGATAAATTATACGGAGGTATAAATGGCACCAAATAAAAATACTAGATCGAGAGCTAAATCGACTAATTATCCTAGACGAACAACTAAAAATAGTTCTACTTATGTCAAAAAAGCGACGACTAGATCAAGTAAAAAAATTAAAGAGAACTACGATAGTTCTTCTAAAAATAGTGAGCGCACACTAGGGCGCAGTCAGCATAAGAAACCAGCTTATCAAACATATAGACAAGCTGAGTATAAAAAGAAAAATATTAGACCTACTAGAGATTACGGTTCTAATCTGAAAATATCTGCTTCGATTGTTTTAGCAGCTATTTTGATATTTAGCTACATTATTGCTGGATTAGAGTTTACTATTCTAATCGCTGTTGGACTAGCTATTATCCTAGGATTTAGTTACCTATTCCATTTACTGATGAAAAGAAAATGGGCTAAACGTTTTCTAAATTTGGTGGTAATAATTATTGCCATATTGATACTGGCGGTTACTAGCTTTAGTATATATTTCTTTTACACAGTCATTGCTTCGGCACCAGACTTTGACATTAAGAAATTGAAACTTAAAGAATCAACATTAATGTATGATAACAAGGGACAATTGATTGTCGAACTTGGAACTGAAAAACGTGAAATAATCAAATATGAAGATTTGAGTGAAGAGTTAATCAATGCCATAATTGCTACTGAGGACTCTCGTTTCTTCCAACATCAAGGTTTCGATGCAGCCAGATTTGCTAAAGCAACTCTTGGACAAATCAGTGGTAACGAAAATGCCGGTGGTGGTTCAACCATCTCGATGCAGGTTATCAAAAATAGTTTTACTAGTAAAGAGAGTAAAGGTTTTGCAGGTATCAAACGTAAATTTACTGATATCTACCTATCTATCTTCAAATTAGAGAAACAGTTTACTAAACAAGAAATAATCGAATTTTATGTAAATAACCACTTCCTTGGAAGTAATGCTTACGGAGTTGAACAGGCTTCACTAACCTACTTTGGGAAGAAAGCTTCAGAGCTCAATCTAGCTGAAGCAGCTATCATTGCTGGAATGTTCCAGGCACCATCTTCTTACAACCCATATAACAATCCTGGTAATACTACCAAGAGACGTGCCGTTGTACTTTCACTTATGAGAAGACATGGTTATATAACTAAGGAAGAAGAAGCTCTAGCTAACTCTATTCCAGTTACTAGTTTACTAGTCAATCGTAGCGCTGAGTCAGTCATGTATCAAGCATATATTGATACTGTTGTCGAAGAACTTGAAGCAATGGGATACAAACCTTACAATGAATCATTACAAATATATACAAATATGGATAGAGATCGTCAGCAAAGACTAGATGATATGTTCAGTGGTAAGACCTTTAACTGGGTTCTTGCTGAAGTTCAAAGTGGTATTGCTGCGGTCGATGTCAATAACGGTAAGATTCTAGCTATCGGAGCTGGTAGAAACCGTAACGATGCTAGACAGTACAACTATGCAACAATGATTAAAAGACAGATTGGATCAACTGCTAAACCATTATTTGACTATGGTCCTGGTATGGAATATAACAACTGGTCAACATACAAATTATTCTTTGATGGTCCATATCAATATTCTAGTGGCCAAGCTATTAGAAACTCTGACGGGGGATATCGTGGAACAATTACTTTAAGACACGCTCTTGCTCACTCACGAAATATTCCAGCCTTAAAAGCTTTCCAACAAGTAGATAACAAAAAGATAATTGAGTTTGTTACTAACCTTGGAATTACGCCTGAGATTTCTAACGGACGTATCCATGAAGCCCATTCACTTGGTGCCTTCAACGGAGCTAGTCCATTGCAGATGGCTGCAGCCTATGCTGCCTTTGCCAACGGTGGTACATATTACAAACCATATGCTGTTAATAAAATAGTCAATCGTCAAACAAGTGAGATTAAAGATTTTTCATCAACTGGTGTCAAGGTAATGAGTGATTCAACAGCCTTCATGATCAGTGATGTTCTTAAAAGTTCGGTTACTTCAGGATTATCTGGAGCAGCACGTGTGCCAGGTATCAACGTCGCAGCTAAAACCGGAACAACTAACTTTGATAAAGCTACTGAACGTAAATACGGATTACCTGGTAATGCCGTGCACGATGCTTGGGTAGTCGGTTACGACCCAGAAGTTGCCTTAGGAATGTGGTATGGTTATGCTAAAATTGACAGTACTCACTACCTTACAACTAATACGGCCGGAGCGCAGCGTGCTAGAGTTTATCAAGCAGCAGGAAGAGCTGTCTTCCGCAGTGGTGGTAAAGACTTTAAAGTACCTGATAGTGTCGTAAAAATACCAATTGAAATGGGTAGCGATCCAGCTTCACTTGCAAGTCCTGGTACACCTAGTTGGGAAGTAGTTTACGAATGGTTTAAAAAAGGAACCGAACCAACAGAAATATCAATCAAGTACAATAAACTAGCTAATGTAAGTGGTCTAAAGGTCGATTATGACAACGACTCACATACTACATCAATATCTTGGAACCCAGTTGGTAAACCATCTGAGGCTAAAGATGAATATGGACCATTTGGTTATAAAGTATACAAAGATGGACGTTTCCTAGGATTTACTAAGAACAATAGTTATACTATTAGAAATGATCAGTCTCCGACTGGAACATATCGCGTTGTTACAACCTATGAGATATATGGAGCAAATGCTAGCTCTGGAGCTTCAGTTTCAATTGATAATGTCGAAGTTTCCTTCAAACCATCGATCAAAACAATCTTTGGTAACGCGGATACATCATACAATTTCTCTGATGATGTAACAGCTAAACGAGACGGTAAAACTATCTCGACAACAGCTAATATAAGTATCAAAGATCCTGTTACAAATAATAATGTCAGTTGGGCTACAGCTCTAACTGTTCCTGGAAAATATGTTGTTAACTATTCAATATATAATGAAGGAAAACAAATAGGAACTCTTTCAAGAGAAGTCGAAATAAAATAAAAAGCAGTAATATTACTGCTTTTTTGCATAGTATTTACAAATATCTTTAAGTCCGCATGTCTCGCATTCGGGCTTTTGAGCTTTACAATGATATCTTCCGAATAAAACTAGTTGATGATGAAGTCTAATCCATCTGTCTTTTGGAAACTTTTTCATTAGTTTTTTCTCGATAGTATCAACATTATCATTTTGGTAAGCTAGAGCCAATCTTTTAGATACTCTATCCACATGGGTATCGACAGCAATAGCTGGAACATCAAAGAGATTACTCAGTACGACATTAGCTGTTTTACGGCCCACTCCTGGAAGAGATTCTAAAAATTTACGATCATTTGGAACGTGACCTATTTTAGCTATTTCTCCAGCTATTACTTTAATGTAATAAGCTTTACGACTATATGTTCCAATTGGTTTAATAATCTCTGCTATATCGCTTTCTTTAGCCCTTGAGAGAGCTTCTATATCCGGATATCTTGCAAACAGTTTAGGACTTACACTATTGACTCTTTTATCCGTCGTTTGAGCACTCATCACTACCGCTATTAACAATTCATAATCTTTACTGTAATCAAGTTCACAACGAGGATTATCATAAAGAGAATCTAAATAGTTAGATATTAACTCGATTTTATTCATCATCTAACCAATCGTAATCGAACACTTCTTTAGATGGTGTCTCTTGCTTCTTAGCTTGTCGCTTACCAAGATGATCTTCGATAGCCTTCTTAGTCTTAAGATTTAACTTATCCCACTCAAAGAGAATTCTATCGATGTACTTGAGATTGTTCACCCCATTAAATGAAGCTTCTTTTAGTGCTAAACGAATCATTTCTTCAGAGAAACTAGCTTCTAGCCAACCTCTAATAATCTCTGTTTCAATCGGTGAAATAGTTCTTCCAAACTCTCTTTCAATATCACTGAAGATATCAGTCTTTTCTTCTTTACTTGCCATTTCAATAATGGACAGATTAATCTTTTCAAAGAATAAATCTAAAACAATATACTCTTCGATAATATCTTTATCATTTTTAACAACAGTTAGCTCTACTAATCCCTTTTCTATCAAATAGTTTAATTCTTTCATTAACTCTTGACTAGTCATATCTAAATCATTAGAAAATAAACTAATATCAAAAAGAGTCTTCTTCCCATAACTGTATAGATACATCAAAAAGATAAAAGCTGAAAGTTCTATATTTAGCTTCTTCCTAAGTTTAAATATATATAGGGGAATTACAATGTTCTTATCTTTGATAATATTAAGTACTTTATCACTCATTAGTCTCACCGTATTTCTCTAGAATATATTTAACTAATACTTTAGGATCATTTTCTAATTTACGAGCAACAATTTGCTCTTCTAAATCATTTAAAATAATACCCAAGTAATTACCTGCTTTTCTAGCTAGCAGTTTCATTATATCTTTACTATTTATCTTTATATCTATGCGACTCTTAATTGGAAGACTATCATATTTTGAAGCTATTTTCTTTTTATCTAGTCCTTTTATACAAGCCGCTACACTATTTACATAAAGACCGTACTTGTATAGAACTTTATCATCAAAATTGTCCTCTTTGATGGCTATTCTAATCTTTTTGATAAGTTCTTGCTCATTTTTAGTAAATGGATATTTAGGACTGACATCAAGGGTTGCCCAAACACCGATCAAATCACAATCAATTTTGATTTGATCTAGGTTATAGATTTCTAGCTCTTTATCTAGTTCTAAGTCCTTTATAAGTTTAATTCCCGAAACAGCATCGTAGTGACTGAAGATCTTATCTAGTTCTTCTCTTTTACGCTGAAAGGAAAGTCTCTTTAGCGAAGACTTAGTCTTTTTAATCGCTTCGATGACATCTTTGGATAGCTCAAACTTAAGCGTCGTAGCAAAACGAACAGCACGAAGAATACGAAGTGGATCTTCATAAAATTTGAAAATAGCATCATCGACCGAATTGATGACTTTATTCTCTATATCTTCGATACCACCTAGTTTATCGATTATTTTGCCACTACTATCCATACATACAGTATTCATGCGAAAATCGCGGCGTTTTAAATCGCTCAATAGATCGCTTATATACTCGATATGTTTGGGTTTACGATTATCGGAATAGGATAACTCTTTACGAAAAGTAGTTATCTCAAAACGATAATTTTTTATCATTAAAGTAACGGCCCCATAATCCTCTTTAGGCAATGCGACATCTTCAAATATTTCCTTGATATCTCTAGGAGTAGCTATCGTCGCAATATCGACATCGAGAGACTCTAAACCCATGATGTAATCACGGACAAATCCACCGACGACATAGCTCTCAAAACCAGCAGTTTCAAGCTTTTTTAAGACTTTTAGCGAAGTATCTAACATCTTGCCTCCGTTTAATAATTGACAAGTTTATTATAGCACAAAAAAAGCAAGTTTCCTTGCTTTTTAATGCAATTATTTATTAACAGTTTCTTTTAATGCTGATCCAGCTTTGAATGTTACAGCTTTTCTTGCTGCAATCTTAACTGTTGCACCTGTTTGAGGGTTACGACCTTCACGAGCTGCACGTTTAGCAACTGCGAATGTTCCGAATCCAACGATAGGAACTCTGTCTCCTCCCTTAAGTGCTTTAGTAATTGCTGCAAATGTAGCGTCAACTGCTTTTCCAGCGTCAACTTTAGTAAGGTCTGCTGCCTTTGCTACTGCTTCTACTAATTCAACTTTCTTCATTATATTACCTCCATTTTCTTAAGCAAACTATGCTTACATATATAATCTACCATCATTTTATAGCAATTGCAATAAATTTGTCGATATTTAAACGTTTTTTTACATTAATGACATCTTTTTATTTATATGTGTAAAATATAGCGATAAGTCATCTTTAAACCAACGACACTATAGATAATCTGACTCTTTTCATCATCGGTATAAGATTGGATTGGTAGAGACAATTCTTTGCTAATTTCAGCTAGTTCATCAATACCCTTAACATCGATAGTTAGAGTTGGGTTAAAAGTTGGTCTTTTATCCATCTCAACTATCTTTTTACTATACTTTTTCTTGATATAACCAAGCTTTTTCTCGTAATAACCATAACTAGTTAAGCGATATACTTCCTTAAATGAAGCAATTGCTAGTGGTAGTACAAAGACTATCGTTAACACTGACATGATGACAAGTAAGTAATTAGCGGGTTTTTCGATGTAAAGATTAGTACTTAGCGTTTTATCACTAAACTGACGAGCTCCTTCAACTTCAATCTTTTCCTTAGCTAGTGGAATATCTATGCTGATCATACTATTTTCTAGCGTACTATCATTACTACTTAAAATATCTAGCTTGTTTTTAACAAACATCGAGACCGTCAAAACATATTCTTTGTTTGATTTAGCCATATTGTTAAAGTGCACATAATCAATAATCATCTTATCTTTAATGTTAAAGTTACTTACTCCGTCGTTAGTAATTGGCTGATTGACAAGTTTTAATGTCTCTTCGGCAACTATCTTGTAATCATTATCATCTTTTTCTTTAACTTCGGCTTTTATAAAATAACTAGCCTCAGCATTAAAATAATCAGACATACTAATATCATAATCAAAGTTTAACTGAATTTTAGCAATTCTGTTTAATAGCTCTGATTTGCTACTACTAACTTCGCCACTTTTTAAAATATAACCATGATTTACCGAAGTACTAATACGATATTTAGTGTTTTTACTACCGACACTGACTTCTGGACTCAAAGCATCGATAATTGTCCAAAAAGCAACAATAATAAAGAACAACGATACAATAGCTGTTACTATTCTCCAATATTTTTTTTCATTAGTCGTAAACTGTCTCATATATACTCCTTAAAATAATTCTGATAACCATACAGTTGGAAAACCTATGTATGGGATCTTTATTTTTACTATTCCTTCGATATCGACAAGTGGTATCCACCAGTTATCATTGCTTTTATTGTTATCTCCCTTAGTAGCAAATAAATACATGTTATTTTCTTGCTTGATCGAAATGACTCTGTGAGTTATCATCTTATCTTTATACCTAAAATAAATTATATCACCTTTTTTAGGTATTTCTTTATCTTCTCTTTTTTCAATTACTACAACATAGCCTCTTTCAAAATTCGGAGCCATACTATTTGAAACAATAGCTACTGGAAAATAATGAAAGAATTTAGTGACAAATAAAACGAGCACGCCAAGTAAAACAATTGTTGCAAATAATCCCCCATAACCCTTTTCTTCTCGATCTTTCCTATTTATTTTACGAGAGTCTAACATCTCTCTATGAATAATCGCATAAGTAATAACTACTGAAAGAGATAAAGTCATCAAAAACGATACTAACCACTCGTGCTTTGGAACAATCGGGATAAAGACCGTCAAAAGGACAAATACCAAACGATAGATATATGCTGGCAAAACATCGACCTTAAAGACAATAAAGCTCAAGGTAATATTTGTTACAACAATTATTATGAAGTTGGTACAAAAGTACTCAAGTAAGTTTAAAGCTAGTCCTGATTGATGAATTATATAGGCATAATCGATATCAATTAAAATAAACAAAAACGTTACAAAGATGCGATAAACATATGAAGCTGGTCCTCGGACAAGTAAAATATAGCGATAGTATTCCTGAAAAAAGATAATAAAAACAAAAGCTAAGATGTTCTTAATAATTCCGACAATCGAAGTTGAATAGACATTGTGCTGATATCCAAAGAACAGACCTGAGCCAAAGTTAATTATTCCAAAAATAATTAACATTATTACAATGTTTTGAGTATTCTCATAACGATTTCTAGTTCTATTTTTATAATCTTTATTATTAAAAAAAGCATACGAAAATAAAATAAACCATAGAATTGGATTAATCAAATATGACATTTCTTTGACACTATATAAAAACATTCTTAACACAATGTAAAGAATTAGCATAAGTATCATTATAAGTTCCCTCTTCTTTATTCTCATACTGCTCCTAGTATATTAATTATAACATTAAAATATAAAGAAAAAAAGACGATAAAATCGTCTTCTTTAGTAGTGCCAACATGAAGCATAACCACATGATGAATGTTGACAATATTTCCATTGGGCACAGCCACAAGCTGATATTCTACAAGAGTTGGTGGTGTAATGGTATACAACACAGGCAACTCCAGTGCCTGGGGTACATGTTGATCCATCAGGTAAGTCGATAATTCCACTTGGGTCCATCCTACATATTCCACTTTCACAGTTGTATAAACAAATTAGGGGAGTACCATAAAAGTCACAACTATTGGTAAAACTAGTGCCACATGATGGATGTTGACAATATTTCCATTGTGCACAACCACAGTTAGAACTATAGCAGCTTGCATCACCACATACTGATGAAGAACTGTAAACTGCTACTGAATATGAATTAGATCCACTTGCAGATAGACCAGCGTTATTAGTGCAAGAGAAACTTAAACTTTGATTACTTCCGACACCAAGTGACCAGTTTTGAGAAGCAGGATTTACTGATGAAGTAGAATCGTTGCATGTTGCCGTAACAGTAAGTGGAGTCGAATAAAACGAATAACCCGATTCAACCGATTTGTTAGTCGACCAACTTACTGTCGGGTTAGTTTTATCTATTTTAACTGTATGGGAACATACATTCTCGTTCCCGGCGTTATCTTTTATCATTCCGCGCCAGACTGTATTTGCACTCTCTGTGCTATCTGTTACACTTGATGACTTATTATATGCTCCCGTCGTGCGCGCTAAACCATAGTCTTGCACACCACTTAATGTATCGTTTCTATTAAGGGTCAGTATGACATCACTTATATACCAACCATTTGCTCCATCGGCCGCTTTATTTGCCGTTATCGTACAGGTCGGTTTTGTCGTATCTACTTTTAGTGTATTATTACAGCTTGTACTTATACCTGCTTGGTTTTCTACATATCCATTCCAAGTGGCCGTTGCTGTATCACCTTGGGTATTTGTTGCTATGTTATTATAATTTGCTGTTGTTCCGCCCGAGACTAAACCGCGACGTCTTATGCCACTTATTGGATCATCCACTACATGGGTTACTGTTACCGCCGATTCCTTATACCAATTGTTATCCCCCGTCTGTCCCGCGAAATTAACCGCACAGCTTGGGGCTGTTTTATCTAGTTTGAATGTTAATGAACATGATGTTGGGTTGCCTGCTTTATCTTTCACGATACCTCGCCACGTAACACTGGCTGCTTCCGTCGCTTCGGTTGCTGAGGCTATTCCATTATTTGCTTCCGTTGTGCGCGCTAGCCCGTATGATGCTACATCACTGGTGGCATCACTGCGTTCTAATGTTAATTTAACATCTGTTACATACCAACTATTTATACCATCAGGTCCATTTGCCGGCGTTATTTTACATATTGGTGGGGTTGAATCTTTTTTGAAAGTTTTATTACAAACTCCTTCATTACCCGCTTTATCTT
>CAYZRY010000011.1:0-35254 GCA_964481005.1 uncultured Muribaculaceae bacterium
ACGAATATTCCTAACTGCTGTCTCCCGTAGGAGTCTGGGCCGTGTCTCAGTCCCAGTGTGGCCGTTCATCCTCTCAGATCGGCTACGCATCGTTGCCTTGGTAGGCCATTACCCCACCAACTAGCTAATACGACGCAGGCTCATCTCAAAGCGAAGCTTTAAAGGCTCCTTTTAATATAGAATAACGTATCATTCTATATATCATCCGGCATTAGCAATCGTTTCCAACTGTTATTCCAGACTAAGAGGCAGATAACCCACGTGTTACTCACCCTTGCGCCACTAAGTAGAAATCCAAATCCGTTTTGTGCAAGCACTCCACTTCAATGGGCTACTTCGTTCGACTTGCATGTCTTAGGCATGCCGCCAGCGTTCATCCTGAGCCAGGATCAAACTCTCCAAAAAAAAAATTTATTTTTTAAAGTTTGATTTCTTAAAATTTTAATCCTGACTACTCAAAATTGACGTTTTGCTCAGTTTTCAAAGATCATTCTCTTGATGTGTTTTTCACAAGTTGCGTTCTAATAATATCAAATATAAAGCGCTAAGTCAACAACTTTTGACAAGTTTTAATGTTAATTTGTAAACTTTATATTTATTGCCACTTTTTGCGACAACGTAAACTAATTTAACAAATATAAAACACTAAGTCAACAACTTTTTTAACATTTTTTTTGACACACTACGTGGTGTTGAAAATGCCTTTTCTTTGCTATCAAAGGTTTACACTTTTTAAACTTTTACGATATTATTTTCGTTTTCCCGATATTTTCCTTGTATTTAGCTACTTTTAGGAAATTTGGGGGTAATTGAATAGTATCAATCTAAAGAAAAGATGTCAATTGTTTCGACATCTTTTTTCTTCATTTACATTCTCTTGTCACCAAGCGTTACTTATTTTTTAATCCTTTATATACTTCGTAGTACTTTTTTAGCTCTTCATGAGTAAAGGGGCTTTCTTTGGCCTTTGCTCGCTCGATGAGTTCACTTAACTCTTTCTTAATAATAGTATCCAACTGTGGTGAATAGTTCATCTTCTTTTTATGATAGTTGTATTCACCACGATCTAATATCTTAAAAGCTCCGTCTGGAAACACTCTTAAATCTAGATCATAATCGATATATTTGACTGTTTTTTCTTCGATGACAAACGGCGATGCAATATTACAATAGTAAAATATGCCGTTTTTTTTCAATTGTCCAATAATATTATACCAAGAGTTTTTGTAAAAATAGAGAATAGCTGGTTCTTTGGTCTTCCATACGCGACCATCGGACTCGATAACTTTTGTTCTCTCATTACCAAAGATATAACAATCATCTTTGATATCGAGTAGGACTGCTTCATCCCAGCTACGATGGATGTTTCCATCATGTTTATAGCTGTGAATGATGTATCGGTCACCAATCTCAATTTTTTTCATGATTCCTCTTTCCCAAATTCATTATATCTTTTTTTTGAAATGATTACAAATTATATCGAAATAAAAAAGTGATTGTGTAAATCACTTTTTCTCTGAGTTTGATTTTAATAGTTTAATTACTTCGCTCAAATCATTTTGATTATTCTTACCCTCAAATGATTTTAAAATCTCTAACGGCATTGCAAAGATAATTGTATTTGATTGATCTGAACTGACATCGTTAATTGTCGATAACGTTCTAAGATGTAGTGCTCCAGGAGCTTCACTTAAAGTAGTTGCCGCAGCTGCCAAGTTCTTCGAAGCCTCAACTTCTCCGACTGCTTTAGTTATAACTGCTGCTTTTTCTCTTTCAGCTTCAGCTGCTTTAGCGATGACACGTTTCATCTCTTCTGGTAACGAAATATCTTTTAGTTCGACATTGTCAACTTTAACACCCCAAGGGTCAGTTGCCACATCGACAATTTTACAAATCTTTTGTGAAAGAGCATCACGTTCACTCAATAACTCATCAAGCGTAACCGATCCAACGATATTTCTCATTGTTGTCTGGGCAAGTTGTTCAACGGCATACTTGTAGTTTTCAACTGTAATAACTGTAAGTGATGCATCGAATATATTATAGTAAATAACTGCATTTATTTTAACTGAGACATTATCTTTAGTGATTGCTTCTTGCCAAGGAACATCAACTGCTTTAGTTCTTATATCGATAATACGAAGTGATCTAATGACTGGAATGATGATATGCCATCCAGGATTTAATACTTTGACAAAACGTCCAAAGCCAAATAGAACTCCGCGTTCATATTCTTTTACTTCTTTAATTAAGGTTGGTAATATTACTAAAGCTATAATTATTGCAAATATTAATTTATCCATTATCTAACATTCTCCTTTTGTATTTCATTTAACATGTTCGGAACAACAAGTAATGGTCCATCTTGATTAGTAGTGTAAGTTAATGTCTCACCAGCTCTTAGATTGTTTGGATCTTTAATACTAGTACCTATTTTTGAATCATTTAAATCATGTCTAATTCCCGATAGGGTATCACCAGGTTTAACTACATATGTTTTAGATGTTAAATATGTATTGGTATGATCTGTTGTAAGCTCACGAGGAGTTTCAACTTGTGTAGATTTTTGAATTTCTTGTGGAATATCTGCTACTTTCATAATTATATCTGGGTATAGCATTTTAGCTGGTTCAGTTAATTCGTGTACGCGATAGTCATATTTATCTTCGAAATTGCTTATTGTATCTCCGTAGTCACTGCGCACAAATATATCTTTCGGATAATCCTTTTCTCCTGTATATGCATATTTAGTAGTAGCATTATAAATAGCTAGTCCATAACTGTTTGCTACAGCATCATATAATGGATCATCTGATGGAATAGCCAAAGTTGCTGTCGCTGTTTTACTATTATCAAATGATTGTTCAAGAACGGTAGCTTCTCTTCGACCAGACGGAGCTGATTGTCCTGCTTTATAATTACTGTCAGTAACACTATTTATTTCACTATATAGTGCATATGATAGTAAATCTGATTTTTTACGATCTTCATTATCATAGTTAGTCATTACAATTGGGTCTCCCCCTAGATTAGATTCGTTGTCGACATTTATGACCACTGTTGTCTTATCAGAATTTGCTTCAACAGCACTCTTAGCTTTATCTATGTTACTTGTAACAACTACCTCTGCTCCAGCATCTTCTAGCAAATCTTCAGCCACAGCTGTTATCTTTCTGACATCACCATTTTCATTTAATACTACAAACAAGTTAGCAAAATCGACATCGCTCATTTCGATAACACGACTAGTTTCAATCTCTGTACCATATGGAGCTTGTCCAAACTTATCATTCATATCATTGAGCTTCAAATAAGTTCCTGCTATTATTGCTGCCCCAAGAATTATTGCCATTCCACGTCTCAAGATAAAATTAGGTTTCTTTTTAGTAACAGTAGGCCCAAAATTTAAGTTTTTGACTCCCCCTGTTCTCGAATATCCAACTTTAACTTCTTGATTTCTATTTCTATCCATCGGAAAAAGACTCAATCCCGGTTCATCACGCTTTGGTATACTCGTAATAAACTCTTCATTATCAAGTTTACTTGTTGTCTGATGATGGACTGATTGATTTTCTTCTTTGTTAAAAATGCTCAATCCTGGTTCATCACGTTTTGGTAAATTAGTTATAAATTCATCATTATTGTCTTTCATGATTACCTCACTTACATTCTATAAATAGTATAGATTATCACTGATAAAAAGTCAAAATAAAGAGCAATATTAATTGCTCTCTAATTTAGTATTAACCATTTTCTTATACTCTTCGACTCCGGGCTGATCAAATGGATTAACTCCATCGATCAAGGCTCCCATTATCGAAGCATAAATGAAGAATTGCATAAGTTGTCCAAGACTGTAAGCATTGAGCTTATCAAGTTCAATAAAGATACTTGGGGTATTACCCATCTCATGAGCACTAGCTACAGCTTCGGATACTAAGTAATTGATATGAGATAGTTTTTTGTTATATTTTTCAATAAGTAAACTTCTATCTTCTGAAACAGATATAACTGTTTCAAATATCATTCTTGTTCCTTCTTGGAGAAATTGTCCCATTGAATGAAGATCTCTACTATTTAGGTTATAGACAGGCATTATACCTTTTCCCTCTTTACCTTGTGTTTCACCAAATAATTGACGAAGCCATTCAGCTAAATAGATAAGTCTAGATTCATATATTGTAAATGACTCTACTTTTTTACCCATCTTTTCAAAATCTTTACGACGATAACTGTAAGCAAGAGCCTCTTCAAAAAGATTCATCCCTGCTTTAGCCCCATCTAATAACTCATCGATATTGATACCACTTACCGCTACTGGAAGTAGTCCAACAACCGTAAATACTGAAAATCTTCCTCCGACTTTTTCAGGTACAACTAGTGATTGAAAGTTTTGTTCTTGAACTAACTTTCGCAAACTACCATTTTGTGCATCAGTTGTTACGATAATACGTTCTTTAGAGTTATCTCCATACTTTTCTTCACATAGTTTTTTAACTAGATCAAAAGCAATCGATGGCTCTAGGGTATTACCAGACTTGGAAATAACATTGATATAAAAATCTTTATCTTTGATATATTCGAGAGTCTCTTCATAATATTTAGCGTCTAGATCAGTTCCAAGAAAAATAACTTCAGTTCCAGCTTTCTCATAGTAAGGACTGAGGGCTTCAATGAGTGCTTTAGCTCCCATGTAAGAGCCCCCAATACCAACGACGACTAATACTTCAGCCTGTTTGATTGTTTCGGTTAATGCTTTAACTTTATTTAACTCTTCTTCACTAACGTAGTGTGCAATATTTGTCCAAGTAGATAGATCACTATTAAAACGACTACGAATTTCTTCTTGCCCAGTAAAATCCATCTTAGGATAATGATTTGAATATTTCTCTAAATCTATTTTCATTTTACACCTTTAATAGTTACAACAACTGTATGTAGACGTTTATCATTCTTAAGACTAACTTCACGTTTCTTAATTTCTTCGCCATCGACAACCATCTTTTCACTTGAACCCACTACTACTTTAATTTTATAGTTAGTATCCATGTATTTATATTCAATCTCAAACTCTTTCCATTTAGATGGAATATTTGGACTTATATATAATTTTTTACCACGCTTAACTAGTCCTAGTATATGGCTGATTCCAACATTGTAGAACCAAGCTGCACTTCCGGTATACCAAGTCCAACCACCACGAGCAGGATTATTGGTATTACTGTAGATATCGGCAGCTATTACATATGGTTCAACCTGATACTTTTCAACATCTTTTTTACTCAAACTTCGATTGATTGGATTGATCATTGAGAAGTATTTATAAGCTAGGTCAAAAGCTCCGACTTTAATTAGGGCAAGTATGTACCAAGATACAGAATGCGTATACTGACCACCATTTTCACGAACACCTTCTGGGTAATCCATGATATATCCTGGAATATCCTTAGTATTTTTAAATGGTGGAGTGAGTAACTTAACTATCTTTAACTCGTTATCAACTAGGTTATCTTCAGCAGCTCTAATAGATTTTTCACTGCGCTCACGGTCTGCTACTCCACTTAGAACAGCAAAACTTTGAGATATTAAATCTATTTTACATTCTCTATTTTCGTGAGAACCAAGTTTATTGCCATTATCGAAGAAGGCTCTTAAATAGTACTCTCCATCCCAAGCGACATCGTTGAGGGCTTTCCCTAATTTCTGAACTTCTTTTTCAAATGAACTAACACTCTTCTTAGCATCATATTTCTTGCTAAATTCGATGAAACGTTCAAGGACAATATGCAGGAAGAAACCAAGCCAAACACTCGTTCCCTTACCACCTATTCCAACCTTGTTCATACCATCGTTCCAGTCTCCTCCACCCATAAGTGGTAAACCGTTTTCACCCATATTACTTAGAGCACGATTAATTGCAAGTAGACAGTGTGTATAAAGTGATGAAGTCTCTTTAGAATAATTGAAGTTAATTCCACGTTCTTCTTCACCATCAGCTAGGACAGCACCAGTTACAAAGGCAATCTTCTCATCGAGAATACTGTAGTCTTCAGTAATGCGTAAATATTCACTAACGGCATAGACAAGCCACAGATAGTCATCTTTATAGCGGCTACGAAGACCAAAACGATTACGTTCATGCCACCAGTGAAGAACATCCCCTTCACGGAACTGATGATTAGCATTTCTAATAATCTGCTCTTTAGCAGCAAGCGGATCAACTAGACATGTGTTAGTACAATCCTGAAGCTGGTCACGATAACCGAAAGCTCCACCTACTTGATAGAAACCTGCTTTAGCATAATTACGAGAAGCAATTGACTGATATAAATACCAACCATTCATAATGTAATCAAAACTCTTATCTGGCGTCTTAACTTTAATAGTTCCGAGTTTTTCTTTCCAGAAATTCTTAACTTTTTCATACTCAGAATTTATCTTTTCAACTGTAGAATACTTATTGATAAGTTTTCTAATATCTTCATGTTCAACTTCTGTTCCAAGCATGAAAGCAAATTCTTTTTCTTCGCCTGGTTTCAAATCAAGTTCGACCGTGATAGATTTGAAAATGACACGTTCTACTGAATAATCAGTAGCTGGCAATGTCGAAGTCATGAAGGCTGTTATGTGTGAAAATTCTGGGTTGTAGACATTTCTAACTAAGACTGAATTCATCTCTTCACTATACTCACTAAGTAAATAGCGGCTAGACTTTTCTTCGTTAGGTCCAAATGTTGGATTCATCCAGAAAGTCAAAGTGAACTTCTTAGCTTCTTTTAATTCGTTGACAATTTTACAGTTATAGAACTTAATTGTGTCATCTAGTGAAACAAACTGCGTTGTATTTAAACTGTATTCGTCAGTATTGTTATTGAATATTGAATATCCAAATCCATGTCTTGCAAGTGATGGATCAACTAAGACGCCATCAATTTTAATACCCTCAGACTTGTCATTTAGAACAATGTCATTAGTCCATGATGTAACTTTGAACATTTGACTATTGTATGCATAGGTAAATCCACAAGCATTATTTGTAACAATTGTTCCAAAGTTTTTATTAGCTATAACATTAGACCAAGGTGTTGGAGTATGTGGATCAGTAACCATGTACTCTTTCCCATCATTGATGAAACCACCAAATTCATTGTAGAACTCTAAACCTTCTTTTTTAATTTTAGCTGGTTTAGAATGGGCAATCATTCTTTCAGGAAATGGCAACATCTTATTTTCAGCGCGCATTTTTTCAATGCTCTCACCAAACGAATTATCTGTTTCAGTATTGAAACTAATTCTTGCCACCATTCGAAGAAGAGTTGCTTCTTCAGTGCTTACTTCATCACTATCTAGAACATAGACTTTACCTGGAGTTCCCCCAAAGTCAAATAGTGTTTCGATGCGATACAGTTCTTGTTCAATAGCGCGATCGATAATCGGCTTATACTTATCTTTTTCACGATTGATAATGACAACATCGATAAAGATTCCTCTTGTCTTAAAGTATTCATAAGCCTTAAGCATATCTAAAACAAATGATAACGATTCACTTTCTGATATTTCGACAAGAATAATAGGACGATCACCAGTGATGTCAAACTTCCATAGATTAGTTTGATTCAAACTGTTCTTCGTAAGTATATCTTTACGGACATCATTAACGAAGTGTTTACTTGTCTGATACAAGTAATTTAGCATTAAGTTGTAATTCCTGATATCTGGTCCAGTAATATTTAATAACTTAGTATTGATGTTATTAGCTTCAGTTGCATAACTAAAGGCTAACGCTATCTTGGTTTCATTATCGTAATCAGAAATAATCTTTTGCGCTTTTTCACGTGATTTAGAAAATCCATATATTAGATAGATTGTCTTTTCACTACCCGCTTCGATTGTTACTTGACTACGAAGAGCCATAACTGGATCGATATTATCTCCGACTGTATTACTTAACTGTTCGACATGCATAGCTGCCGGATTATCAGTATTGGCACATCTTCCAATAAAGTTAGCGCGTTCAGTCTCATAACTGACACTGTGTTCTTCACCCGGAATAAAGATGCGATTGATGAAATATGCACTTTCTTTCTTGGTGTTATTCTTTCTTCTCATAAGTAGAGTCTGAGTATTTTCATCATAGTAACTCTTAACAAATAAGTTATGGAAAGTACGATGGGTTACATCTATAATATTATCTTGAATGATAGCTTCAGAATAAGTTGTAAGCTCGATATTTTTAGCTTTATCTGAATGGTTCTTTAATGTGACCTTTCTAATTTCAGCATCATTTTCTTTAGTTACAACAATTTCTGTCTTAGTCGTAATACCATAATCATATCTAGTAAACTTAATTCTATCAGTTGAGAAAACAACATTGTATTTCTCTGGTTCAACATTGACTGGTGAATAAGTATTAGACCAGAATCTTCCCAAATCTTTATCTTTTAAGTATAGGAAGTTTCCATAATCTTGTTCAGTTATTTTACGATAACGATTTAATTGAATAGTTTCAAAACGACTAAAGCCATTACCACGATCATTAATTAACATCGCATATTTACCGTTAGATAAAACAGATATTTCTGGCACTTCAGATAGATAGTTGAATTCCCTGATATCATTTTCAACTTTTTCACGTTCGTAGTTATACTTTTTATAACCGAACATCTTAAGGTCGATAACTGGGTTTAGTTGAACTTTTTCTTTAAGTAATAATTCAAATGACTTAACTCTCAAATCCTGATGGAAATATCCTTGGATTGCTCCCCCATGAATATAATTAGAAATAGATGTTAAAATCATTCCTTGGTGATGGGCAAAGTAGGCTGCTACTTTAGCATTGTTATCGTAGTCAAACGATTCGTAGAAACCGTAGTCTCCATACATTCCCATATTCTTAAATTTCTTTAGATTATCGTACACTTCTTTAGGTTCAATTTGCATAGCTAGAGCTGAAGCATAAGGTGAAATTACGATACGTTGACGTTTGTCTTCGATAATTTTTAAGTATGGCGTTCCAAACGCTTTATACTTGTAGTTTTCACCATTATCAAGTTCAGAGTATGCTGACTCAGAAATACCCCAAGGTAATTCTGGATTGATTTCGTTCATGTAGTCTTTTTGACAGTAGGTAGCAAAATAGTAACTTTCATCAAGTAGTGTATTAGGATATGTCTTCATAAATAGAAGCGGCATAAAGTACTCAAATGAAGTACCACCCCAAGAAACTAATCCCTTACGACGCTTATGCTTAGTTAATGTCTTATCAAGGCACATCCAGTGTTTGCTGTCGACATCTCCTTTGACAATAGCGACAAAACTCATAATTCTACTTTCACTAGCAAACTTGTTGTAGTTGTATGGTGAAAGTTTCTCTTCGACGGTATCGTAACCAATACTGAAAACTTCTTGCTCAGTATAGAATTTTTTAAAGTTCATTGCTTCGAATAACTTAGTTGCTCTGTTTGCTAAAGCATCGTCATATTCATCTAGATATGATCTGACAGTAAGTAGAGCTGCGGCTAAGTTTGCACTATCGACCGATGATACATAGTTAGGGGCCATCTTCTCCATTGTTTGAATGTTTATCCAGTTGTATAGATGACCATTCCATTTTTCTAATTTTTCAAGCGTTGTTAAAATCTTATCAAAATAGAACAATGTATCTTTGACATCGATAAAATCAAATTCTTGAGCTGCCAAGATAGCCATCATCGACATACCAATATCAGTCGGTGATGTTTTCATATCTTCGGCTTCCTCACGTCCAACTTGATAGTTATCAGGAATTAAGTAGTTATTGCGCTCATTTAACATGTGTTCAAAATATAACCATGTGCGATAAGCCATCTCACTTAATTCTTCTTCCTCGTGAGTATTTAATTTAGTTTTTTCTTCATACTTTTGACTGATAAACCAAAGTAGCCAAGGAGCTATGGCAAAAAGAATAATCAATAAAATAATCGATGCAAGATATGCTGGTTTAGTAAAGAATGCCGTAATAATTAATATCGCACTTACAGCAATATTAGCTTCGAAAGCCTTGAAGTAAGTAGATAGTTTATTGTTGATAGTCTTAGCGGCATCTTCGGCTGTAATCCAGTTTAAAAGGCGTTTACGACTAACTTTCATACGATACATAGATTTAGCAAAAGCATTCATATAATGATTAGCATAAAATGGAATTGTTACAAAAGTAATAAGTACTCTCGACATAATAGCAAAATTACCAAATAAGAGATTGTCATAATATTTGAATGAGAATACTTTTTTATTCTGCAAGCGAAGGAAATCTCTCAAGTATAAAAGTATTGGCAGTAGAATGATCATCACCGTTGTAAGAAGTGGATAAATCGGACTGATTTTGTAGAAAGTAAATGATAGTAAGATCATCAGTAATAACATGACATTTAAGAACTGACGACGAACGTTATCAAAAATCTTAAAACGTTCAATCGCATTGAGAGGGTTATTGACAATCTTGTTACCAAAAGACTTAACCTTGTTAAAAATCCATTCGATAACTTGGACGTCTCCTCTTGCCCAGCGATGCTGTCTAGATGTATCAACTAAGAACTCTGATGGGAAATCTTCGATAAATTCAATATCACTAGCAAAACCACAGCGCAAGTAATTACCTTCGATCAAGTCGTGACTTAAAATTTGATTTTCAGGAAAGGCTGTTCCAAGGACTGTTTCAAACACTTCAAGGTCATAGATACCTTTACCAACGAAACTTCCCTCACCAAAAACATCAAAGTAAAAGTTTGGCACGACAGTCGAATATACATCGAAACCACCTACACCAGCCATAAGCTGTGAATATGGAGATTTATTTGTTGCTTCAATATCGACACTAATGCGTGGTTGAATGATAGCAAAACCACCAACTACTTTTGTTTTCTCTTTATTTAAAATAGGTCTATTTAACGGGTGAGCCATAAGTCCAACTAGTTTTTGAACAGCATCAATTCCAAGACCAGTATCTACGTCCAAAGTGACGACGTATTTAATTTTTTCTTTTAAATTACTAATTGTTTCGGCAAAGAAATATTTGGCCTTTTCTTCTTTTGAGTAACCGTTAAGCAAGAGCTTATTAAACTGCATAAGTGCTCCACGCTTACGCTCATAACCAAGGTATTTTTCTTCACCCTCGGCATACATACGCGTACGATAGACAAAGAAGAATAAATCTTTGCCATATTTTTTATTTAATTCCGCTGCTTTAGCTACTCCATAATTGACAATTTCATCATCGAATTCATCATCTGGTCCATTACTTTCCTTACCATCACCAACTAAACTGAAATAGACATTATCTGTTCCAATATTTAGGTAGTATGCTTCGAGGTTTTTAAACATCTGATTTACTTTTTTAGTATCTTTAAGCAGTGTCGGAATGACAATCATTGTCTTCTCGCTCTTTGGAATCTCTTTAGTAAAGTCCATCTTAGGGATAGGCTGCGTACCAAAGAATCTTGCCATGACTTTATTAGTAAGCTGAATAATTACTTCACTAACTGGCACAAGCACAAGTAGAAAACTAATTATTCTAGATTTAAATAAATATCCAGACAAAAAGAAACTAACCAAAAGAGTTAATATAATAATTGTTGCTAAGTAGATAGTTGAACGAAGTTTATAATTAGCCTTTGGAAAGAGATAGAAGCCGATATGTTTATTTTCTTTCTTAGACTTCTTAACTAGCCCTTCGACATATTTATATTCATCTGTTTTTTTAGTGTTTTTGACAATTTGATGACGATACATTGTTTTAGTTTCATCAGTCATCTTACTATAAATAGACTCTTCTTGAAGTAACTTTTCTGTTTTACTTATTTTATAGATAAGATCTGCTACTGTCATTTTACCAATTAGTTTAAAACTCGAGAATATATTGGCAACCAAAATATTATTTTGGATACTTGCATCATGTTCATTTTTAAGAATTTCTTTAAGTTCGATGCCACTAGCATCTAAAATAGCATTTAATTCAGCAAAAATTTCATTAGACTGATCACCTAAATCTTTAAGTTCATTATTAAGCAGCTCCAAGTATTCTGGATGATCTAAGAAATCTCTATCGATATAATCACTCAAATCAAAGTTAGCTTTTTCAACTTTATCACTTTTGATTGTTTCAACAAGTGCCCTGACCTTCTGACGTTTAATCATTTTGTTACGTTTAATGACACTTAATTCGTGTAATTTTTCTTGGACAACAAAAATAATCAAAATAGGTATTACTTTGATAGAGTTATATGTAAAGTAATATGAACTGCGATTTTGATAATTATTTATTTCTTTAGTAAGAAGTTTATAATCTACATCAAAATGGTGCTTTTCAAAAACCCCTTCGATCAAGTTATAAAGATCAGCATTTTCATTGACGATTTTTCTCGTCTCTGGATCTCTCTTCAAAAGGTTTTTAATCATATTTTTGGCTTCGACAACAAGATAGTAATTATCAATTATCCATTCGTTAGTCGTACCGACAAAATAGTGTTCCTTGGTCAACTCAACTAAGTAGTCATAATAGTCTGAGATATACTTATACTGTTTCATAAATCTACTATATTTCTTTTTCAATTTAGCACCAACTTTCTTTTATTTATAATATCATTTTAAGCTTGTTTTTACAAGAATATTAACTAGCAAGCAAAAAACAAAAGTTATTCTTTTGTTTTAATTTTAGTCTTTGTTCTAAGGTCTTCGAAAGATTTAATTTTAATGTTTTTGCTACTGATAATTGCCTCTTTTCTCTCGTCTGCTTTAACTAGTTCCCACTCGTAACTGTGAATTGCTGAACCAGCTAAATTACTGCTACCCGCATCATAATAAAAATGAGGAGCTTCCCCGTACATTACTGGTCTTAAAAAGTAGTCGACAAAATCATCTAAGGCATCTTTAGAATCAAACATATATACAGCAAGAAAATTATCTTCAAGATAAGTTAAACCAAAATGATTACTTCTAAATTCACCACGAAGAATTTGATTAGTATTATCGATAGATTCTTCAAAAATAGTAAGTTCTTTTTCGTCATCGATACTTTTTAAAAAGTATGCGACCTCTTTTATATCTCTAAGCCACGCCATATGTCCTCCTTATTAGCGTATATCCTAACATGGAAGAATGAATTTAGCAATTTATTTATAGATACTGTTTTGATCGTACAAAGTGATAATTTCATTCATCTGATTAATGAGTGATTTAATCTTGCTAATTTTCATATTCTTGAAAAATCTAGCTTTATAAAATTCTGTTTCTAATTTCATACTTTTATCAAGTATTTTAGATAACTTATCAAAGCTACCTTTTTCACCAGTAACTTCATCAAACCACTTAGGAATATCTTCGATGTATCCATCATAACGTAATCTTTCAATCGTCGGCATAAAACTGCGATTTTCAATTAGGGGACGACACACCGTCGACTGGAGCATATAGGCACTAGAAACATAAGCACCTTGAATTTGACTTTCAATGTAATTTAAACTAGTCATTATTTCTTCGTCAGCTATTTCTAAATTAGCGAAACTCTTGATAATATCGATGATACTTTCTGTTTGTTTAGTATTGATCAGTTCTTCAAAAATTCTATTTTGATCAGAGTTTATGACCTTGTTAGGATTACTTTTATCAAAAATTAGATACGATATTCCAGTTCTCATAAATATTTTATTGCCCTCTTCATGTATTTCGTTTCTAAATGAATTTAGAGCATGGTTATATTCATGGATAATGCTATCTAGTAGAAAGACTACTTCGACTCCTTGATACTTTTGTAAAACTATTTCCTTGACCGTTTCATAATGACTACCATCATAAAATAGTCTTCTCGAAAAGTAGGCGACTTCGTTAGCGCTAGGGTTTTCAAATATTCTAATGGGAATATTTTCAAATACTGAAAAAATGGTCTTATCTTCATTTAGACCATATTTCTCAATAAATGCTGGAATAACGATATAAAGTAAATGTCTAATGTTAGCTGTGTAATTATTTTTTTTACTCAGCTCATCGACAAATGTTTTTGTCTTTAAAAATGTTTCACTATTTGCTTTCATCTTTTCCCTTTCTATAAAGCGATGCCGGTCTTAGTACTTGACTACCAAACTTATGATTTATCTTATCGACAGCAGCTTGCATCTTGTCTTCTTTTTCTTTGTTGTCAGGACTTTCAAACAGCGATAATTGATGAGTGTTGTCGCTATCTAAGTTAGATAGTCTAATTCCGATATTCCTAATTTTTTCACGATTCCAAGCTTCATCCAAAAGTTTGATGGCGCTACTGTATATCTCTTTCGATGAACTGATCGAATTAGTTAATTTCATCTGCTTTGAATAACTGATGAAGTCGTATGTCTTCAAAGTAATGGCAATTACTTTGGCATGTTTATTTTGATGACGCAAATTTTGACCAATTTCCTGACTTTGCCACAGTAAAATTTTCTTCAACTCTTCGATATCATCTAGATCTTTCGGGGTTGTATGAGATATTGAAATCGATTGATCTTTAGCGATATGTCTTTCAACTGGACTATCATCGATACCGTTAGCGCTTTCCCACATGAACTTAGCCATGCTTTTAAATCTTCTTTTGAGGACTTTTAAGTCTGCCCCGGCTAGATCACCAATCGTCATAATCCCTAGTTCATTTAGTGCAGCTTTACTTTTTCTACCGATCATAAATAGCTCGCCAACTGGCAAATGCCACATTTTAGACTCTATTTCATCGATGAATAACGTATGCACCTTGTCCGGTTTTTCAAAGTCTGAAGCCATTTTAGCTAAAAGTTTATTGTTACCTACGCCCACATTGACGGTAAAACCAAATTTATTTTTAATATCATCTTTTATTTTATATGCTACTTCATTTAAGTCTTTATAAAGTAGCGCTGTCTTACTCATATCGATGAAACATTCATCGATTGAATAGTATTCGATATTGGGTGAATAGTTTTTAAGATAGTTATACATCTTAAGCGACATTTCGTTATAGAGTTCAAAATCTGGTGGAAAAATCTTCAAATTAGGTGACTTTTTCCTTGCTGAATAAATTGTCTCTGCTGTAGCAATTCCCTTTTTCTTAGCAGGCATCGACTTAGCAAGCACAATTCCGTGCCTAGCTGATTCATCCCCACCAATAATTGCCTCGATTGTCCTAATATCAACTGGATAACCTTCTTTTAATAACTTTATGGCCGTCCAAGATAAATAGGCATTATTTACATCGACATGAAAAACTATTCGTTCCATAATATCACCCAATTTAATTATAGAACAAATTTTCGATTTTTGGAATAGTTAATCAATTATTTATTAGACTATTGCCACTCATTTCTTTCGGTACTGGAAGGTCTATATACTTAAGTATTGTCGGAGCAATATCTGCTAGTTTTCCATCGTTTAATTTAAGATTTTTATTAGTTACAATAAACGGTACCGGATTAGTACTATGAGCAGTTAATACATTGCCCTCACTATCGAGCATCTCTTCACAGTTACCGTGATCAGCCGTTATAAACATCGTAAATCCAAGCTCTTCGCTTCTTTTATATATTTTACCAAGACACTCATCAACCATTTTAATGGCTCTGACCGCTGCTTCAAAAACACCAGTGTGTCCGACCATGTCTCCATTGGCAAAATTTAGTAAGATAAAATCGTAATCTTGCATTTTGGCAAGTAATTCTTCGGTAATCTTTTCAGCACTCATCTCTGGTTCAAGGTCATAAGTACTAACCTTAGGCGAAGGAACAAGCAGACGATCACAAGCGCGCAAACTTTTTTCAACACCACCGTCAAAGAAATATGTGACATGAGCATACTTTTCAGTTTCAGCAATTCTAAGCTGTTTAAAGCCGTAATCGGCAATGTAAGTACCAAAAGTTCTGTCTAGCTTTTCAATTTCAAAAGCGTGTTCACAGATAACCTCATCACTTACTGGCATCATAGTAAGTAATTTAATATTATTTAATTCTTTTTTATTAAACTGATTAAACTCTGGATTTGTCAAACTAGAGAATAATTCTCTAACACGATCTGGTCTAAAATTAAAGACAAGCAGGGCATCACCATTTTCAATAGTTCCTTCGTCACTTAAAACCGATGGTTTGACAAACTCATCACCTAGTTCATGATTATCTAATAGGAAATCACCTAAACTGTCATAGTGAGTTCCTCTAGCACTAGCTACTGCATCGTAAGCTAATTTAACTCTGTCCCATCTATTATCGCGATCCATCGCATAGTATCTTCCACAAATAGTTGCTATTTTACCGACAGAAAGTTCATCTAGCTTATTATGTAATTCTTTTAGAAACTTCTCTTTCATATTTGGAAGAGTATCTCTACCATCTAGAAAAGCATGAATATATAACTTTTCTATCCCTTTTTTCTTAGCCATCTCCATAATAGCAAAGAGATGATTTATATGTGAATGAACACCACCATCACTAAGCAAACCAAAAATATGAAGTTTGCTAGAATTCTTTATGCTGTGATCAATTAACTTATTAATCTTTTCATTATCATAAAAACTTCCATCATCGATCTTTGAATTAATTAACTCGAGCGGCTGATAGACAATTCTACCGGCTCCAATATTCATGTGACCAACTTCACTATTCCCCATCTGTCCTGCCGGAAGACCTACTTCTTTACCTCCAGCAATTAGTTTACTATGTGGGTAGTTATCCCATAAGTATTCAAAATTCTTAGGCTCTGCTGCTTTAAAAGCATTACCTGCCTCTTTATTTGATAGCCCACAGCCATCAAGAACAACTAGTATCGTTTTTTTCATCATCACTCCTATAACATATCCCCTAAGCAAAACAGTGCATAGATCGGAACATATTTAATTCCCTTTTTATATGAAAAGTTATCCTCAGTAATACGAATTGCTTCCGTAACATTAAATTTAGTCATAAATAATCCAAGTGATTTAGCTTTAGACATATTCTTATCGACAAGTTCAATTGGAATAACCTTTCCATTTCTTGTTTGAACAATAAAACTAACTTCAGCTTTACCTTCAGATTGATAATAATATAGGTTAAAACCTAAATTACTTAAAGTAATAGCTATACTATTTTCAGATATGATATTTTTGATGTTTATATCTGTTAAAAACTTGGTTTTATTTAAATTCATCATATTATATAAAACACCAGTATCATTTAGATATACTTTGAAACTTTCTTTATCACGAGCACTACTAAGCGGTTGTTTAACCTCACTTATCTTGAAACACTTGTTGACAATTCCGTTGTTATGTAAGTATGTCAAAGCTTTTTCATAATTTTTAGAACGGCTTCCTGACTTCATCAAACCGTACTGAAACTTCTTGTTTGCTTTAGATAACTGATACGGAACACTTTCAAAGATTTCTAGGGCTCTTGGTATATCGATGAGATTCTCTAACGTTCCCATCTCTTTTTTATAACTGTCGATTATTTTTGAATAGACCGAGTTCACTAGTAAGCTATTTTTGTTATCGATACTGTTTTTAACAGCTTCAGGAAGAGCTCCGGTTGCTAAATAATCATCATAAAAGTCCAAAGCAATGTTATGAAACGGCATAGCTTTGTTATTTTTAAACGAGGTTTTAATAAAATCGATTAGATGACCATTATCGATAGCTTTAAGATACTCTTCAAAGTCCATCCCATTCATCTGTTTGAAGACTAACTCCTCACCCTTAAATTCAATTAAGTTTTCTTTCGATGAACTGATGACAATCAAATGATAATCTTCGGTATTTTTCGAAAAGATCTTAGCCATATTAATTACCTCGATATCTTTGACGTTATCAAAGATCATCAAAGTATCTTTGGTCAAAATAGTTTCATTAACTAACAAAGATAATTTCATGACTAATCTTTCAACTGTTTTCTCCTTCTTTAATATGTCAAAAAAAGCAGCATTATTATCAGTATTAAAATAGGCAACATTTTTATATTCTTGTTCTCCAAATTTAATAACTGAATAAGTCTTACCTACCTGTTTGTTACCATATATTACCAATGGTTTTCTCGTTAAGTCTTTTTTCCACTTAATTAGGTATTCACTAATTTTACGCTCCATAAATTGTCTCCTCAATCTTATTTTAATAACTTAATTATACATTTTATCATTTATGCTTGTCAATGGATGTCAATTATATTTCATAAAAACTCTGATAATCTGTCAATAAACTGTTTATTTGTCGGTTTAGCTTTTTCAAAATCGATGGTATTACCAAATAGTTCATCACAGAGATTTAAATCAGCTGAAAGCCACGATTTTTCAATCGTGTATCTAATGAGTCTTTCCACATTAGAAGGGCTACATTTGTAACGCTTAGCCAAACAGTTATATATTTCACCAATTGTTTTATTTCTTTTGTATAAACAAATGGCTTCTTTAATAAAAGAGTATCCTTCTAGATGAGTGGCTATTCCAAGATCCCTTAAAATATTAACTATATCATTTGGTCTTCTCCTCAATAGTTTAATTATCTCATAATCAATTATTAATGGGTTATACGGTGGAAAGAACGGGATAACATTGTCACTGTACTGATTTATTTTAGTTTGACAATTACAAACGAGGAAAAATAGAGCACAATGGTAATCATCCTCATAATTTTCCTCGTCACATATTACGATATCTTGGTCACAATCAAAAGCATTTCTCTTAAAATGCATTTTGACTACTTCGTGATCATTAAAATAATTACTTACCTTTTTAACACACTTTTTATTGGTAGTGGTGATAAGCATTCTAATAATCCTCAAAAAATTCCTTTCAACTACACCCTAATTATAATAAGAGATTTGGCAATAGTCTTTAAAATCAAATAAAAAAGTTGTCTTATTGACAACTTTTAACTATTTCATTTAATTCGTCAGCTTTGCTTGATGCTCCGCCAATTAAGTATCCATCGACACTGTGAATTTCGTTTAGTTTAGCGATATTTGAAGCTTTGACACTTCCTCCGTATAAAACTTTATAACTAGGATATAGCTCTTTAATAAAGTTTACAACATCGTCAATTTCCTCATTAGTTGGAGTGAGTCCACTGCCGATAGCCCAAACAGGTTCATAAGCAATGATTACCTCACCATTGGCATTGGCAAGAGATGCATCTAATTGCATTTTGACTACGCCGCGAGTTAATCCCAAATCGTATTCTTCATGTGTTTCTCCAACGCAGAGAATTGGTGTCATCCCAGCATTTAAAGTTGTAAGCAGTTTCTGATTGGTAATCTCATTGTCTTCTTTTTGAAATTTTCTTCGTTCAGAATGACCAATAATTGCGTATGTACAATTAAGTGATTTTAGTTGATCCGCAGTTACTTCTCCCGTTGCTGATAATTCGCTGCTAGCAGCAATATCTTGACCACCTAAAATATGATTGTTAAATAGGCACAAAAACGGAAAAGAGGGACAGAAAATTACTTCTCCTCCGGCAAACTCATTAAGAAAAGATTGAACTCCTTCCCTTGTCAAATATGCTTTTTGATTGGCTACAATTATTTTATTCATCTTTATCCCCTTTAAATACCTCGAGTACCTTATCGGCAAAAATCTTCTTCTGATTCTTAATTGCTTGTTTATAGACAACTAGAACACGCTCAGCATAGTATTTTGAACTGTGAATTTCAGCATTTATTTTTGCTTGAGCTGATACTCTTTTAAGAATTGATGGATTATTCTTTAATTCTAAAACTTTATCGATATATTGTTTTTCTGTTTTGAAGATAAAACCGTTTAAACCATCGACTACTGCTGATCTAAAGCTCTCATCATCAATACATAGTGGCGGAATAGCTCCAGCCATAGCTTCGATAACAGTAAGACCTTGTGTTTCACTAGTCGAAGCTGTAACAAATAGCGAAGAAAGTTGGTAGTAGGCGGTTATTTCATCCCAAGGAACTCTTCCGGCGAAAATAACACTATCTTCCATTCCTTCTTTTTTAACATAGTTTTGATATTCTTCAAGTTCTGGACCAGAGCCAACAACAAGCAATTTGATTTTCTCAGCCTTATCTATTAGCTTTTTATGGGCTTTAAATAAGAACGGTATATTCTTTTCGCTAGCTATTCGTCCGACAAAAGTCAGAACAAAGTCATCATCTTTAATTCCATGACGTTTTTTAAGCTCATTAATTAATTTTTTACTGTTATTTTCTGGATAAAACTTCTCAATATCAATACCCGTTGGAATGATATGAACAGTTCTTGAATAACCATATTTATCGATAAACAGGTCATATGTTTTTTTAGTAGGAACAATTAATTCATCGAGGGTTTTATCGCAGTAGAAATTAGTCAAATACTCAACTATTTTCTTGCTGGATTTATCGAAATATCCCTTGGTTATGTAATGGATATAATCTTCGTACATTGTATGATATGTATGAACTAGCGGAATATTGTACTGTTTAGCAAAAATTCGTCCAAATGTACCTATCCCAAACTCTGTATGCGTATGAATGACATCTAACTTCCATTTCTTAATAATATTTATAGCTCTAATTGGATAGATACCAGTTAAACGATAATCATAAATACCAATCGGTATTCCTGGAACTCTTAAAACTTTTTTGTTATCCTCAAGTTTATACTTAGTACTTGAATTATTAACAGTTACAACGAAAACTTGATGCCCTTGTCGCTCCAGTGACTTTTTAAGCATATCGACACTTGTTGATACCCCATTTACATATGGTGGATATGTATCACTAAATATTCCTATTCTCATTTTTTTCTCCTGTTACATTAAATAATATTCCGCCAACAATCATTCCAAAGTGATATGTTATAAATCTCCATATCAGCATGATTGCTGATAATTTTCCATAAGTAATAAACTTCTTAAAGATATCTAGGAAGCTATACTCTATTCCCCCGGTTCCACCGGGTGTTGGAATAAAAGCTCCGATCGTAGTTACATAGGCAGTTCCAACTAGCACAGCTATAATTGGTGCCTTAATTGACCCATCAATTGCCTTAAAGACAAAGATAGGTATGATAAAGAGGATAAGTAAAGCAATTACATTATAGGTAAATCCCAGTAAAATTGTCTTCTTATTTTTTCGCAGAATAACTGCTCCCTCATGAAATTCATCTATCTTATCATCTAATCTTTCATCAAAGTGATCAAGTTTAGCTTTATAACGCTTTAACAGTTTAATTTTCTTTAATGACTTGATTATGAAATCTCCAACTCTTTTGATTGTCTTAGTTGAAAAACTGATAAACAATAACGCAATCGCTACTCCTAGATTAACTAAATAACCTAAAAGAATAAACTTATTTAGTAAAAGTGTATCTGGGAAAATTTCATATAATTTATTGATTATGACAGCTATCGTCGTAAGAAAGACTAGAGCTATTTGATATATGATAAAATCTTGAATAATTATGTTACTTGTCTGAGCAATACTAAGTCCAGATTTATTGAGCATGTACACTTGCATAGGTTGTCCCCCGGTTGCAAAAGGTGTGACACCATTAAAGAATTGTGTAATGATAATCTGTCTAAATATTTGTCTTAATTTTATCTTTTTAGGATAGTTTTTAACTATTTCGTGAAGTGCTAAAGCTTTGATAAACCAATATAAAATGATTGCTAGTAAACCAACTAGTATCCACCAAAGATTAGCGCCGGCAATAGCTTTGACTGTCGTCGAAAAATCATCTTTAATTGCTAAAAAGATTACTATTAATGAAAAGATAACAAGTAGTATTCCATTTTTTTTAAGACTTTTCATTATTTTTCACTAATGTTTGCAACTCCAGGAAGGACTTTACCTTCCATAAATTCTAATGTAGCTCCCCCACCTGTTGAAGCATGACTAACTTTATCTTTATAACCTAGTTTAGTAGCTGCTGCGACGCTATCTCCTCCACCTAGGACTGAGTAATTAACTTTGACAACAGCATCTAATAGAGCTCTTGTTCCGTCAGTATAGTTATCAAATTCAAAGACACCAACTGGTCCGTTCCAGAAGACTGTTTTTGAATTAGCAATTACTTCACTAAATTTTTTAGCAGACTCAGGTCCAATATCGAGACCTTGCTCATCATCTTGAATTTCTAAGTAAGTACAAAATCTATTTTCAGCTTCGTTACTGAAATCTTTAGCGACGTGAAAATCGACAGGTAAATGAAGTTTATCTGGATACTTTTCAAGTAGTCCTTTAGCATATTCTAAACTGTCGGCATCTAGTATAGATTTACCGATATTTATTCCTTGAGCCTTTAAGAAAGTATAAGCCATTCCTCCGGCAATGATCATTTGATCAGCTTTTTCAATTAGGTTGTCGATTACTGGAATCTTATCAGTAACTTTAGCACCACCCATAATAACCGTAAATGGTCTTTCAGGATTTTTAAGTCCTTCGAGTTCAACTACTTCTTTCTCCATTAAGAAACCTACGGCTGATGGCAAATGACTACCTATTCCAACATTCGATGCATGAGCACGATGTGCTGTTCCAAAAGCATCGTTGATGAAGACTTCACCAAGGCTAGCCCAGTAAGCTCCAAGTTCTGGATCATTACTACTTTCTTTCTTACCTTCTAGGTCTTCATATCTTGTATTTTGTACTAGGACAATATCTCCCTCATTCATCATAGCAATTGCTGACTCGAGAGCTTCTCCTCTTGTTTCATTGATAAATTTAACAGGTCGACCAAGCAATTCAGCTAGCGCAACTCCAACCGGAGCCAAATCATTCTTAGCTAAATCAGCTTCTTCTTTAACTCTTCCTAAATGTGAAAATAGAATAACTTTTGCTCCATGCTCAATTGCATAGTTAATAGTTGGTAAACTTTCCACCAAACGGTTGTTATCAGTTATTTTCCCATCCTTCATCGGAACATTAAAATCACATCTGATTAATACTTTCTTTCCCTTTAAATCATAGTCTCTAATAGTTTTCTTCATATTTCCTCCACAATAAGTCAATTATACCATAAACGGATGTAAAAAATAAAAAAAGTAAGTATGCTTTACTTACTTTTTACTATATCCATTAGCTACTATTCGAAGACCATAATTATCATCTAAATCTTCATGATAGACTGGAATGTTTATTTTATATAGAACTAGCGATGGAATTTCAACTCCAAGTGAAGCAGCGCTTTCAAGCATAAATTCGGGCTTGATAGTTGTAAACTGTGGTTCCGTTGTCTCATAGATTATTCCATCGTATGAGATATATCTCGAAGTGTAACTGTTTCCATCTTCGTCGCGGTAGTTACCAGTTAATATTTCTAGTTTTTTAGCACTACCATTTTTAAAGTACAAGACAATACAATCAGTGTTTGTTCCAAGCGTTGTACCACAATAACTAGCACTTTCTAGAACTTTATCGTTAATATCATTCTGTACTGCTGTCGTCAAACGATTACGATAGATAGTCATATCTTTGACTAAGCTAGCATGACGCTGTTTTTCGCGGTAGTTAGTAACAATCGAAAACATCCCCAAAGCCAAGATCATGACAAACGAGAAAGATAATATTAATTCGATTACTGAAAATCCGCGATTATTTTTCATATACACCTACTATTATTCAGTCATTTTATGAGCTGTTCTGACCATTTGTGCTGAATAACCCATTTCATTATCATACCATACAACTATTTTGACAAGTTGCTTTCCATCAGATTCGACAATTGCTGTTGAAAGACCATCTACTAGTGATCCGCAATGAGAACCAATGATATCACTTGAGACAACTGGATCATCTGTATAATTTAATGTTTCATTGACATTGTTTTTAAGTACAGCATTTACTTCTTCAGCTGTAACTTTCTTCTTAAGTTCTAAAACTAGGTCGACAACTGAACCTGTTGTAACAGGTACACGCAAGGCAAAACCATCTAGTTTTCCTTTTAAACTTGGAACAACTAATCCGATAGCACTTGCTGCCCCCGTTGAAGTTGGAACGATATTAGCTGCAGCTGCTCTTCCACGTCTTGAAGCAATTCCCTTTTTGTGTGGAACATCTAGTGTTGATTGATCGTTTGTATAGGCATGAACAGTTGTCATAAATCCTTTTTCAACACCAAATTTATCTTCGATTACACGAAGCACTGGAGCAAGACAGTTAGTAGTACAAGAAGCTGCTGAAACAATCTTCTCGCTTCCATCTAACTCATCATCATTGACGTTGTAGACAATTGTCTTCATATCACCTTTACCAGGTGCCGAAATCAATACTTTTTTAGCCCCGGCAGTAATATGAGCCATAGCTTTTTCATCACTAGTAAAGTGACCAGTACATTCAAATACTAGATCGATATCTAAATCACCCCAAGGTAATTTTGTTGGATCACTTTCAGCGTAGACAGGAATTCTACGTTCTCCGACAATAATTTCATTTCCTTCATAAGATATTTCAGATGGACGATAAGTTCTGTGACTTGTGTCATATTTTAAGAGATAAGCTAGTTGTTCTGCATCAGTTAAATCATTGATAGCAACTACCTCAAACTCTGGATCTTCCTCCATTATACGAAAGACTAACCTTCCTATTCTTCCGAATCCATTAATAGCAATTTTTTTCATGTTTCCTCCTTATTTTACATATTAATTTTATCACTGTAATTTTCATTAATCAACTTTAAAACAACTTCCACCAATAAATTCTCTGATTATTGAATCATCTGGAATTTCATCAGCTGGCTGTGGTAAAAAAGTTCTTAACATATTGATTAGACGTTTTGCTTCTTCGTAGTGTTCAGACATTGGATTAACTGAATATAGAAGTGGCTCAGCATATACTTTCAGGACACTAAGCTCATATAGTAAAGCCGTATTGAAAGTAGCATTAGCCTCGTCTTGGTATGGGAAAATATATTTTTCTTCGCCTTCTCTTACCGATGGCCACATCGACATAGTCATATCGACAGTATTACCACGCGTACGATTATCTCTGACAATTCGTCTAAGCATACGATTATCCGAAGTTGAGATACGGTTGTGTTCATCGATATTTAGACCAGTTGCGGGGGAAATATAAATTTTATATTTTTTATTACGATTGATGCTCGATAATATTTTAGGATTTAGTGCATGTATTCCCTCGATGATTAATATCTCATCGTCAAACATGGCCATCTCACTGACAAACTCCGGTTCTCCTTTGACAAAGTTATAGGTCGGAGCAACTATTTTTTCACCCTTTAATAACTTGGCAATATTTTCGTTAAAGAGTTCTAAATCAATTGCCTCTAAACACTCATAATCGTATGTACCATCAGCTTTCTTAGGATTTAATTTTCTAGCAACAAAGTAATCATCCATCGATATTTTCTTTGGCACCATTCCAAATGATCGCAAATAATTACTCAGTTTCAAACTAGTTGTCGTTTTACCTGAAGAAGATGGTCCAGCAATTAATATAACTTTTAAACGATCACGGTGATTATATATTTCTCTAGCAATATTGAGTAATCTATTACTTTGGATAGTTTCATCTATTCTAATTAGAGAACCCGCTATTCCTTGACTGATTAAATTATTTAAATCAGTAACATTGGCTACTTTCATAATTTTAGCCCACTCATGATACTCTTTGAAAACATCAAACAGTTGTGGATGGTGAACATATTTTTTAATTCTGTCTGGATTGTAAGAAGTTGGATAAAGTAGTACAAAACCACGACTATTTAGATACTCTAACTCAAAACGATTTATCTTAGCTGTCGAAGTAGGCATCTCACTAAAGTAGAAATCATACATATCTCCAAGTTTATATAAAGTTACATAACTGTTCGTATTGTATTTTAAAACACCAGCTTTCGAAGGATAACCAACGTTGTTAAAATAATCAATTGCTTCTAAACGCCTAACGTTACTCTTAGTAATTTTTAAATCAGCTTTGACTATCTCACGCATTTTAGCTTCGATATTTAAAACACTCTCACGAGTAATTTGTCTACTTAGTTCAATGTATAAACCTTTATCAATTGAGTGTCTAACTAAGACTTCGGTAGAATCACCAAATAGTTTTTTGATAGCATATATTGTCAGATATATTAAACCATTGAAATAAACGCGATTGGCATCACGGCTCGTCATATCATAAAAACTAATTTTAGCGTTTGTTTCTATTTTGTCACTTAGATTACGGTAGAGATAATCTTCTTTGGCTAGAATAATTGGATAATCAAATTTATCTTGGTAATGCTTAGCCAACTCTTCAAAAGTAGTTCCTGAAGTAACCTCGATTTCTTCGCCCATAATTTGTAATTTTACTTTTTGTTCAATCATTTTTGCCCACTTTCTATTCTAATACTAGTTTATCATAAAAGAATTAAAAAAGAAGTTATTTTTTATCTTTAACTTCTCCTAATTTAGCGGCTATTTCAGAAATCTTGCGAAATCTATGATTTAAACCTGATTTACTAATTGGTTTTCCTGTTTCAATTGACATAATTTCACTTAAATCTAGTAGTGATGTCTCAGGGTACTTAAGTCTAAAAGTGGCTGTTTCTTTTGTTTTATCATCGAGGATATCCAATCCTATTTTTTCTGCGATTAATTCGATTTCATTAACTTGCTTGGTCGCAGCTTGAACAATTTTATCAACGTTAGCTTGTTCACAGTTATTGAGTCTATTGGTAATGTTTTTTTGAAAGCGATAAACTCTTTGATTCTCATAATAGATAACAGCTTTAGAGGCTCCGATTATCTTTAAAAAGTCACTGATCTTTTCGGCTTCTTTGACATAGAGCATATACTTACTCTCACGTTTTAATACTTTACAATTGAGACCGTAGTTATTTAGCATACGCTGAACAAAAACTGCTTCGTAGCGATGATTGATAAGTAACTCCAAATGATATCTTGAAGTCGCGGGATTAGTGATACTACCACAAGCAAGGAAGACACCAGCCAGATAAGCCATTTTTTCTTCATCACCTTGGATTATATACTCTTGTGGTTCATGAAGATATTTGCCATTTTCCCAAACTGATAGACTTTCTAATATATATTCAACTTTGTCAGAAACAGTCATTTCAAAAACTTTACTGCGATTAAAGACCAAGTTCTTATTACTACTAACGGTTATTTGCATTTGAAATAAGTCTTTGAAAAGAGTCAGTATTCTTTTTGATACCATGATATTTTCAGTGGATAGCTCAATTTTTTTCTTACTGAATTTACCATTGTTGCGCACAAAAGCAGACAGTTCGGCAATGCGCTCTGTCTTAGTTCGTTCAAAATTAGCTATTTCATCTTTTATATCCATTGAAAATGACATTTCTACCTCATCAAATAAGAAAATATTATAGAACTTAGTTTGTAACTCTTGTGTCTTATATAATCACCGATAACACCGAGAAGATTTCCTTCGATAAGCTCAACACCCATCTTAGCTACTTTATCGTGATCGATAATTACTTTGTCTTTTTGTTCAGATGTCGCATATTTTGCTAATATATCTGCTGGTAATTCAGTGTTACTGGCAACTACGACATCGATACTGTTTTTACCTAGGTATTTTTCAAGTACATTTATATGATCAGAAACTGTAAAATTATCAGTTTCTCCCGGTTGCGTCATAGCATTACACAAATACATTACTTTAGCTTCGGCTTTTTTGATAGCTTTGACGACATCTTTGCATATCAAATGTGGCAAAATACTGGTGTATAAACTACCCATACTCAATATGATTAAATCAGCTTCTTTGATAGCTTCAAGTACATCGGGTAATACATGCGGAGTTTCTTTGTAATATATTTTAGCTATTTTAGAATTGGCCTTAGTAATGTCATCTTCGTTTTCGACGATTGTTCCATCACTTAACTTGGCCATCAAAGTTAAAGCATCTTCGGATAAGGGTAAAACGCGGTGCTTAACATCCATCAGTTTACTCATATATTCGATACTTTTTTGTAAATTGTTAGTTTGGTTAAGCATCGCTGTTAGAACTAGATTACCCACTGAGTGACCATTTAAGTCACTGCTTGTGTGAAATCTAAATTCCATGACATTTTTAATCTCTTCAGGTAAATCTGATAGATTTGATATTACTTTGCGGATGTCTCCAACCGCTGGAACAGCAAATTCACTACGCAACTTACCAGTCGAAGAACCACTATCTGAAACAGTTATTACAGCTGTGATATCAACAGGAAAATCTTTCAGTCCAACAAGCAGACCAGATAATCCTGTACCTCCACCAAAAACAACTACTTTTTTTATTTCATTTTTCATAAAATCACCACTTAAAGTATAACACTTTTATAACAATAAAAAAAGGGGAAGTCCCCTAAATTAATGTTGCTATAACTGATATTATAAGTAGTATTAAACCTATCATAATCGGATAGAAAGCTAAATTGATGAAAGCTGCATCACTATCATCCATCGACATAGCTCTGCCTGCTTCAGTACTTTTGACCTTGACCATTGTTTGACTTTTTCCAGCACCACCAGCTTCGTTTTCTTTACGAAGAGCAAGCAAGTAGTCGTTGTAATACATATCGTTGCTACCTTTGACGATAACTGCTCTAAGATATTCGTCTCCACTTGTCGCCGGAGTGAGTGAAGCTGCAATCGTTTCAAAGTTTTCAGCTAATACTTTAGAATCGATAACCGTAAAATCTGAAAATCCACTAGCAACGCTTACTTGTGTTCCCATATTTAGTTTAGCTAGATCTGAGATATTTTGACGTTTTGCCTCTTCTGAATACATCTGTCTAAAACTATCAGTCGAAAAATTAAAACCATTCTCATAAACTATATTATCAGAGTTTAGACTACCAACAACATAACCATTATTGTGAATGACACTAAGTTTGTAATCCAACTCTAAAAATATATCGAGTATTTGATTTCCTTCGATATTTCTATTATATGAAAAATACTGTCTCAACGTCTCTTTATTTTCCATAGTACCTCAATCATATTATAGCATAATAATTAATCAGTAGTTATATTTATCAAATTTTTCTTTAATAGCTCGCAAAGAGTTGTCAACTGCTTTGTAATCAATATCGAGCAGATGAGCAATTTCTCTGTTAGAAAAATTGTTTAGTCTAAGCTCATAAACACAGGCATGTTTATCTTTTAGTAAATATTTAAAATCGAGGATTCTCTTACTGACACCGGCATCGATAACTAGATCGATACTACTTTGTTCTTCCCTGCAAAGAAAGTCACCCAGTGAAGTATTGGTATCACCGTACTCTAGCGACATCGACAAAGCTTCATTCAATACTTGATGCTTACATCTAGTTGCACTCTTTATATAATGTTCAATTCTACGTTTAATAAAAAGTAAAGCATAACTGTAAAAGAGAGCATTTTTACTTTCATCATAAGTCTCAATGGCACCAGAAAGTCCAATCATCCCTTCTTGAAAGAGATCATCGTATTCAATACTAAAATCTTTATATTTTTTATAGTATTGACGGGCATATTTATCAATTAATGGTTTATATTTTTTATACATGATGTCACATGCATATTCATCTTTTTCTTTAATTAAATAGTATAATTCGTAATCGTTGATTTCTCTGTAATTCATCCTCTAATTTTATCTTGTAACTTCGTAAATCATTATCGCCGCTGCTACCGAAGCATTCAAGCTATTAATTTTTCCTTTCATCGGAATAGTAGCTATAAAATCACAAGAATCTTCGATAATTTTACTCATCCCTTTTCCTTCATTACCAATTACTAAAGCTATTTTCCCTTTGTAATCAATTTTTCGATAGTCCGTTCCGTTCATGGCTGTCCCAACTATCCAAAAACCATTAGCTTTAAGTTTTTCAATAGTCTGACTAAGATTAGTTACTTGGGCAATTGAAACATTTTCAGTTGCTCCACTACTAGTTGAAACAACCGTAGAATTAACCTCGGCACTGCGATCTTTAGGAATGATGATACCTGTTATTCCAGCGGCTTCACTCGTTCTAATGATAGCCCCTAAATTATGGGGATCTTCAATATGATCGAGTATTAAAACTTTGGCATCATCGACAAAAAATTCTTCGATTTCAGAATAACTAAATTCCTCAATGAAAAGCATTATACCCTGATTGAGATATTTATCAAATCTTGAAAACTCTTTTTTACTTAGTGTTTCTACTTCAATTTTTCTATTTGCAATAAGTTCTTTTATATTTTTATCATCAAAACCTTCACTCAAAATAATCTTTTCGACTTTTTTATCACTTTGTAAAACTTCTCTAGCAACATTTTTACCATAAACTATCATATTAATATTTTCTCCATAATTTCTTTTATTCTATTTCCATCACCAGTTAAATGCAAATAGCCAATTAGTGCCTCTAAACCTGTAGCCTTCTTATAGCTGATAATATCACAGTTCTTAGGATGACTATTACTCTTGTAATTACGAGCTCTTTTAATAACCGATATTTCTTCTTCATTAAAAAACTCTTCTTCCATCAAAGCATCCAAGTATTTAGCCTGATTCATTGCTGAAACATATTTAATAGCTTCTTTTTGCATACTATCGACATTAGTCTTTTGATAAACTAACTTTTCTCTTACATATTGCTCATATATGGCATCACCTAAATAGGCCAGTACCAAAACATTTATTTCTAATACATTCATATTCCCTCACAAAAAAAGTATATACTATTCAAGTATATACCATTTTCCATCTATTTTACCTACTATTATTTTAATTTCTTCACGCATCTCTGACATTCTTATATTAGGTCTTTGAATGTGATAGACATCAATTGTATAGGCTTCACTAATGTGCATGATTCCTTTTCCACATGTTAGATCGTAATCAGTTTGTTGCTTATCAAGTTCTATTTCTTTAAGTTTAGTCTTTTTTATTACTTCATATCTAAATTGCGCTTCTGGATAACTTTTCATTGGTAATACTAGTTGATTTATAAGAGTCTGGAATTCGAGGTTTGCTCTAATGCACTCTGGATAAGCTTCGAGTATTTGTTTTTCAGAAGCTATATTTAATCCCTTATAATAATTTGTTATCGGTGTTTTAAAGTTACCAAACATGCTATAGTATGCAAGATATATTACCGCTATAACTAGTAGTGAAAAAGCAATTACTGAACTATAAAATATCTGTTTTCGTTCTTTTTTAGTAAGTCTTCGTTTAATAGCTGGTGATAATCTAAAGGCATTTACCGCTCTTTGTGATACTGCAGCTCCTTTTGGGGCAACCTTGGTAGTAACCTTAAGAGGTTTTTCTTTAAGTGTACTACGGACATTTTTAATAACTTTTTTATCATATTTTGGTTTGTGTTTTTTACTTGGTTTTTTAATACTTTTCTTATCTTCTTCAATTTCTTTTTCAAGATCATCAGCTATTTCAAAATCAGCTATTGGAACAGTTTTAACATTAATTTTTTCTTCAGCTTCGATTTTAGCTTCTTCGGCTTCTTCAAATTTCTCAAGCACTTCTTCCTCTGCTTCTTTTCTTATTTCTTCAATAATATCTTCTTGATTGTCCATGTGAGCTTGATATTTTTTTGTACTTTTAATAAATGGGTTCTCGATAACAACTTTTTCAGGTCTTTCTAAAACTGTTTCTTCCGAAACATATTCACCGACAATAAGTTCATCTTTTTCTAAATCTTTACGACTAATTTTCTTGCCAGTTAAAAGCTCAATTTCACTATAATTTGTAAGTCTTTCTTTTAATTTAGCTTGATTACTATCGATATCTTTAGCATAAGATAAATCGTTATCACAGTAAGGGCATCTGTCTTTATTTTCTTCGACAAGTTGTCCACATCTTGAACACAATATCACACAACCACTTCCAATTCTATAAATATGATACTATAATTATCGTTTTTAAACAATCAAAAAGAAGAATTATCTTCTTCTTGATGTACTACTTAATACTAATCTTAATATGTAAGCTAAGTTAGTTATCATTGATGCCACATAAGTAAAGGCTGCGGCATTTAACATCGCTTTAGCACCTTTAAATTCTTCGGCAGTAACTATTCCACTATCTTTTAAGTACTTTTTAGCACGAGCCGTAGCATTAAATTCTACCGGTAAAGTTACCACGTGGAATGAAAAGACTACTAACTGAGCAATAATACCGATAGTTATTAAATTTAGTAATTGCATACCAGCTCCAAGAGCTATAACAATATAACCAAGATAAGATGCTAAGTTAACAACTGGTACTAGAGCTGCTCTAATGCGCATAAACTTGTAACCAACACTGTCTTGAATAGCATGACCAACTTCGTGGGCAGCTACTGCAGCCGAAGCAATCGATGATTCATTATGAACGGCTGTCGATAATGAAACAGTTTTATTCTTTGGATTGTAATGATCAGTTAATTCACCTTGAACTTCGTTGACAGCAACTTTTCCAAGACCATTTTCACTGAGCATTTTTTTAGCGACCGTTGCACCACTTTTTCCTGATGCAATATCGATAGCTCCATATTTATTATAATTAGCTTTTATTCTAGCTTGGGCAAGTCCCACTAATAACATGGAACCTCCAAACAATATTAATTCAGTTAAATTCATTATATCACCTCATACTTTGTGCCATCTCGGCTATCGATTAGTTTAATCCCATCAGCGAGTAGTTCATCTCTTATTGAATCTGCTAGAGCAAAATCTTTATTAGCTTTAGCTTCGTTTCTTTTTTCTATTAAAGCAAGAATTTCTTCTTCACTATGACTATCACTGAGTTCTTTTTCTTCTTCAATTAAATCGAGACTAAGTACTTTATCAAAATCTTCGATTAAATACAGTTTAGTAAAATCTGTTAGCTCTTCATCTTTTAAGACATCATACACAGTTGTAATCATTAGTGAAGTATTCAAATCATTAGCAATTGCTTCTTTAAATTTATCTTGATAATAGTCTATTTTACCTTCACGTAAATTTGGAGTTCGGTCAAGTGATTTAATTCTATTCTTTAATTTTTTATAAGTTGCTTCTGCTTGCTCTAACTGTTCAAAACTGAAAACCAATTGATTACGGTAGTGACTGTTCAAACAAAAGAAGCGATAAGAAAGTGGATCGAATCCCTTTTCGATAAGTAATGAAACTGTCAAGAAGTCTCCCTTAGATTTACTCATCTTACCTTCTTTGTCATTTAGATGTTCTCCATGAACCCAGTAATTGCACCATTTATGACCAAAGTATGCTTCACTTTGAGCTATTTCATTTGTGTGGTGTGGAAAGACATTATCGACTCCACCACAGTGAATATCTAGCTTGTCACCAAGGAACTTCGATGCGATTCCACTACACTCGATGTGCCATCCTGGGTAACCTAGTCCCCAAGGAGAATCCCATTTCATCTCTTGATTTTGAAACTTCGAAGTAGTGAACCACAAAGCAAAATCATTTGGATGCTTTTTATTTTTATCTTCTTCGACGGTTTCTCTTGCTCCAACTAATAAGTCTTCTTTATTTTTACCAGATAATTCATAATATTCCGGATATTTTTCTATATCAAAGTAGATATTTCCATTTGATTGATAAGCAAAACCATCTTCGAGTAACTTTTCAATCATCTTGATGTATGTATCGATATGATCACTTGCTTTTTCAACTATTTCCGGAGTTCTAATATTGAGCATTTCAGCATCTTTAAAGAATGCTTCTGTATAATAAGCTGCTATATCGTAGACACTTTTACCTTGTTGACGAGCAGATTTTTCCATCTTGTCTTCGCCATCATCACTGTCACTTTCCAAATGTCCTACATCAGTTATATTCATAACGCGTTTGACATTGTAACCTAAATATCTGAATCCTTTTTCAAGGATATCTTCAAAAATATAAGTTCTCAAGTTTCCAATATGGGCATAGTGATAAACTGTTGGTCCACAAGTATATATCTTAACTACTCCTTCTTCATTAGGAATAAATTCTTCGACTCTTTTTGTTAATGTATTGTATATTCTCATATTGCCTCCGTCTTTATTATATCAAAAACATACTGAAAGCTAAATAATAAGATATTTTATTTTTGCTTCAGTGTTTTTTTCATACATACACCGCATGGACGATATCCTGCTGCTAGCGCCGTTTCTTCATCAGCAAAAAAAACTCTATTTTTAACATAGTAACCCTTGGCTAACCATCTCAAAGCTGATGGGCAATCCAATCTACCATATATTTTCAAGCGTTTATTCCCACCGAAAAGACCAGGTGTACTACTTGTATATTGTCTATTATTTTCATCAGTTAAAATGTACTCTTTTTCCATGTGAATTCCTTTGCCAATATGATAGCACAAATTCAAATAAAATCATCCACTTATTCCTTCAAAATAAGATATTATACTACATATTTCTTCATTATTATCTTCTTCACTTGTCTGTCCAGTTAATATTAAATAAAAATTCTTATTTTTTAATAATTTGTGATGACAAAAGAGATTTATTCTATCAATTAAATTTTTATTATTTGATTTTTCTTGTCAAACAAATACCTACAATAGAACCGATAAACATAAACGGTATTATTCTTACAAATATCCATACAATTGAATGAATTCCAACACCTAATACCGCTAATTCTGGATCATTATAATCCCATTCCATATATGTATTACCAAATGATACAATACCAATAAAGATTAATATCAAAACAATACATAATATTATAAAAAACCAATGCCAAAATTTTATTTTACTCTCTCTTTTTTCAGCTAGTTGTAAATTAATAACTTCTAATTTTTCAGAAATTTGTTTTAAATCATTCGGTTTTTCTTCAGATATGCTTTCACCAAGCAATGTACTGACAGGAGTATCAAATACTTCTGATATAGAAATTAACATTTCAGAATCCGGAACAGATAATCCTTGTTCCCATTTAGATACTGTTTGTCTTACAACATTTAGTTTAATACTTAATTCCTCTTGTGAAAGTCCTTTCTTTTTTCTTAAAGACTTAATATTATCTTTTAACATTTCAATTTTTCTCCTTTCATTAAGAAAATTTTATTATAGAAAGCATAATTGCTACAAGCAATGCTTTTTAACATTTTAAAATACAAAGATAATTAATTTGTTTTTAAAAAAATTATATCATTTTTAATTATAACTCTATTCTTTAATACATATTATTGTTTATCATCTTATTTATAAAGGATTTAAATGATCAATAATTATTTAGATACGATTTTTTTCGTATCTAAAGTGCTTTTTTAATCAAATATTGAAGATTTGACGTGAAAGAAAAACTCGCAAATGCGAGTTTATTTTCCGTGACATTGTTTGTATTTTTTACCTGATCCACATG
>CAYZRY010000012.1:0-35117 GCA_964481005.1 uncultured Muribaculaceae bacterium
TCTTCAATATCAGTTTCTCCGAGCGCTTGTAACAGTTTCTTTTGTTCTTTACTAAGTGTTTTTGGTGCCCTTACAACGATGTTTACATACATGTCACCTTTTCTACCAGTTGTCTCGTTATGAATTCCTTTGCCCTTAAGACGATGCTTATCACCAGTATTAGAGCCTTCAGGAATGTTTAGCTTAACACTTCCCTTTAAGAGTGGAATATCTTTCTTAGTACCTAGTGCTGCTTCACTTAAGGTAATTGGTAAGTCTAGGTAAATGTCATCCTCGACACGAGTAAATAGTTTATGACGAGCGACAATGAACTCTAAATACAAATCACCATTTGGTCCGCCATTAGCCCCAGCATCTCCTTTACCAGATAGACGAAGACGGTTACCGGTGTCAATTCCAGCAGGAATAGTAACACTGATTGTCTTTTTCTTTAGGACTTTAGTTTTACCGTGGCAAGTCTTGCATGTTTCTTTGTAAGTTTTCCCTTTACCACCACAGACAGGACAAGTACTGCGAGACATAAATGCTCCAAAAATAGTACGTTGTTCCTGATTGACATAACCACTGCCATGACAATGTGAACAAGTCTCTTCACCGTGTCCACCTTTACCACCACAGTCCTCACAAGTTTCTTCAACTTCAAGATCGAACTTTTTATCAGTCCCAAAAGCTGCTTCTTCAAAGCTCAAACTGACACGTAGAAGTCTATCGTCACCTCTAGTGCGACCATCTCCCCTACTCATTCCACCAAAGCCACCGAATCCTCCGAAGATTCCTTCAAAAATATCAGAGAAATCAAAACCAGAGAAGTCATAACCGCCAGCACTAGGACCACCATTTTGGTCAAAAGCAGCATGTCCAAACTGATCGTACTGCCTACGACGAGATTCATCGGATAAGACAGCATAAGCTTCTTGTGCTTCTTTAAATTTTTGTTCAGCATCTTTTTCTTTAGATACATCGGGATGATATTTTTTAGCTAGTTTTCTAAAAGCACTTTTAATCTCTGCTTCACTGGCTGTTTTACTGACACCAAGTGTCTCATAGTAATCTTTCTTACTCATAAATCTCCTTCACAAAACTAAGGCTCTAGTTACCTAGAACCTTGAGCTTTTAGTTTTCTTCGTACTCTGCTTCTTGAACTTTTTCTTCATCTTTTTTATCGTCATCGCTTTCATTTTGTGCTTCAGCATTAACGTTTTGATAAATCTTTTCAGCAAGTTTCATTGCTTTTTCTTTAAGTTCTTCAGTTTTTTCTTTGATCTCGTCGGTATCTCCCTCTTCGAGTTCTTCTTTAAGTTTTTTAATTTTCTTTTCGATCTCTTCTTTTTCATCTTCATCGACTTTATCACCGAGATCTTTAAGTGATTTTTCAGTTTGGAAAATCATCTGTTCAGCATCGTTTCTTACATCAGCGGCTTCTTTACGTTTTTCGTCTTCAGCTTTGTTTTCTTCAGCTTCTTTCATCATGCGTTCTACTTCTTCATCACTTAAGCTAGTTGATGATGTAATAGTGATAGCCTGTTCTTTGTTAGTACCTAGGTCTTTAGCTTTGACATTGACGATACCATTAGCATCTATATCAAAAGTAACTTCGATTTGTGGTACACCACGAGGTGCTGCAGGTATTCCTGATAACTGGAAGTTACCAAGTGTTTTGTTGTCAGCAGCCATAGAACGTTCTCCTTGTAAGATGTGAATATCGACGGCTGGTTGATTATCAGCAGCAGTTGAGAATACTTGTTTCTTATTTGTTGGGATTGTTGTATTGCGCGGAATAAGCACAGTCATGACTCCACCTAAAGTTTCTAGTCCAAGTGAAAGTGGTGTAACGTCAAGTAAGACGATATCATCTACTTCTCCACTTAGTACTCCACCTTGAATAGCAGCTCCCATAGCAACTACTTCATCAGGGTTAACTTCATGTGAAGATTTTTGACCTAGTTCTTTTTCAACTAATTCTTGAACTAGTGGTACTCTAGTTGATCCACCGACAAGTAGTACTTTATCGATATCTTTTTTATCAACCTTGGCATCCTTAAGCGCTTGTTTAACTAGTTTTAATGTCGATTCAACTAAGTCTTCGATTAACGATTCAAACTTAGCACGAGTAATTGTAACTTCCAAATGAAGTGGTCCATCTTCTCCTTGTGAGATGAATGGTTCAGATACTTGGGTAGTAGTCATGCTTGAAAGATCTTTCTTAGCTTTTTCAGCTACTTCTTTAAGTCTTTGCATAGCACGTTTATCTTTAGATAGATCAATTCCATTTTCTTTCTTAAATTCACTGATTAGGTAATCCATGATCTTTTCATCAAAGTCATCTCCACCTAATTTGTTATTACCTGCTGTCGACTTAACTTCAAAGACACCATCTCCTAGTTCCATGATTGAAACGTCAAATGTTCCTCCTCCTAAGTCGTATACTAAAATTGTATGACTGTCTGTCTGTTTATCAAGTCCATAAGCAAGCGCTGCAGCAGTTGGTTCATTGATGATACGTTCAACATCTAGTCCAGCAATTTTACCAGCATTTTTAGTTGCTTGTCTTTGAGCATCATTAAAGTATGCTGGAACAGTGATGACAGCTTTAGTAACTTTTTCTCCAAGATACTTTTCAGCATAGTCTTTCATGTATCCAAGAATCATAGCTGAAACTTCTTCTGGTGTATATTTCTTCCCATCAAGTTCAACTTTCTTGCTACTTCCCATCAATCTCTTAATTGATGAAACAGTATCGGGATTAGTGATAGCTTGACGCTTAGCAGCGTTACCAACAATCTTTTCTCCCTTTTTGTATGCTACGACTGATGGAGTAGTTCTTTCTCCTTCAGGATTAGCAATTATTTGTGGTTGTCCACCCTCTAGAACTGCTACACAACTGTTAGTAGTTCCTAAGTCAATTCCAATTATTTTACTCATATTTAATTCCTTCTTTCTTAATTTAATTTATTTACTTTGACAGAGGCATGTCTAATTACCTTGTCTTTTAAGCGGTATCCTTTAGTAAATACTTCAAGGACCACACCTTCTTCTTTGTTTGTATCTTGTCCAACGAGGACAGCATCGTGAATATTCTCATCAAAAGCTAAACCTAATGCTGGTATTTCTTCAACTCCATATTTCTTAAGTACTTCTTTTAATTGTACATAGAGTATTTGAAAACCATTTAGATATTTTTCAATAGCTGGATTATTTTCCTCCTGCAATTGTAAAGCTCTTTCAAAATTATCACAGATGGGAAGTATATCTAAGACGATATCTTCTTTAGCATAATTTAATTTAGTTAATACTTCTTCTTCTTTTCTTCTTCTAAAGTTAATCATTTCAGCTTGAAGCATTTTAACTCTATTTTCTAGTGTTTCAATTCTATTTTTGAGCACTAGTTCCGATTCTGGTTCTTCGAAGAGATCAGCTGAAACTTCTTTTTCTATATCTTCGATGAATTCATCTTTTTTATTTTTCTTCATCATCTATCACCCTGTCTTTCTATATTTTCGACGATGTAATCGAGCATTTTTAATACCCTTTCATAATCCATTCGTTTTGGTCCAACTATGGCAATACTACCCTCTTCTGAATCAGTACGATAGTTTGCTTTGATAACTGTAACTTCTTCATCGATGTTGTTTTCACTGCCGATGTAGACTCTGATATCTTTTCCATCTTCTTCGACCAAATTGACAATGTTAGAAACATCAAGTTTATCAAGTAACATTTCTACTTTAGAAACATTAGTTCTAAACTCTGGTATCTTAAGCATTCTGCTTTGACCAACTACTTCCGAGCGAGTCTCTTGTATTTTACTGAAGACATCGTAGAAAGCATTGTATAGTTGCTCATGTTCTTTGGCTACTTTAGCAATAACTGGCTTTACTTCGAATTCTAGTCTTGCTGCTACTTCGTCAATCGGTGTTCCAACTATCATTTTATTGATCATCGAAACAGTCTTTTTAACTTCATCTAAATTTAAGTTATTCATTGTTACATTTTTATGTTCAACGAAACCTTTATCAGTTACAACGACAGCTACTACTTGATCATTACCAAGCGGAATAACATTGATTTCTTTAAGTTTGTTATCAGTTGATGCTGTCCCTAGCTTAATTGAAGTATAGTTAGTCATTTCTGAAATTAGCTCGAGACTCTTACTTAAGCAATCGCTAAGTTCTAACTGATTATTGCGAAAAACAGTTTGTAATTTAAGCATGTCTTCACCACTTATCTTTTTAGGTTCTAATAGATTGTCAACGTAATAGCGGTACCCTTCTTCACTCGGGATACGTCCCGATGAAGTGTGAGTCTTCTCTAAAAGTTTAAACTCTTCCAGATGAACCATTTCATTTCTAACCGTTGCTGATGAACAATCTAGTTCATCACAAATTAGACTAGAACTTACTGGCTTAGCAGATTTGATGTATTCTTCGACGATAATTTTAAGCATATCGCTCTGTCTTTTACTTAGAAGCATAACCACCTCCTAGCACTTCTCTCTTACGAGTGCTAATGATAGTATATAACCTAAATTAGCACTTGTCAAGTCTTTTTGCTAAAAAAATATAGAACTATTTTTTAGTCCTATATTCAAAGGTTTTTTTAAGAATTTTCTCATTATATAATTGTTCTTTTTGTAATCCTAGTGCTCTTAAATTGTTATCTAAATTTATACTTTTCTCATTAAAATAATTATTGATTTCTTGATCAGTGAAGTCTTTGGCTAGTGATGTCAGATAAGCAACTGAAAAAACAAATGGATTACAAAAGCGATAATAGTTACTGATTTCTTTACTCTTATCTTTTTCATATTGATATTGATAAGTTAAAAGAGTCAAAATCAGTCTATTTTGGATATATTTTTGTACAAAGGTTTCATCGTCTGCAAATTTATCATCACAGTAATTAATGAACTTTTGATGAAAAATTAAGGCAGTTATTTCTGCGGTATCAAGACTTGTTCTCGAATTATCTTTTTTCAAGTTTTCTAGATAGTGCCCAAGCTCATGAACTAATATACCTGCGGTAAAAAGCTTTTGGTGATTTTGAACTATAATATATGGCTTTAGTTTCTTATCATAAAAACAAACGCAAATTCCACTAAACGGTAAAGAATGATTAGTATCGGCAAGATGTAAATGACGATCAATTAAGACTTTATCAAATGCTTCTTTTAGCATTGGTTCTTTCATGGTAAAATCACTAACAATTTCTAATAATTCATCAGATGTATAATTGTTTGAACTTTCCCATGTAGAGCGATATTTTTCTTTATCATTCTCGATTATTTTATTTAATTCATAAACATAGTTTGATATATCTAAATAATTATCAGATCTTTTATTTAAAAATCTTAGTTTGTTTTTAATTAGATTATCTTTATAAAATTTTTCCATTTGATCATAATCAAGTAAATATCCAAAAGATTCTTTAATACTTATATAATCTTTGATTAATTTATCTTTTTGATATTTAGAACTAGAATTCAAAATTCTAGTTTCTAGATATTTTATATCATCTATAACACTATCCAAAACACTATTTGTATTTTTTGAGTTGTTTTGATAACACTTTTCCATCATATAGTGTTTCCTCTCTTAGATTAAACGGTTCTAAATAATCATTTATTTTGCTACTGTCTACTTTTAAATATTTTTCTATATCATCGCTATTAATATTTTCACTTATTGCTACAAGATATGCCAATGCATACTTATAATCAATATCGATAGGATGATCTAGAAGTCTTCCGGGATATATTGCTGAATATATTTTGGGAGAAATATTATATAAATATAGATTAAATAGATAACTTATTGGTAGATTGCTAATAGTTAAAATTGTTTTGTAATCATTTTCTTGCAAGTTATCTTTGGCATATCTAACAAATTTATGTTCATATATTTCTGGTAAAATCTCCATTTTAGCAAAAGTTTTAATCGAGTTAAATTGACCAAATAGATATTCGCAGTTATGCCCTAGCTCATGGACAATAGTCGCAGCTTCGATAGCTTTACTGCTTTTCTTTACAGCAATCAAAGGATTTAAACTCCCGTGATTAAAATGAACATGATGACCAACGACAGTATTATCTCGGTGTTTCTTTTGATAAAATACTAATCTTTGCTCGTTAGTAGCTTTGATAAATGCTTTCTTTAAAAGAGGCTCAGTTTCGACGAAGTCTCTAACTATTTCTAGGCTTTCATCAGTTTGACCCAAGTCATCTTCAATATTTAGTTTATCAACTTGACCTTTTTGCATTAAGTAATATTTTAAAATAGAGATATTGATATTTAAGTTGATATCTGTTGTATTGATTATTTCATTTATAGCACTTTTATAATTATCAAATTTTAGTAATTGATATGCATTTAAATGAGCGTTAGACTCTTAGATAATCTAGGTCTAAGATACTCATATGTTTCCTTGCCATAAAGGCTACCTACTAGTGTAAATAGTGAAATATAGTCATTTAATAATTGAAACTTTTCATCTTCACCAATATCTTCTTTTAGATTAGCCTCTACTTTAAGTATGTCATTAATTATTTGTTTAAGTGCTTGCATAGTACTTTCTTTTTAACTGGTTTATCATAGTTTTCTGGATAGTCAGCAAACTGCTCTTCCATTATTTCTTCGTTCCAAAGTGTATCTTCAGTAAGTCCAAAAGGTTTAATATAATTATCCATTGGTCCTTTCTCAACTTTTAAATACTCTTCGATTTGATCTTCGTTAATATTAGGATTGTTTTTAGCAATTAAAAAACCTAAAGTATAACGATAATCACTACATATATCACGATATTTTTTGTTACTAGGATTAAAGGTAGGATCCAAATTGTAACGTAGTTGTGCTTCAAATACATTGTTTATTAGTCGAATGATGCGATTATCAACAACCTTCAGCGAATGGTATTCTTCTGGGAAATTTTCTTTAGCGTACTGATAAATTTATCTTCATAAATCATTGATAGCATTTCGATATTAAAATCTTGTATTGCATATCTTTTAGGATTATGCAAATATTCACGATAGTGCCCTAGCTCGTGAACTACCGTTGCAGCATTATTTATATCACTATAATCATTAATAAATATGTGAGACTTTGTAGTTCTTGTTAAATTACGTGAAAAATATCCACTACATTTGGGGTCGACTTTTTTCTCATTGTGGAAGAAAAGTCTTTTATCATTAGTTACTTTATTGAATGGTTTTTTAAGGGCTGGCTCTGTTTCAATAAAATCTCTAACTATTTCTAGTATTTCTTCTTCACTATATTTTTTATTATTTTGACAAATGTTATGCTTAGCTCTATATGTTTTTTGCAGCATTGCCAGTTTAGTAACACTACTATCAAAATTAATATTAATATCTAGTTCGGTATTTGGAAATCGGTAGCCTTCTTTGACATTTAATAAGTCTATTTGCTCATTAGTTAAAAATTCCGTAGCTAAAAGTAGTTGCTGATACTTGAGTGGTTTTACCACTTTTTTTCCATAAACTGTTTTTAGATTACTTACAATTCTTGCGTAATCTCTCATTAAATTATATTTTTCTCTTGGTGATAATTTAGCCGTTATTAATCTGTCTTCAATTTTATATAGTTCTTCAAATAGTGGTGTAATTAATTTCATCTTATTGTTCCTCTTCTTTTCATAAGTAGTTTATCACTGTTTAGTTCCTCTTCTTTGATGCCAAAACAAGCTAATTTCTTTTTAGAATTGTTACTTTGAATATATTTGACTATTTCATCGTCATTAAAATTATCTTTAGCAATGGCCGTTAAATAAGCTAAACTGTATTTATATAATTTGAAAGCATAGTGTTGCTCATCAATATCTAGTTTTAATCTTTTATTATTTTTAATATTTTGGATATGATCATAAGTCATTTTAAGAGCTATGATAGGTTTATCGAATTCTAAGTTTACAGCATCTACTTCATCCCTGGAAAAATGTTTAGCAATATATTCATTCATCTTTTTAGCATATATTATTGGTAAGACTTCGCCAGTAACATGGCCACAATAATTATCTTTGTTTCCTTGCCATTCTAAGTAGTGTCCCATTTCATGAGCTAGTATTTTGGCAGTAACAATCGTTTGATTCTTAGCCGATACAATATAAGGCTTAAAAGTAGCTAGATCTGGTAAAACTGTAAAACCATTACAATTTTGTTTAGTTAGATTTTCATCGTATATACCTATTTTATTTTCGAGGATCAATCTATCTAAAATAGGTTTTAAGAGAATCTCTTCTTTAGTAAAATCACTAAGTATTTCTAAGATCTCTTTTTGACTGTATCGTGGTAACTTACTTTCGTCGAAGTTGTCTAGTTCAGCGCGATACTGCCTGTCGTAAGTAATTATTTTATTGCTAATTAATAACTTACTATTAAATTTAAAGTTCTTGATTGTTTTTTTGTTTTCACGTTCAACTAATTTGTCGTACTTACGAAATCCTAGTCGATTGGCTATCAAACTATCAAAGCGATGCTTTAGTAGTCTCAATTGTTTTTCATCATTACTGATAAATGAAGTTAGTTTAATCAGTTTTTCATAATCATCTAACAAGCTAAATATTTGACTACTGCTTCTGGTCTTGGATATTTCGTTTTCAATATTTCTAATATCTTCTAAAACTGCATTAACCATTAGTACAACCCCCTAAATGGTGCAAAACCATATCTATTTTTAATATTCTTTTTTATTACTTTTTCTTTTACAACAGTTTCTTCGCTTTCACCAAAGATAGCTAAATAGTCATCATTGGATGGAAGATTGCTATTTAAGTATTTATCTATCTCTTCGCTTGAAAAACTATCTCTACTGTCTCTAAGAGCTCTAGCTATTAGATAATCTGGTGTTCCAGTCATGTTGTCTTTGGACTGGTAGTTACGACTTAGTGTATCGAGTGTTAAAATATCTAAAATCATCTGGGTACTCTTGATTGAAAGATTATTTACAAGCTTACCCTCTTTTATATAGTTAAAAAAGTTCTTCTCATTAATGTGCGGATATATCTCATCAATCGAAAGATTTTCAGCCATATCGTATCTTCTAGTTTTAATTTCATGAATATGTGATAATTCATGAATGATAACAAGACTCTTGATAAAATAATTTAAATTATTAACTAAAATAAGTGGATCTAATTTATGAGACTTTGGTACATAATTAGCTCCAAAGTTATAGAAGTCTCTACTAGTTTTAGGTAGTTTGATAAGTAGATCATCATTTAAATTTTTATAAACATCTTTAAGTTCGGTAGCTTTATCATCAATATAACTCTTTATCAGTTCATTTAATTCTTCATCACTATGAAAAGTAAAATATAAGTCTTTAAATATTTTTTCGATATATTTATCACTAAAATTCTTCAATGACTGACTAACTGTTATATTATGTGTTCTTGTTTCTTCAGGTTTTTGACTTATAATATCACTAAATTTAATATTATTTTTTATCAAACAATTATTAAATAATTTAAGTTCATTAAGTAGTTCGGGATTTTCTGAATAGTAATTATGAAACAGTCTTAGAATCATGTAGTAATCAAGAAAAAGACTCAATAGTTCTTCTTGCGAATTAGCACTACTAAGTTCTATTCTAATATTGGAAAAATAGTTTTTGAGCTTCTTAACTGACTTTTCCATATAATCCCCTTATGGCTAGTTATTATACCACAAAAGGCTTAAAATGTACAGAAAAAAAGGAATAAGCTTAGGGCTTAATTCCTCTTTTTTCATTAAGAATAATATTTTGACCTTTGGAGTTCATTATCTGTTTAGCACCTCCGTAGGTATTTGGTGGTGTTTGAGCGCTTGGAGAAGCAGCACTAGTTACTTTATTATTTGCTTGTGCTTTGTTAGCAATACCAGTAAACTGTCCACTTTTACCTAAGCCACCAGGCTTTGAATTAAAGTTATTTTTTCCAAAACTGTTAAAGTTATTAAACATATTATCACCTAGATATATTATAACAAAAAATAGAACTAGAACAGTTCTATTAAAGTTTAAAATTATTACTTTGACAATATTTGACTACTCTTCTGGAGCAAAAGTCTCTAAACTACCGTCTTTAGCTAAGATTTTATTGACATTAGCTTCGGCTGCTTTTAGTTTTTCATCACAGTATTTAGCCAGCTTCATTGCTTCATTAAACTTACCGATGGCATCATCTAGCGAGACATTACCACTTTCTAAGTCTTTAACTATTTTTTCTAGTTCAACTAGACTTTCTTCGAATGTTTTTTCTTTTTCTTTACTCATAATTTCTCCTTATATTACCTGGCTATCGACTTTTCCATCAGATAGTTCTATTTCTAATTTATCACCTTTTTTAAGTTCTTTGACTGAAGTTATAATTTTACTTTTTGATCTAGTAACTGAATAACCACGTTTGATAGTAGCTATCGGATTAACTACTTCTAGTCCAACTAAGAGATGACTATATTTATTTTTACTTGCTTCAAGCTGTTTGATAATCGCCGGACTAACTTTACTAGTAAGATTAATTAAATCTTTTTTACTGTTAAGTAAAATATTAGCCATCGGCAGTTTTAAGCGTTCGTAGAGACTATCAAAGTACTGTTCCTTGGCTAAGTACAAATTGTTAGGATTAGTCAAAATATAGCTGTTTTTGATGCTTGAGAGCTGTTTGTTATATAGATTTAAACTAGTCATGATATTTTTTGATAAACGCAGTGTTATCTGGCTTAAATATTTACTTACATCGTTCTTATCCGGAACCGCTAGTTCGGCTGCTCCAGTTGGGGTAGCTGCCCTTAGATCAGCAACATAATCACTGATAGTAAAGTCTACTTCATGACCAACAGCAGAGATAATAGGCACTGGATGATCATAGATACTGCGCGCTACTACTTCTTCATTGAAGGGCCAGAGATCTTCGATAGATCCTCCCCCACGTCCTAGAATAATGACATCAAGCTCATAGTTTTTAGCCAGTTCTAGATTCTTGACGATATCATCTTTGGCAAATTCACCTTGGACTAAACAAGGAAACAAAATAGTTTCAGCAATTGGCCATCTTCTTTTAAGCGTCGATAGGATATCTTTGATAGCTGCTCCGGTTGGCGCAGTAATGATACCAATTCGTTTAGGTATCTTTGGAATTTCTTTCTTGTGTGATGAAGCAAATAATCCTTCGGCTTCAAGTTTCTTCTTTAACTGTTCAAAAGCTAGATATAAATTACCAATTCCATCTTCGAGCATCTCTTCGACATATATTTGGTAAGAACCACTAGTTTCATAAACACTAACTCTACCCGTAATTAGTACTTTCATCCCATCTTCAGGATTAAATTTCATCTTTGAAGCATTACCTGCAAACATGACAGCATTAATACGTGACTCTTCATCTTTAAGCGTAAAGTAATAATGACCACGACTGTGTGCTTTAAAGTTAGATATCTCCCCTTTTAAATAGATACCAACTAAATTGCTATCATTATCAAACTTGTATTTTAAATACTTATTTAATTGTGATACAGTAATGTAATTATTGTTCACTTTTAACCTCATTATGTAATATTTTATCTAAACTAGCATTGATCATTTTGATGACTTTTTCATCACTGTAACCTTTGGCTAGTTCAATTGCTTCGTTGATAGCGACAATCTTTGGAACTTCAGTATATAAAAGTTCATAGATAGCTACCGACAAAATAGCTCGGTCAACTAGACTTAGACGATCGATAGTCCATTTCTCAAGATACTTATTAGCCATTTTGACTATATCTTTTTCATGGTCTATGACGCCAAGCACAAGTTCAGCCGAAAAAGAGTTAGTCTCTTCCCCAAACTCAGATAGTAAAGTATCCACGTGATATTCAAGTTCAATACTTCTTAGGACGTAGATTTGATATAAAATTTGTATGGCAATATGTCTAAGTTCGGTTCTAGTTTTCATTCTCTTCTCCTTATTCGAATTCAAATGTATATTTGTCTATTCTAACGAGATCTCCCTCTTGAGCTCCCATTTTAACTAGTTCATCATCGATTCCCATTTTACGTAGACTACGAGAGAAACGCTCTAGGGCTTCTTCGGTGTTGAATTTAGTCATCTTATATAGTTTTTCAACGCGTTCACCCTTAATGACAAAGACATCTCCATCTTTTTCAATAGTGAATGGTTTTTCTTCTTTAAATTTATATAGAACATGTGATAACTGTTCATCTTTTTCATAGAGTTCTGTAACGGGAATATCTTTGAGTAAGTCAGCTAGATGATCGACAACTTCTTGTAAGCCTTCACCTGTTGCTGCTGATACGGCAAAGATTTCTTTCTTGACAGTCTTTTTAAACTTCTCAAGGTTTTCTTTAGATCCTTCAATATCCATCTTATTAGCAATGATAATTTCTGGACGTTCTAATAGTGACGGATTGTAACTACCTAGTTCTTTTCTAATTATATCATAGTCTGAAACTGGGTCTCTCCCTTCCGTACTAGCCATATCGATAACGTGGGCAATAACCCTTGTGCGCTCGATGTGACGTAGAAAGCGATCTCCTAGTCCATCTCCTTGTGAAGCTCCTTCAATTAAACCCGGAAGGTCAGCAACAACATAACTGTAACCACTGCGACTCTTACATACTCCAAGATTAGGAGTAAGCGTCGTAAAGTGATAGGCAGCAATCTTTGGTTTAGCTTTCGATATCATTGAAATAATCGAACTCTTACCAACACTTGGCATACCGACTAATCCGACATCAGCCATCAGTTTAAGCTCTACTTTAAGCTCTTTTTCTTCACCTGGTTCTCCATTTTCAGCATAGTTAGGAGCAGGATTACTATGTGTTTTAAAAGCAGTGTTACCACGGCCTCCTCGCCCACCATAAGCAATGACTACTTCCATATCTTTCTCATTTAAATCAGCAAGAATTTGACCAGTAGCTAAATCACTGACAACAGTTCCTTGTGGTACTTTAATCACAACATTGCTAGCTTTAGCCCCATCCTGATTCTTACCACGACCATTTTCCCCCTTATCAGCTTTAATGGTTTTCATATAACGTAAATCGATAAGCGTTCTAAGACCCTCATCTACTTTAAAGATGATATCTCCACCTTTACCACCATTACCACCGAAAGGACCTCCCATCGGTACAAATTTCTCACGCCTAAAAGCAAGACATCCGTCTCCACCTTTACCAGCTAATACATTGATTATTGTCTCATCGATAAACATAATTACCTCTTTCTATATTATAAACAAAAAAGCTAAATAAAAAAAGTACGAAAGTACTTTTTAATTAGTGACTGGATAACAACTTACTTGTTTCTTATCTTTACCAAGTCTCTCATATTTAACTACTCCACTAACAGTAGTGTATAAAGTGTCATCTTTACCCTTACGAACATTTTGTCCAGGAAAAATCTTAGTTCCTCTTTGACGATAGATGATAGACCCTGCAGTAGCAGTTTGTCCATCGGCAAGCTTTGCCCCTAGTCTTCGTCCAGCCGAATCACGACCATTCGAAGTTGAACCTTGTCCTTTATGAGTAGCAAATAACTGAATATTTAATTTTAATAACTTCATATTATTTCTCCTTAATTTTAATATTATTAGGATATGACTCAACAAGTTCCATAAACATCTCAAGCATATTATCAAATATGTATGAAACATTATTATTTAGGATACTTATATCGAGCAATCCATCTTTCTCGACATAGCTAATAGCACTTTCATCTACTTTAATAGCTAAGTTAATTGAACTTATTGCTATACTAGAGACACTAGCACAAACTATATCTTTTCCTAGTTCATCATATTTAGCATGACCCTTGATAATTATTTTATCGAGATCATTATCTTTTCTAAATACTTCGATCTTAATCATGATTACGCCTTGATAGCTTTAATCGTAACTTGTGTATATGGTTGACGATGTCCCTGTCTTTTGCGGGTACTTCTATCCTTAGGTTTGTAAGTAAAGATTTTAATTTTCTTTTGCTTACCTTCCTTAGTAATTTCACCAGTGACTGATGCTCCCTTTAAGTAAGGATTACCAACTTTGTCACCACAAGCTAAAACTTCATTAAAAACAATCTCATCACCGATATTAGCATCTAACTTTTCAACGTAGATGATATCACCTTCAGCAACATAGTATTGTTTTCCACCTGTTTTAATAACTGCTTTCATAATTACCTCCTTTATATAATCTAGACTCGCTCTTAAGGTACTTACGTTTTAAAACCTTTTTAATGCGGTTTGAACACGAGGTACAAACATAAAGATATTATCATAGATAAGATATTTAGTCAAGAAAATGAGTAGTAAAAACAAAGAAAAAAGTAGCAAACTACTTTTTCTTATTCTTCTTATTAGGTGCTGCAACTTTCATTGCTGACATCATCTGGTTAATTTGCTTTTGTGAAGCAGGTCTTCCCATCTGAGCCATCAAAGCTCTAATCATATCTTCATTGATTGGTGGGTTATCTTGAAAGTACTTAATCATGTACTTACGACTGACAAAAAAGCCGATAACTCCTCCTACTAAAACACCAAATAATACTTGTAAAATATCTATTAACATATATCCTCCGCTAAAAAATTATAACATAGTTTCGATTGATTTCGCAATTTTTTCACAGTCGAAACCAAATTTTTCGAGAACATCTTCCTTTTTACCACTAGCTCCGAATGAGTCGATAGTAAATAATTTGTTAGGATTATCGACATATCTGTGCCAAGAATAACTAGATGATGCTTCGATGACGAAAGTTTTAGTTTTATCGATGATACTGTTTTTATATTTATCATCCATGCGTTCGAACGCTTCGATCGATGGCATTGAAACTAATCTAATCGAGTAACCTTTTTCAGTTAGACGCTGATGGACATTTTTAGCAAGATGTAATTCTTCACCAGTAGCTATAATGATAGCATCAAGTGGAGTTGCTCCATCAATGGCGATATAGGCACCCTTTTCAACGTCTCCGACACTTGTTTCTTCGAGGACTGGCACTTTGTTACGACTGAGTGAAATGACCGAAGGACGGCGTTTTTTAAGGATTGCCTTGTAAGAACCTAGAACTTCGTTTAAATCAGCTGGTCTATATACATCTAAGTTTGGCGTAGCTCGCAGGCTGACAAGTTGTTCGATTGGTTGATGAGTTGGTCCATCCTCCCCTAGTGAAATTGAATCGTGGGTAAAGGCATAGATAACTGGCAAATTCATCAAAGCGCTAAGTCTAATTGCTGGTTTAACATAGTCGCTGAAAGCTAGAAAAGTCGAAACAATCGGAGTAAATCCGTATGCTGCAAGTCCATTAGCGATAGCTCCCATAGCGTGCTCTCTAACACCGAAGTTAATGTTATTACCAGCTCTATTATTCTCATCAAAAGTACCATTTTCTTCGAATTTGACGAAAGTTGATGATGATAGATCAGCAGATCCACCAATTAGGACAGGTATCTTTTTAGCGATAGCATTGATAACTTTTCCCGAAGAAACGCGAGTAGCTTCTTCAAGACTTGCTTCATAACCATCAAATTCACTGATATTTAACTCTTTTTCACTATGAATAAAATAATTTAATTCATTACGCTTTTTGATATCTAATTTTTCAAGGGCATGCTCCCATTTAGTATATAGTCCATCTGATAGAGCTTTACTACTTTCAATAAAGCTTTCAGTCGATTCGCCAGTAAAAGTAAATGGCAGGTCTCTAAGACCTAATTTTTCTTTTATTTTACTAATATCTTCGCTAGGAAGTGGCACACCGTGAACTTTATGACTAGCTTCCATACTAGAATACTTACCAATGACAGTTTTAATTTCAATAATTGTCGGTCTATCACTTGCTTTAGCTTTTTCGATAGCTTCATTGATAGCTTCGACATTTTCTCCATCACTTACTAGTAGATAGTTCCATTTCATTGCCTCAAAACGCATTTTGACATCTTCGTTAAAACTATTTTTAAGCTCACCATCTAAAGTTATATCGTTAGAGTCGTATAAAACAATTAATTTACGTAGTTTTAGTCTCCCAGCAAGTGAGGCTGCTTCATAACTGATTCCCTCTTGAAGATCGCCATCTCCACACAAAGTATATATGTAATTATCAATTATATCTTTGCCATAAGTAGCTCGCAAATTGGCTTCAGCGATAGCTAGTCCAACACTACTTGCAAAGCCTTGTCCTAGAGGTCCTGTCGTCATATCGATAAAATCATGTTCATACTCTGGATGACCTGGAGTAATTGAACCTATCTGACGGAATTTCTTTAGATCTTCTAGTTTCATTAAATCAAGCATTGTTAGAGCAGCATAAAGAAGAGCTGAACCATGGCCTGCTGAAAGAACAAAACGATCACGATTTATCCAGTTAGGTTTTTCCCTATCAAAACGAAGATGATAAGCAAACAAACTATAGACAATCGGGGCTGCCCCAAGAGCTATTCCCGAATGACCAGACGATGCTTGTGCTACTGTATCGATAGCTAATCCCCTTAAATTATCAATTACTTTTTTATCACTAATATTATTAGTATCTTTTCTAAAATTTAACATTAAATCACCACTTCAATTATAACAAAGCTCCTAAATAAAAGATATATTATCTTTATTTACTAGAAGCCTCGATTATTCTCTCTAATATTTTAGCTACCCCATCATCTTCATTAGAACTAGTCAGTAAATCAGCTTTATCCTTAAGCGATGAGTAAGAGTTATCCATTGCTACTTTAAGACCCACTTCCATAAACATTGAAACATCGTTGTAATGATCTCCAATCGCAATACTTTGAGCTTTATCTATTTTTAGATATTCTAGTAGTTTGACAATTCCATTTCCTTTGTTACTCCCTACTTTATTTAAATCATAACCATATCCATAGGGATTGTATCTATTAAGCAGTAAATCGATAGATTTATAGTTAATGACGAAATTATTCTGTTTATCCAGAAGTTCTTCAAGTTCATTAGCTTTATCAAAATCAGTAGCACTGATAATGACCTGATAGACCTTTTCCTTAAAGTTTTCTATATCAAAAGTATTTTCAATATCAAGGTGTTTACTATATCGATTGCGATAACGTTTTTCAAAACAGTTGACGATCACTCCCAGCTTATTTTCCTGGGCATAGTTAACTAGTTTTTTAAGATCATTTTCATCAATCGGATTTTCATATATTATTTCTTTAGTTTTATAATTATAAACCAGTGAACCATTATCAGAAATGATATAATCAGACGCTTCTATCTGCTTAGTTTTATCTAAAATAAAGGCACTGTAACGTCCAGAACATAGCACTACTTTATGACCAAGACGCGTAAAAGAAGCAATTACTTGTCGATTGTAATCACTTATCGATTTATCTTCTTTAAGAAGTGTCCCATCTAAATCTATAAAAGCTATTAACTTCTTTTCTACCATGAGTAAATTATAGCATTATCTATTTCTTATATCAAACACAAAAAATGATAAAAATAACTTGAAACTAGCTTTTTAATATGATATTATTAAAAAGCGATGGACCTTTAGCTCAGTTGGTTAGAGCATCCGGCTCATAACCGGCAGGTCATAGGTTCGAGCCCTATAAGGTCCACCAATTATTAAATGCGGGTGTGGCGGAACTGGCAGACGCGCTAGACTTAGGATCTAGTGCCGTAAGGCTTGCAGGTTCAACTCCTGTCACCCGCACCATTTGATATACTGTTCGAATTATTCGAACTTTATATATAAAAAGAATCAATCATTTATGATCGATTCTTTTTTTAGTTAAATATTCTAAAGCAATCAGCTATTTTATTAATAAATATAGTCATGGTGACAATGTTAGTTAGAATTGCCAAAACACTAAACGATACTTTAACTACTACTTCTTTCTTTGACTTTATTGCTAGTACTATATAAATTATTGCAAAGACATATAGCAAGATAGTATCTATCCAAAGAATTGAACTATTAATATACTTAATTATGAATTCATTGATGCTTTCAATGTTTAAGTTTTGATAAATATGGTATGTGGTATTAAATAATAAAACAACAAAACTTATAAAAGTTAAAACAATTAAAGTGTTTCTAACAATTATCTCCCAATTTATATTTTTATTCTTATTCTTAGCCATATTTTACGCCTACCCTTTCTATATTAAGTATATATGCTTTCTATCATAATAGCCAGCTATAATAATATTACTTGTCATATAAAGCGGTTATGATATAATATTCGCCAAAGGAGTTTATTATGGAAATTAAAGATGAATTATTCAAATCTATTAATGGCTTTGTAAATGATAAGTTAAATACTAAAACAGTTAGAGATTTAAAAAGAGAAATTTTACTTTCACCAAGTCTCATGCTTAATCATGAATATGATGGTTTAACATTAATGGAATTTTTATCGATATATAAAATCTCAAAACTTAAAGAGCAAGAACTGATAAGTGACGAAGAAGCTGATAATTTAGAGAGTTTAATTTTACTTAGAAATGAACTTAATGATGAACTTGAAGAGACATTTTATAAGCAAGATATGAATGAAGAAGATAACGATAAATATGAAGAACTTAGAGAATTATCATATTTTGTCGATGACAATCTTTTTATGTCATTAGTTGATTATCAGAACTTTGATTTAAGTTGTGCTATTAATACGGATTCAGCAGCTATCAAAGAAAAGAAATTAATTAAGTATTAAAAATATTTACTCTAGGTATCCTAGAGTTTTTTGTTGTAAAAGAATAATTAAGAAGTATAATATAATTAAGGAGGATATGATGGATTTATTTGGAAAAGATAAAGAGTTAGTTTTAAAGCTAATCAATGCTGTACTGATCATTTGGTTTATTGCTGCTATTATTATTTCATTTAATCTACTGCTAAATATCACGGTTAGAGAGCGTCCTATGGACTTTGCTGAATACAGACAGACTTTCTGTGATGGTAGAAAATTTGAAGCAATGGAACCAAATTGTGACAGTATGTATAGAACTCATCGTCGCGATAGAGATAATAATAGACAGTATGAGATTAAGTCTTTTGCAGTCGGATTATTCAATGTCGTCATCGTTGGAGCTACAATATACGTATTAAATCGTAAAAAGAATAAAAAGTAAGTAATTACTTTTTTTTCTTTCTTTGTTTCATGCTATAATTATTCTAGGTGATAAAATGAATGTCGTAATAAAAGTAAGTGATCAAACTAAAGAAAAAATGATTGAATACTACAAAGAGCTAAAGAAAGATAAAGAGATACCCTATACTATTTTTCAGGCTCAAGATGGTGATACCACAGTAACTATGTATACTTCGGGTAAAGTTATGTTTCAGGGAGTATCTAGTGATGTCGATGCTAATATGTGGCGCGAGATAGATGGTCAGAAAAGTGAAGAAGAAACTAAAAAAGACATTCGTGATGAAAAGTTAGCTAATGAATCGTCAGTAGGTTCTGATGAAGTTGGAACTGGTGATTACTTTGGACCTATTGTCGTAAGTAGTGCTTATGTACAAAAAGAGGATATCCCCTACTTGCTCAGTTTGGGAATTAGAGATTCTAAAAAGATCGATGATGAAAAAATTAAAGAGATAGCGCCAAAGATTATTAAGAAAGTTAAGTATCGTAGTTTAGTTATCGGTAATGTTCAGTACAATCAGTTACAGCAGCAAAACAATATGAATAAGTTAAAGGCTGTTTTACATAATAAAGTTTTATGGTCACTTATTCATGAAGAAAAGCTTGATGTTAAACTGATCGTGGTAGATGAGTTTGCGAGAGAAGAGCGATATTATTCATATATTGAAGAAAGTCCTAATATTCAAAAAGATATTACCTTTATGACTAAAGCTGAAGATAAAAATATGGCCGTAGCTTGTGCTTCGATTATCAGTAGATATTTATTCCTAAGAGAGTTTGATAAGCTGTCAGATGAGCTTAAAATACCTCTTCCTAAGGGAGCTGGACCTGCTGTTGATTCAATTGGTAAAGAAATAGTTGAAAAATATGGCAAAGAAAAGTTAAAAGAAGTAGCTAAATACAACTTTAATAATACTTCTAGAATAATTGGAAATATAATCATGTAAAAAGACAAGAAACTTGTCTTTTTTAATTTATTACATATGGGTTAGCAAGTGAGCCTACGCCCCCGACTTTAATACTTGCATCACTCATGTAGACAACTGGTCTAACCTGAAGATTGACATTACTTTTAACAACGGCCGTCATCGCTGTTGTACTGACGCTATAAGCTTGTGTTTCAAGTATCGATCTTGTCGGCGAAGCTATTCCGTTTATTAACCATGTACCAGTAGTTGTTACCATCCAGTTATTACCAAGGCATCCAGCGTTAGTCAAAGCCATCGCTGTTGTATCATTTATGACGCAGGTTGTATTGGTGGTTGCTAGGACAACATCACTGATAGTTGGAAGTCCTACTTTATGAATCGAAGTACTAGTTTTTTCACGAGTATAGTATCCATTAGTTCCATAAAAGGAAGAACCAGCATAGATATTACCAATATTCCATGAACGATCTTTAATCTTGGTCGTATCAGTCAAAGTATTTAAAAACTCTTTATTTAAATAGTTATATACAACTGATCCAGTCCATAGATTTTCGATACTAGCAGTATCACTCTTATCTAAAGTAACATCCCAGTATAATGGATTAGGTGCACTATTTTGATTATTGAAGATAATCTTCATTGTTCCATTTGATTCAAAGTAAATAATTCTTCCAAGTTTTCCTTCAAAATTGATATGGTTATTAGGATTTAATCCCTGAAAGACATATAGATCTTTATCTTCGACTCTAATCATTTTAACTATATTAGTAGCTAAAAGCTCATTACTTAACTGGGCCGAAGTTTTACCACTAATGGTGGTAACAGTATCTTTTACTCCAATACAAGCATTATAGTTAGCTTGCTCTATCTTACAGTCATTACTATCGAGATAACAGCTATTCATTAAAATCTGTCTATTAGCACATTTATCTAAGTTCTCTGAAAGAGCATAACTAAGTTCAGCACTAGAAGTATGATTACTGCGCATAATACTTAAAATTGAAGCTAAAATTATGATAGTTATTGCTAGAATACCATATAACATCGAAGATATAGCAAAACCCTTATTATTTATCATCACATATCACCTACTATAGAAATTATATAATAAAAAAAAAGATATTACTATCTTTTTTCATATATAAGTATCTTTTTGTCACCATAGTTTCTATCTTTAATTAAAGTATATGGGGTATCTATTACTGGATGATAATTTTTAGCTATTTCACAAACGATAACAGAGCCTGCTTTAGTAATATTGTCTATTTGAGAAAATATCTTTTCGATTACTTTCATATCATAAGGGGGATCGAGAAAAATAATATCAAAGATAAAGTTATTTTCCTGATAGTATTTAAGAGCTTTAAAAAAATCGTAATTAGTTACATTTAAATTATTTATTTTAAGAGTTTGCAGATTATCTTTTATTATTCTAACTGCTTTAGGATTGATATCGTTAAAGTAAACTTTAGAAGCTCCATTACTTAAGGATTCGATACCAAGACTGCCAGTACCAGCAAAAAGATCAAGACAAATACTTTCATCAATAAAGGGATCTAACATCGCTAAAAGAGACTCTCTTACTCTAGCCATCGTCGCCCTTGTTCCATCTAGTTCAAAGCCCTTTAATTCAAGACCCTTATATTTACCACTTATGACACGCATAACTGTTTCCTTCCCTAGCAAAATCTTTGATTAACTGATTTATTTTTAAACTTAAAAAATATAATTTATTTTCAAGTTCTTTATATTCAATATAACGTTTATCAGTAAGTATTTTTCTTTTAGTCTCAAGATCATCAGGATTAGTTTTAACTTTAGCAATCATAGCTAAAAGATCTTCATCATTTAGAAGATCACTTTTTAATTCGATAAATCTATTTACTTCTTTATCATTATTAAGTTCATCTATAAATATATTTAATTTATCCATAAGACCTCTTTAAAATTATACTATAAAAAAAGTGACTAGTCATCTAATCACTTTTAGTTTTTAAAAAATCATCAATTGTCATAAGTCTATCATCTATTTCTTTTAGTGATGGTTTACTTACAATTTTCTCTTCTTTGACTTCCTCTACTTCAACTTCGTTTTTTTCTATACTTACGACCATGAAAGCAGAGTCTATATCTTTATTACTTATTTTAGAACCAGTTGAATATCTATCTAAAATAGGTAGTTCTGAGCTTTTGATGTAATCTAAATCATTTTCTTTCTTAAGACCAAGATGATCACTACTTCCAGTTATAAATGTATTTAGCAAGCGATGTGGATTAGTTTTGACATCTCTTATCATAAGTAGTCCGCGTTTAGCTCTTGAGCTTAGTTCAAATTCATTTAATTTGATACGTTTACCAGTCTTTTTATCGGTAATAATGCCAATATATTCATCTTTGTCACTAAATAGATTGCTTGAGATAACCTGATCATTTTTAAGATTGATAGCTTTTACCCCAGCAGCTTTAGCCCCTACTACTGGTACTTCATTTACGTTAAAGGATAAACCATAACCTAGTTTAGTACTAATAAAGACGTATGGTGCATCGATATAGCTGGCACTGATTACTTCGTCCTTAGCTTTTAGATTCATCGCTTTTATTGGTTTATTGTACCTACTTGCTGAGAAACTCTCTAACTTGACGGCTTTAATCATGCCTAGTTTAGTTGTCAGTAGAACGTCACGATTATTAGCAAAGTCACTAACTAGAATACAACTGATTAATACTTCGTCTTCTTCAAGCGGAACAAGATTACTGACATGTTTCCCCATATCCTTCCATAGACACTGGAAGATATCGTTAACTGGTAGGAATAAATAGTTTCCAAGGTTAGTAAAGGCAAGGACTGTCTCTAAAGTATTTGTTTTATAAATAGCGATTGGATAGTCGCCTTCTTTAATTGCAATTACATCTTTGGATGAAGAGTAACTTCGGATCGAAGAACGTTTGACATAACCATCTTTAGTAACCATGACAACGACATCTTCTTTGATGATAGTTACTTTGTTATCTAGTTTAATTTCATCAATTTCTTCGATGACAACTGATTTTCGAGCTGTTCCATATTCTTTCTTAATCTTGCGCAGTTCATCTTTCATCAAAGCTTTTAAAGTATCTTCGTTAGCTAGTATTTCTTCTAGACCAGCGATCATAATTTCTAGTTTCTTTAGTTCTTCTTCGAGCATGACAACGTCAGTATTAGTTAATCTATAAAGTTGTAAATTGACGATAGCGGTTGCTTGAACTTCGCTAAAATCATATTCTTTGACTAAATTAGCGATTGCATCACTTTTATTTTTACTTCCTCTAATTAAGGCGATTACTTCATCGAGAATCGATAGACACTTAACTAGACCAGTTGCAATGTGATGACGCTCTCTAGCATGAGCTAAGTCAAACTCAGTACGTCTTATAATAACTTCTCTTTGATGTTCGATATAAGCATCTAAAATAGCTAAAATACCTAATTGTTTAGGTGTTCTATTGACGATAGCTACCATGTTGTAACTAAAGTTAATCTGCAAGTCAGTATTTTTAAGTAAATAATTTAGAATAACTTCTTTATCAGCTTCTTTTTTAATATCGATAGCTATTCTAAGACCATCTTTATCAGATTCATCACGTACTTCGATAATACCATCGATCTTTTTATCAATTCTAATTTCATCTATTTTTTTGACTAAATTAGCCTTTATAACATCAAATGGTATTTCCGTTACGATAATACTATTTTTATTCTTATCCGAAGCAAATTCTGTTTTTGAACGAATGACAACTTTTCCGCGTCCTGTTTCAAAAGCATCTTTGATGCCTTCTTTACCCATGACTGTTCCACCAGTTGGAAAGTCTGGTCCTTTGACGATCTCCATGATTGTCTCTAAACGAGAATTAGGACTGTCGATTCGTTTGATTGTTGCATCAATAACTTCTTCTAAGTTGTGCGGCGGTATATTAGTTGCATATCCTGCACTGATTCCAGTTGATCCATTGACTAGAAGATTAGGAAATTTAGCTGGCAGCACAGTCGGTTCTACTTCGGTATCATCGAAGTTAGGAGCCATTACGACTGTATTGCGATCTAAATCTTTAAGTAGTTCATTACTTATTTTAGATAATCTAGCCTCAGTATAACGCATAGCGGCCGCTGAGTCTCCGTCCATCGATCCATTATTTCCTTGCATGTCGATGTAAGGGGTGTTTTGTTTCCACCACTGACTCATTCTAACCATCGCATCATAGATACTAGAATCACCGTGTGGATGGTAGTTACCCATGATATTACCGACAGTTTTAGCACTCTTACGAGGTGGTTTATCGTAGGTATTCTTCTCACGGTACATTCCGTATAGAATACGTCTTTGAACTGGTTTTAGACCATCTCTAACATCGGGGATAGCACGGTCTTGAATGATATATTTAGAATATCTTCCAAAGCGTTCACCCATTATTTCTTCGAGTGAGTAGTCATATATTTTTTGTAGTAGATTATTCATCTTTATTCACTCCCCTCGATATTATAGTTATCTTCAAGTGAGAAGATGACATTTTCTTCAATCCAATCTTTTCGTGGATCGACAGCATCACCCATCAAAACACTGACTCTTTTTTCAACGAGCACAGCATCTTCGATAGTAACTCTAATTAAACTTCGGGTATCAGGATTCATCGTTGTTTCAGATAACTGATGAAAGTCCATTTCTCCAAGTCCTTTATAACGCTGAATAGTGCACTGACGATCTTTGGTTTTAGCCTGCATCTCATCCATCGTATAAGCATACTCAATTTTTTTACCACAACTTATTTTAAATAGTGGTGGTAAAGCAATGTATAATTTACCATTTTCAATTAGAGGCTTCATATAGCGATAAAAGAATGTGAGCAGTAAACACTGAATGTGCGCTCCATCATCATCGGCATCGGTCATGATAATGATCTTGTCGTATTCACAGTCTTCGATTTCAAAGTTAGGACCATAACCTGCTCCAATAGTATAGATCATTGTATTTATTTCTTCGTTTTTCAGAATATCTTCCATCGAAGCTTTTTCGGTATTGATAACTTTACCACGCAGTGGCAAGATAGCTTGAAATTTACGATCTCTACCCTGCTTAGCTGAACCACCAGCCGAATCTCCCTCAACTAGGAAAAGTTCATTTTTCTTCTTATTCTTAGTCTGAGCTGGAGCTAATTTACCGGATAATGTACGTTCTTTTTTATTTTGATTTTTCCCACTACGAGCATCATCTCTAGCTTTTCTAGCAACTTCCCTAGCGTTTTTACTCTTTAGAGCTTTTTCGACGATATCAGTTGCTACTTTTTTATTCTCTTCAAAAAAGAAATTTAATTTTTCAGCAACGATTGCATCGACAATAGTTCTAGCGACAGGTGTTCCTAGTTTAGCTTTGGTCTGTCCTTCAAACTGAAGTAGTTTTTCAGGAATCTTAAGTGAAATAATTGCTGTTAAACCCTCGCGTACATCTGATCCTTCGAAAGTCTTATCTTTACCCTTAATAAAACCTTCACGCTTAGCATAATCATTAAATACTCTTGTAAGAGCTGTTTTAAATCCTACTTCGTGAGTTCCTCCGTCAGTTGTTTTAACATTATTGACGAATGAGACAATATTTTCATTATAGGTATCTGTATACTGAAGAGCTACATCAACTAAAATGTCATCTTTAGTCCCAGAGAAAGAAAGAACTTGATTGATAGTGTTTTTATCGTTATTTAAATAGTCGATAAAGTCCTTTAAACCCTCTTCGTAATGATAGACATTTTCTTTATCGTTAATTTCATCTTTGATAGTAATCGTCAAGTCACCAATTAGGAAAGCTGACTCTTGCATTCTTTCACAGATAGTTGAAAACGAAAAATCAGTAACTTGAAAAATACTGTCATCGGGCATAAAAGTAACAGATGTACCTGTCCTATTGGTGCTGGATAATTTAGTTAGTTCTTGATCTAAATGTCCTCCATCACGAAAAGAGATTAGGTATTCCCCCTTATCGTGACGAATGATAACCTTCATCCACTTACTAAGCGCATTTACAACCGAAGCTCCAACACCATGGAGACCTCCAGATACTTTATAGCCACTTTCTTCAAACTTACCACCAGCATGAAGAACCGTATAAATTACCTCCGGGGTACTCTTACCAGAACTATGTATTCCAACTGGTATTCCACGCCCTTCATCTTCGACAGTAATACTCTTATCTTTATTGATTGTTATTTTTATATGCTGACCAAAACCATTGATTGCTTCATCAATGGAATTGTCGACGATTTCCCATACTAAATGGTGTAATCCCTTTTTATCAGTTGACCCGATATACATCGCTGGTCTTTTTCTAACGGCATCTAAGCCTTGTAAAATCTTAATCGATGATTCATCGTATTTAAGTGCCATCTAACCATCTCCTAGTCAATTATATCAAATATTTTAAGGTAAACAAAGAAATATGACAAGTACTTGTCATATTTTTAAGCTTTAAATATCTTATCTATAACGATTTTGATTTCACTCTTACTAAAAGGTTTAGCAATATAATCAGTGAATCCCTGTTCTAGATATTTTTCTTTCGATCCAGCTATAGCATCGGCTGTCAAAGCGACAACTGGAACTTTGAAGTTAGGATTCTCTTTGAGTTTGACAAGCGTTGTTTCCCCACTCATACTAGGCATCATGATATCCATTAAAATTAGGTCGTAGGAGTTTTCTTTAACTTTAGTTAGACACTCTGCTCCACTAGTAACTGAATCGATTTGGAAACCAAAAGGATTGAGAGCTATTTTAGCTACTTTGATATTGAGTAAATTATCATCGACAATTAGAACCTTACGGTTACTGTTGACCTGATAGTCATCTTGTAACTGCTTTTCCATTTCGACTGTGTTTAGTAGTTTGATTTCTTCGACTGGGGCTGACATACGAGATATTTTTTGTGGAACGTGAACAACAAATATTGATCCCACTCCGTACTGACTTTTAACATTGATGTTACCACCCATCAGTTCAACTAACTTCTTAGTGATTGCAAGGCCCAGTCCTGTTCCTTCGGTGGTAGTATTACGCTCTGCATCTAGTCTCTCAAATTTTGTAAATAACTTTTCAATTTCTTCGGCTTTAATGCCTTGACCAGTATCTTGAACAGAAATCATAATATAGGAAATATTGTTTTTATTGATACATTTGATCGTTAGAGTTATTTCCCCTTCTTTAGTATATTTAATAGCATTAGATAATAAATTAGTGACAATCTTTTTAATATTTACTTTATCACCAATTAATTCATATGGTAAGTCTGGGGCGATATATGTATTTAATTTTATATTTTTATCAAGTAACTTTGGTTTAATCATCTTGATAGTACTATTTATTTCATCCATTGTTATGTACGGTACATCGACGATTTTTAGTTTGTTACTTTCAATTTTAGAGATATCTAGAATACCACCAATAATATCTAGTAAAGTATTTGAAGAACTGACGATATCAGTAGCGTATTCTTTGACTTCTGGAGATAGATTATTTGTTTCTTTAATAGCATTTGAAAAACCGACGATAGCATTAAGTGGGGTTCTAATTTCATGACTCATACTAGCCAAGAATTCACTTTTAGCTAAATTAGCGCGATCTGCTTCTTGCTTGGCAATAGTCAAGGCTTCGTTCATTTTGACATCGGGATTTTCAATTGTAAAAAACATGATATAACAAAGTAGTGCGAGAATTAAATCATAGATATTAAACTCTGGAAAACTCAAGGTAACAAGACTTAAAGCAAGGGCCATAGCAACGACAAAGAAAACTACCGAATGGCGTCTATCAAGTTTTCTAATATTGATAATGTTAACCAGCAGTGAAGCAGACATCAAAGTAATAACGGCAGCATAAGTAAAATCAACTAAAGATCCTTTCCCACTTGTCACATACTGTAATTTAACTAGTTCAAAATCTAGGAAGAATGTTACAGCTAGAAGAGTTAAGACAAAAATAATTAGTAAAATATAAATTAGTTTAATATCTTTTCTAATTCTTTCATAACTGATAACTAAAGTATATAAAAGTAACGAAGTACAAACTAGAATCATCAAAGTAACGGATATTCTATTCAAAAAGCCTATTAGCGCAGCATATTCACTTATGACGATATGAAACTCATTGATAGCACATATAACGTGAATAAAGGTATTTATGGCCGTAACAAGAAGCGAAGAAATTAAAACAATTTCAAAGAACTTATTCTCAATGAAATTTACTCTTCTTTTATTAAAATAGACAATATTTAAAATACTTATAAAGATTAAGCATACTAAAGGTATTTCAAATTCTAAAACCATATTATCACCTATAATAAATTATAGCATAAAAAAAATGGATTGTTATCCATTTTTCCAAGTTTTATTTAAAACTTTAACGACATTGTAATTATCTTCTTCTTGTCTATTTCTCTTAATTTTTAAGAGACCTCGATCGTGTTCTAAAGGATTTAAATTATCGACAAAAGCCCAAGCATCTTCTTCGTAGATGATATTTGGATCTTTATATGTCAAGTACTCATCTTCCCAATCTGGTGTTGTCCAGTTAAATTGAAGTACTTTATCACGTTGATAATTAACCCAGTCCTGACGAGGATTATCTGATAATTCGTGACGATTTATCCTTGGTGCATACTTTTCAAGCAGTTCATAACGAAGTGTTGCCAGATTGTCTCTTAGAACCGCAGTTCCTTCTTCGACTGAATACTCGCTGACATCGAAAGGTTTACCAAAGTTTAAATATATTTCTTTTGTCTGTGGATCTTGATAAGAACCAAGCGGAACAATTTCTTTAGCACTTCGCTTAGCTAGAATTACTGTTCCTGGAAATAGTCTATTTACTACTTTATTCTCGGTAACATTCCATGAAGCTTCAGGATAAATTAAAATACTAGATCCATTTTCAAGAATCATTTGCATTTTAGGAAGAGATTCTTTTTTACTCTTTTTATCCTTAGTATCGACAAAGATAAAACCATTTAACCATCCAGCATACATATCTGGGTTATGTTTAACTTGATCTTTAGAGTTAGTTAAAAAGTATGCATGACGATCGATAGTAACAACAGCACTAACTAAGTCATCAGGGAAAGAATGGGTCGAAGCAAAAATGTATGGCTCTCCCTTTTTTAAAGTTGGATAGTTAGTTACATGTATTTTAGAATTCTTTTCGGTGGCCATACGCATGATACCACAGACGACAGGATTGATAAATTTTCTAATTTTGATTCCTAATTTTGAAGTGAAGTTTTCTATACTTGCATCAATCAGTTTAGGAACATATATATTTTTCATAAATTACCTTTTTAATCCAAAATCATCATCAAAAAGTGATATCTGATTTGGAGCTACTTTTTTATTGTTTTTAGTTTTAATTAGTTTTTTAACTTTTTCTGTTTCTTTGACTTCTTCATTAAGAGCCTCAAGTTTAGCTAGTTCTTCCCTAGTTTCTTTTTCTTTTCGGTATTTATTTTCAGCTAGGTAAACTGTTCTAAAGGTCTTATACGTTATTAGTTCTCTACTGATGTCACGTTCACAGTCATCCATATTTTGACTTAGATCACTATTGCAAGAAATAGCAGCTTGTCTCTTATAACGATGATATTCATTAAGTAAGTCAAGTATATGGGTATCTACCCTATTGAAGTGTCCACTATTAGCTGTATCTAAATAATATTTAAGCATATCAGGGTTGTTTAATAATTGATTTCGCAAATAGTAGAACCAGTTTCTACTTAGTTCATCTAATGTATCTATTACTGGCATTTTACGACTGCTTTCAGCGCTTCGATGATTTTTACTACGAACAGCACTAGCTATTCTAGCAAGTGTTTTATCACCAAAGATGGCTTCATTAGCCGCATAGTAATTGTTTTTATTGTATCCGACATAAGCATTGTAGATAATATCATCAGTTGGAATATGTTTGTTTGTATGATCAAAGAGTTCTTCGACTGAATTAAACTGATTAGTAATCATATCTAAAACTGCTAGTGGTAACTTTTTAATTTTTTTGTTACTACCGACTAACGTATCACTAAAACCATTTATTTTGACAAGTGTACCTTCGACCAAAGCAATAATTGGTTCAAAGTTATTAAAGTTAATACTGTAATTGATGTTTTGACCAGCATATTTACTAGTACATACTAAATAGTACATATTATTTCCATATTCTTTTGTGTCTAACATTTATATTCCCCCTTAAACTGGCTACATTATAGCACATTTTGCTCAAAAAGTAAAGTTTAGATGAACCAAGGGTTAAATGTTACGTCAATATTTAGCTTATTTGACATAAAGTGTTCTTTGTTGTTTTTCAATACGCTAAGTAGCAAATCATCGTACTTGTACTTAATTAATATATTAAAATGATAGTTGCCACGGAGTTTAAAGACCGATGCCACACTAGGACCTAGGACGCTAGTAGAGGGACTTAATTCTGACTTTAAACGATGGGCTAACTGACCACTTGCTTTACTAGCTAAATCGTAATCTTTAGAGATTACTTTAATTAAAACTAGATAGTAAAACGGTGGATAAGAAAGGACTTTACGATACTTCATTTCTTCTTCGTAAAAGCCTAGATAATCATGATTTTTAGCGTAAGTAATAGCATAATGATCAGGGTTATAGGTTTGAATAATCACTTTGCTAGGATCCCCTTTTCGTCCTGCTCGACCAGCAACTTGTGAAAGTAATTGAAAAGTTTCTTCACTAGCTCTAAAGTTAGGTATCATCAGTGATGTATCAGCACTGACAATTCCGACAAGATTGACATTTTCAAAATCAAGGCCCTTAGATATCATTTGGGTACCAAGCAAAATCATCGCCTCTTTGCGGCGAAAGGCATCGATAATTTTTTGATGTGCTCCTTTAGTACTAGTAGTATCAAGATCCATTCGAAGAACTTTAGTATTAAATAGTTTTTTTAGCTCTTCTTCGACCTTTTCTGTTCCTGTCCCAAGACTTTTTAGGGCATCTTCCCCGCACGATGGACAAACATCTGGCTTTTTATCGGCATAACCACAGTAATGACAACGCATCATATTAGAACTTTTATGATAAGTTAAACTGATATCACAGTTAGGACATTTATGAGCATAACCACAGTTACTACAGAGTAAGTAATTAGAAAATCCGCGACGATTTAGTAAAATCATTACCTGTTTATCAGCTTCGAGGGATTTATTTATCTCATTTATGAGTTCTTCAGAAAAGATACTTCGGCGATTCTTTACCTTAGCTAGATCGACAATCTCAACCTTAGGAAGAGATATATCAAAAGGTCTCTGGTCCATGGTAAGAAGTTCATAGACGCCTTTTTTAGCCCTAGCAAAAGACTCTAGCGAAGGAGTTGCACTACCAAGTAATAATGTAGCTCCATGCGTCTTAGCTCTCTTTTTAGCTACTTCGATTGTGTCGTAGCGCGGACTACTTTCCTGGCGATATGATGAAGAGTGTTCTTCATCGATAATGATAGCTCCGATATTTTTAAGCGGCGCAAAAATAGCACTTCGAGCACCGATAACTATTTTAACCTCACCGCGGTAGATTCTTCGGTATTCGTCATATCTTTCACCATCGGACAAACGACTGTGATAGACAGCTATTTCTTCGTCGAAGTGTGATCTAAATAAATTGATTGTCTGAACGGTAATAGATATCTCGGGTAATAACAAAATAGCTGTTTTACCTTCTTTAAGGATTTTCTTGATAAGTTCTATGTAGATAACAGTCTTACCAGAACCAGTTATACCATGTAGTAAAAAAGGTTTTTCTGCCGACTTTGATAATATTTTATCTAATGTTTTTTGCTGAAGATCCGTCGGAATAAACTCTTTCGTTTTATCAGACTTTTCTGCTAAACGATATTCTTCTTCGTAGCTAACAATAATATAGCCCTTCTTAATCAAAGTATTAATACTTGATGGAGAAAAGTTAAGTAGTTTAGATTTGGCTACTTTTCCGTGTTCTTTAAGGTAACTAACAAGCTTTTCTTGGCTATCACTAGTAGTTATAGTATCTTGATTAGTTAGTTCTAGATAAGTAACTAGTTTAGTATTAACTTTGCCTTTAAAAGAAGCTTTAGCTCCCTTTGGTAGCATCACCTGAAGAGCAGATATTTTAGTTGATAAAGTCTCATTAGCTATTTCTTCGGCCAAGGATAAAAGTTCATCACTAAGATAGAATTCTCGCGAAGCTATATCTACGATTTCTTTAAGCTCTGCTTGATCTGATTTATCACTAAAACCAACGACAAATCCCTCAAGGGTCATCGACGCAAAAGGAACGACAACACGCTGCCCAATAGCTATTTCTTGCTCAAGTAAAAAAGGAACTTTATAATCAAAAGTTTTATCGATACTACTATGAGAAATTTCTACTAATACTTTTGCTATCACTTGGGCCTCCTAAATATATTTTATCATAAAAAAAGTATTATAGATTATCTAAATACTTCTTAACTGGTCCATAACTTTTACGATGTTCAGAAATTATCCCATACTTTTCAATGGCCTCAAGATGTGCCTTGGTTGGATAACCAGCATTTTTCTCAAAACCATAATGAGGATATTTAATCGCTAGCTTTTCTAACATTTCATCACGTGTTACTTTGGCAATAATCGAAGCAGCACTGATCGAATGACTCTTAAGATCACCCTTTATAAGAGGAAGAGTTTCTTCCTTGATATCAAGCTTAACAGCATCTATTAGATAGTAATCAGCTTTAATCTTCATATCTTCGATAGCTTTTTTCATTGCTAGTTTACTTGCTTCTAGAATATTTATTCTATCGATCGTTTTAGCGTCTACTATCCCTACTCCAACGGCAATAGCGTTTTCATAGATAATTTTATAATATATTTCTCTTTTCTTTTTAGAGAGCTTTTTACTATCGGTTAATCCTTCGATATATAACCCTCTTGGCAAAATAACTGACGAAGCTACAACTGGACCAACTAGAGGACCACGGCCTGCTTCATCAATACCTGCGACCAAAGTAAAGCCACTTTGGTAAGCAGCTTCTTCATATTTTAATGTTTCTTTAATCATTGCTTTGATCAACAATCAGTAATCTTTCAGCATCAAGTGGATTAACTCTTATTTGAACTTCACCATATTTTAATTTATTGTAATCATAGATAGTTTTATCTTCGATACAACGCATGATAAGTTTACCAATCTTTTCAAAATGATTAAATTTTAAATCAAGCTCATAATCTATCTCTATTTGTAGATTATCTTGGACTATTTTATTCTTAGTTGAAACAGTTGCAGTTTCAGCTCTATTAATATTGATAATAATTTTATCAGCAATATTTTCATCTTTAATTATGACTATGTTTCTTGGAGCAATAATTTTAATTTTATCGTATTCTTTACTAGCTAAACTGTAGGATAGTTCACTATCCATGATGGCAAAATCACTAGTTAATTGATTTTTATAACTGTAGTTTTTAGTTTCAATAACTAAGTAAGTAGCACTAGCTATAAAGATAAGTAAGGCAATGATTGTACCAACGATGCGAACCATACTAGTATCTTGACTCTTTTTTCTAAAGTGATTATTGATTGAATCGATAGCCAGTAGTCCATATATGATAACTGATATGACAAAGAGGAACAAACTGATTAAGTAAACTCCCTTAGCAGCAATCATCGACATGTATACAAGAAGAACAATTCCCCCGATAATTATTAAAATAATAGGTATTTCTGATACATAGATAAGTATTTTAAAGAACTGTTTGATTCCTTCTAAAATATTTTTGAAGTTATCATTTTTTTCTTTCTTATCACTTACTTCGATCAAGTCTTTATCTTTGAGTAAGTCTTTAATAAAAGTATAAATCAATATCAGTGAGAAAATATAATATGCATAGTAGATCATATAGACCCAGACTGAACTAACTAACAATCTAAAAGTCGATGCAAAGGAAGTAATGATTGCCTCCCCTGTTTCAGCAATGATAAATACTGGCAGTTCAATGATTCTAATCAAAGTAAGAAGAATTAAAGCCTGCAAAACTATTTTAACAATGTTTTTACCATATTTAGTTCTTAGAAACTTACTTAGTTTATCAACTGCATTAAATGCGTGGTCTCCTAACTGTTTAACCCATTTTAAGACAATAAAATTATTTTCCATAATATACTCCTTATATTAGTTTAATTATAACAAATACAAAAAAAAATAAAAGATATTTCTTTTATTTAATCTAGGGTAATATTTTTAATTAGTCCATCTTTTGTATCACGATAGATAATATCTAGAGCTTTATCATGATCTGGCAAGCCGCCAGCAAGTAGTGCTCCCCTTTTTAAAGCAATCGCTTCTAAAGCTTCATCAAAATCAAAGTTTTGGTTTATAGAATATCGCTCTAACAATTTATCTGGATATCTTTTAGCCAGTAAATTTAAAATATGCATAGCTACTTTATCTTTAGGAATGACTTCTTCTTTAATTAATCCCATTGCTGCTAAGTTGAAAGCTTCTTCTTCGTCTTTGAACTTGGGCCAAAGTAGACCGGGAGAATCCATCAGTTCCATCTCTTTATTAATTCTAATCCAAGATAACTGTTTAGTCACTCCGGCTTTGTTACCGACGCTAGCACTTCGTTTACCGACTAAAGCATTGATCAAAGTACTCTTTCCAACATTGGGACTTCCTATAACTAAAATACGTAAATTACGAGGTTTTAATCCTTTGGCAGATCTAGTTTCATCTAAATGCTTTTTGACTGAATTAGCCTGCTCTAATAGTTTCTTAACTAGTGATTTATCTTCTAGGAGATTAGTTTTGATGTGTCTAAAAGAAGAATACTCTCTATTAATAATTTCATCAGTTCTTTTAGGGTCACATAAATCATATTTAGAAAAGATCATAATCTTTTCTTTACCAGAAATAAGCTTATCTAAATCATCTATTTTAGAGCTTACTGGTACTCTGGCATCAACTACTTCAAAAACAACATCAATCAAAGAGATAATTTCACTTATCTCTCGTTTAGTCCTAGCCATATGACCAGGATACCAGTTAA
>CAYZRY010000013.1:0-26160 GCA_964481005.1 uncultured Muribaculaceae bacterium
GTAATTATCGCTGCCGACAATGATGTGATCACAGACAGCTAGACCGTGGAGGTCAGCTATCTCAAATAGACTGCTTGTTAAGACTTTATCAGCGCTCGATGGCTCAGAGTTACCACTAGGATGATTATGAACACAGATGATCGAATTAGCCGAATACAAATAGGCATGTTTGAATATTTCTCTGGGATGGACAACACTTTGATTGATCGTTCCGATAAAAAGAAGTTTACTGGCGATAACCTCAGCTTTACTATTTAGATATATAGCATAGAAGCACTCCTGCTTATCAGAGCGCAAATAGCGCTTACTGTAGTTATAGACGTCTTCACTACAAAGAAGTTTATCTTTGACAGATAGATAACTAAGTTTTCTTCTTCCTAGTTCAAAACAAGCAAGAATCTCACTAGCTTTGACTTTACCAATACCCTTTATTTTAGTTAAGAGTTCTATATTTATATCTTCAGTATCATTTTGCTCATAGATTTTAAGAACTTCTAAAGCTAAATCTTTGACCGAACGATTGACTGTCCCAGTCTTGATAATAATAGCCATCAGTTCTTCATTAGAAAGATTCTCCTTACCATAACTAAGAAGCCTTTCTCTAGGTCTTTCCCCTACTGGCATCTCTTTTATTTTAATAGTATCACCCTAAATATAATTACTACTTAACTACTATTTTCCTAAAAGAAAAAACAGAGATTAATCTCTGTTTCTTTTTTGTGCTTTTTTCTTATCGCGGCACTCTTTGCATCTTTTTGGTTCATTAGTGAAACCTTTTTCTGCATAGAACTCTTGTTCTCTAGCAGTAAAAGCAAACTCAACACCACAATCTTGACAAGTTAATGTTTTGTCTTGGAATTCAGCCATGTTATTACCTCCTTTATTTTTGGATCTTTTACTTACTTCTTTATTTTCTTTTAGAGAATAATAACAAGGAATATATAAGACCTGTGCTTTACACAATTAAGAGTATAACACTATTTAAAACTAATTGCAAGAAATAGTTACGGAGCAAAGATAACTGTACCGTTTCCACTCCAGTTAGCACCAAGCGTCTTTGGTATATAGTGAATAATTTTTTACTCCGCTTGTGTTGGTTACTAATACATAGGCGAATTCCCAATCACCATTCGGACTTCCCTCACCCTTTTCAGTAGTTATACATGAAAACGGAACATAGTATGTAGTGTCCTCTTCATACATTCCAGGTATATCACCATTAGCAAACATCTTTGTAAGTCCATCAACATATGAATCGAGGGTATTAGCATAAACTTTTTTTCTAGAATTATTAATATATCTAGTTACACTTGGTATGGCTATCGCCATTAAAAGACCTAAAATAATTATTACTGCAAGTAATTCGATTAATGTAAAAGCCTTCTTGTTCATAAATTCTCCTATTATATAGGTTAAGTATAGCCCTGTATTTAATTTTTGTGAATAAAAAAAGTATCTATAATAGATACTTTTAATTAACTGTTTTTTCTTCTAAATTATCTAGATTACAAGTGTTTTCATTTAGTATTATAGCTTTTGTTTTTCCTTCGACTGATATTAAGTCTCCGGTATTTTTATTTACTTCGACAATATCTGATAGTTTTGCTCTTTCTCTTTTAGTTCCAACTAGTCCTAGACCTGTTTGATCTTTGAAATAATGGTAGAAGTTATGCTCCTTGCCGTTGTAGGTACTAATAATATAAGCTATCACCCACTGGCTAGTTGGGCTATTTTGTCCTCCTTTTTCAAGCGAGAGACATTTAACTGGCAAATAGTACATCGCGCTTTGATCTTTTAGCTCGCCAAAACGTCCGACATTGACGCTCATCGAAGCTGCGGTTGCATAAGACTCCACCGTTGCTAGATAACCCTTTTTCTTTGTCTGAGCTAGAATTCTACTGACACTTGGTATGGCGATAGCCACAAGTAGTCCTAGAATAATTATGACTGCCAAAAGTTCTACTAGCGTAAAAGCTTTTTTATTCATATTAACCTCCAAAATTTAACATTATCCATTCTGGCTTGAAAACTAGTAATAAGCCCATAATTATCATGATGATACCCCCAACTAGTTTCATTATTTTTCCATACTTAGTACTTCCAGCTGTAACTTCATAGGTAAGAACTGCGATTGTAAAAATAATTAGATCATCGAGCATGTACATAAATACATAGATAAGCAAATAAACTATTCGTTCTAATCCTACGACTTTGTTAATTGCTAGAATCTCTGAAAAGATAGTTGGAAAACCTAGTGAACAAGTTAGTTCAATTAAGTTTACACCGATAGCTAGAGCAATTATTCCAAGAAGCGATCCAATAAAAGTCGAAGAGTTTTTAATTTTCTTAATCTGTCTTGATAAGTTCATACGTTTTTTATCATTGACTACTTCGCAACCACTATCGTTTCTCGTTTCGATATATTTATAAATACTGTAGATACCTAAAATGACTGCAATTAGACCTATCGTTGCTCTTATTTTAAATAACATAGCAAAGGATAGTACAAAATTTATTCCAAGCATAGCTAGGAAGTAGACAATAGCCGAGGCTAGAAGAAAACTGTAACCGAGGACAAACATTTTCTTTTTATTTTTCATCCCAATTAGCATATTGATAATAAACAGTAATACCCATAGTGCACACGGATTAAAGCCATCGACAAAACCAAGTACTACCGCTACTGTAACAAGACTTGCTTTAGAAGCATCTACTTCACCTATTAAAGGTAATTTATAGATGTTTTTTTCAACGACGGAAGTTTCTTCTCTCTCTTCTTTATAACCTAGTTTTTCCCTTATTGATTTTTCAATTCTAAGACCAATTGATTCAGAGTATCCGTAGAAGTAATCATCACCAATCACAGTGAATGGTACCCCTTTTCCACTTACTTTAAAATAGTCCCTTACTCTTGCATAAAGAGCTTCATTATTTACATCATTCCAAACTTCATATTTATGAATAGAAAGTTTATCTTTATACTTATCATTTATTTGATCTAAAAACTTAAGTTCATCATGGCAGTGTGGACAAGTTTTTCCATAAAATAAATAGATATCTAATTTATCACTCTTTGGTAAAAGTTTATCTAAAGAACTCTCTGCTTTAACATTAAAACTTAAAAATAAAAATAATATACTAACTGTTATCGTCAATAACTTTAGATATTTCTTCATATGTTTTCTCACCTACCAATCTATCTATTTCTTTATTATCTTTATAAAAGATTAAAACAGGTAATCGCTTACCTGGATCTAGTTTTTCCACTTCTTCATAGTCCATATCATAATCATATGAAACATATTCGTTTCCTGGATATGCTTCCTCTATTTTTTTCATGACTTTGTTTAACACTAAACATCCTGGACACCATATAGCATTAATTTTAATTATCTTCATCTTTTTAGAGCCTCAACTTTATCATATATTTTAGCTAAGACTTTTAAAAACTCTTCAACTTCTTTTTCACTTGTCTTATGTGACAAGCTTATTCTAACCGAAGTCTCTGCTTGATTCATGTTACCCGTTACTGCTAGGACTGCTTTGGATAAAGTATCTTTTGATGAACAAGCTGTCTGAGTTGATATATAGATTTCTTCTTCTTCGAACATATGTAAAATAGTCTCTGGCTTAGAATGAAGAAAACTGATGTTTAATATATGTGATAAAGAATCACTTGGACTGTTTACTGTAATAAACTCATAGTTACTTAATTCTTTTCTAATTTTTTCATTTAACTCTTTGACATGTTTAAATTTTTTATCTTGATCTTCTACTACTAAACGAAGAGCTTTGCTAAGTGATGCTATCATCGCTGTCGCAGGTGTTCCACTTCTAAAGATAGTTGTCGAACTTCCCCCATGTATCTGTGGCTCGATAATGATCTTCTCTTTTTTATAGAGAGCTCCGATTCCTTTAATACCAAAGAACTTGTGAGCTGAAAATGAAGCTAAATCTACTTTTGATAGATCCACTTTCATTTTACCGATAGCCTGAGTCATATCGACATGGAAAAAACACTTAGGATAGTTTTCTAAAATCTTGGCTACTTGATCGATTGGTTCGATGACTCCGGTTTCACTACTTACCGCAGTAAGAGTAACTAAAATAGTGTCATCTCTAAGTAGTTTGGAAAACTCTTCTAAATCTATCTTCCCATCCTTATCACACGGTACTATATCGATATCAAAGCCCTGGCTAGCTAAGTAATTTAAAGGGGCATATATCGATGAATGCTCAAGTTCACTAGTTATTATATGTTTACCCCTATTTTGATACTTTAAAGCTATTCCTTTGATAGCTAAGTTATTAGCTTCACTAGCTCCACTAGTATAGATAATCTCTTGCGATTTAACACCTAAAATACTAGCTATTTGCTCGGTTGAACTATCGATTAACTTCTTAGCTTCAAGTCCTGCTTTATGATGTGAATTGGGATTAGCAAAATACTTTTGATTAGCTTTATTAAAAGTATCTAGAACTTCTTCATCTGTTTTAGTTGTAGCACTATAATCTAAATATATCATTTAATTTACCCTAAAGAATGCTTGAACTTTATTAACTGCTCCTAGCTTTAATAAAAATCCTTGACTAGCTGCTGGCACTTGAAACATTATTTTAGTAACAGCTGTCTCATTCTTAAACTTCCCTTCACTCTTACTTATGTAGTAGATATCTATTACTTGTTTTACCCCTTCATAAACTAGTGGATTACCATCTATCGCCTGCACTTCACTATAGACTTCACCATCACTACCAAAAGTTTCAGTTTCAAAATTAACTAGTTTAGTTTCATATTCTAAAACGACAACTTTAAAACCTGTCTTAAGAGCTAATTTTTCTACTTCTTCATTGTATTTATCAAATTCTATTTTACTTTGATTTGCATCGAGTACTTTGACTGTAACATCAGTAATTTGATAGTCTTTTATTTTAGGATTATATTTACTAGCTAGACCTATTTCTCCGGCCGTAAGAGGATTTGCAATACTAGATGATCTCCCACTGTTGACAATTATTTCTTCTTCGGGAGTCTCTTCTTTTTGATATTCTTCACTTCCCCCAATATATATCTCTTTTTTAAACGAACAAGCCGTCATCAGTAAAATAATAAATAATATTAATAATTTCTTTTTCATCTTAAACTATCTATCCTTTCCTGAAAGTTATCACCACTAATAATATAAGAACCACTTACAATTAGTTCAGCATTTTCATACATTTTAGCCGTCTCGTCATTAATTCCCCCATCGACAGCAATAATGACATCACGATTAGCAATTTCTTTTTTCAAAGCATTTACTTTACTTGTCATATCAATATGTTCCTGTCCACCGGCTCCGGGATTGACGCACATGATTAAAACTTGATCGATATCATCTAAGTAATCGTAAACAAGTTCAATATCTGTTTCGGGATTGACCGCTAGTCCTGCTTTAATACCGTATGATTTAATGCGATCTATTAGAGCTAAAACATTTTCTTTTAACTCGACATGAACGGTGATGTACTCACAGTTTAATATCGCATACTGATCGATAGCCATCTCAGGCTTTTGTGCCATTAGATGAACATCTAAGCGTTTTCTTAGACTACGAGCTTTCTTATCGATAATGTTAAAGGGATTATTCTTATTTTGAACGAATTTTCCGTCCATATAGTCGATGTGAATATAATCGACATCAGTTGCTTCTAAAAGATCTAAATCCTTAGCGGCATTCTTACTACTTAAGAATGATACTGCAATCTTTTTCATTTCTTCACCTCCGCTAATATTTTCTGATAATTTTCATATCTGCTTGCTAAAATAGCCCCACTATTAAGAGCATCTTTTACTCTGCACTCTTCTTCTTTTAAATGCATACAGTCACGATACTTACAACTGTAATTATCAAATTCTATAAATGCATCTTTTATTTCTTCTTTAGTAAAACTAGAGAAATCTAAATTGGAAAAGCCTGGAGTATCCAAAACTTTACCATCGAATAACTCAAGTAATTCGACATGCCTTGTTGTGTGCTTACCGCGTCCAAGAGCTTTTGATATCTCTCCCGTTTTAAGCTCTAAACTCTTATCTAGTCTATTTAGTAAACTCGATTTTCCTGCTCCTGTTTGACCAGTTAAAACAGTCGTTTTATTTTTAAAGACTTGAATAATTTTATTTTCTTCAGAGTTATGTAGAACTTTATAACCTAGGGATTCATAGTAAGTAAATAATTTATTGATACTTTGTAATTCATCTTTGTTTAAAAGATCTATTTTAGTTAGACAAATAATTGGTTCAATATTATTTTTATGCATAATAACTAGTAATTTATCCAGTAGATTAAGTGAAAGATCTGGCTCTTTGACACTAGTTACAATGATAGCTTGATCGATATTGGCAACAAAGGGTCTAATGAGATAGTTCTTTCTTGGCAGTATCTCTTCGACAGTTTTAAGTTCTGTATCGATAGTTACATAATCACCGACAACCGGAGTCATTTTTAAATTGCGAAATTTACCTCTCATATGACAGGTAAATTCCTCTTTATTACTACTTACGGTATAGGCATTACTAATAATTTTTACTATTTGTCCTTTTGTTTTCAAATTATTCCTTTCTAAGGGTTAACTGGTTCTCCTGGATTGTCTTCGCTATTAGTTGAGTTTTTAGCGATTGTAATAGTCAATGTCGCATTGCGCTCAATGACTGTTCCGGCTGGTCTACTTTGTCCGACAATTGAACCATCTGGATAGTTATTTGTTTCAGTCGTTTCTGTAACTAATCTAAGTCCTTGGACCTTACAGAAGTTTTCAACTTCGGCTACTTTCCATCCTTCTTTGACAAAGTCTGGATATTTTTCATATATATCTGGAATATATAGAGTTATCGTATCACCCTTTTTAAGAGTTGTTCCAGCTTCAGGCTTTTGTTCAAGTATTCCTTGGGCTTCAGTATAGTTATCAACTTCTTTTTTGATCAGTTCAACGTTCATCCCGTAAATGCTTTCAAGCTTGGTTTTAATTTCTATATAATTACTTCCAGTAAAATCTTCGACGGTGTAAGTTCCTTCACCAAGTGATTCCCAAATAGTTACTTCACGTCCCTTTTTAATTTTACGATTGGCAATCGGATCAGTTTTGATAACTTTACCTGCCTCGTACTGACTTGAGACCATCGTCTTGGTTTCATCAGCTACTGCAAGACCAGCATTAGTTAAAACCGTCCTTGCTTCGTCTACTTCCATGCCCGAGACATCAGGAATGACAATTTCTTTATTCTTTTCCAAAATAGGTGGCACAAAGATGACTAGTAAAGCTACTAATAGTAATAAGAAGACTGCTGATAAACTGACAATTAGCCAGGTATTTTTATTCTTCTTTGTCTTTTTTACTTTTCTAGCAATCGGCTCTTCCGGCTTTTCTTCTTTTTTCTTCTTCTGAATGGTCGGAATAGCTGTTTTGACATCGTCAAAATCCTGCTCTGGATACTTGTAGACATGTCTTGCTTGATTAGCTACATCTTCATCAAGTGCTACTTCTAAATCTTTTTGCATCTCTTTGATATCACTGTATCTATTTTTAGGATTCTTAGCTGAACACTTCAATATGATATTTTCAATACTCTGTGGTACTGAAGAGTTTTGTCTACGAACATTAGGAATTGGATCTTTCATGTGTTTTAAAGCTATTTCAACGGCATTTTCTCCCTTGAACGGAAGAATTCCAGTAAGTAGTTCATAAAAGAGTATTCCCATCGAATAGATGTCACATTTGATAGTTGCTGTCTTACCACTTGCCTGCTCCGGCGGGAGATAGTGAACTGACCCCATAACCGAATTAGTTTGGGTAAGCTGCGATGAATTCATCGCCATAGCGATACCAAAATCAGTTATTTTGATCTGTCCATCTTCCTGAATCATAATGTTTTGTGGTTTTAAGTCACGATGAATGATGTAACTCTTGTGAGCCTCCAAAATTCCATCAGCTAGCTGACTCATAATATCGACTGCTTCACCTACTGTTAGATGACCACGTTTCTTAAGTAATTGCTTAAGCGTTTTACCTTCGATATATTCCATGACGATATAGTGAGTATTTTCATCTTCACCAACGTCGTATATTTCAACAATATTAGGGTGAGCTAATTGTGACGCTGAAACTGCTTCACGATTAAAACGACGAATGAACTTTTCATCATTAGCCAAATCACCTCTAAGTACTTTAATTGCTACTTTTCTATCTAGTATAATATCTTGAGCAAGATAGACATTAGCCATGCCACCTTCCCCAATACTTTTAATGATCTCATAACGATCATTTATCTTTTGACCCTTTGTTATCATTTCTCACCCTTTTTATCCATTTCAATATATGCTATTGAAATGTTATCGCTTCCCCCACGATTATTACTTTTTCTTATTAGTCTAATTACTTTATCTTCGATGTCTTCGTCACCGTTTAGGACCTTCTCGATCTGTAACTGATCGAGCATATTGGTAAGTCCATCACTACAAAGTAGAATAGCTTCGACATCTAAATCACAATCAAAGATATCGATATCAATTGGATTATTTGCTCCAAGTGCCTTCATAAGAACATTTTTCTTAGGATGACCCTTAGCTTCTTCTTTAGTTAGTTCTCCAGCCTTTAGAAGGAGATTAACAAGTGTATGATCATATGTTACTTTGTGTAACTTATTATCTTTAACAGCAAAGCCTGACGAATCTCCGACATTACCAAAGAGGATATATTCCTCGGTAATTAGAGCAATGACAAGTGTTGTTCCCATTCCCTTGCTCTCCGGATTTCTAGCAACGTGCTCAAAAATCTGTTCATTTATTTCAACGACAATTTTTCTAAGCCAGTTGACAGCATCGACTTTTTCAAATTTATCAAATTCACTTTGAAAGCGCTTTGATAACTCTTCGATTGCAATTGATGAAGCTATTTCACCAGCTGAATGACCACCCATTCCATCGGCTACAGCCATCAAATACTCGCCACCAGCATTCTTAACTATTATTACATTATCTTCATTGTGACTTCTTATTTTCCCGGTATCTGTCAAGTAGTATGACTTCATAAATCCTCCTTCTGGCTTCGCAATTGTCCGCAGGCTGCACTGATCGTTCCTCCAAACTCTTTACGAATCGTCACAGGTATCTTTTCTTTTTTCATTATATCATAAAAGAGCATGATATTCTCTTTTTTACTACGCTTATAAGTAAAGTGACTAGTTTCATTATAGGGAATTAAATTGACATAACAGTTCATTCCTCTAAGTAACTTAGCTAGCGCTCTAGCATCTTCTGGTCTATCGTTTACCCCATCGATACAAATGTATTCAAATGTTAAGCGTCTATTTGTCTTAGCAATGTAATCTCTAAGCGCTTTCATCAGTTCATCAAGTGGATAAGCCTTAGCAATTGGCATAAGTTCTTTTCTAAGTTCATCACTTGGAGCATGGAGACTTATTGCTAAATTTACTTGATATGGAAGATTGGCAAAATCATAGATACGCGGAACTATTCCACAGCTAGAGACAGTGATATGTCTACTGCCGATAGCAAGACCTTTATCATGATTGATAATTTCAATAAACTTGACAAGATTATCGTAATTATCAAATGGTTCACCTATCCCCATAACGACCACATGACTAACACGTTTACCTGATAACTCCTCGGCAATAAGAACCTGGGTTACCATCTCATCAGCCCTAAGATCACGCTGCTTCTTAAGTCTACCACTCTCACAGAAACTACAGCCCATATTACAACCAACCTGACTAGAGACACACAAACTGTTTCCATAGTCATGATTCATTAAAACTGCTTCGATCGAAAGACCATCATCCAAAGTAAATAAATACTTAGAGACATCCCTACCAATCTCTTCTTTATCCAAAGCAGGCATGCTAAAACTAAACTCAGTACTAAGTTTATCAATTAATTCTTTTTTAAGATTAGTCATATCTGTAAATTGCTTTACTTTTTTAACGTAAAGCCAGTCATATATTTGACTAGCTTTGAACTTTTTTTCACCCATACCTAATAGATAGTTTTCTAAGTCAATTAGGCTAAGTCCATAGATGTTTTTCATATAATCACCTACCAAAATTATATCATGAAGAAAATAAAAAAGATATGTACTTTACATATCAATCTAGTGAAGATATAAACTTTTCATACAGTTCTTTTTTAAGTTTTTTATCATCTACCATAGCTACTTCGATAATGTTTGGTCTAAGCTGAAGCATTTTGGCAATAGCGGTCTCAACTGGTTTATCAGTTGTCATCAAATAAAGGTAATCACTATTATCATGTGATACTTTACTAACGATTAGATATCTTTTACCATTTACTTTGATAATTCGTCCTATTTCTCTAGCCATAGATACTCCCTATTATTAAGATGATTATAACACATTTACTTTTTCTTAGATAGGAGTTTTCGGGTATTAAATTCAATGTAGCTTGTAGCTATCAGAGCTGTCAAAGCAAGAAAGCTAGTTGTCTTAGTAGCTTCAAAAAACGATGACATTTTCTCGTTTGAGACAATTATTGGATAAATTACAGCTTTATCAAAAGCAAGACCAAAGAGCAAGAGATAAAATAGGATAAAGATAACTACTTCACGGTTATCAAGTTTGTGATGATTTAGAAACTCTTTAAGTAGAACAAAGACATAAGGAATCATTACAAGTAGTAACATGGCTTCTATTTTTAAAAAGAGCAATAAGTAAATAAATCCTAAAATAGTACTGATCAATTTTCTACGCATTTTTATAAGTCTAACCCCAAGCATTAAATGAATTAGTAAAACCGATAATGAAACAGGAAAGAAAGCACTAGGCATAACTGTTCCTACCTGGAGACTTGGAAAAATGATAATTGATGATAGACCAAAAGCAATTAAGAAACTAATCAAGAGTCTAAACATATCTTTAATTCCGTATTTGATATCATCTTCGATGTAATAAATTAAAAGCATCATCAAGACTAAGAAAGTAGCTATTCCAAAGATCCAGTTACTGATTAGTAACAAAGTCATAGTAATAGTAATTGGATATATTTTTTTGCGATAGATTAAATCTTTTAAAAAGTAAAAAGATAGGAGCATAAAGGGCATAAATAATACTGCATATACCCTGTATAAGAAAGATGTTGATAAAAGGACAAAAGCAAGTAAAACAGTCGTCTTACGCCAGTCTTTTTCATTTTCAATAAAAACTTTATGATAAAGAAAAGCAAGACCACCGACAATAATTAAAGTCAGTATCTCAAGATACAAACTATATTCTATTCCTAAAAATCTAGGCAGTAAAACAAAGGGATTAAATGTCCCCATGTTACTATATAGAAAACTTGTTGCGGCGCTTAATTTAAAAGAAGTTAAATTATTTAAAACAATAATATAATTATCGATATTAATTACATGTAAAAGAGTATGTAAAAAGACAAAAGCTAATATTAAAATTTTACTTGAGTTTTTCATCTTTAACATATTTATCATAATCTATAAAACTTTCTCCAAAACTTACATTGGTCATTTTTTCTCTTATTTCATCTTTATTAGTAAACATATCAATCATAGCCTGTTTATTAACAATCGCTGGTGATGCAGGATCCCATTCAATTAAAACAAGATCTGCAGTATTAAAATAATTTAAATTTTGAGAAAGACGTTCTTTAATAGCATTCTTAGTAACTATTCTACTAGTTATCTTATGCTGGAGCTGCCCTTCTCCTTTAGGATGATGAGTATATATTTCATTCCAGTGTCTAAGTTTTAATATCTTATCTATTTCAAACTCTAACTTATCGTAAGAAAGCATCCAGTCATCAAGATTATCTCCGTCATATTCACTAAATCCAAGGAATAGATGTTGATCTTTACTCGAAGCTAAAACTTTGGCAAGATCTTGTGAAGCGACCCCATCATCTTGACAAGTAATACACACGACCAAGACATCTTTATCGTTTAAAATAGAGCTTGCATACAAAATAGCATCTTCGTAATGAGAGACAACAAGTAAGGCTTCAGTATCGGCATATTTATCGACAGTAATGCCCTTTTTAGCTTCTCTTTCATATGGAAGAGTATATATATAATAAGATACTCCAAAAACAAAAATAAGTAGTAAAAGATATTTAATAAGTTCTTTCTTTTTCATATTTATCACCTATCTAAATCTTAACACTATAAAAAAACTTAGTCAATTAAACTAAGTGATAATAAATATAAACAAATGAATTACAAACATAATTAAAATAATAATTTTGACAGATATTATTTGTTGTGGTATATTTTGATTAGAAAACGAATTCCCCGTTGCGGCGGTATTGACCGTAGTGGCGATATTCGTTTTTTTGTGTAAAAGACTGTTTATTAAATAATAAGAAAAAGCCAATGTTTGGCTTTTTATCTTTTAAGTGTTTTAACTTTAGCTTTATCATTTCCATAGATATCTTTATCTGCTGATTTAAAGTAGACATTTTCGGTTGTTAAGTACTCGATATCTCCATTTTTACTGATATAGAAATCGACAAATAATGCTCCCATTTGATTGAGCAAGTCTCCTCGCTCCATAAATGGTGAATCATCAGTCATACAACCTAGATCAAAGGCATGGACATTGCGCCATGTTAATCCTGCTATTTTATGATAGTGTCCTCTAAATAGAGCTTGGGGTTTGACACCACTTTCTAGGGAATTAATCGATTCTTGCATTTTATATGTTTTTCCCTTAGCAGATCCTCCATCTGGATGATGGAGTTTAATAAGTAAGTTTTTATTTTTACCTAGTTTAATATATCTTTGATCTTTTCCTAAATATTCCATATCTGGTCTACTTAGGCAAACATGTCTAACGATGTCTGCTCCTGCATTAATATAGTGAGTGTTGTCATGGTTTCCACTGATTATTTTTGTCGTTATTCCATCTCTTTTAGGATAGTTTGCTACAACATAATCAAACTGTTCATCAAAACCAGCATAAACGGTATCGTAGACATGATTAGGACGTTTATTGATATAGTTACCATCTGTTAGGTCTCCGGCATGAAAAACAGTGTTTATTCCTCTTTCAACGCACATATCATAAACTTGGTTAATTAAATCTAGTCGATCTTGTTTACTACCTAAATGTGTATCTGATATAAAACAAGCTTGGACAAGTTCACATTCATTCATCGGAGGCTTAATACCCTGTCCATCATATTTTCTACGAACTGCTTTACGACGAACTATTTCTATTTCTCCATCTTCACGTTCATTATATTCAAAGTTTTTATTTTTTAAATTTAAATAGTTTATAATTGCTCTAATTTCTTTAGGACTACGATTATAATGCTCACAAGCTTCATTAACTGTTACTCCACTTGATAGATATCTAGTAAAGGCATTTATTTCTTTATAACTCATTCCTGTTTTATAATTTGCCATTTTTTCCTCCTATTTTTAAAGCTTTAACCTTTTGATGATTATCAATTGGTTCTTGTTTATAATAAGTTACTCTAGTTTCTTTCTGTGAAACAATATCCATATTACTATCGCGTTGTATTTCTAAATACCAAGCTCCAATATTAGTCGAACCAGGTTTCTTTCTAGATGGTATCTCTCCGACTAAACCAGGTACTTGAATAAGTTTTACTCCCCTAGTCATGAAATCTGCTGAGGTGAGCCAGTGTGCATGAATTAAGAAGTTTGGTTTATCATCACTACGCATCGCATCTAGTTCACGCTGTGAGGGGTATGATACCGTATATGGTGATGAACCAGTCATATGTTCTACTCTAAATTTTATTTTCTTATCTTTATAAATATCGTATATATGTAGATTCTTAGCAAACTGTCCCAAGTAAACTAAATCTGGTCTTGCATTAGAAACTGCTACTCCAATATCATTTGCCTGATCTTGTTTTAGATGTTTCTCATCACGCTCACCAGTTATAAAATATGTTGGTGTATTTTCGATATACGGATAAAAATTGACAATGTGATCAACTTGTTCATCAAAACTACGAGCAAATAATGTTTGATTGAGCATTTGCTGCGACGCTGAATAAACTCCAGCTGATAAGTCTCCACAGTGTAAAAAGAAATCAGGTTTAAAGGCTTCATAGGCATTGTAATAGACATTATTCAATGCTTCTAACTGCTCATACCTAGAACCCATATGTGTATCAGATAGTAAAACTATTCTAATATTTCTATTATTATTTTCAAGCATAAATGGAACTGGATCAATCAGTTTACGATGACCGTAATTTTTTATCTCCATATCTCCATCATTAGTTGGTACAATATCGACATTATGACCAAGTTTTTTCAAATCTTCGATAACAGTCATTACTAAGATATGATCAACTTGATACTTATCACATACTTTCCCCAGTGTTGTTCCCTTGTCTATTTCTGCTAAAATAGCATCTTCCAAGAGTTTGTCATTAAAGTTATTTCTCATATTTCCTCCCCAAAAAATACAAAATAAAAGATGTCAAATCTACAAGATCTGCATCTCAATCATAATAAAAACCAATTGTCTTTTAACAAAATCGATCATATATTACTCTCCTATTTAATTATACATAATATGCAAGTATATTTAAACCTATTTATCAAAATTTTACGTTTTTTGGCATAAAAAAACTCTGCTTAACAGAGTTCTTTACAAAATGGTGTCCTGTGGGCGATTCGAACGCTCGACCGACGCCTTAGAAGGGCGTTGCTCTATCCAGCTGAGCTAACAGGACGTAACAAATATGATTATACAACCTTTTATACCTAATTTCAATAAAAAATACCTAATTTTAGGTATTTTATGCTCTGGATGAATATTTTCCATCATATGTCGAAATAAGTATTTCTTCGCCCTCTTCGATGAAGATTGGAACCTTTGTTACATAACCTGTTTCAAACGTTGCATCCTTCATGGCACTCGAGGTAGTATTTCCTTTGACAGCAGGGGCTGTTTCAATAACCTTAAGTGATACTTTATCAGGTAAAGTAACACCGATTATTTCACCACCATAGATATCTATTTGCACTAGTAAATTCTCTTTTAGATAGTTTACTGTGTCTCCTAGTACATCTTTGCTTATTTCAATTTGCTCATAAGTTTCCATATTCATGAAATGGAAGCCTTCTCCATCATTATAGAGATACTGCATTTCATGTTTATCGATATGTGCCTGCTCAAATTTAACATTAGTATTAAACGTGTGATCTGTCGTTGAACCTGTTCTAATATTCTTTAACTTGGTTCTGACGAATGCTGGACCCTTACCAGGTTTAACATGTTGAAATTCAATTACTAAGAAGATATTATTGTCAATTTTAATGGTCATCCCATTTTTTAAATCATTTACGTTAATCATTATTTGAACCTACTATTTCTTTTCTTTGTGCGCTGTATGTTTTTGACATCTCGAACAGTACTTACTAAGTTCTAGACGTTCTGTCGTATTTTTAATATTCTTTTCAACGCGATAATTTTCTTCATTGCAAACGGTGCATACTAAAGTCTTTCTCTGTCTGTTTCCTAACTTTGCCATATTATCCCTCCTTGATTGCTATAGGTATTATATCAAAGAAGATAATTATTTACAATAAAAAAAAGAAGTATTAACTTCTTTTCTTATCTTAGTTTGCTCTCCATGGATCAGTACAGTTTGCTACTGCAACAGTAGTAAGACCAGTCTTACCATTGAAGGTTGCTAGACCTGTTGGTACTGTAGAGGTTGTAAATGCTGCAATTGTGTTAGTTCCTGTTTGAACAGATGATGTCTTAATTTGCGCATGAGGAGTAGCTGTTAGGTAATGACCTTGGCTCTCAGCGAATTGGAATCCATATCTGTATCCTTCATCGTCATGATATGTTACTAGAACATATGAACCAGCTTGCCATTGACCATATGGGTTAGCTCCACCTTTTTCAAGATTTATACATCCAACTGGGATAGCGTATAAAGTTGTTCCGCTATATGCAGTAACTGTAGTTGGAGTAGCACCTGGAGTTTGGAATGTATATTCATCACCAGCGTTCATACCAGTTACAGCTGCACTAACATAGTTACCAATTGTATTAACTAGAGTTTTTCTTCTTGATTGGTCGATATAACGAGTAACACTTGGTATAGCGATTGCCATAAGAAGACCTAGTATAATAATTACTGCCAATAACTCAATTAGCGTAAAACCTTTCTTATTCATCTTCATATCCTTCCTTTCTATTTTATAAATTAATCTTATCACTTATAAAAATCTTTTGCAATAGATTTTTATAAGTTTACATTAGTATAAATTGTTAATTACACGGTTGCCAATTTTACTTTTTAGATGCATTCCTGCTTCATAAGTACCAACGACAGCGTTGTATGTAACAAAATCTGTCACCACGTCTCCACGGCGGACATTTGATCTAGAACCATCCTGTTGTAAGGTTGTTTCTGTAATTACGTTTACTCCAACGACATCATTACCAGCACAGGTAGCATCTTTACAAGCAATCAAGTTGACATAGTAGACATATCTTCCACCACTTCTAGCAATAACGACAAAACTCTTTTCTGGCATATAGTTAAAACCATATGGACTCTTCTCAAGATCACTTGTATTTAAATACTTGAGGGTCACAAGGGTTGCCGAAGTATCATCCTGTGGTCTTTCAATACGTTTATCAGTCTCTACTCTTGCTTGTGTCATCGAAATAAACTTCTTAGCATCTTCGACAAAAGAATCTTTCTTACTACGCTCTAACATTGCTAAAGTATTGGGAATAGCAATTGTCAAAAGTATCCCAAGAATTATAATGACAGCCATCAGTTCAACTAAAGTAAAACCATTTCTCTTTTTCATATCATACTCCTACTATAATAAGTATATAAGTATAATTACTTTTTTACAATAAAAAAGAGCTTTTCAGCTCTATTTTTGTAACATATTTAACAGATTAACTTTGAACATATCTTTTTCAGGATTCTTTTTAGAGATCATAACTCCCTTGTATGTTCCAAGCTCTGTACGATGGGCTTCATCAAGTATTTGATCTGGGGTAATATTGGTTAAAAGAACAATGTTCTTATCATCATAGACAGTATAATGTAATCTTATCTCGCCATGAACTTTACAGAAAAGTTCATCAGTAGGTAATTTTAAATTATAAGTCTTAGTACCCTCTTTTTTATTAACTGATTCAAGCTCACCTAAAAAGTTACCATTTCTTATTTCAGGATAATAATCAAAAGTTAACTTTTTATATGCAAGCATATTATATTTACGGACTGTACGTTCGCGTTTTTTAAATTCATTTTCATTCTGGTATTCAAAAATATACGATTTTTTCATAATTAATCTTACCCCCTATAAAGCTTAATCACTATAATCTCTAAATGTGTTAGAATTATAACATATTTAGCAGAAAATGTCAAACTTATCTAATTGCTCTACGTGTTTTATGAGACTTTGTCTCTTTGGGTAAAGTCCACTGTGAAGGCGTAAGTTCAACTGGAAAGCTTGCTCCTTCTTTAATTAGAGCTTTACACTCGTATGCAAGAAGCTGAGTTTCTTCATCAGCCAAGTATTCTTCACCAAGAAATGCATAGATTATCGCTAATCTTTTATTCATTGGTTTCTTAGCAATTATTTCATTTAATCTGTTTGATCTTTCAATAATGCTATTGTCATAATTAATATTCATTTTATCCCCCTTAACTTAAGATGGCGCAATTATACCATAATTACGCCTAAAAGTCAATTTACAAAGAAAAAAAGATAGTTTCCTATCTTTTAAAACTCTAATGTTTCTACTTCATCTGTCGGTGTTGCCGTAGATGCTTCGGCCGGTACTGGCGCTGCTTCTTGCACCGGTGCTTCCTGAGCTGGTGCTGGCTCCTCAGCAGATGTTTCTACTGCTGGAACAGGCATAGCTTCTGGCTCATTTGCAACTTCTGTTGCTGGTGCTACAACTGGCATTTCGACAGCTGGCTCAACAGCTGGTATTTCTGCCTCTACAGCAGGTACTTCAGCAGGAGCTGGTGCTGCTTCTGGCACTTCAGCTGCTTCAGGAACTACTGGCGCTGCTGGTGCTTCTACTCTTGGCATAGCACCGGTATTATCTAGCGGATTAGCTCCACCGTAAATTGGTCGTTGTTCCTCGGCTGGTTTTTCAGTTTCACTTGCAACATGTGGATCTGCTCCACCATAAATTGCTGGGGCAACTTCAGGACTAGCTATTTCAATAGCTGGTTCTGGACTTGCTACTGGTGCAGGGGCTGCTTCAGGTGCTTGAACTGGTGCTTCGACCGGTTCTGGCATTTGAATTGCTGCAGGTACTACAGGCTCTGGCGCAATTGGTTCCGGAGCTGGCGCTTGAACTGCTTCTGGCACTGGAGCTGCTTCAGGAACGACAACCGCTGCTGCCGCTACCGCTGCTGGAGCTGCTACTTCAACTAAAGTAGATTTTTCTTCAGCTGGTGCATCTTTCTTCTTCTTTCCACTTGATACTAATAGTGCAATTATACCCACAAGTAATAAAACAATTCCTGCGGTGATCGCAATTCCAGATGGTGTTTTAAACCAACTGATATCAAAACTCAAATAATCAACTATACTCATATTTTTCTCCCTTTATTATATATATAATGATATCAAAGATTTATTTTGTTTGCAACAGTTTATTTATGATGCTTGTCGTTTCTATATACTCAAAATCAAGGCTCTTTTTACTAACCGGATGAACAAATGAAAGACGGTATGCCAATAGGGCTATTTGTTCTTTATTTTGCTCTCCGTAGCGCTGATCTCCATAGATTGGAAAACCTCTGGAAGAAAACTGTACTCTAATTTGATGATGGCGACCAGTCTCTAGCTCTATATCAACTAATGACAAGTCGTCTAGTCTATTTAATACTTTGTAAGAGAGCTTAGCATATTTCCCCTCTTTTTGATCTGTTACTCGCGAGTATTGATCATCACCCTTGACTAGATAATCAACTAGAGTATCTTCGTCTTTTAAGCCCTTTCCTTTGACTACGGCATAGTACTTTTTTAAGACATTGCCACTGGCAAAATCTTTCGATAAACGAGCTGCTGCTTTAGATGTTTTGGCAAAGACCATTAGACCACTGACAGGACGATCTAAGCGATGTAAAAGGCCTAAATAGACATTGCCTGGCTTATCATATTTTTCTTTAATATACTGTTTAGTCATGCTAAAAATATCCTCGTCTTTACTACTATCTGCTTGCGACGGGACATTCTGTGGTTTATGGACAACGATTACATGATTGTCTTCATAAATTACTTTCAAGACTGCCACCTACAAGTAACCCCACAAGGAAGTAAAAAATCATTACTACTTATTTTAAAACCTATTTCTAAAGACTCGATAGTTCCATTTAAATTACCTAGTTTTTGTTTTAGTAAATTAGCAAATATTTCTTTAGATAAACCGGTTGTATATGTATTTATTATAAAGAAAAGAGGCTTATCACTTAATATTTTTTGGCAGCTATCTAAAAGTTCGGCCAAATCTTTTTCGATATCCCAAACTTCACCATTAGTACCCTTACCATATGATGGTGGATCCATGATGATTGCATCGTATTTATTTCCACGACGCGCTTCACGCTCGACAAACTTACGGCAATCATCGACTAAGAATCTAACTTTTCTGTCTTCTAATTTTGAAGCCTGAACATTTTCTTTAGCCCAAGCCACCATTCCTTTGGAAGAATCGACATGGACAACTTCGGCTCCTTCGGCAAGACAAGCAACTGTTGCCCCACCAGTGTAGGCAAACAAATTTAAAACTTTAATTGGACGATTTGCTTCTTTAATTTTTTCACGCATAAAATCCCAGTTAATGGCTTGCTCCGGGAAAAGACCAGTATGTTTAAAACCCATCTGTTTGACCCAAAAATTTAAATCTTTGTACTTAATTAACCACTTTTCCGGAGTTTTCTTTTTGTTTTCCCAGGCTCCTCCCCCTTTATTACTTCGATGATAGATAGCATTAGCTTTACTATCATCATAATCTTTATTCCAAATAATTTGAGGATCTGGTCTAGACAAAATAATATCGCCCCAACGTTCAAGTTTCATTCCCGCTGATGCATCAAGTATTTCATAATCTTTCCAAGTATCGACAAGTTTCATATATTATCACCTATTTCATTATAACTTATTTAAAGCAAAATAAAAATCCTAATTACTTAGGATTTTATCATTTGCATAAACTTTTCATAAAGTTCATTACATTTAGCCTTATCCATTTCTGGCAAATTCTCATACGGGTATTTAATACCCAGTTTTTGATACTTTTCGCTACCCAGTTTATGATAGGCTAAAAATTCTATTTTTTCTACTATTTTGAATCTCTTAATATACTGTTTTAAACTTTCTAAATATTCATCAGTATCGGTCAATCCTGGAATAATTACTTGCCTTAGCCAAAATGGTTTATTCATGTTGTTAGCTAGTTCAATAAATTTTTCACTTTCATCGATACTTACTCCGACTAGTTTTTGATATTCATTTGGATCACTATGTTTGATATCGAAGATAACTAGGTCTGTATATTCGAGTACTTCTTCATATCTACCTATACCAGATCCTGCTGTATCAAGTGCTGTGTGAATCCCCTCTTCTTTAAGCAAGCGCAAAGCTTCTTTGACAAAGTCAATTTGCATGACTGGATCTCCTCCAGAAAAGGTTACTCCGCCATTATTGCGTTTGTAATATGGTTTAAATCTTCGAAGTCTCTTAACTAGTTCAGCAGCTTCCATATTAGCTTCTTTAAGTAGCCACATTTCAGGATTATGACAATATTTACAGCGCAGACGGCATGAGTTTAGAAAGACTACCGCTCTTATTCCTGGACCATCCACTAGTCCAAAAGATTCAATTGAATCGACGCTGCCCTTCATTAAATTCTCTCGTGGAAAGTTCTAGAAATAACTTCTTCTTGTTGAACTCTAGTAAGACGATTAAATCTAACTGCGTAACCAGATACCCTGATTGTAAGTAGTGGATATTTATCAGGATTTTCCATCGCATCAATTAACATTTCACGATTTAGAACATTGACATTTAAGTGATGAGCTCCTTGACTAAAGTAACCATCTAAAATGCCAACTAGATTCTGTATTTGCGTTGCTTCATCTGCTCCTAGAGCTGATGGCACAATTGAGAAGGTATTTGAGATACCATCTAGGCAGCATGCTCCATAGTTAAGTTTAGCAACTGAGTTAAGTGAAGCAATTGCTCCCTTACTATCGCGTCCATGCATTGGGTTAGCTCCTGGGGCAAAGGCTTCGCCGTATTTACGACCATCAGGTGTAGATCCAGTTTTCTTACCGTAGACAACATTCGATGTAATTGTTAAAACTGACATCGTTGGAATAGCTTCTCTGTAACATTTATGCGATGCTAAAGCGCGATACATCTTCGCAGTAAGTTCTTTAGCAATCGAATCGACTCGGTCATCATCATTTCCATATTTAGGGAAATCCCCTTCAATTTCAAAATCGACAGCTATACCGTCAACATCTCTGACTGGTTTTACTTTAGCGTACTTGATTGCTGAAAGTGAATCCGCAGTTACTGATAGTCCGGCTATTCCATAGGCCATAAGACGTCTTACAACCGTATCATGAAGAGCCATTTGACTAGCTTCATAAGCATATTTATCGTGCATGTAATGAATAATATTCATCGCTTTGACATATATCTCAGCTAATTTGTCGATAACTAAATCAAAATTAGCCACAACTTTGTCATAATCTAAATATTCATCATTCATTTTTCCAGTGACATCTAGCACTTCAAGTTTAGTGACTTCATCAACTCCTCCGTTGATCGAATAAAGCAAGGCTTTGGCTAAGTTACATCTAGCTCCAAAGTACTGCATATCTTTACCTAAACTCATGGCTGAAACACAACAAGCTATAGCATAATCACTACCAAAAAGCGGTCTCATAATATCGTCATTTTCATACTGAATAGCATCAGTTTGAATACTTGTTTTTGCACAGAAAGCCTTAAACTTATCCGGTAGCTTTTCACTCCATAAAACCGTTATATTTGGCTCTGGTGCAGGTTTTAAATTATCTAGTGTATGTAATAGTCTAAATGATGTCTTTGTCACTAGTGGTTCATTTTGGGTGTTAAGTCCGCCAATAGCTGCGGTTACCCAAGTTGGATCACCAGAGAATAACTCATCGTAATCCGGAGTTCTTAAGTGTCTTACTAGACGAAGTTTAATGACAAATTGATCGATTAACTCTTGGGCATCTGCTTCGCTTAATAGTCCAGCATTTATATCTCTTTGAATATAAATATCTAAGAAGGCATCAACGCGTCCAAGACTCATTGCTGCTCCATTATTTTCTTTAATTGCCGCCAAGTATCCAAAGTATAACCACTGGACTGCTTCCTTGGCATTTTTAGCTGGCATAGATATATCAAAACCATATCTAGACGCCATCTTCTTAATCTCTTCGAGTGCTCTTATTTGCATGCTCACTTCTTCGCGTAAGCGAATGACCTCTTCGCTCATCTCTTCATTTAATTTGATAAGATCTTGCTGTTTTTGAGCAATCAGAAAATCTATTCCATAAAGAGCTACACGTCTATAGTCACCAATTATTCTTCCTCGCCCATAAGCATCTGGAAGACCAGTGATAAGTCCTACTTTACGAGCTTTTCTAACATCCTGCGGATATGCATCAAAAACACCTTGGTTATGACTCTTGCGATACTGTTTAAAACGTTCTAACTTTTCACTATTAAAAGCAAAACCATAAGCCGAAAGTGCATCTTCGACCATTCTTACACCACCGTAAGGATTGACTATACGTTTTAACATTTCATCAGTTTGCAACCCTACGATAACCTCATTATCTTTATCGATATATCCAGCTTTAAAATTATCGATACCAGCAAAATTATTACCATCGATATTTAGTACACCACGCTTTACCTCTTCCGTCAAAGCTTCACTACATTTATCCCAAACTGCTTGGGTTTTAACAGATGTTCCTGCTAAAAAAGATTCATCCCCTTCATAAAGATGATAATTCTTCTCAATAAAGTCTTTGACATCAATCTCTTTCTGCCAAGAACCACCCTCAAAATTTATCCATTCATTCATATATATGCCCCTCCTTACCTATCATATAAATCATATCATAATTCAAAGTTAAAATATATGTCATTTTAATCTTAAATAATAATTTGACACAAAAAAAGTAGAGTAACTCTACTTCTTTATTTTAGCGTATTTTTCTCTATCAAAACCAACTATTACTTCATCACCTATCAGTAGTGGTCTTTTAACTAGCATTCCATCACTGGCAAGTAGTTTTAACTTTTCATCATCTGATAATGAAGCTAACTTATCTTTAAGTCCTAGACTTTTATAAACTAGTCCACTGGTATTGAAAAATTTCTTTAAATCATGTCCCCTAGTCCAAAGCTTTAACTCTTCGTAAGTCGGATTATTTTCCTTGATATCTCTTTCAGTAAAAGAAATATTATTTTCAGTTAAAAAACTCCTAGCTTTAGCACAAGTAGAACATTTAGAATAACAGATAAATATGCGCATTATTTCTTAACTTTTTCTTTAGCTTTAGTATCTTTTTTTAATAGATCTCTAATTTCTTCTAAAAGAACTGTCTCATCACTTTTAATAGCTGGAGCTGCTTCTTCTTTTTCTTTTCTGCTTAGATTAGATATCAACTTAACCATTACAAAGACTGATGCTGCAATAATTAGAAAATCAATAATATTTTGAATGAAGCTTCCATACATGATGACTGAGTCTTTAACTTTGATACTCAAGCTTGTAAAACTGTGACCACCGATAATAATACCAACGAAAGGCATTAATATGTCATTTACTAGTGATGTAATAATTTTACCAAAAGCACCACCAATAATGACACCGACAGCCATATCGAGAACATTTCCTCTCATTGCGAAAGCTTTAAACTCTGCTAATAGACTTGGTTTCTTTACTTCCTTTTTCATAACTTACCTCCTGCCTAAATAATAGCATATTTAAGCTTTTTTTACCATATTTTATGATATAATTATATTGTGGGAGGTTACATGAAATTAGATTTGAAAAATTATCAAGAAGAATATGTTCGTGACAGAACTAATTTACAACTAAAATTATTTGGTAGTAAGAGAGCTATTAACTGTATTTTATATTTTGTCGAAGGGGCTTTAATCAACGATGTAAACGATGATAGACTAGACAGTAATAACTATGTTAACTTTCAAGAAAAGAAAGTTACTGATAGAGCCAATTATTTATTTGATGAGTATTTTGCAATACTTAATGAAACTAATTATGACGAGGAAGTCATCCATCAAAATTTTAGAGAAGAAATATTAGAGTATGCAGCCAACTATCCAGTTGAGACGAACATCAAAATTTATGTGAAAGAAAAGAAGACTAATTAGTCTTCTTTTTTCTTTCCTGATTCTCTTTTAAAACACATGAACCAATCTAGACAGTAAGTATCGTCATCTTTTGATTCCATACGTTCTTTAGCAACTCCACAAGATCCTGCTGTCGGAACGATAACATCGTCTCCAGGTCTCCAGTCAGCTGGCGTTGCAACCGCATCTTTATCAGCTTTTTGAAGAGCTAGAATAATACGTTTAAGCTCATCAAAGTTACGTCCTGTCGATAGTGGGTAATATAGAATTGTTCTAATGATTCCCTTAGGATCGACAACGAATACTGCTCTGACAGCTTGTGTATTAGATTGTCCTGGTTGAATCATTCCGTATTTATTTGCGACATCCATTTTGATATCTTCGATAAGCGGGAATTTAACCTCGACATTCTTCATTCCTTTGTACTCTAATTCTTGAATCTTTCTAAGCCAAGCGATATGAGCATATAGTGAGTCTACCGATAGTCCAACTAGCTCAGTATTCATTGCTTTGAACTCATCTGCCATAGTTGCAAAAGTCATAAACTCTGTCGTACATACTGGGGTAAAATCAGCTGGGTGTGAAAATAAAATAACCCATTTCCCTTTGTAATCAGCTGGGAAATTAATATCCCCTTGTGTAGTTTTAGCTGTAAAGCTAGGTGCCTCATCACCAATTAGAGGCATTCTGTAATATTCTTTTTGTTCAATTGTTTGTTCCATTTTTTCTCCTTATATTTCTTTTGAATGATTGATACACTTATCACATAAACCTTTGAAAACTATCTCATGACTATCTACTTTTAAATCTTTATCAATCATCTGATTGATATTCCCATCATAAGCGATATCTAAGTCGATTATCTTATGACAAGAGTTACAGATAAAGTGATAGTGATGATCACACTTTCCATCGAAGCGCGTGATTCCATCTTCCCCTACTATTCTGTCGATCAAGGAACTATCAGCCATCTCTTGGAGATTGCGATAGACAGTTGATAAACTGACACTAGGAATTTTTTCGTGTACTTGTCGATAGACTTCTTCAGCACTCGGATGAGTATGTGAACATTTGACAATATCAAGTATCATTTCTTTTTGTTTAGTATTTCTTTTGGTTTTCATAATAAATCCTTATCAATAATCATTCCTAATAAGAGTATATCAGTTAAAAAATTAAAAAGCAAGCATTAAAAAAAGTTAGTTACCTAACCTTTATCTTACTGGAGGGCCCAGACGGATTTGAACCGACGATCAGGGAGTTGCAGTCCCATGCCTTACCACTTGGCTATGGACCCATCAGTAATATAAATTATAGCAAATAATAGTCTTTATAACAAGAAAAAACACACATTTAAATGTGTGTTTAATTTTATATGTGCCAGCAAGATGCATATCCGCAAGCTGCGGTTGCACATGTTGCGTAAGCTGCGCAGCCACAAGCTGAAGCGCGACATGTATAATAAGCTGCACAGCCACAGGCTGCATCGCGGCATGAATAGTATCCTAAGAAAGTTCTCTCTTGACATACGACACGAGTTTGGCCTACTGTACAAGAAGATCCATCTGCTAAATATATGACAGCATTAGTATCTTCTGCACTACATAAGCCTGTTGAACAGCCATTGTAACATCCGGCCGATGAAGAATAAAATTTACAACTGTAATCATAACTAGCTCCACAAGCTGCCGTTGCACAATAAGCATAAGTTGCACAGCCACA
>CAYZRY010000014.1:0-23876 GCA_964481005.1 uncultured Muribaculaceae bacterium
ATTATACTGTCTTTAATAAATTCTTTGATATCTAACCACATACTTTTCACTTCCTAATATAATGTAATTATACCATATAATTAACATAAAAAAACAAACTATATTTCAAGTTTGTTTTATTTTATTATTCAGAAACTTCAGCTTCGAATTCTACTTCTTCATTAAGTAGTTCTTCTACAATAGTTTCTTCTTTAGTTTCAACTACTGTTTCTTGAATAAGATAAGTTAGTCTATTAACTTTTCTATTGGAATAAACTTTTACAACACTATCATTATCTGAAGAAACTATTACTTGTTCTACATCAAGTGCTGTAAAACCTTCAAGATTCATTGCAACAACATTAGTTTGAGTTCCTGGTATTTCATATAAGATTTGAGTTTTACTTTCATCTAGTGTGTATTCATCATCTAAAATGTTTTGAAAATAATGTTCAACTCTATAAGAACTTTCATCTTTAAAATGCATATCAGGAGTTGCCCATGTACGAATATTTCCTAATGTATCAACAGCAATTATACCCATCTTGTAAACTCCTTTAATACCAGTTGGTGCAGTTGAATGATAGCGTCCATCAGCATTTTTTTCAATTAGTTCTAATCCCTCTAAGTTAGGATTGTTTCGCATTGCTTCACGTAATTTAGTGTGTCCTTGAGTCATGTTATATTTATTAGTCCATATAACTTTTACAAACTCTACACCAGAAGGGTCATCTACTTTAAATTTAACTGTCATTGTATTAGTTCTTTTACTATCAGATGTTCCTGGATACCAAGCTTTTTCTTCCCAATCATTTTTATATTGAACTGAGGATATATTTGGTCCATTGGTATCTACTACTTCTTCTTCAATCATGAAGTGCATATCATATCCAGGCCAAGCAGTAACGTTACCGTTGACATCAACAGCAACTATACCCATCTTATAAGTACCTTCAATAGCTGCTGGAGCTGTTGAATAATAGTATCCATTAGCTGCTTTTGTTACTAATTCTGTTCCTGCTAATTCAGGATTATTTAATAATGCATTTTTTAGTTTTGTAAAACCTTGATTAATGTTATATTCATTAGTCCAGAATACTCTAACATAGTCAACTTCAACATTATCTGTAACCATAAATCTAACTGTCATAGTTTTAGTTCTTTTGTTATTTGTAGTTCCTGTTGACCAAGCTTTTTCTTCCCAATCATTTTTATAATAAACATGATTAATTACTGGACCTTTATTATCTACATTAAATGTTCCTTTATTTTTACTTGCTCGAGGATTTCCAAACACATCAACAAAGCGAACATCTATTGTATGCATTCCACCCGTTAATAATTTAGTATCAATATCTACATACCAATTATTATCAATTCCACGTGTTAAATTAAATGTTTTGTCCATTTCTCTTAACTTCATATATCCTGATGCAACATCAGTATGATCAGTTACTTCAAAGTTGAATCTTACCGTTCCATTAACTGTTGTTCCACTAATAGGACTTGTTAAAGAGGCCTCTGGACCACTATTATCTACTAATATTGGTCTAAATTTAGCTGGCTTAGTTGAAGTTCTATTTCCAAGATTATCTACCATTGTAAATTGTAGGTTGTAATTACCAACATAGTTAGCCGCTACAAATTCTCTTGAATTAAATTCTACTTTATAATTATTATCTGAGATTAAAATTGGATTTAATTTCCCTGATTCTTTTTTAGCTTTATCGGTATTTGGACCATCAGCAAACATAACATATGTTTTACTTAAATCAATTCCTGCTGAATCAGTCAATTTAAAGTAAACTGTAACTTTAGAACCACCAGTATTATTATTTATGTACGGATCAATTGTAATGTCAGATACAGTTGGAGCTTTGATATCTAAAATGAATTTGTAAGATGTTTTGTTTCCTGCAACATCATATAAAACTAGTTCATTTTCTCCTTCTACTGCTCCATATATTCCTGGCCTAACATCGTTTAAATCACTCCATTGATTATTAGTTAAATCTTTTTTAACTCCGTTTAATTCAACGTAATCTATTTTATACTTATCGTATAATTTAAAGCTTACTTTACTGAAAATCGCTTCATCAATTAAACCTATCGAATCTGGTGCAGGTTTTACAGATACAGTTGGAGCTTTGATATCTAAAATGAATTTGTAAGATGTTTTGTTTCCTGCAACATCATATAAAACTAGTTCATTTTCTCCTTCTACTGCTCCATATATTCCTGGCCTAACATCGTTTAAATCACTCCATTGATTATTAGTTAAATCTTTTTTAACTCCGTTTAATTCAACGTAATCTATTTTATACTTATCGTATAATTTAAAGCTTACTTTACTGAAAATCGCTTCATCAATTAAACCTATCGAATCTGGTGCAGGTTTTACAGTTATTGTTGGAGCTGTTCTATCAATTGTGAATGGAACATAAATATGAGGATTATGACCTGTTGAATTACCATAAGTATCATTTGCCCAAACTCGAACAAAATAATTACCCTCATCTAAATCTGATATGTCAAAGACTCCTAGTTCACCATCTCTATTTTCTGGAACTGTTATTCCCTTCCATGGAGAAACTAATTTTTTATCTTGATCAACAATTCTTAAATTGTAGTTTTTAATATTTTCATCATAAATTTTTCCGAAAACTTTAATCTCGTCATCATTTGTTATATCTCTAACTACTTTTAGATTTTCTATTGCTGGTGGAATAATATCTTTAAATAGTGCTACAAAAGTTGTATCCTCAGTTAAAGTAGCATTTAAATCTATAATCTTATCCCATTTGTCAAATGCATAACCAGCATTAGCTATTGGTGTTGGAATAATAACTTTATATACTTGTTCATCAGAATTTAGAGGATAAGCTTTTAATACTCTAAAATTAAGTGTTCCATCTAAACTTCCATTTTCACCAGCAACAAAGCTAAGGTTTATCCAATCTTCTTGATTATCTTCATCAAGTTCAAAATATCCTGTTATTTCTAAATCTTCAGCTGGCATTGTTGGAACAAATCCCGTCCAACCGATAAAGGCATAACCTGGTTTTTTAGGTTTAGCTAATTCTTCTAAAGCAGTTTCAAACTTAAGATCATTATCAACATGATATTCATCATCAGCAGCAACTGTTCCTGTTATCTTATAAGTAAGAGTATATTTATTTCTTTGATAATAAACATCTACAACTGTAGAACCATCTGCATTTATTGTTTTTCTGTTATAGCTAAAGCTGTAAAGCCAGTTAAAGTTCTTATTTCTGATACTGTATTTTCTCCAGTCGTTCCTGTTTTCTCATCAGTAGCTAAAAAAGTATAATCATTATCTTCAATGTTTTCTAAATAATGATTTACTTTATAAGCTGTATCTGTATTAGCAGTCCAAACTGCTTTTAAGTTGTAGTTTTGGGTAATGGTCATATTAAAATCAAATAGGTTTTCACCCAAAAACCATCCAACAAAGCTATAACCTAGCTTAAACGGATTCGCGGGTTTTGTAGCTCTTTGATTGTGGTCAACTACTAAATTTGTAACTGATGAACCACCATCTGTATCAAAATTTATTGTCCACTTCAAATCTGGATTCACTACTGGATTATTAACTCCAGGTCCAGCTAATCCTAAGTTAATGTTTTCTTCTTCATTAACTTCTGTTGTTTCTTCAGTATTTTCATCTACGGTTACTTTTGGTTCGTTCTCGGCAATTCCTTCGATTTCTCCAGAAGGACTCGCAGAAGCAAACATTATCAAACTCATAAATAAAAATATGAACATTGCAATTATTTTCTTTAAATTTCTTCTCATTTAAAATTTTCCTTTCTTATTTAACTCGCATTTTTACGAATATTGGAGCGAAATCAACTCCAGTTGGTAATGATTTACGATCGTATCTATAGATTCTGTATCCTAATCCAATACATTCATCTACTTTTCCGTCATCATATTTATGAGTTTTTTCTTTTAGACAGAATATTGGTTCTTTACTTCTTTGAACTTGAACAAAGTCCACCACCCATACTGTTAATAACACAGCAAAAACGACCCAAAACGCTACATTAAGCACCTTTTTGACCACCGCTACACCTCCTTATCTAATTTTTTCTTGAAGTTATGCAAGACTGTTTTTTAAAATTGGCCTTTATAATACAACCAAAACCTAAATTTGTCAATCTTTTATACTTAAATCTTAACAATTACTAGTACTTTAAGCAAGATAAATAATTCATTTTTAAAATTTGCTTTTTAAAGAAAGTAGTTTTAGCTATATTTACCAAAGAAAAAAGTTCTTGCTAGGCAAAAACTTTATTTTTCCAAAAGAATTGTAACTGGTCCGTCACCTTTCATAGATACTTCCATTTCAGCTCCAAAAATACCTGTTTCTACTTTGATATGCTCAGCTAATTTCTGATTGAAATATTCGTATAGTTCTTTAGACTTTTCTCCGCCTAAGGCAGCGATATAACTAGGTCTATTTCCTTTTGAACTATCAGCATATAATGTAAACTGGGAAACTGATAAGATCGACATTTTTTCTGGATCTATCGCTAAGTTCATGACGCCTTCTTCATCATCAAAGATACGAAGTTTCATTACTTTATCGACCATCTTATCAATTTTATCTAGTGTGTCATCTTGGGTAAAACCTACTAGTAAAAGCATTCCGTAAGCGCTTTGACCAACTACTTTACCGTCTACTTTGACACTAGCTTCTTTGACTCTTTGTACTAATACTCTCATTACTTCATCACCCTCATTGTACTTTCTACAAAATTAAAATTACTCAAGCTCTGCATAAAGCTTTCTAGATGCTCTTTGTTCTTAACCCAAATATCCATCTCATAGTTGTGAAAGTCACCACTATTGATTGTCTTAATACTATCGACATTGACATCAAAGTAACTAGCTTTCTGCATTATTTCAAGCATGGTTTTATCACTAGGTCTAACCTCGACCATAATAGTAGTTAAGAATTTATTCTTAGTTGCTGGATTCCACTCGACATTTACCATACGATTATCTAAGTAATAAAGGTTATGACAATTATTCTTGTGGACACTTATTCCACTTCCTTTAGTAATGTATCCTATTATCTCATCACCAGGAACTGGTGAACAACAAGCCGCAATATTAACTTTAATCTTGTCGATACCATTGACGATGACATCAGCATCTTGGGTCTTCGGTAACTCTTTGAATTTAATATCTTCGATTGTCGGTTCTTTCTTATGAATTATCGAAACAATCGAAGATGCACTAAACCTATTATTACCAATATTTAAATATAGATCATTTAAATCTTCGACTTTGACTTCTTCAAAAATAATCTTTAGATTTTCATCAGTTAAAAAGTCACTAAAGGCAATCTTTCCACGACGTAGTTCTTTTTCAAGGAAATCTTTTCCACGTCCAATATAATTTTCTTTTTCACTCTTGTTAAAGAATGCTTTTATTTTGTTCTTAGTCTGTGTTGATTTGACAAAGTTTAACCATTCTTTTGAAGGACCTGCTGAATTCTTGCTGGTAATGATTCTGACGATGTCATTGTTTTGAAGAGCATAATCAAGGGGAACAATATTGTTGTTAACAATGGCTCCGGTTGTTGTCTCACCGACTCTTGTATGTACGCGATAAGCAAAATCAATAGGTGTTGCATTAAGTGGCATTTCAAAGATATCTCCCTTTGGAGTAAAGACATAAATATTATCATGAAGAATTTCATTTTTGACACTGTTGACAAATTCTTCACTACTCATCATATCTTCATTTAATTCAATAATTGATTTGAAGAACTGAAGCTTAGCTTCGGTCGAATCCGTAGTACTTCCCTTTAGACTACGTTTTTCTTTATAAGCCCAGTGTGATGCTAAACCATTTTCAGCAATTTCATCCATTTCATATGTTCTAATTTGTATTTCAAAAAGATATCCATCAATACCAAAAACAGTTGTATGCAGTGACTGATAACCATTGGCCTTAGGCATGGCAATATAATCTTTAAATCTTTTTGGAATAGGTTTATATTTAGCATGGATAATACCGATACTAGAATAACACTCTTGCTCGTTTTCAACGAGAATTCTAAGTGCTAATAGATCGTATATATCACTAAATTTACGACCGTTTTCTAACTTTTTATAAATACTGTAGATACTCTTACTACGTCCCTTTATCTCATGGGGAATATTATGTTCCTTTAACTGATTAGAAACCGATGTAAGCATGTCATTAACTACTTGATCACGATCTAGTTTAGTATTGTTTAACTTTTCAGCAATATCGTAAAAGACATTTGGTTTTAAATATCTAAGTGATAAATCTTCAAGTTCACTTTTAAGTTTATGTATTCCAAGGTGATGAGCTATCGGTGTTAAAATCTCTAACGTCTCTTTGGCAATAGCTTTCTGTTTTTCTTCAGATAAAGCCCAAAGGGTTCTCATGTTATGCAAACGATCAGCTAGTTTGATGATAATTACTCTGACATCTTCGCTCATTCCAACAATAATTTTTTTATAGTATTCGATTAGCGCTTCATTTTCAGTCGAAAAATTAATCTTACTGATTTTAGTAACTCCATAGACAAGAGAAGCTATATCAGGACCAAATTCTTCTTCGACTTCTAGTCTTGATACATCACAGTCTTCGATAACATCATGTAAAAGACCGGCACAGATTGTGTCGGTATCGGCATAGACGCTCGTTAGGATAATCGCTGTATTAAGCGGATGCTCAATATAAGCTGCTCCCGTTTTACGAAGTTGTCCATCATGCTTATCAAAAGCATATTTATATACTTTAGTTATTTTATCTAACTCTTCTTGATCAGTGATGTAAGTTTTAACTTTCTCCATCAAATCATCATAAGTTACTTTTTTCTTCTCTCTTGTCATATAGCCTCCATCAAATAATGTCTAACTTGTCTTTAGCTACTGAAACTCTACGACTCTTCATTTTATCTTCAATATATTCTTCTAATTTTTTGTTATCGATATTAAGTATATCGTTAACTACATCGGATAATACTAAATCTTTAGCACTAATCCATTTACTCTTAATTAGAAAGTTCCATATATCTTCAGCTTTAATAACTGTCAATCCTTCCCTTTCTAACTCTTTAAGTTTAGAGTTTAGGGCTGGCTTAACACGTTCATAAAGTTCCATTGAATCTTTAAATTCTATCTTTTCCACCAGCTACCTCCTCTATTATTTATTTAATAAATCTGTATAAGCATTTTCAAGGTCATAAATATTTGTACAACTCATGAAACACATGACAGCATTTTTATGTTCTAATAGTTTTTCAACATCTGCAAGAGCAACATTTCTTGCTCCTTCAACTTGTGAGCGAATAAGCTCACTAGTAATTCCTGGATACTCTTCTTGTTTTTCACGATCACTGTAAATATCCATTATATATGTTTTATCAGCCTGGTCAAAACTAGCAATAAATTCATCTAGTAATGCCTCAGTACGCGAATAGGTATTTGGCAAAAAGATTGCTACTATTTCTTTGTCTGGGTATTTTTGTTTAGCTGCTGCTATCGTCACTTCGATTTCGGTTGGATGATGTGCATAGTCATCAATGACGACGATATCTCCGTAAAAGCTTTCTTTAAAACGTCTTTTAGCTCCTGGGAATGTCTTCATATGTTTTAAAATATCTTCGTAACTAAGTCCATAGTTTTTACAGACGATAATTGCTGCCAAAGCATTTTGAACCATGTGTTTACCGAATAATGGTAAATCGAAATGACCATAGAACTGTCCTTCAATATAGCAATCGAAGTCACTTCCCTCGGCAGTAAAGTTGACGCCTCTAGCAACAACATTGTCTTCTTCGTTAAAACCGTAGTATGTGACATCTTTTTCAAAGTCGATTGCTCTGATATTTGGATCATCTCCGCAGACGACGACAAATTCAGCTTTCGAAGCGAATTTTTTAAACGTCTCTTTAATTTCTTCTAAACCACCTGGATAACACTCAGTGTGATCAAGTTCAATATTAGTAATAATAGCCGTATGTGGGTAATAAGCTAAAAAGTGCTTGTTATACTCATCACTTTCAATGACAAAAATTTGGTCATCTTTACTAGCATGAGCCGTCCCATCACCGACAAAATAACTACATCCAATTGTATTTTTTAAGATGTGACTAATCAGTAAACTAGTCGTTGTTTTACCATGCGTTCCAGAGACTCCGACTGTATCAAACTGTTTAGTTATTTCACCTACTACCATATTGTAATCTTGGACCTTAAGACCAAGAGCTCTTACTCTTTTTAGTTCTGGATGGTCTTCCTTAAAAGCCTTCGAATAAGTGACGATAGTATCTTTATCAAGTTCGTGATTTCCATCATAAAAAATCTGGATTCCACGAGCGTCCAATCCTTCCTCAGTAAACTTGTGACTGCGAACATCGTCATAGCCACTAACTTCATTTCCTAAATCAAAAAGTATATTAGCCAAAGTAGACATACCAGCCCCTTTGATACCTATACAATAATACTTCATAATCTACCTCTTTCTATATATCAATGATTATAACAAAAAATGGATAAGTTTAAAAGAGTTTACTTAATTCTGATTAGATTTATACTAGGTTGATTAAAAAGTCTAAAGGGTAAAACAGTCGTTCCTATTCCACCACTTACATATATGTTAGTTTCTCCCACTTCGTAGAAGGCCTCGCTATAGGTCTTAGCTCCACGTACTTTGACAAGTGAACCTATTTTAGGAAGTCTAACTTGACCGTTATGGGAATGACCTGAAAGTGCTATATCGACTGGATAGTTATCGAGAATATCGATAAAAGCATCCCCTTCATGAGCAATCACTATCGAAAAGATATCTCTATTTGCTGCTTCATCTAAAAAGTAAGCCATCGCCGCAGTAATATCATCACGACCTAAAATGCTATCACCTATACCACTAAGTAAAATAGATTGATAATCGTCATTATAGATTAATTCAAACTTGTTATTTAAATCGATAAAACCTGCATCAGTTAAACACTTAGCTACCTTGTCACTTTTATCATGATTACCTAAAACCATGTATTTTCCAAGTTTTGCCTCAATTTTAGCTAGAGCTTTACTAAGAGCATCATAATCGACTTTTTTGCTATTACGATCAACTAGATCCCCAGTAAAGATAACTAGATCAGCTTTGATGTAATTGATCTTTTGAGTGAGCTTATCAAGCTTTTTTAAATCAGTCGTATGACCATAGTGCAGATCACTAAAGTGAACAATTTTTGCTCCGTAAAAACTCTTAGGTAATTTATCTGATTTATTGACATATTCTCTGACGACTAGACCACTAGTTCCAAGATAACGAAGAGTGACAAAAGTTAGTGATAAAAACAAAAAAAGAACAAACAAAAACTTAAATAGTCTAGCGTTTTTTACTTTGCGCTTCTGACGATTCTTCTCGCGTTCGATACTTTCAATTTTCTCTTTGTTTCTATCTGCTCTTCTCAAAATATTACTCCACTAGCTAAAAAATTAATAAATGTCAGTAAAAAGTTATGCCAAATATGAATAAAGATACTTGGATAAACTGTTTTAGTTTTGACCATTGTTAGGGCAAATAATATTCCTAGGGCTGAATATGGAATCATAAATAATAAATCAAAGTATGAATTCATACTACCGATGACATGTAATCCTGAAAATATTAAACCTGATGTTAGAACAAAGACTACTTTGTTTTTAAAGACTGAATAAAATGAATGACGGAAAACTAGTTCTTCGGCAATAGGACCTAAAATAACAGTTGTAAGACCTGCTATTAATGGTGATGCTGCTAAAGTCTGTCTAACTGCTTGCTCATTGTTAGAGATAGTTAATCCTGCCTTGGCTAGTAAAAAGTTGCTAGACATCATAATTAACATCCCGACACCCCAGTATAAAAAAGCAATTTTCATATCACTTTCTTTAGTCTTTTGAAACTTTTTCCAGTCTTTTGCTAAATCTTTGCGATAAAGCAAAATAGCTACCAGCGTGATTACGATAAAATCGATTGCTCTTAGAATAACTAATACTTTCTTGTCAGCAATGTCTACTCCTAGAGCAATAGCTGCCATATAAGTAAAGCTAGATGACATTAAAAAGACCAGTAAGAGAAAAAACATTTTTAGATATTTTTTACTTTTGTCGACAACTGTTTTATTCATATTTCCTCCTTAACATAGTGGTTGGATATTATATATCGGTATCTTAGATGCTTCCAAAATACTTGGATCATCGACAGAACTACTAGCAATACATCCAACCGAAGTATTATCACCAATCGAAATTGTTTTAATTGGGTTTTCTTTAAAAGCATTTTGAAGTATTCTGTTTAGTTTATTGTTCTTGGTAAGATCGATAGATGTTATTTTATTTTGTTTAAAGGCTCCATTACCGATAATAACTAAATCGATTGCTCCAAAGTTAATCGTTGATATTTTATTCTGAGCAAATGCTTCTAATTCGATATTTCTAAGACTAGTATTTTTACTAAAGTCTAGGGCAGTTATCTGATTATTAATAAATGCTTTATGCCCTATTCTCCAAAGTTTATCATTAGCAGAAAAATCGACATCCAGTATTTCATTGTGAGAAAAAGCATCATAGGCAATCTCTTCGAGATTCTTTAAGCCTCGCAAATCTACTTTTTTAAGTTTATTATGATGAAATGGTGAGTATAAACTCTTCATCATTGGTAAATTATCCATGTATAAATCAGTTAATTGATTATTTGAGAAAGCTTCACTTTGAACACTCATAAGCCTTGGTAAATCGATCATTGAAACCGATGTTAGAGATTGCATTGTAAAAGCATATTCTTCGATGTGTTCAAGATAGTTTAACGATCTAATATTGACATGTTTTATTTTATTATCGAGACTAGACTCAAAGTTACCGTTTCGTTTGATACGAACTAGGTGTTTAGCATTGCTGAAGTCTAGGACATCGATATCTAGATTATGCATAGCATTAATATCGATTCTGACAATCTTTTTACCATCTACCTTAGCGGGAACAGAAATGACTTTAGTGTGACATGCTTTATCGTCACTAAAGTGACGAATAATACCATCTTTATCAGCAGTGAAACATTTTTCGCTACTTGGAACAAAGAAACCATCGTAAGGATGGAGCATATCACAAGTTTTAGCATCGATAATTAACTGTGCTTTGTTAGTATCATTTGGCAAATTAAAAATCGTGTCTGTTTCACTTTTTTTCATTTTATTAATTGTTTCTTCACTGCTAGGTCCGTAGAAATCATTCCCACTTTTAGCAGCAAAATAATACTTGTAAGACCCATCGTAAGTAAAAGCTACATATGCTTTATCAAAAGTTTTATCATCTAAACAAGAACTAGGATAATAATAAATATAGTCTGGTGAAAGGTATATAGTATTGATCTTTTCTATTTTTTCTTTGGATAAATTAATCAAAGTTTTAGCTTTTCTATTTTTACCACCGAAAAGATCTAATTTAGCAATAGAAAAAACATTAACTATTACAAGTATAGCTATAATAGCAGCCATAATCCAAAATAAGATCTGTTCTTTTTGCTCTTTCATACTAACCTTCCCTACTATATAAATATAACACAAATTTATTCTTTTTATTCAAATACTTTAAAGCTACTTGCTGCACCATAACCAGAGTCTAGATATAGTATCCCCTTTTTACCATCTAGCGTAGCACAGATATCATCGTAGTATTTTAGTGAATCCATATTAGGATTGTTGATATATACATAATTGCCATCACTCATCATAAAGAGAAATCTAGCTTCATCATAGGTTGTCGGATCATATTTAATCTCTGATATTCTAAGTCTGATGTTGGCATTTAGATTTGCAAACTCTTCGACAAACTTTTCATAGACAACATCACTTACATAGTTGATTAGAATTGGACTATCGTAAGGCTTTTCAGCATTTATTTTACTACCATCAGATAATACATACTTGGAAGTATTACTGTTTAGAAAAAGAATGTCTTTCTCGGTAATTTTTATCTCGAAGACATGAAAAAACTTTCTCGATATTTTGACTGATTTGATAAGTGGGTGTTTTTTTAGACGAGTATTTAATTGAAAACTAGTCACTGAAAAGAAAGCTGGATATTTATCCAGACGTGCCATGTCAATTATTTCTTGATCACTTATCTTTTGGTTGCCGACAACAAAGATATTTTTGGTTGGCAAAGAGACGACAAAAACTAAAAGAATGCTGAGTAAAGTGACAATTGCAATAGCAATCATCATCGGTATTACTTTGACCCTTCTTTTAATCTTCTTCGCCATTATTACTCCCAGTTAACAAATTCTTGTTCAACTTTAAGTTCGATATTATATTTTTCTTTGACTGCTTCTTGAGTGAATTTGATAAGTTCCATTATTTCACTAGCTTTAGCATTGCCAATATTAATTATAAAGTTAGCATGTTTATCACTTATTTTAGCTCCCCCACGACATAGTCCTTTAAGACCTAAATCGTCGATTAGTTTACCAGCTGGTGTTTCTTCGTTAGGGTTTCTAAAAACTGATCCGGCTGATGGATACTCAAGTGGTTGTGAGCTCATTCTACGCATGCGACGATCTTTGACTAGTTCATGCATTTCTTCGGCATTACCCTTCTTTAGAGTAATCGATGCCTCTAGACAAATATAGCCAGGATTCTTTTGTAAGAAAGAAGTGCGATAATGAAAATCAAGTTCACGATTAGTCATATTGATAACTTTATAGTCTGGAGTTAGTACCTTGACCTTTTTGACAATGTATCCCATATCACTTTTATAAGCTCCGGCATTCATAAAGATTGCTCCGCCGATAGTCCCGGGAATACCAGTTGCAAACTCGAGCCCAGAAAGTCCTTTTTTAACAGCCATATTGGCAACTTTCATCAAACTAGCTCCAGCTCCGACCGTTAGACTGTTTCTAAAAAATTCAATCTTATCAAAAGCCGTCAATCTGATAATTACACCCTTGTAATCACGATCAGAGAAAAGTGTATTTGAACCATTTCCTAGGATCTTAAACTTAATTTTATGACCGTTACATAGTTTGATTAGTTGAACCAAAGATTTGACATCTTTCGGAAAAATCATCAAGCTAGCTTTACCACCAACTTTATAGGTTGTATGCTTACTCAAACTGACATTTTCTTCAATTTTACCTATGTCACTACGTTTTATTATTTCTAAAAATTCGTTCACTATTTTTCACCTGCTAAATCAATAAGAAGTTTAGCAATTTTACTTGCACTATCTCTTATTCCTATTTTTTTATTACTCTCTGACATTATATCATATTTAGTCTTACTCTTTAAGACAAAATCAATAGATTCAAGGAGCTTTTGGGCACTTAAATCTTTTTCTTTAATAACGATACTTGCCCCGGCTTCTTCGAGGACTTTAGCATTTTCTTCCTGATGATTATGAGTTACATATGGAGATGGAATTAGAATGCTCGGAAGACCTAGGACTGTTATCTCGGAGATGGTTGTTGCCCCAGCTCGAGAGATAATTAAATCGGTCTTTTTTAAGTATGATCCCATATTGTCAAGATATGGATAGACTGTGACATTTTCTGGAAGATTCATTTTGCTGAACTCTTCAAAATAGTTCTTGCCACTGATAAAGATAACTTGATAATTTTGATTAGCAAACTTAGGTAATATCTCTATCATCGATTTACTGACCGTTTTAGATCCCATACTACCCATGACAATCATGATTGTAGGCATATCTTTTAGACCAAGTTCTTTGTAACTTAACTCTTTAACTTTAAGTATCTGTTCACTACAAGGATTACCAGTAAAGACCGTTTTTTCCTTAGGAAAGTATTTGATACTATCCTCAAGTGATACGCCGATTAAATCAGCTTTCTTAGCGATAATTTTATTAGATAATCCCGGAATAGAGTTTTGTTCATGAATAAAAACTTTGTATCCTAGTTTTTTAGCTATCGTGCAAACAGGCAAAGTTATATAACCACCAATACCAAGCACTAAATCAGGCTTAAAAGCACTAATTTCTTTTTTTAGAATTTGCTTAGCTTTAAGATATTTACTTAATACTTTGAAATTAGCCAAAGGATTTCGACGATTTAATCCCTTTAGCTCGACACCTAGATATTTGATACCTCGCTTAGGAACAATTTCTGCTTCCATGCGATCGCGAGTACCAATGTATAAAACATCCAGATCATCTACTTGTTCTTTAAGTTTTTCAATAATAGCCAGGGCTGGATAAATATGTCCACCCGTTCCACCGGCACTGACGATGATACGCATAATTCCTCCTAATTAAAATAATCTATTTTCATAGCTTTTCTAACTCTGTTTAATGTTTGATTAGCTTTGATATTAGCTCTAGCAGATCCTTCAATCAAAATCTGTTTAACCGTCTCTAAATCATTTTCATAAATCTTACGACGCTCTCTAATTGGCGTAAGTAATTCTTCTAAAACTTCGAATAAGAACTTTTTAATTTTGACATCACCAAGTCCCCCACGCATATAATGCGCTTTTAATTCATCGAGATTTTTATACTCTGGTAAATATTTGGCAAAATGTTCATCATTTGAGAAGACATCCAAATAAGTAAAGACTGTGTTGCCTTCAACTTTACCAGGATCTTCGATACTAATGTGATTTGGGTCAGTGTACATCGACATGACTTTTTGTCTTACCACGTCACTTGGATCAGATAAGAAAATACTATTTCCTAGTGATTTACTCATCTTGTTTTCTCCATCAGTTCCAGGAAGACGGCAGCAAGCCTCATTTTCTGGCAGATAAGCTTTGGGTTCAACTAGTGTTTCACCATAAAGATTATTGAAGCTGCGAACTATTTCGCGAGCTTGCTCAAGCATCGGTAACTGATCGTCTCCAACTGGTACAACCGTGGCATCAAAAGCAGTAATATCGGCAGCTTGAGAAACTGGATAAGTTAAAAAGCCCATCGGAATACTAGTTTCAAAATTGCGCATTTTAAGTTCACTCTTAACTGTTGGGTTTCTTTCCAAACGGCTAAGAGTTACTAAATTCATGTAATAGAAAGTAAGTTCATACAAAGCAGGAATCTGCGACTGAACTAAAATAGTTGTCTTAGCTGGATCTAGACCACAAGCTAAATAGTCGAGAGCTACTTCATAGACACTTTCACGAACCTTATCAGGATTGTCATAGTTATCAGTTAAGGCCTGAGCATCTGCAATCATGATGAAAATTTCATCAAATTCACCACTGTTTTGATGAGCCACTCTCTCCCTTAATGAACCGACATAATGACCAATGTGTAATTTACCAGTTGGTCTGTCTCCTGTAAGTATTATTTTTTTCATATTAATCACCACTTAAATTATACTATATTTATGTTATATGTAAAAGAAAAAGACAGTTTACACTGTCTATATACTCAAATTATGGTAAACATTTTGAACATCGTCGATATCTTCGAGGGCTTCGATTAGTTCCATCACTGTATCAGTCTCTTCTTCACTAAGTTCAATCATATTATCAGCCACAAAAGTTACTTCACTGGTAATAAAATCTTTGACACCTAGTTTTTCAAGAGCTTCTTTTACTTTGACTAAATCGTTACTTTCAGTTCTTATCTCATAACTATCGGCGTATGCTAAAAAGTCACTAGCTCCCCCATCTAGGGCTGCCATCATCACTTCGTCTTCACTAAATTTCTTATCAGTTTCTATTACCCCCATACGAGTAAACATGTAACTGACCGATCCATTAGTTCCAAGATTTCCACCCTTTTTAGTAAGGGTCGATCTAACTAGCGAAGCAGTACGGTTACGGTTATCAGTTAGACAATCGATCATGATTGCTATGCCTGATGGTCCATATCCTTCGTAGACAACAGTTTCATACTCTTCCTGATTTTGATTTCCCAACGCTTTATCGATAGCTTTTTCAATGTTGTCCTTAGGCATATTGTTACTTCTTGCTTTTTCGACAACTAGACGAAGAGCTGGATTTTCCGCCGGGTTACCATTAGTTCCCTTGGCTGCTACATATATTTCTTTAGCAATCTTTTGAAAAATCTTTCCTCTTTGTGCATCGATTAAACCTTTTGAACGGTGTATTTTGGCCCATTTTGAATGTCCAGACATTATATCACTCCCGTAAGAGATTATATCATAAGAGATTAATCTTGACTAGCTACTTTCTGATAGAGATCAGCAAAAATTATATCGAGACTTTCTTCTAAATCATCTTCATTTTGTTCTAGATAAATATTGTACTTACGAAGAGCTTGTTCTTTATTTTTTTCTTCTAAAAACTTTAAGGGACTTAAATACTCTCCCGAGAAAGCTTTAAAACTACTTAACTCAGCTGTATTAGCATCAAAGGTATAAATATCCCCTTCTAATTTAATGAGCATAATAAGCCCTTTAGAACTCTTTCCAATGTAACTAGCAATATCATTATCACGAAGTAATTTAGATAAAGTTCTCTCATAGTCCCCAGGACCTAATTCTTGCCTTTCTAATACTTCGATTAAATTGTGACTTTCATCAATCCTTTTAAAGTCCTTTAACTCTTCACTTAAGACTTTAAATTTCTCTTTTTCATTTAATCCCTCAAGCGAAGCTCTAACTTTAGATAAGTAAGAATATAAACTTCTAAACCTAGGTAACTCGGTCGTATATATCGTATTTTTATGTTTATCGTAAGCAATTGTCCAAGTACTAGGATTCTTAATTGATAAACTAAGTAAACTCTTAAGTTCTTCATCATCCAGTTTACTATAGATTATCTTTTCAATCTTTTCATCTTCGATATATGAAGATATATCTAAGAAATATTTAACTTTTTCAATAGTTTGATAATTAGCTTTATCAGTAAAGTAAATTTGTTTTACTTCATTAAAAGAAAACAAAATATCTTTTATTTTGCTCTCTTCTTCTTCATTAAATGCCTCATTAATATAGATGGCAGTTATACCTAAATATTTTAACTTTTCAGCATTTATATCCATTGTTATAGTTTCTTAGTTCCTTTTAGACCCTTAGATCCTTTAAGACCACTGTATCCTTCGAGAATATTACTATCGAATGAATGAGTCTTAGATGTTTTACGTTTGTATTCTCTAACAGCTATATTGATCATGTCATCTAAGAGACTTGAATAATCTTTTCCTTTTGGATCCCATAAGTAAAAGGCAAGTGAACCTGGAATAGTATTTACTTCATTAATGTATACTTTGCTCTTTTTAGTATCGATTAAAAAGTCTATTCTAACGTTTCCAGCAAGTCCTAGAGCCTTGAAACTCTTAACTGCGACTTCTTCTACTTCTTTTTGAAGTTTAGCGGAAATATTAGCTGGAATCTTGCGAGCTGCTGAAAGCATTCCTTTAGATCCACTACCATCTTTCTTAGAACTTCCAATATATTTATCTTTGTATGTCAATAGTTCGTTGTCACTCATGACCTCTTCGATGACACTAAGTTCATAGTTATCGTATGTTCCAAGCACACTGATATTAACTTCTTTTAAGTTTTGAACGAGTTCTTCAACTAAGATTTTACTATCGTATTTCATTGCATCTTCGATAGCTTCATTTAACTCTTCTTTATTGTGAGCAACTTCAATACCGACACTACTTCCAAGATTAGCTGGTTTGACGATGACTGGCATCTTTAACTTAGCTAACTTTTTAGTAACACTAGCTTTATCATCTAAATATTCACTGTCGTAGAACCATGTGTAATTGTTAATTGGCAATTCTTCGGTAGACCAAATTTGTTTTTGGAAAACTTTATCTTGACCGATAGCTGCTGCTGCAACATTGGCTCCGACATAAGGAAGACCAATAGTAGCTAAATATCCCTGGAGATTTCCATCTTCGACATTAGTTCCATGAACGATTGGGAAAGCTATATCTATCTCTTTGATTTCTCTTTTAAATAGACCAGTTGTCTGCAAAACAAATCTTCCCCCGATATTGGCAAGAATAACATTCTTAGTATATCTTCGAAGTAAACTTAAATCTTGGAAAGTTTCCATCTCTTTTAAGATTTCCCCAGTAAACCATTTCCCATCTTTAGTAATGTAAATAGGTACTACTTCATACTTTTGTGTATCCATCTTATTCATTGCTTGAATAGCTGAGATGATACTTACCTCATGTTCAACTGTTTCTCCTCCAAATATAACTCCGACTCTTATCATATTATTTTCCTCCTTCAGTGTATGTATCTGGTAAATCATTTTCAAATAATGCATATAACTCTTGCTTATCTTTCATTTTTGCTATTAACGGATAAGCTGCTTTAACATCATTTAGAATATGAATATTATCTTTTTTAAATTTCTTTTCAATTAAGCCTTCATAGATTGGTACAGTTCGCTTCTTACCAATTAGAATGACTTCGTCTGCTACGTCGGCAATCTGTCTACCAAACTCTTTGTTATAACGCGCTTCTTCATCACCAAGCTCGACCATTCCAGGCGTGACTACGACCTTTTTACCAGGCATCATACCTAGTACATCGAGAGCCCCTTTAGCTCCGACTGGATTAGAGTTGTAAGCATCATCAATCTGGTAGAAGTTACCAAGTTTTTTAATTTCTAGACGGTGCTCGATAGCTCCGACCTTGGCTACTCCTTGAATAAGTTTATCAGCATTGATGCCAAACTCTTTACCAAGAGCAATCGCGGCTAGAATGTTATAGACATTGTGTCTTCCAAGCAACTTGGTTTCAAAGCTATATTTCTTCTTATCACCTTTAAAGCTTACATCAAATGATGTTCCCTTATGTGAACACTTGATATTCGAAGCATTAACATCAGCCTTTTCATCGATACCTATCCAAACTATTTTACAGTTATTGTTTTGTTTGTAAGTCTTTTGCTTTGGATCATCGGCATTTAGAATGCAAACCCCATCATCAGGAAGCGATTCTAAAAGTTCCATCTTCCCTTTTAGAATGTTTTCTTCGCTACCGAAGGTTGCTAGATGAGCTGTACCTATCGTTGTAATAATACCGTATTTAGGACCAACCAATTTACAAAGATCAGCGATGTCTCCTTTGACATAAGCTCCCATCTCAACGATGAAGACTTCATCAAATTTAGATAATTTATTATTTATGGTTATTAGATTACCATTTAGAGTATTGATACTTTTTGGTGTCGCAAGTGTATTATATTTAATTGATAAAACATCATTTAGAATATTTTTACTACTTGTCTTACCGTAGCTACCAGTAATTCCAATTATCTTAAGATTAGGCATAGCCTTTAACTTAGCTTTAGCTTTATTCTTGTAGTAGAGATATACCATCTTTTCAACTGGTTGATTAATTAAGTTTGCGATATAGACCACTACAAAGTTTAAGTAAACAAGCAGTGTTAATAAAAGTAACATCGTAAATTTAAGACTTGGCATTAAGATAGCTATGACAGCTGGTAACAAATATATGATTGCTATTGTAAACAGTTGTCTTTTTATTCTAGCTGTAATAACTAGTGGTTTTTTATGTTGCTCAACTTTTGCTCTTTGTTTAAGCTGAAAGTATGTGGCAACGTAAGCAATCGAAGTTGCTGCTAAAAAGAACCATAGGACTTCATCTGATGTTGAAAAGTATGACATAAAGACAAAGACAAAAGCAAAGAAACTGTAGGTTCCAAAGCTGATTGCTTTGTTTGACCAAATCCACTTTCCATAACGATTATTTTCGTTGTAAAGATTTTGTTGAAGCATATGTACTGACTTCTTTGTTTTCTTAAGCAATATGAAATATGCCATTAAATAGGCTAAGATTAATAATCCCTTTTCCATAGTGACCTCCTATAAAAATTCTTTTAAAATAGCTTTGACTCGACCAATGTGTTCAAGATATGCATAGTGCGTCCCAGGCTCTAGTACGATGAGGGCACTATCTGCTATCATCTTCTCAAGTTTCTGGGCATCTGCTAGCTCTACTGCTTCGTCCTGGGCTCCCCAAATAATTAGTGTTGGACTCTTTATTTTCATTGCATCGGCACTGACATCGAGACCCACTGTTGCAACTAACGTCTCACGCATCACAGGACTAGCCTTTTTATAATCATCTGAACCAATGAAATGTTTAGCCATATTTTGAAATCTTGTAATAAACGGAATCTTTTTTAAAAGTTTCAAGAATCTAACGCGTAAGCTCTTATCCATTTTACTAGCAAAAACTGGACTTCCAAATAAAACTACTTTATCTGTTTCATACTTCGAAGCATAGACAATCGATATCTTCCCTCCGAAGGAATGACCTATCAAACTAGGTTTTTTAATCTTTAACTCTTTTACTAAGTCATTTATTACTTTGGCATAATCGTAAACAGTCAATGCTTTTAAAGCTTCTTCACTTTTACCAAAACCAGGTAAATCAATCAAAGTTACACGATGTGTTTTAACTAGATTTTCTACAAGTGGTTTCATCATTTCAATATTCTGTCCCCAACCATGTAGTAAAACGATATCTTTACCCTTGCCATATTGTTCATAATTAATATTTATATTCTGTATTTTCTTCATTATTACACCTGTCTAAATTATACCATTAAATAAGTGATGGTCTAACAAATATTTTAATATTTATATTAGCGTAGATCTCAAGTTTAACTTTTCCTACTACTTTGATAAAACCAAGTCCTGGAATGACGATATCTTCATAGTAAGAAGCTTCCATTCCACGCTGGGCTAATTCTTTCATTTTAGAATTGCGAGAGTTATGTCTCTTTACCTTTACATCATTAGAAAAATAAGTGATAAAACTACTACGTTCACCTTCCTGCATATCGATGCGAAGAAAGTCTTCGATAAATAATGATTGACCTTCTTTAAGCTGAAAGACCTTAGGTTTAATTTCTTTCTTCGGTGATAGTTTCTTAAGTGTTTTAGCATCTAAATAATTACTGATATTACCTGCTTCAATTAAGCCAGGAGTATCGATAATCGTCAAATTTTCATTAAGTTCTATTTCGATTGTATCGACTGTCGTCGAAGGAAGTGGTGAAATAGTTAAACTGCCATCGATATCTGAATAGTTATGTATTAATTTATTGATAAGACTACTCTTACCAGCATTAGTCATTCCTACAACATAGACATTTTTACTACTTTGATGTTGTTTGATTAAATTCATCAAACGATCAAGTTGATAATTCTTTTGACTACTTATGATGACGATATCTTCAGCTGATGGAATCATTGCTGAAATCTTTTCTAAAAGTTTCTCTTCTTTGACACTTTTAGGAAAAACATCACGCTTAGCTAAAACCAAAATCAAACGATTCTGGAGATATTTTCTAATATTATTTAAATCTTGATTTAGATTAAGTAAGTCGACAACATACAAAACTAAATCTTTAGTCTTATCGATCGATTTTAAAATCTCTTGATAGTCTTCGTTAGTACGATTGATATTTTGATATTCTCCGTAGTTTTTCATCTTAAAACAACGACTACAAATATCATTATCTAAACTTGAAGTATATCCTTCAAGCATTGTATTATCTGCCTGGAGAACTACTCCACATCCTATGCACTTTTTAGTCATAGTAATCACCTTTCTTAAACTGTTTTTTCTTAGATAGTCGCTTTAGGACTAACTTTTCAAAAAAACGATTTACCACGGTCACTTTTAAATCTTTGACAGCTAATGCTTCGACTAGGACAGTTTCTATCCCGTAAATATTACCTGCCAAAACATCAGTCATGATTTGGTCTCCTATTATAGCCATTTCTTCCTTAGAATACAACTTTTTCTTAGCTATTTTAGCTAAACCATAGCTACTTGGCTTTAGTGCTCCCTTAACATAATCGACGCCTAGTGCCTCGCAAAAACCACCTACTCGCTTCTGACTAGTGTTATTCGATAGAACGTAAACATCGAAAGATTCTTTAAGTTCACTGATAAATTTGACAAGCTTAGTACTAGGCTTATCTTCATCTATTTTAGATAACGTATTATCAAGATCAAAGACAAGACAGACTATACCCATCTTTTTTAATTTATCATAATTAATTTCATAGATGTTTTGTTTATACATTTTAGGTTTAAAAATACTCATAACTTCTCCAAACAAAAGAAATAAACTTTCGTCTACTTCTTACTTCTAAGCTCTCTAGTTGAAAACTCTTTAGTTACTTCCAGTCCACTAGGAATTTCTATTTCTTCAGTTGTTACTGGAACTTCAACTTCTTCATATTCATCTTCATATATCGAAAAACGTTTCTTTTTAGGTTTATCTTCATATTCTAATTTGTCATCTTTCTTCGATGTATGTTTTCCTCCAGCTATTTTATCATTCTTAGCATTTTTCTGTAGTTTAACTAGAATGAAGACTAGTATAGCCATGATGACAAGTCCAAGAATTAGGAAGAAACTGATTCTTTTATCTTTCTTTAAGACGATTGTATAATCCTGCTTTTCTCCGTCAATTCCTTCGACAGTGATAACTATTTCATCACCTGCTCTTAGTTTGTTGCGTTCATCAGGATTAGCTTTAATATCGGGTTTAATACTGGTTTTAACAAAGTCTTCGCTCTCTTCGGCTTGATAGATTATTTCAGTTTTAGAAATAGCTTCTTTGTTATATAGAATCTCATAGCGATTAGTGTTCTTATCAAATTCAATTTTGTATCCCTTGATCGATAGAGTTTTTAATTTCTTGCTTATTTCACGATCGACATTGTTGACATTTAAATTGTAGATTAACTCTTCACCAGCTTCACTAGTGACAATAACTTTAAACTTATTTTCACCGATGATTAACTTCTCTGGTCCTTCGACTTTGTAAGTAGCTTTATCATCGTCAGTTTCAGCTTCTATTTTAGCTGTTTCAGCCTTGTAGGTATAAACAGTATAAGAAAGTGTCTTAGTCTTAAAATTACGTACTTTATTACCGTTTACAACGATAGAATCAAGATAGTTATTAGTACCACGATTATCTTCACGATTAATTAAAATAGTATAGACCTGTTCAGTTCCAAGTTCTGATAAAACTTTAACTTTAAAATCATTTTCTCCGTACTCTAGGTCTTCAGTTCTTGGACCAAAATCAGTTTGAAAACTTGCTTTAGTATCACTTAGAACAGCTTCGATCTTAGCTTCATCGACACTAGCTTCGACATCCATTGTATAACTGTACTTATTCGAAGCAAAACCTGAAACAGTTGTTCCATTAACTTTTAAACCCTTAAGCGTATTTATTTTAGATTTGATAGAAATAGATTTCTTAATAGCTGTAATCGACTGAATGCTACCACCAGCACAATCCTTAGGTTGCTCACTTAAAGCTTCGGCTACTTCACAAACAGATATCGGATTTAATTCGATATCGATACTTCTAGCTGAAGTCGTATCATTTACCTTGAAAACTAATTCTGCTACTGCAGCGCCACCAGTTTTACCAGTTGAAGTAAACTTTAAATCTTTACTAGTTACAACATTAGTACCAATAAAATCTTTATTGTTAATAGCAGTTAAAGTAAGAATAGTACTATCATAACTTAAAGTAGTATTATACATCGTAACCATCTTATCTGATGATATCTTAATAGTATATCTAACCGTGTCACCAGGACTGACAACGATATTACCATCTAGCGATGCCGAAGTAATTGCAAGTACAGTAAAAACTCCCACTACAAAGATAGCGCACGTGGCTAATAATAAAAGACCCTTTTTATATAAGTTATTCATTCTTCCTCCAACTATTAAATGACTAATATTCTAATAGTTAGTATACTTATTATTTAATTTTTTGTCAATTATTTAAGGGCTTTTAGTCAGATAAATAGATCTTTTTTCTCTCTCTAAAGCTATAGTAATTATCGCTGCCGACAATGATGTGATCACAGACAGCTAGACCGTGGAGGTCA
>CAYZRY010000015.1:0-20562 GCA_964481005.1 uncultured Muribaculaceae bacterium
GTTGAATCTTTTTTGAAAGTTTTATTACAAACTCCTTCATTACCCGCTTTATCTTGGACGTAGCCATAGTATGTTACTCCAGTTGTATCTCCCGTATGAACGATTAGATCTGTCGAGTTATATAGAGCCGGCGACGTATTTGCTAGGCCCTTTTTTAATAGTCCACTGCGCTCATCATAATCCGATATCCGCGTTACCGTTACATTCCCGACATACCATGCGTTTTCACCCACTGATCCCGCCAAGCTTACCACACACGTTGGGGCTACCGTATCTTTCTTAACGGTCGTTGCGCACGAACCAATATTCCCCGCTTTATCTAATACATATCCGGTATATAATTGTCCCGATGTATCCGTCGTTTGCGTTCTTGTTTTTGTCGTCCCTTCCCCCGAGACATGAAAGGCATGATCTCTTACTCCTGATAGGTTATCTCCGGTAGCATCATAACTTACTAAAACGTTACTCTTATACCAGTTCTCTACCCCTATTGTGCCGCTTTGTTTTAACGAGCACGTCGGGGCCGTTTTATCTATATTACTTATATTAAACGCTCCAAAGCTCGTTTTATTCCCCGCTCGGTCACGTACTACCACCGCAACATTATTCGTATTTACTGTATATTTTCTTGCTGCACCAACCTGCCAAGTTGCTCCATTATCAAACGAGTAATCTCTTACCGTACTTAAAAGGTCAAACGCTTCGACATAGACATTTAAATCTTGATTACTATAAAAGCCTGCTTGCTTACTTACTATCACTTCCACCCGCGTTAGTCGGGCTTCCTGACCATTACTAAAGGTAAACTGCATATCGCTATAGCTCTTTTCTTCAAGTGGGATGCTCGCTTCTAAATAGCCACTTCCCAGCACTAAGCGGTTCTGCTCATTATTATTCTCATAAACGATAATCTCACTACCCGACGGGTTTGAACTAAAGAATAGTTTTACACCCCTTATTGCTCCATACTCCGCAATACGATTGTTTACACTTATTTTGTTCACCGCAAGGCTTGATAAATCCCCTCTGTTTGGATAGATTTGATATCCTAGGTACACGCCACTTATGGTCGGAGCTTGGTTATCGCGCTTTATCTCTATCGCTGCATCTGCTCCGCCAATATTTTCGGCGTTATCTTTTCCATATCCATAAACGGCACTTATTCCGTCCTTAGCATCATAGGCTTTGAGTTTATTAAAGTTAGCCTTTGCACTTGTCCCCATTCCCCAAGTATTAACTCCACTTAACGCATCGCTTAAGCTCGTCATCTCTACTTTCGTTATTCCTCTACTCCAACCATCTAACGCCTCACTCGAGTCCGTCGCATTAGTTATTTCTATGCCCACTACTGGCGATACTCTATCAACATAGGCATTTACTGGACATGCTCGCGTTTTACCCGCTTCATCCCTGATCGTTACATTCACTATCTGCCCACTTGTTGTCACTTTTTCATAAAATACATCTCTTAAGCAATTTACCCCATTACCGATACATCTTACCCCGACCGTCACATTCTTGTTTGTCCAGATCGTGTTCTCAAGCTCGATTCCTCCGCAGCTTGGCGCCGCGCATGTGGTGCATACTGGCGTACTCGTATACGTTTTGCAATAGCCACTTTCATAGCCCGAACAAGACAGACACACTTCATAAGTTAAATCATAACTATTACTCTTCGTCGCTTCGTTTTTTATCACCACAAAACTTTTAGTCACATCACAGTATTTTGGACTCGTCTCTGGATTTTCTAATCCATCCCTTATCATTCCCATACTTATAAAGTCACTAAGTAACATTTTGACCGTGCGCCCCTTTTCAGGTAGAGAGCATGCTCCACCTTCTTCCGACATACACTCATTCATATACGATTTCGCCACCGTCTCCAAGGTCTTTTCATGCTGTCCATAGACACTCTTGCGCGCCGTTATTATATTGCGCGTTATCGCCTGTATTCCGATTAGTAATAATATTCCAATTATTATTACCACGCTCATTATCTCTAGTAAAGTAAAGCCTTTATTTTTCACAATTGCCCTCCACCTATTCCACAGTAAAGCTATAACGTTATTATTTATCTATTTAACTATATCACAATCACAGCTTTTATTCAAAAAAAACTCTACTTATCTGTAAAGTTTTTTATATATTTAATAACCGCGATGCCAGCGTGCGCTCCATCTGAGACCGCTTTTGCTATCTGAGCAAGACCTCCCGTGCAATCACCAGAAGCAAAGATACCTGAAATATGCCTATCTTGTTCTGTTTTTAAACTCTATAATAATTGGAGTTCCTTCAAAATCAAAATTTTCTCTAAGTTTATTTTCTAAGTATCTTTCATAAGAGAAATGTACCAACTTTTTATCATTAACATGAAATAAAAATCTGGGTGGTTTTGTACCTGTTTGATTAGTGTAATATATTTTTAGTCTTTTTCCTTTATATGAAGGAGCTGGGTTTAACATCGCTGCTTCGATTACGACATCATTTAAGACACTGGTTTTTATTTCTCTTATTATATTCCCGGATACTTTGACTATCTCAGGCATAATGGTATGAATATTTTTTTTGCTTAAAGCACTGACAAAAACGACCGGAGCAAAAGTTGTAAACTGAAATTCTGCCCGTATGAGTTTTAGATAATCTTTGATAGATGGCTCTTCAACTGTATCCCATTTGTTGACAACAATGATTAGAGCTTTACCTTTTTCAAGAACATAACCTGCTATATGTTTATCATGCTCGATGATACCTTCTTCAGCACTTATGACAAGAAGGCAAATATCACTTCGATCAATTGCTTGCATCGAACGAAGCAAACTGTATTTTTCAACATTGTCATATATACGACCTTTTTTACGCATTCCAGCAGTATCGATAACGACATACTCTTCTTTGTTATAGGTAAGGGTAGTATCAATTGCATCTCTAGTTGTTCCAGCTACATCACTAACTATTACTCTATCTTGATCAAGTAGTGCATTAATTAAACTACTTTTCCCTACATTTGGACGACCGACAACAGAGAACTTTAAACGATTATCTTCTTTGAATTCTTTCTTTGGTAAACGTTCGATAATTGCTTCGTTAAGTTCATAGAAACCTTCACTACTAGATCCACTAATTGGTATGTATGTTTCAAAACCTAATTCATAGAAATCATATTGATGTTCTAAATACTTTTTACTATCTATTTTATTAATAGCGACAATGACATCTTTCTTACTCTTAAAAAGCATATCTCTAATAAAAAGATCACTACTACTTAAACCTTCTTTACCATCGACAACAAAAACAACTAAATTTGCATCTTTAATAGCAATTTCAGCTTGCATTTTAATCTCTTCATTAAATCTTTCATCTTCAAGATCGATACCACCAGTATCAATAACATTAAAATGGTGATTTAAAAAAGTGCTTTGACCATAGATTCTATCTCTAGTTACTCCAGGCATATCTTCGATTATTGCTCTTCTCGCCCCAATCATCTTGTTGAATATGGTGCTCTTACCGACATTAGGTTTTCCTACCAGTGCTACAGTTGGCAAATTCATATAATCACCTCTTTCTTAATTATTCATTTATTATATTTTCTATCTTATCTAAAATAACTTCTTTTCCCTCTTTAGTACTACTTGAGAAAAGAACGATATCGTCACCACTGACGAGATCTAGATGTTCTTTAAGTACTTTGAAATTCTTTTCTTTTTGACTAGATCCTACTTTATCAACCTTAGTAGCTACGATTGTAACTGGTAAATTGTGATACTTTAAGTAATTGTACATAAGTAAATCGTTTTCAGTAGGCTTATGTCTAAAGTCAATTAGTAAGAATACTCTCTTAAGTTCGGTACGATTAGAAATGTACTCTTCGACCATCATTCCAAACTTACGCTGATTTTCTTTGTTAGTACTAGCGTATCCATAACCAGGAACGTCAACTAAATAAAATTCATCGTTTATGACATAGAAGTTTATCGTCTGTGTCTTACCTGGTTTAGATGAAATGTGAGCTAGGGCTTTACGTGAAGTAAGGGTGTTGACGAAACTACTTTTTCCAACATTACTTCGTCCAACCATTAAAAATTCTGGTAATTCATCAGTTGGATAATGACTGCGACGAACAGCAATTATACCGAGTTCTGCACTAGTTACTTTCATGACTCTCACCTTCCCTGTATGCCTTGCATACCTGTTCTAAATCGGCTATTAACATATCTACTTCCTCGCTAGTTTTAACTCTAGCACCAGCAGCAAATTTATGACCACCACCGTTATATTTTTCAGCTATTTCATTGATGATTGGTCCTCTAGATCTAATATTAAATTTAAATAGACCATTTCTTACATCTTCGGATATTGTCAGCCAAAGAATGACTTCTTCGATATTGTTATACATGTTGACCATGTTACCAGCAGCACCTGAATCAACACCAAATTGATTTAGAATATCGTTACTGATATAGATGTAGGCCATTCCATTTTCACTAACCTTTAGATTTTGACTAATATATCCTTGAAGCCTAATTTCATTTAATGGTCTCATGTATATATTTGAATATAATCTTGAAATATTTAATTCATATTTATTTAGCAAATCACTAATAATAGAGAAAGTTTTACTTGTTGTCGAATAGAGAAATCTATTTGTATCGGCAACTATTCCCATAAAGAGAATTTCGGCAATATCTTGATCTAGTACTAAGTCAGTTGTTTTAATTAAATCGAGAACTAACTCTGAAGCTGAAGAAGCACTAGTATCGATATATTCAAGTCCGTCAAAATTATCGATAAGTGGATGATGATCGATTTTAATTACTTCTTTGTAGATATCGATATCGGGACAATCAATTCTTTTTTTATCTGGTGTATCGACAACTATTAAGAGAGCATTATCCATTTCTTCATATTTATCAAGTTTTGGAAAATAGTTAAAACGAGGACTTCCATTACCGGTTGCCAGAACGTTTTTCTCTGGAAAAGTTCGGCGAATCGAATCTCTCAGTCCAACTTGACTTGCTAGAGCATCTGGATCGACACCAATATGTCTGACAATGTTGATGTTTTGATACTCTTTAATTTTTTTAAATATTTCGTTTTGCATTATTTCACTTTCATCTAATATATTTTTTGGCATCCATAGCCATCATCATATGTTCATCAGTAGGTACTACATAGATATCTAATTTTGAATTATCACTACTTATTTTTGAGAACTGTGATTGAACTTTATTTTTAGTTTGATCTATCTCTATTCCAAGTGGATGTAGTTTTTCAATTATTCTTCGTCTAATTTCGATAGCGTTTTCACCGATTCCTGCAGTAAAACATAGCGCATCGACTTTACCAAGTTTGACATAGTATTCAGCAATGTAACTGATGACATAACCGATAAACATATCGATAGCAAGCTGGGCTTTTTCGTTGCCACTACTGATGGCTTCGAAAACGTCTTTTACTTCGGAAGTTATCTCACTAACTCCAAGGAATCCTGATTTATTATTTAAATCGTTCAATACTTCGATGACGCTTTTGCCGTCTCGCTGCATTATGTAACCAATAATTGATGGATCGATATCTCCACTGCGACTACCCATCATAATACCCGATAGAGGACTAAAGCCCATCGAAGTATCAATTGCTTGTCCTCCCTCGATAGCGGTTATATTACCACCATTTCCAAGGTGACAAGAGATTATATTGACATCGCGTTTATACTCATCAAATATCTGACGATAAACATGACGATGACTAGTTCCATAGTATCCGTATTTTCTAACTCCATACTGGCTGTACCAACGATATGGAAGTGGATATAAATATTCACTAGCTTTCATGTTTTTGTAAAAAGACGTGTCAAAAACAGCGATAACTGGTCTATTCATATCTTTACTACGAAGCCTTTTGATGATGACACTGCTAAGTGGATTGTTAGTTGGATCAAATGAAGCTAACTGATTGATATCTGCTAGGACCTTATCGGTAACAACAACAGAGTTATCGTATAGCTCTCCCCCGTGAACAACTCTAACAGCGCCTGCGACAATCTCAGATTCATTACTGATGATAGAGCTGCTGATAAGTTTTTCAATTATCAAATCCAGAGCCATCTCATGATCTTTGATAGCAATATCTTGCTTAAAATCAAACTCATTATTAACAACACTATAGTTTGAGCCTTCTATTCCAATTCTATCAGCTTGACCCCAAGCACTAAGGGCTAAAGTTTCAAGTTCATACAATTTAAAAGTTAAATTATTTCCCTGTGGATCTAAAGTAATTATCTTCATGTCTACCTCTTTCTATCTTTATTATAATAAATATTAGTTGATATTACTATAATAAATCATCAAATGAGTTTTCCACTTCACACACAGTAATAGTATTAACTTCTTTGATAGCTCTATATATCATATCGTCATAATCGATAAGTTTTTCGTATTCTTCGCACTTGTAAAGTTTTGGATGAATGACTGGATGTTTTGGAACAAAGAGACTACAACAATCATCGTAAGGGATAATCGAAGTTTCATATGTATCTATTTTTCTAGCGATATCGATAATCTCTAGCTTATCTAAACAAGCAACCGGTCTAATAATCGGTATTGTCGTAACGGCATTGATTGCTTTCATACTACTTAAAGTCTGGCTAGCTACTTGCCCAACTGACTCACCAGTAACAAGAGCTAAAGCTTTTCTCTTGCTAGCTAGAATAGTAGCAATACGATACATCATTCTACGCATTATAGTAACCCCGTATTCAGCATCCATTTTACTATAGATAGCCTCCTGAATTTCTGTAAAGGGAATAACATGAACTTTGACCATGTTAGTATATTTACTGAGCCTTTTAGCTAGTTCCAATACCTTTTCACGAGCTTGCAAGCTAGTATGGGGTAATGATTCAAAATAGATAGCTTCGAGGGCAATACCACGCTTTAATGCAAGATAACCTGCAACCGGGGAATCAATACCACCACTAAGTAAAAGCATACCCTTACCCTGAACACCAACTGGATAACCACCAAGTCCATGATTAGGTTTAGTATAGACATAGCTATGGCCACATCTCAGTTCAACATAGACAGTTAAATCAGGATTGTTAACATCTACTTTTGTCTTGAGATTTTTTAAAATAACCCCACCCATTTTTGCAGAAAACTCCATACTTGAAAGCGGGAAGTTCTTATAACTACGTTTAGTAATAACCTTAAATGTATCAAATTTTTCATCAGCAATTAGTTCAAGAACTTTCTTACTGATAGCATCAAAATCTGTTTCCACTTTTTCAGCGACAATGTATTCAAATATTCCAAAAATTCTCGACATCTTATCTAGCACAAAAGATTCTTTTTCTTCAGGAAACTCAATATACATACGTGATATATCATTTTTTATAACGATATCTTCGTCATTTAATTTATCTTTAATATTTTTATAGAGGGTCTTGATAAAGAAATTTCTATTTCCTTTTTTAATCGTAAGTTCCCCATATTTAATCATAATTAACTTATTCATACTATCTTCCCCTTGTCTTCTTTTTTATTAGGACTTTATTCTTTTCTATAACTTTACTCTCTTCGTTTATTTTTTCTTTCTCATAAGAAATTATTTCTTTATCTTCGGCTACTGCTGGTACAAAAGGTTTAAGTTCTTCTTTCTTATCGAAAAACTCTTTTTTTATAGCTACTGCTTCTGGAATAGATGTAGCTACCGCTGCTCCCATAAAGATTGGAGCTATTAACGCTAAGCCTTCCGTTCCAAAACCAAAAGCTAAAGTTGAGACAGTTCCAACACTTTGAAAAAGCATCTTAGCTTTAGCTGGCATAGTTGGATGTAAATTAGTACCATTCTTTTGAAGATGGTAATAAACTCCAGCGACAACGGCGTCGCGGCCAGCAATAAGAAGTGGCCAAAGTGGCATAGCCCCAGTTGCCATCAACGTAAATCCAAGACCCCAGTTGAAGAACTTATCGGCGATTGGATCAAGCGTTTTTCCAAGCTTTGATGACATACCCTTGTTGCGGGCTAAATAACCATCTAAAAGATCAGTTGCCCCAACTAGGGCAGTTAGCCCAGCCAAAGGCAAAGATACTGTTATTCCACTGCCGAGGATAAAACCAAAAATCGCTGCAGAGGCAACAATACGTCCAGCTGTAATGATATTAGGAATCGTTATAATTTTATCATAATTATAATTATTTTTATCCATTAATTGTCCCCCCTTACTTCGTATAGATATTATAGCGATTTTCCCCATTTTGTCAATGAAAAGCTGCCTTTTACAAAGCAGCTAAAACGTTATTTTTATTATTTAACATCGACAATTGTCAGAAGCTTTTCATTATGAACTAGAATTATACTAGCACTATTTTGATAAGCTAAATCTTCTTTATAGGTCCATCTGAGATCAACTTGGTAAGCCTCAAAATCACGAATATTATTTTTATCGTAATTGATAGTTTTAACAGTTGCTAGTTCAAAACCTGATACTGATGGGAGTTTCTGTTTGCGATTACCGTAAACATTGCTCTCTATTCCTTTATACAGCGTATCTTCGGCTTTAAGTTTAAAGTTATCGAAAATATTGCGATGTAAAAATTCTGTTCCACCGATATCAGTACTAGTCACTTTACTGTTTAAATCATAAAAATCAGCGACAAATAATTTAGCAATTAATTCGGCATACTTTTGTTCATCGATAATTTCTTCACCTAGTACTTTTTTTAATTCACCAAAAGTTGATTTGTAAAGTTTAGTTGAATCACTATACAAAATGTAAGGATATGTAGTTATTTCTTCAAGTTTTTTAGCTTCTTTAACTACGGGTTTTTTGATAAGTAGTTTATATCCTACCAGTGATAAGATGACCAAAACTATTATCGCAATTATTACTTTTTTATTCATTAACTACTCCTTCGATGATTTTAAGTTCATCTATTTCCCCTTTTTGAAGATTCTTGTTAGCAAGTAAATCATATATCAAAATAGAATTTGAAATAGCTAATAATTCTTCAGATTCTTCATTTCTTGTTTTTATGTAGTTATCATCGATAACTGCTTCACGAATGATATACTGTTCTTCTTTTTGAACATTGTAGTACATATTAGAAGTTAACCAGTTACCATTTGGAAAGTAGACTGTGTTGTCATCTTTGACATCGAATATATCTTTACCTAGAGCATATTTGTTGTAAAAACCAAACATATTACCAAGTGTTGGCATGACATCAATCATTCCCATGGCATAATGCATTGTTCCTTTGTATTTAGAGTTTTTAGCATATATGATGAGTGGAACTTTACGGTTTAATTCATATTGATACTTGTCGAATGGCTTATAGTTTGGATCTTCTTCATCGAGCGTATCATCTTTCAGTTTATCGTAATTATAAAATCTTTCATAATCTTTACGAGGCAATCTTGCATCATGATCTCCGTAGAAAACAATGACCGTATCGTCCATGATACCTTCGGCTTCAAGAGCATTAATAAAGTTTCCTATTTCTTGATCAGCATAATGAACTGATTGCAAGTATCTTCCTAGCTTAGTATCCACCATGTAAGGATATACCTTCTCTACTTGAACACCGTTTTCAGTAATTGTTTCCTTTAAAGTAACATCTAGCTGTGAGTAAGCACTTACATCGTAAAACGGTGTGTGGTTAGTAAGCATAATCATTGTTGCATAAATGCGCTCGTGATCAGCTAATTCTTTTTTAATATATGGAATAGATTGTCTAAAGAATGATCCATCACTTAGACCTAGTCCTATTTTTTCATCAATCTGAAAACTATCTTTAGCATAGAATTTATCATAACCTAAATTCTTATGCATAGTACGTCTATTCCAGTAATCTGCTCCATTACCATGGAAAGCCATGTTGTAGTATCCTTGTTTCTTTAAAAGTGATGGAATGCTTACATATGTCCTATCAAAGTAACTGACAAAAGCTGTTCCAGTACTAGCAGGCATCAATGAAGTATTTAAAGTAAATTCTGTATCACTACTTGTTCCAACACTAACTTGAGTATAAAAGTTATCAAAGTATAAACCACCCGCAACTAGTTTATTAAGATTAGGGGTAACTTCGACACCGTTAATCTTTAGCCCAATTACAAAGGATTGAATACTCTCACCATGAATAGTAATGATATTTTTACCCTTGTATATGTCACTGTATTTATTTTTTTCTGGTTTTTCTACTTTAGCATAATGTTCTTCGAATTTTTTGAAAGCTTCATCGTAACCAAATAATGATGATATCTGTGGTTCGATACTTTTAACTAGGTCATTTACATGGTATATGTATATTCCAAATTTATCGACCACATATTCACGGTTCCACTGTTTAGCAAAACGTCCCCAATCAGTCGGTGACAAAGTTATACTGAAAATCATCATCATGATAGCTCCAGCTACAGCGGTATAAAAAGCCTTATCTGGCGCTTTGTTTAAGTTTTCCTTCTTTTTAAAGTGACCGATCTTCTTTAATTTACGATATAAAAAGATTAGTGATATCGGCAATATAAAATAAGCTATATCCTTGATTTGAATGACACTATCAACTACTGCGTCCCCTACTTCAGTAATAAACTTACTTGTTGAAAGTAGTGATATCGATGCATATGATGTATAAAAAGTATAATAAGATGAGTTGATAACGCAGATGAGCATTAGAAATACTGTTATTAGGCTCCAGTAGATAATTCTTCCCCTTGTTTTATGGAAATAACCAATCGAACCGAGCAGTGTTACAAAAGCAATATCTGCTAAAAGCGGCTGGAGTGAAAAGAAACTATCGACTGTTTTCATCGTCAAGTAACGTAAAAGCAGTCCATTAATAGCGTTGACAGCTACAAAAGACACAAAAAAACGATTGGCTCTAACATATCTTTCGATTGACCCAAATGCATGTTTTAAAGCTAAAACAGGATTTTCTCGCAAACTTCTACCAGCTTGTCTAGCCGAAGAGAAAATACTTTTAAAGCTAGCTTTTTGTGTTACTTTCTTCTTTGCCATCTTTAACCTCGTTTCAAATTATACCACTATGACTGTTCTTTTTCAAACGTTGTCCCACTCGAATATTTAGAAACATTAAGAGCCATTCCCAGTACAAATAAATATGCTAGAAAATAGATCCACCACATCAAAATGATAAGACCAGAAATACCCCCATAAATATTGCTATAATTTGGGAATAACTGTAAATAAAATGAATATAACTGCGTAAATATTAGCCATGTACCAGTAGTAAATAAAGCTCCATAATTTGTTTCTTTACTAGGCAGCGCCCTGTCTGGGGCCATAGTATAGAGAAGTTTTATTGCAATAAACATAACGATAAATGAAAGTGGTAATTTAAATAAATCATAGGCTTGAATCATTTCACTTTTAGCATCTATTCCAAGTCTAATTAGAAAGTCGATAATAAATTCACCGAAAACTGGAACAAGCAAGACGAACACTAGTAGAAACATCAAGACAAAAAGCATGAACACTGATTTAACTAGTCTTCGAATATAGAAACTATCTTTAATACGATATATTTGATTAGAGGCTAATATAATTGAATGTGTTCCCTTAGAAGCAAGTAATAATGCTGATACAAAGAAAATAACTGCCTGTGTTCCTACTTTTTGTGTTACGACAATATCTTTCAAAATCTTGACAACATTAGTCGGAAAATTACCCATCAACATATTACTAAAAAGTAAATTATCTACTTTAAATTTATTGGCAATAAGTCCAATCAAAGCAATTAGTGGTATCAAAGTAAGTATAAAGAAAAAAGCCAGTTGTCCTGGCAAAATTCTCATTTCAGGGCGTTTAACATTATATAAAAGTCTCTGTTTAAAAGCTTTAATTCTTCTACCCATGTTTACCTCTACTTGTATTCACCTTTATTTATACGCATTTGAATAGTAGCCTCATTAATAGCATCATCAACGGTTTTAATATCGTCAAAAATCATACTATATCCAATAGCTGCTCCAAATTTATATGGTAAATCTTTAAATTCTTTAACTAATTTCTTAGCATAAATCTCAATTTGTTTTTCACTGTATCCAACTAAATATATAAGGAATTCATTTCCATCAGTTCTAATAATTTCAGAGTTTTCAAGTTGTGTATTTACTAGCGTTGCTGCTGCTTTAATAATTAGTTTATCCCCTTCTTCATGACCATAGTTATCGTTGACATATTTAACGTTATTTAAGTCAAGAACAATTATTGACTGGGGATATTTACGTGATTTATTCCATACGTCTATATTTAAATTTAAATAGTTACGGTTTTTAAGAGAAGTAAGTAAATCGGTATATTTACGACGTTCTTCTTTCTTAACCGTTTTAATTTTTTTCTTTCTGCTTAGCGTTGTCAAAGTAACAATTAAAGCAATTAATGGAACAAAGATTATTAATAGTATCAAAATATACATTTGTTCAAATGTAGCTTTTTCAAAGATACTAGCATTCAAATCATTTATCGCAACATTACGATAACTGTAGTATGAGTTAGTATTAGTAATGTAGTTGAAGATATCAAATAATTTTGATTCTTCATTCTTAATCATAAAGTTATAATCTTTGCTAATACTTCCATTGTATAAAACATCATAACTTGAAAACTTACTACTGCGATAAGCAAGATATACTTCGCGATCGATGATTAACAAGTTTGTTTTACTACGTTTAGTCATGGTGTTATAACTATCAAATTCAACGATATTAGCTTTACTATTATCTTTAAAGTAATTGAATAACGCCGTTCCTTTGATCATGCTGATATTCTTATCTTTAAGGGCCTCAAATGAGTTGACGACATGATTGTGACGAGCTTTAGAAAGAACTGCATACTGCTCGATAAACGATGAATCTACTTGGTTATATCCTGGAGCAGGAATGTCATAGTAGTTGAAGAAAATATCGACATTTCCAGCTTGGACAGCCTTTTCAAGTTCTTCGACACTAGCAAACTTTTGATATTTAAAATCTATTCCCGTAAGTCTGTTGACACGATTGACGTATTCACCACTAATACCAATTACTCTTTTACCATCTCTTACTTCGTAAGGGTAGTTTTCAACATAACCATAGACATATGATTTAGATAGTAAATCAGTTCTATCCTGGTCACTTATATTGTTACCAGATATATAATAATTTAATAATTCGTTATTGTATTTTTTTACATAGACATTGTTTTTCCAATAGTTAAATATCTTTAACATGATACTATTTAAACGATTGTCTTTTTCATCTAAACTAAAGACTATTTTCTTATTCATTTCAGTCAAAGTATAATTAGTAAAATATTTCTTACCAATTGTCTCATTCAAATACATGATATTTGGAATGATTGCTACTTTGATTTCACCACGATCAAGGGCCGCGATAATATCTTTGGCTGTATCATATGTCTTGTATGATAGGGCTTCTCCTGAACGAAGATAGTAACTAATCTCTGGTGCATCTTCGACAAACACACCGATACTCATATTCTTAAAATCAGTTACATTTGTCAATTTCATTCTTTCTTTAGCAAAAGCTACATAGACATCTTCACCAATTAACTTATCATTGTTAGTTAACTTTTCATCACTACGTAAAACTCTAAATCGATATGATTTATCGACACTTTTAGCATTTTTTAGATATGGCATCTCATTAAATTCAATGTTAGTTGCAGCTTTTAAAGTCTTGATAAAACTGCGAAAAACACCATCTTCTCCACCATATACTGGATAATCAGAAATATACTGCATATCGACAACTGTATCGATATTATCCTGTATCCATTTTTTATCCATTGCATTAAGCGAATAGTCATCTTCTCTATTAAAGTAGTAAAAGACACCCACAAAAACAAGTGCCGCTATTACTAATGGTATTATTATGTATAATTTTTTATTTTTCATCATTACTCCTAACGATCTTTAGTCCAAGAAATTGTTTCATTGGTATAGTGCTTATATCCAGCAATTGGAAACGATTCTACTTTCTTATCTTTAACTAAAAATATCTGTATTCCGTAATTACTTTGTTGTTCTTTATCAAAGTATTTTAAAACATTTTGACCTATTGCTTTAGCTTCAGCAACAGTCGTTGCTTCAGTTACAGTAATTTTTACAGTGATAACTTTCCCCGCCAAAGAATATATTACATCTGTTACTTTATCGCTTTCTTTCAAGCCACTCTTTAAATTATTTATATTAGTCTTAGTGATTTCGATAGTTTCAATTCTATCCAAACGATCACCATATACTGGCTTTCCACTATTGACAATTAACATCTTAAAAAATTGTGAACCAATTAGCATAGTTACTAAAAAGATAGCAATTATTATCGATGTCCATTTATTATTCTTAATCCAATTAATCATAAGTTCTCCTACTTCAATTATCTAATTTCTAGTCTATTATAACATATATTTAATAAAAAATAGAGAAAATAGACAGAGAAAAAGTTATATTTTATAACTTTTTCTTAGATAGACTTTAATTTTTCAATTAGTTTTTCACTAGCTAGATCTGGTCTTATTTTTCCTTTAGATTCTTTCATGACCATACCCATCAAGTGTTTTATTGCTCTTTCGTTTCCGTTTAGATAGTCTTTGACACTCTCTTCGTTATCAGATATGACTTTTTCAAGTATTTCTTCAATCAAACTTGTATCATCGCTAACTAGTAAATTTTTCTTAGCAAGTAGATCGATAATTTTACCATCGGTTGAAAGTATTTCTTCAAGTAAATCTTTTAGTATTTTACTGTTTAGTTTACCAGTTTTATAAAGTTCGACAAGTTCAATAAATTTATCATCACCAAGACCAATTTCATCAATTGATTTAGATAGTTTATTAGCATGCGATGCAAGGTCTCCTAAAATGAGGTTGCTTGCTACAAGTAAGTCTATTTTAGCTGGGTCAAACTTCAATAAATAGTCAGACATTGCACGATTATTAATCAATTTCTCAATGTTTATTTCAAGAATATTGTTATCTCTGTATATCTTTCTTCGCTCTTCGGCAGAAAGTGGTATTTCCTGGCGAACATTTTCAATATACTGATCATCTATCTCTAAATATGGAATGTTTGGTTCAGGAAAATATCTGTAATCATTACCTGTCTCTTTGTTACGCAAAAGACTTGTTTCATTCTTGGCTGCATCGTATTTTCTTGTCTGCTCACGAATTACTTCGCCCATTTCTAAAGCTATTTCCTGGCGTTTTGCTTCGGCATTTATAGCTAGTCCAACATTAGTAATTGAACCGATATTTTTAATTTCTGTTCTCGTTCCTAGTTCTTCAGTTTTGCTTATTGAAACATTGGCATCACAACGCATGCTTCCCTCTTCAATTTTGACATCAGAGATGTCAGCATAAAGAAGTAGTTCACGAAGTTTCGCAACATAGGCAACGGCTTCTTCACTGCTTTTAATATCTGGCTCAGTAACAATTTCAATTAGTGGAACGCCCGCTCTATTAAAATCTAGCAAAGATTTTTCACTTCGGTGCAAACTTTTAGCTGTATCTTCTTCTAAATGAACATCATGGATGCGAATTTTCTTAGTTTCTTCTCCGACCTTTATCTCAACATAACCATTTACTCCGATTGGCGTTCTACCCTGCGTTAACTGATAACCTTTGGCTAGGTCTGGGTAAAAATAATTTTTACGATCAAAATGCATTTTTTTGTTAATTTCACAATTTAATACAAGAGCTGCTCTAAGACCGAGCTTAATTGCTTCTTCATTTAGTAGCGGCAAAGTTCCTGGATAAGCTAAATCAATTATCGATGCATTGGTATTTGGTTTATCTCCATAGGCATTTTTAGTATCAGAAAATATCTTACTAGCAGTTTTTAGTTCAGCATGAACTTCGATTCCAACTGTCAATTTATAATCCATCTTACTCACCTGCCTTTTCAACAAATGAAGCTAATTGATACATAGTTGCTTCATCGAAATAATTACCAATTATCTGTAATCCTGTTGGCATTTGGTCATCATTTTTATATAGTGGAACACTGATTGCTGGTAAGCCACTCATATTTGCTGGATTGACCAAAATATCATCGGCAAAAGATTCGAGTGAATTATTTTGTTCTTCATTTAAATCTATCGGAAATGCTGTTGTAACCGGTCCTATAATAAGGTCATATTTGCTGAGAACTTCTTTGAAACTCTCAGTCATTTCATGACGAATAATCATTGCTTTGTCATAGTAAATTTTAGCGTTTTCACCACTAAGTAAGTATGAACCAACCATGATTCGGCGTTTTACTTCAGCACCAAAGCCTTCGGCTCTAGTTTTAGCGTATAAATCTTCGATATTGTCTGCATCAGCGCGATAACCGTATCTGACACCATCAAAACGGGCTAAATTACTACTTGCTTCACCCATTCCAATTATTTGATATAAGAGTAATGAATGTTCTAGATGTTTAATATCAACATATTCGACAGTAGCTCCCGCTGCCTCTAAATCTTTGATAATTCTCTCAAGTTTTTCTCTTATTTTTACTTCTTTGACAAGTTCCATAAAGTATTTTGGAATAGCTATTTTCATTCCCTTTATGTCTTGATCTATTTTTCTTGTGAAATCTTCATTTTCTTTAGATGATGAAGTTAAATCTCGATTATCTCTTCCACTGATAGCTGCAAGTAGTAGAGCATTTTCTCTCACTGTTTTAGTTATCGGTCCTATTTGATCAAGGCTAGATCCAAAACCGACTAATCCATATCTTGAAACTCTTCCATAAGTAGGTTTCATTCCAACAACGCCACAGTAACTTGCAGGCTGTCTAATTGATCCACCAGTATCACTACCAAGGGCAAAATTCACACTTGTCGCAACGCTTGCAGCCGATCCACTTGATGAACCTCCAGGTATCTTATCTAAATTATAAGGATTTTTTACTGCTCCAAAGTAACTAGTTCTTCCACTCGAACCCATTGCGAATTCATCCAAATTAGTTTTTCCAACAATAATCATCTTATGTTCGTTAATCTTTTCTATAACTGTTGCATCGTAAACCGATTCAAAGTTTTCTAGTATTTTAGAAGCACAAGTAGTGACTTCACCTTTGATAACAATGTTGTCTTTGATAACTATTGGCATGGCAAACAATAAATTGTCCACTTCTTGATTGGCTAATTCTTTTGCTTTAGCAATTGCTGATTCTTTATTTAATTTAATAAAAGCATTTAACTCTTGATGCTTTTCGATTTCCTCAAAAGTTTCCATTACAAGATCAAGCGGAGTTATTTCTTTCGCTTTAAGTTTTCTATTTATTTCTTCTATCCCTAAACTGATATATTTACTCATTAATCATCACCGGAACCTCTATCATATTTGCACTCTTGGCTGGAGCCTGAGCCATTATTTCACTAGCTTCAGCAACTTCACTAAAGCTATCATTTTTCATTTGAACAGTCTCAAAAAACGGTGCAATCATTGTTACACTTGAAGATACTTCGACATCTTTAATTTTATCAATTTCATGTATTAATTGAAAAAGTTCTACTCTAGCTTTCTCAATTTCTGCTTCGTTTAATTCTAACTTAGCTAATTTTGCAACTCGCAAAACTTCTTCTCTACTTAATTTATTATCCATATCTATTCAACTGGCAATCTGCCGTTATCCTCCGATCTTTTAATCTGTCATCTTGTTACCAAGAAAAATAAGCTCGTGCTCACTTCCTCTTCAATGTAATTATACTATAAAATATGCCCTATTTGTAATTTTTTCTAAGCTTTTTTATAGACAAATTAAAAAGCTTCCTTTGAAGCTTTCTCTTTACACATTGTTTAGTCTTCGATCAACAGCCTTAACACACATCTCAAAGACCAATTTAGTCTGAGCTGTTTGTGGCATTGTTGAATATATTCGTTCCAATAACTGTTCTTCCCGTACTATTTTTAAGCTTTTAGTGTAGTTTAATTGTTTAATTACTGTCACCATAACATTAGCTTGGATCTCAGTCATATTATCTAATTTTGATCTTTTGACAGTTTTTCCGTATATAAATTTCTTCATTACTTTCGGTGATATAATTTTGTCTTCTTCATCTTTATACAAATTTTTCTTTGCTTCTTCATTGGCTTGGGCTAGCGCCGCAGCATAAGAAACATGAGCCAAGCGGTCAGCATCCATCAAAATTCTTGTGTGTAGTGCCAAACGATTATCTACAAAGTAGGGAATGTCTTTCTCACTATGAAATAAAATCATTTTGATAACCATAAAATAATCTTCAGCATCAAGTTCCCTTAATATGCCCTCTTGCCTAATTATATTAACAGCTTTAAGGGCATGATTATCATCACCATCAGCAAATTTACCGATATCGTGGAAAAGAGCTGCAACCGCCACTAAAAAGCGATATCTATCATCAAGTTTATCAGCTATTTCCAAAACATAACGTTCAACTTCTAAAGAATGAATCTTTTTCAAAATTATTTGTTCTTTTAATTCTTTATCTTCGACATTTCCTAATAGATTATTTATGTAATTATCATATAGATCTTCATATTTTTTTAATCTGTGCATTTATAGCCTCCATAAATAAATATTATCATATTACATATTAAATTTATAGATATGGAATTATTACTTTACAAAAAAAAGAAACTTTCGTTTCTATTTCTTTTTACTTTTTGTTGTTTTTGCTTTAGCAACTTTTGTTTTTGGAGCCTTTTTTACTTTTGGCGCCTTCTTTGCTTTAGCTTCTTTACGCTCAGCTCTTGCTGATGCTCTTGCTCCGCCAACAAAGATTGTACCAAGTAAATAACCTAGTGTTGCTCCGATGGCAATACCAATTGCTAGGGCTATATTTAAATCGACATTTGAATTTTGCATTCTAAAAAACAAATAAGCAAAGACCGATCCAATCAATAATCCTAACACCATTGAGTATGCAACAATTTTTTCTTCCCTCTTATTCAATTTCATATTATTCTCCTTATTATATTTACATTGTACTACAAATAATAATTATTTGTAGTCTTTTTCTCAAATTTAATAAAGTTTTACATGTTTTTTTAATTATTTTGCCACTTCGAGTAACGGTTTAAGTGTATCAAAATCGACAAAGTCTACTTTCTTACCATAGGTTTTTACAAAGACTGAAACTTCGTCCGTTTTTTCACTTTCTTTAAGTGTAATAGCCTTGTAATAGACCATTTTCATCATGAATTTGTGCAAGATACTTAGTTTTTCATAATCGATTCCACCACGCAAGTGAAAGACTCTAACTTTAGTAAAGGTTTCTGCTGAAATACTTCGAGCTATCCCCTTTTTAATATTAGCTGTATTTCGTTGATCACTTGGATCAGATAATCCAACCGATGCTATTATTACTTTTTTCTTATCGATATCATCGATAGATTTAATTGTTTTACCTAGTCCAACCATGCCTCCGGCAAAGATTGCACCGACATAGACAATTGTATCGTAATTATTTATGTCTTTAACTTTTTCAAAACTGTATGCCTGACAAGAAAGCTTTTTAGCTATCTCTTTTGCATACTTTTCTGATGAACCATATTTGGTAGCATATATGACAATTTTACTCATATTATCTCCCCTTTCTTAGATTTCTATCATTTGTGAATTGCTTTGCAGCAACATATAACTTATCCCTATTAGGATTATAACGATTTTCTTCGTTGTACCCAAAATCTTTGGCTAGCTTTTCATCAAAAACTAGCATCAGTGAAGTGTCGATAATCTCTTTATCTTTGACTATCCAAGTGTGTCTTCCATCTTCACTGTTTTTAGTGCCGATAATTGGCGTTAGAATTCCGCCCGCTATCTCACATGATGGGTATGAATAGCTTAACTGAATTGCACAACTTGTGCAACCCCCTTCGTTGTATCCTTCAATAAAAATATCTTCGGCATTTTTCATCGTTCTAATGTTTTGCGCGCGTAACTCGTCAAATATTTCACTGCCGAAAAAATAAGCTTTATCATTAACTAGCGCTTCCTTTAAGACTTTAGCAAATTCTTCATTAGTACTAGCTATTTTTTTGATAAAATCAAAACCCTTATAGTGTCTAAAACTTGGATCGATAAATTCTTCTATATCAAACATCTATTCCCTCACTTTTTGCAATAATTATATTAGCAGAAATATCTCCGGTAACATTTAATGTTGTGTATGCCATATCGAGAATTCGATACATTCCACTGTAAATTCCAATAAACATTAGCGGAATATTTAACATCGATAGATAAGTAGCTCCGATGACAATACCACCATTCGGTATACCTGGGGCTGCCATATTAATTAAGGTTGCTCCAATTATCATTAGGATGTATGTAGCAAAACTTATTTCTACTCCGAAAAGAGCACTGTTAAATAGCGCTAACAAGGCAAATGAAACTGCCCCTCCACACATATGTATAGTGCAACCAAGTGGTACAACTATATTAGTAATCTTTTCTGGTATTCCAAAATCCTTATTACATACTTTAATTGTATATGGAAGAGTCGCTGCCGATGAACAAGTACTTGCTGTAATTAACCAAACTTTAGATATTTTTTTAATATATTCTAAAG
>CAYZRY010000016.1:0-17212 GCA_964481005.1 uncultured Muribaculaceae bacterium
TCACTATTCTTTTCAGACTAGTGAGGTTTATATTTATCTACTCTTATGAGTAGTAATGTTCTTAATGGGGCGACCAGTGGGAATCGAACCCACGCATACCAGAGCCACAATCTGGCGTGTTAACCACTTCACCATGATCGCCATGTATAAAGACTTCTTTATTTTAGCAAAAAAACTTTGTTTTTTCAAGTCTTTGTTTAATCTTTAAATCATTTGTGATATATTATATCTATAATATGGAGATAATATGGAGTTTAAGAATCGCATTTACAAGACTTTAATGGCTGCTTCTTGTTACACTGCTTCACTTTTTGCTGAACCTTTGATGGCTAATATTTTTGTGGCTATCGGTTTAACAATCATTTCTTATGATATTTTAGTAGCTGCTATCGGTCGATTAGTTAAGCAGAAGATGTTAAACGATGACTTTTTCATGCTCATTATTTCTTTTGCTTTATTTTCGATAAATAGGTTTCAGGAATCATTATCGGTGATGCTTATATACTTTTTTGGAAGAATCATTATCGAAAGTACAATCAATAAAATTAGATTAGCTTTCTTTAACAATATCAATAGTGAAATTATCTATGCTAATGTCGTCGAAAATGGAAATGTCAAACAGGTATCAGCTAACTCTGTTAAAGTTGGTGATATCATCGAAGTCTATCAGTATGAGATGATTCCTTGTGATGGGATTATCGTCAAAGGAAGTAGCAAATTAAATACTTTTGATTTAACTGGTGAACATGCCTTAATTAGTGTTAATGCTGGTGATAAAGTAGTAAACGAAACAATCAATACTGGTTCAACCTTGACTATCAAAGTAACTGAGCCACTAAATAATTCAGCTTCGGCCAAAGTAGCAAAAACATTAAGTGCCATTGTCGATGATTCAAGTTATGCTAAAAAAATGATTAGATACAACAATATCTTTACTGCTAGTGTATCACTTGCCCTGCTTGCTATCTTTCTTGTTGCTTACATTGCAACTGGTGAACTTGAACACTTTCTAATGCTAGGTTTATCAGCCTTAATTATTCTAGCCCCTACCCCAATTAGTGATACGATTAAATACAGTTACTATGCTAGCTGTAGTAAATTAATTAAACGTGGCGTCCTTCTAAAACGTAGTAACACTTTGGATGATATTTTAGAAATAGATAGTATTCTTTTTGATAAGTCATCAACTATTACTGATGGTAATTTGCAAATAGTTGAAACATACTCTGAAGTATTAAGTGATGAAGAGCTAATCAAACTGATAGCTACTTGTGAAGAAAAAAGTAATCACGAGATACTTAAACCAATTAAAAAGCTGCATCCCCTTACTAGTGAATCAACTACTAACTTTAGACAGTATAGTGGCGGGATAAAAGTTAACCTTGATAATGATCAATACACGCTTGGGAAGCTATCTTTCATGGAAGATAATAACATTGTCGTTAAGAAGGCTAAAACAATTGGATCGGTCATCTATGTTGCTAAGAATAAAAAGTTTATTGGTTATGTTGTTCTTCGTGATGAAATTAAAGAAAACGTAAGAGATAACATTAAGAATCTAGCTAAGCTTGGGATCAATGATCTAATTGTCCTATCTAGTGATAACTATGATTATGTTGAAAGTCTTTGTCGCAAGTTAGAGATTTCTCGTTTCTTGCCAGATATTAGTGAAAAAGATAAGCTTAGTTACATCGATAATGCCCAAAAAGAAGGCGTTAAACTGATGTTAATCGGTGATGGGAAGAAAGATGCATCGTTGCTTAAAAAAGCCAGTCTAGGGGTAGCTATTGGCCATATGGGTAAGTTCCTTGATCTAAGTCAGTGTGACATCATCATTCTAAACAATGATTTAGACCACATTGAACTCAGTATCAGAGCAGCCAAAGATAATCGAAAAACTATTTCTCTTAATCTCAGTTTAGCAATATTATTTAAAACAGTTTTAGTTCTAATGCTTGCACTTGGAATATTTGATTTAGGTATAGGTATCTTTACTAATATAGCCATATATCTAATATCACTACTTACAGCCTATTCACTTATGAAAGAAAAAAAAGATTGATTATCAATCTTTTTTATTTTAATAAAAATCATCTACTTCTTCTTTTTCACTAACTTGATTTAAGTCTATCTCTGGAGTAGTACTTTGTCTTTCTTCGGTAAATGGCTTTGCCGGTCTAATGTAGAGAGTATCATCTGTCGCTGCTCTTGGGAAGTCTTCCTCAGGCAGTGCATCGTCATCGCTATTTAAATCGAGATTTACTGTTTGTTTCACTTCGGCGGTTATTGGCGTCTCCAAAGCATTTTGAGTCTCGATATTAATTCTGTTTGGAACAACTCTCGTATCTCTAGTACCCATAGCTGAAATCGATGTTTCACCCCTGGTAAACTCTTCTATTCGCGGTCCCCCATCAAAACCATCTTCAAAGTCATCATATGCAAACTCTTCCATTGGTTCTTCAAGTTCTAAAGTATTGTCATTTATATTTAAAGTCTCTTCCGAATACAGTTCTTTGAACTGCTCTTTAAATTTAGGTAATTCTTTTTTAATGACATCTGGATATACTAAGTGAGTATTTTCGATAGCTTTTTCAAAATCGAAGATATTAACTTGATTGCGATTATCAAAGACAGCAAATGAGAAAGCTGACTTTAAAAGAGTAAGTGAACAATCTGGATACCTAGATCCTATTTCGTAAACTCTTTTATATTCGCTTGTCATATCTACTAAGAAGCCCATGATTAACTCTTGTCTATATGGCGAATACTTCATCTTAGCGCCAGTTTCTTTTTCTATTTTAGGTAGTGATCCAGTCATAATTTTAACTGTCTCATCACGACTAGGTTCAGGCACTTCAACACGCTGGAAACGTCTAGCAAAAGCTTTATCTCTTAAAATATATCGCTCATACTCTTCGGTCGTCGTTGCTCCGACAACTTTGATCTTACCACGACCAAGTCCTTCTTTAAAGATATTGGCAAAGTCTAGTGATGACTCTTCGGTTGAACCAATTAACATATGTACTTCATCAATAAATAGAATAATCTTATCTTTAGTCTTTAACTCATCGATAAGTAATTGAACCTTACTTTCACCATCAGGCATAGTACCTAGAAGTGAAGCAGTCTTAATATTGATAATAGTATAACCCTTTAATACATCTGGAACTTCCCCTTTTTGAATACTGTAAGCAAGTCCCTCGACAATAGCAGTTTTACCAATACCAGGTTTACCTATTAAAATTGCCGACTTTTCAGGCGTCAATAAAACAAGCAATAACTGCTTAATTTGTTCATTACGACCAATCGCGGGATTAGTAACATATACTTTATCTGTAAAATTTTCACCATAGCGTTCTAAAACACTAAATTGTTCATTGCTCATAATCCCTCCGTCATATTCTTTTATATAAGTAGTATATCATTAAAAAAGATATTTTTAAATATCTTTTATTTTAAGTACTGATCGATAATAGTGATAAGTTTTTTTACTTCTCTACTTAATATATCAAAATTATCATCTAAGAACTTATGATCTTTTTCTTTGGCTTTAAGTTCATGGTGATAAGCATAATCAGCAAGCGATTTAAAACCTAAATATTTAGCATCACTTTTAAGACTGTGAACTAAGACAGCATAGTTATCAAAGTTATCCATCTGTCTATTCATATCGAGATTTCTGAGCTTATCATCTATCTCCTTGCGGAAGGTCTTTAACACATCGTCATAGAACTCTTGGCCACCTAGTATCTCAAGGGCAAAGTCGATATCTACTTTATTGTTTCTTAGAAAGTCGATATTTTTACTGTTAGTTACTGGTGCTTCGATTACGATATTTACTTCGTTTTTCTTACCTAGGAATTTTAATAATACTTGTTCTAGTTTTTGCTTATCGATAGGTTTAGCTAAATATCCATCAAAGCCCATCTGCAGGTACTTTTCATCAGCTCCGCTCAAAGCATTAGCTGTTAGGGCTACGACTGGAGTAGCAAAGTTTGGTATCTCTTTCAAATATTTGAAAGTATCTACTCCACTCATCTTTGGCATCATATCATCAAGTAAAATCAAATCGTAGACTTCGCCAGCTTTTACTTTTTCTAAACATTCGAAACCACTGCTGAGAAGTTCGATATTTAAATTATGCATCGATGAAATAATCTTTTGTGCTACTTTTAGGTTTAGCTGATTATCGTCGACAACCAGTAATCGTTTACCACTTATGTCACTGCTAGCAATGATATTTTCACTTTTGTTTTCACTAACTGGCTTGTCAGTAATATGCTGATCGATTGTTACGATGAACTTAGATCCTTGACCATAAGTACTTGTTACGACAATAGTACCACCCATCATTTCGACTAAGTGTTTAGTGATAGCTAGTCCAAGACCAGTTCCCTCAATTGTCCCGTTCTTATCTTCATCGAGCCTTTGAAAGCGAGTAAATAGCCTATCTATCATCTCTTTCTTTATTCCTCGGCCCGAATCTTCGACCGTGACAATCAAGCGACAAACACCATTTTGAATAACACTATCGACACGGAAATCGACATAGCCGCGTTCAGTATACTTAGCAGCATTGCTAAGTAAGTTTGTAACTATCTTTTTGAAATTAGCACTGTCTCCAAATAAAGCTGGGGGAAGATCTTCGGCAATATATACTCTGAAATCTAATGACTTATTGATTATTTTAGCCTCCAGTAACTTAATTACTGAGTTAAACAATTCTTTTGGATCATACGGGGCATTGATGATTTCTAACTTACCTGCTTCAATTTTTGATAAGTCGAGTATTCCATTAACTATCTCTAAGAGAGTATTAGATGCTGAAACAATATCTTTGGCATCTTCCTTAGCTTCTTCGACACTTTTAGCATCATCGATACATTCACCAAAACCAATGATGGCATTTAGTGGCGTTCTAATCTCATGACTCATACTCGATAAGAAATCACTTTTAGCATTGTTAGCTTTTTCTGCTTGTTCCTTAGCAACATTTAATTCACCAATTAATTTCATATCGGGGTTTTCAATTGTATTGTACATGAAGACAATCATAAAAGATATGACTGATGTCACAAGTAAATACTCCGGGTTACCCATCTGGAAAATAATGGCTGGTACCATCAGTAATACTAGGGTAATAACCGGCACATATTTCTTACTTGATATACGCTTAAGAACGATATTAATAAATAGATACAAGACCCATAAAATCATAACGACAAAAGCCAGACCATATATGTATATGACATTGGCTCCCTGAACATAAATCTCCGTATCAACAGTATGATAAGTATGGGGTAATATAAAGTTTAAAAATAAAGAAATTAAATATATTCCATTTATCATATGATAAATATGCTGTCTTAGTCGATCTTTTTCAAAATCGATACGCAGTTCATTCATTACTGAGAATAATATATAGTGAGTAATCAAAAAACAAACACTTATCAAATAAGCTAAATAGAGTTTAATAATGAGCCACCTAATATAACTAGTCTCTGGTAAATTAATATTTGCATATATGCCAAATAAATCGATAATAACTCCGACTATACCGACAAACATTAAAAGTTCATATACTTTATTTTCTGTTAACTGTATACGTCTCTTACTAAAGTATAAAATGACAATCATTACTAAATAGGCTAAACTTAATATCAATAATAAATTGCTTATATGCATAACGGCTCCTTATTATATATTTTACCATACTTAGTAATAAAAAAAATAGAAATTTAATTTCTATTTTTTAATTTTAACTTTAGCTTTTTCGTAAATTGCGTTATTTTCTTCGATTCCTTTATACATCTCTTCATACCACAGTTTAATTGCTTCTTCAGTAGTCATTTCATCTAGTTTAATTGGCTCGCGGTAGTTGATGATTATCTTGTGTTTAAGATCGACTCCTTCAGGCCTGTAGACCATGGCAATCGGTTGGATATATGCTCCATATTTTTTAGCTAAGCTAAAGGCTGTCGGTTTAACTTCTAGTAGTTCTCCAGTTGCTAAATTCTTATTAGTTGTTCCCTCTGGGAAAATCCCCATCGAACTTCCTCTTGTTAAATATTCACGACTGCGACGAAGCATATTTAAGTTAATTGTACGTTCATTTGGATAAAGATGAGCATCTTGCTCTCTGACAACTGGTACTGCACCAGCAGCGTTGAAGATAACAGGTGTTAACTTACATAGAAGCGGATTCTTACTATTGGCAAAGATACTGTCATCACCAGTGAAGAATCTTTGAAGGGCTACCCAGTGAATATCATCGGGAATGTTTGCAAACAAAATAAGTGAATCGACCGTCTTACGGTGATTAGGTGTATAGATAATCGGTTTATCTTTGACTAAATTCTCTTTGTTAAGAATAAGTGGTTTAAAGATTAAATTTAGAAAGGGACCCGATACTTTACTCAAGATATGATAATTTCTCTCGGTATTATCTTTGATCTTTTCCATATTACTTACCTCTTACTTTATTTTTCATAAGTGTTTTAACTTTTTGATGCTGAGTAATAGCTTCATATATCTTTCCATCTTCGTAGTTATTGAAGCGCTGTACATTACGTCCAAGATAATGGTGATCGTTGTAAGCACTTTCGATACATATAGCATCCATACTTTCAGCTATATCATAGATTAACTCTGGTTTATCATCTAGTAAGATGTGATTGTTATGTGACTCAGAGTATAGAAACATCATCTTATAAAGATCATCTTCGAATAAAATAATGTTTTGATCATGCAAACCATTTGCTCTAAACTGCCAATCGATACTAGCTTTGACAAACTTTCCTAGTAGACTGTTTTCCGTCGAATGTTTTCTGGAAGATACAAAGGCTACTTGGTGTCCTTCTTTTTGTAGCTGTCTAATCATCTCAGCAGAACCCGCTCTAAACGGAGTTCTAAGATACTTAAGATAGTACATATTCCAGAAAGCTTTCATTATCTTATCACTTTTTTCTTTGGCCTTAATTGGTTCACAGCCTTCGTCAAAAAAGTATCTTTGCAAAGCGAAAACCTGATCGATGTCGTAACCATTTACATTAGCTACTCCTAGACCATGTTTCTTTAACATATACTTACTTCCGTTTTCTAAAACGAACTTTTCAAAATTGGTAAGCGTACCATCTATATCAAAAAGTACTGCCATAATATCCCCCTTTTTTTATCGGCACTATTATAACATAATTATAGCTATTTATCAAGTCTAATCGTTTTAGAAGAAAAAAACAAGGACTAAAGTCCTTATTTTAATGCTTTCATTTTGTTACTTATAAACTTAATTGCCCACTGCGGATTGAACTTATAAAGTCCATACATGAACTTAGAATCGCCACCGACATAGATCTGTAACTTTTCTTTTTCCATACCCTTTAGGATAATTCTAGCAGCTTCTGGAGCTGGTAATGCTTTAAACTTATCTTCTTTTTCTTCACCACGTTTTTCAACTTCAGTTTCGGCTCCAGAGTTCTTAGTAATGTTAGTTGCAATTGCTCCTGGAAAGACAACTGACACTTTAACATTAGTATCAAGTAGCTCTGAGTATAAACCTTCAGTAAAGATTTTTAGGGCTGCTTTTGAAGCACCATAGATAGTTTGTCCTGGGAATGGGAAGAATCCTCCCATCGAAGAGACATTGACAATATATGCTTCTGGACGAGCTAATAACTCATCTAAAAACAACTTAACTAATTTAACTGGTCCAGTGAAATTGACATCCATAACTTTGTCTATTTCTCCGGCTTCTAGTTCTCCAACATTGACAAAGGGCTGAATGATACCAGCATTGTTGATGATGATATCAAGTTCATCGTAGTAGTCATAATAGTCATGTTTAAACTTATTGACTGCTTCCCTACTTCCTAAATCTAACTGTTGAAACTTAAAACGATCAGGATTAGAACATAATTTCTTAGTTTCTTTAAGTGTCTTTTCATTGATATCGACACCCATTACATATGCTCCATTTTCAATTAATTGAATAGCTAGTTCTCTACCTATCCCAGATCCCGCTCCTGTAAGTAGGACCTTTTTCCCTTTTACTTCCATAAAACACCTCATGTCTATTATATATCAATTAAAAAAAGGATGAAGAATATTTCTTCATCCTAAGACTTACCTTTACGGAAATAGACATTAATATCGACATTTCCTTTAATTCCATCAACTCTTCCAGTATCAGTTAACTGCCACATATCGTATTTACCGTTATAATCGGTCTTACTTGTGTAGTGTGCTAGCCAAAGAGGATATTCATTATCCCAGATATTAATCTGATAGTATTTACTACTGTAGTTCATCACCTGATAATCATGTTTTTTGATCTCTTCAAGAAAAGTTTTAGCGACACTGTTGATATCGTGAAGACTAATCTCAAGACCGTTCCAGTACTTCCAGCTTTCCCAGTCAAAGACAACTGGAAAATCTATCTTGTATTTAGCTATTTGTTTTCTTACCCAACGGGCTTGTTCTAAAGCTTCTTTATTCGTTTTAGCATAAGAGAAATAATATACACCAACCGGAATCTTATATTTGTTGGCTGCTTTAATATTTCTTTCAAAATATTCATCAAGCCGTGAGTCAAGTCCAAAGCCCTTCTGCGTACCAACTCTTAGCATGATAAACTCGACGCCAACTTCTTTTAACTTGGCAAAGTCAATTTCCCCTTGCCATTTAGAAACATCTAGACCAATCATTGTGTCGTTAGTTTTCCAAGTATCTACTACCGAGCTATAAGAAACTGTTTTAACAGGACGGGGCATAGTAACAATTTTCTCAATAAACCTAAGAGTAAAATCTTTCCTTGTCTCATTGGATGATTTATCCCTTGCAATTATTGTCAGTTTGCAACTACCAAGCTTGTTGTGATCACAAGTACCCTGCACTTCGCTGCTAGGCTTTTTATCGTAGTTATCAGCAATAATAAATAATTTCTTATAATCTATTTTAGAACCAATTTTGTAAGTAAAACTGCTACTACCAAGTATAATTGGTGCTACGTCATCTACTACTTCAATAGTAAAACTAGCTTTATAACGACGATTTTTTATCTTGTATAAAAGCTCAAAATCCTGTTTACCAATCTTATCTGTTTTGATATCTCGATCATTTAAAAGCTCTCCATCAAGTCTTACAAAATCTTTGAGTGAAGCCTTTTCAAATACCTTAACTGTTGTTTTATTAAATTTAATCAGTTCATAATTTTCAGTCACTCTAAAACTATTAATATAAAAAAATAGTAGAACTATTAACAAAGCTAAAACAATTGTCAAAATAATAGTTATTACTTTTTTATTTTTCAATGTATACTTCCTCTGGTTTAACCTTGTAGTTATCAAATTTTTCAAAGAGACTATCTATTTTAAATTTGATATTTTTTTCTTCTTTTCCATCTAAATCATCTATATCTAGCTGGCGATAAGTAATTATTTCACCCTTTACATAAAAGAGAATATATAAATTGACTTCATCTATTTTCTGGTCTAATTTATTGACAACTTTAACTGTCACATTATCACCATCATTTGATGGGGTAATAACTAGATCTGGGTAGTTTGAGACAGTATCAGCACTCTCGACTTTAATATCGAGACTATAATCGCTATAGTTATCTAAATCATCAAAGATTACTACATGCTCTTCGTTACTAGTTGCACTTTTAATATCTTCGTCTTCATCATCGATAATTTTACCACTAGCGTCATAAAGAGTTAATTTAACATCTAGTTTAACGTCTTTAGTATTATTATTAATAATTGAAACAACGATATCTTTATTATCTAGTTTACGAGTTACATAAGTAATTCCACTAGCTAGTTCTCCCGTCACAGACGAAGGCTTTTTAACTTCTTTCTTAGTACAGCTAACAGCTAAAATTAATATGAATATAACTAATAAATATTTTTTCATTTTCACCTACCTATTTAATGCTTCATAGCTTGTCGCTATTTTATAATTGTCATGATAGACCGATACTTCACCAAGAGTCATCTCACGTGAGCGATAGTGCTGAGCATATAGTATATTCGGAGTCTTTCCATCCCAGTTGCGACCAGCATCGAGAGTCTTTAAGTAATAGCGCTGGTTGCCACTAGCTAGAGTTTGTTTGGCTCCGTTATACCAAAGTTCAACAAAACCTGTTTTTTCATCAGTAGACATCTTTACCCTAAGAATGATCTTCTCCCATCTTTTACCTCTAGCAATAAGTGGTCCTTGCCAAATAGTGCGATGGACTGTTTTAGCGCCTAACGTCACCGCTGAATGAAGTGTAACTTTATCAGCTGCCACCTGGAGACCAAGTGTTGGTGACCCTCCCCAAGGCGGACCATAAATTTGAGCGAGGCCAAACCATGAAGAAAGCATTGGAAATTCATTTGGTAAAAAGACATTCATCGAGATATAGTATTCATTACCGTTTTCTAAAAGAGCTGGACTAAGTGTCTGAGCTCTTGGATCAGCCGTTGGTGATGATACGCAGTTTGCTCTAATATCGCCATCTCCAACCGTGTACTTACCTACTTTATTATTAGGGTTTAGCGGATCGGCTACAACTGTTATTCTACCTGGACAACTTTGACTATGATACCACTGTGATAAATTACCAGTTTCAAAATCAGCATTAAATAAAACTTTCCCCGTATCAGCAACAACCGGAGCTTTAGGAGTAACAGTCTTTGGAACTTCTTTAACTGGTTCCTTAGGTATTTCTTTACTTATAATAACTGGGACTTTCCCACTTGGAGCTACCGTTTTAATTACTGCTTTAGAAATAATATTATTTTTAGACAAGTTAATAGATGTCATAGTTGAAAGACCAACTAAAACTAAAACTAAAACAACTATTAATGCAAATATGTTCTTTATTTTCATAACTTGATTATAACATAAAAAAAAGAAGTAAATACATTACTTCTTTTAACTTTACCAAGAACTTCCGCCCCCACCGCCGGAACCTCCTCCAGAGAATCCTCCTCCAGAGAAGCCACCACCAGAACTTCCGCCTGAAGAACTAGATACTGGAGCTCCAGCATTGGCAGTATTTACTGCTTTATTCATAAGCCTATTATATGAGTTCGGACTTGACACATCAGCCCACTGGGCTGGTGGCATATTTAAATCTTCGAACTTTTTAATCCAAGTTCTAGATACACCAAGCACATAAGTATATGGCAATATATCATAAAAGTAACTTGGATTTTCTGAAACTAACATCTCTAACTTTTCTTTTTCCGCGGTCTTTAAAAAGTTTCTAAATCCTTTCAATTTACCTAGTATCTGCGTACCATATTCATTTCTTTTAGGAATCATTGCTAAGCTCACCGAAATACCAATAATCGAAACAATGTTTACAGCGATAACAATAATCAAATTAGGATCATACATTGAATAATTAAAAATCCCTGAGAAAATAAACGGTATAAAGAAAATACTAGTCATAACTATCCCAACGATGGCACCTGCTTTAGAACCACCCTCGACACTAAGTGAACTAACTATTGGTGGTATAAATATAATAGCAAACATCATTAGTGGGAAAATACTATATCCTGAATCATAAGCAATCAAAGTAATAAGTATGCAACTTAAAGATACAATTAATAGGAAGATAACAAAAGCATAAGCTTTTTTGTTAGTATCATCGATCATTTTCTTATTTTTACTACTATTCATCTTCGCTAAAATTTTAGTCGATGTCTTGTAGAAAATAGTTTTTAAACTAGATATTCTAACATTAGCATGGGGCTGTATATCATCTTTACCACGATAGCTAAATACCCCATCATAAAACATTTTTTCAAGTTCATCAGTTCCATCGTAATCTTTAACTTTAGAAATAATGAAATCTTTCTTTTCTTCGGTTATTTTCAAATAACCCTTCTGAGCTAAATAAACTAATAGCGATAATACATCGTTAAGTTTAGCTTTTCCTTTGTATAAAAAGGCAACCTCTAAACTGTTTTTCCCTTCCGGAGGATAAAACTCAACTGTTTCAACAACCGGTTTATCTCGGCCAAAAAGTCCCCACATCATAAGTGCCATGACTAGTGTTAAGGATGAAACAGCAATAATTATCCACTGAATCATATCAAGCGGAGTACCTGCTCCGACGTAGTAACCGTCTTCTAGTTCAAGTCTCACAGTTACACCTTCATAAGCACCTAGACTTCTAGTTACTTTACCACGTATCTCATTTCCCTCGACAAGCGATTCAACTTCATTGCTAGCTATCCCATATCTACCTACGGAAAATCCTAACTTAGTCTTATCAAATTCCTTAGGCATAGTTATTACAAATCTAACATTAGCTATTTTTGTATCCCACTCAGTACCAATTATATTTAAATAAAATTCATCGATATCTTTATGTGGATCTTTACCAATATTGTAATTGTAAGAAATAACATATTTAACTTTGCCCATTACGGTATTACGTGCATCACCTATCTTAAGTACTAAATTACCTTCAGAACGACTTTTAGTATATTTGTTATTTACTTTTAAATTAGTAATTCTAACAACATTCTTAGTTTTGGTTCCATCAATAGCAATAACATCATTAATTATTGGAATATGCCTAATTATTCCGTGTTTAGCCACATTAAAATTAACTGATATCTCTTCGGTAATATCATAAGTATTATTTTCATTTACTTTGATGTTTACAAAGTAATCTTCAATATCATAACCATAATCATCACCAAGTAGCGCCTTCACATTAAAAGGCATCAGAAAAACAGCTAATAAAACAAGAACTATAAACTTGTACTTAACTGTCTTATTCATATTAAAACTGCACTTTAACATTTTCTTTTTCAGCTTCATCTATTTCAAACAAAGTTTGTCTCTTGAAACCAAAAATCTTAGCAAAAATATTACCAGGAAACATATCTACATCAGTATTGAATGCACGAACAGTCCCATTATAATACTTTCTAGCATTAGCTATATCATTTTCAACTGCTGAAAGCTGTTGACTTAGATCCATGAAATTCTCATTAGCACGTAGCTGTGGATAACTCTCAGCTATTGCTAATAGTTTTCCTATCTCTTTTGAAACTTTACTATTTGTTTCAATCTTTTCCGAAGTAGTTAACTTATCATAAGTAATATTTCTAAGCTTAACTAAGTCAGATAAAGTTTCCTTTTCATGTTTGATAGCTCCTTTGACAGCTTCGACAACATTAGGAATTAAATCCCATCTCTTCTTTAAGAAAACATCCATCGTAGAAAATGCTTCCTCAACTAAATTTCTCTTTTGAATAAAGCCATTATATTTAGCTATTGCATAAATAACTAAGACAGCTAATATCCCAAGACCAACATATACAAATCCCATAATACACCTCCCATATGGTTTTATAATATTATGATATCATAAAAAGACTTTTAATAGTGAAATAATTAAATAAAAAAAGAAGAATATTATTCTTCTTTATTTTCTTTTTACTACTGCTTTTGAGTTGTCTTCTTTTAGACCAATACATGCAACTTTATCTAAAATATTTACGTTTACTTTATTCTTATCTACGCAGTAAGAGCCTTGGTCTCCTACTTTCTTTTTGTAAAGAAATGATCCAAGTGGACTATTGATAGATATCTCGCAAACTTCTGCATCAAAATCAGGACAAGCTGATGCAACTAATTTAAATATTTGCTCTTCAGGCTTTTCTCCAGAAAAGGCTAGCTCTACTTTAACATAATCATTGATACCAATCATATCTTCGTATAATACTTCATCAACAATTTTAATGAATGGTAATTGTGCTAACTTATCACGTAAAGCTGTCTGTAATATAAATTGATTTCTCTTTGCTTCTTCATAAGCGAAGTTGTCGTTACTTCCATCTCGTTGTGCTTCTTTAATTTGTTCAACCTCCTCAGGTGAAAAACCTGTTAGCTTCTCTTCAAGAGCTTTAATATCATCTAAAAACTTTTGATGCCCTTCTTTATCTAAATAGATTTCTTTCTTGCTCATTGCAAAACCTCCTTAAAAATTAGGCTTATTATAACATAAGAAGTTAATTTTGGCAAATGGTTTTAGTCAAAATAAGAAATTAACATTGTTAATCTCTCGTAAAAATGATGTTTTTCAAATTAATTATTTTTGTATTTGATGCTTAAAATATTCCTGTAATTTTTTATCAGTGCAATAAATATAGCAGCCTTTCATTCCTCTTGTCATAAGTGTCCTATAAGTATTTTTTATGATTTTATCTGCTACTTTTCTTGCTGTTTCTTCACCTTGCTCATTTGCTATTTTGTTAATACCTTTTAAAGATTGATCAGTTTTAGCTCGTTTCGTATAATCAGTTACAATTTTTCCATTTTCATATCTTAAGTCATTTCCAACTATTACTCCAACATAATCAAATTCAAGCCCTTGAGTAGTGTGAATACATCCAGCTTCGTTTACAGAATTATTTCCAATTGCAAACAATTCTCCTCCTTCAAGATTCCAGCTCATACCAAAATCATATTCGGGAATTAAAATATCTTTATAGTTAGTATCTCTTCGATTTTCTTTTGGCCAGTTCCAGCAATAGCCAGCAACTATTCTTGATTTATTGTTTTTCATATTCTTTTCAACAATTGCTCGTTGCATATCAATTGGATTGTCAAAAATTTGAAAATCATAGTCAACATTCAATTCATAATTTGCTGTTTCACGAATATCTAATACATTATCTAGCCAGGCAAGATATCCATCTGATCCATTACATCTGAACTGACTTTGTAATTCCATCTTGTATATTCCAGCATTTATTTCTCTAGCAAATTTTTCAATTAAGTCTACTGAACCAATATCATTTAATGTAACTTTTTGATTCTCATCAATGAAAAATATTGATAAATTTGAAGCATAAATTATTTCTTTAATTTGATTTTCACCCTTATTTTGAAATAATCCAGATTTCTCATTTAAACGATGTGCCTCATCAACAATTAATACATTACATTCGTTTTCAGAAGCTTCAATAAAAGTACCAGAGCTTTGGAACAAGTTATTTAATCCGCTCATTTTCTCAATTTTTAATCTATTCTTAAAAACCTCTCTCGGAGCACTATTTTTTGTAACATAAAATGCTGTCATTCCCCTTTGAAGATATTCATTTAACAAGTTAATAGCTAAAACCGATTTCCCAGTACCTGGGCCTCCTTCGATAATCATGACATTTTTTTCATTTTTTGATACTGTATCGATAGCAAGTCTCAAAGCATTCTCATATATAACTTTTTGCTCGTCAATCATATTGAATTCTTTATTTCCTTTTAATATTGAAGAAAAAGAATCTTGTAGCATTTTTGAAGGTTTAATTTTTCCGTTTTCAATTTTATATAGTGCTTCTCCATTGTCTCCTTCAGTAATATATCTTTTAATAAAGTTTCTCAGTTTTTCAAAATCTTTAGAACCAAAAAGTGGTGCAACATCAATATATTTTTTGTATCTTTGACTACAAATCGGATCATTATCACTTAGTTCATAATTGTGTAAAAAAGCACAAGGATATAGTCCAATATTTTCATCTTGAACAGTTTGATTGAAACTGTGAATTAAACTAGCATAACTCCAAGCTTGGTATGATGGATGTGCTACTTCTCTCAGTGCCTTACCAGTATATGTCTCGACTAATCCGTCTTTATTTGCGACCTCATTACAAGTAGTCCACTGCTTTAGTTCAACAATGACAATAGAATCTTTTTGATTATTATTCTTTCCGGAAATAATAAAATCTATTCTTTTAGAAGTTGTGGGTATATTAAACTCTATTGCAATTCCGGAATTATTTGGAATACTTTCGTCGGCAAGGACACCTCGCATTCTAAGCATAGATTCTTTCCATGAGTTTAACTCAGACAATCCTACTCCACGATGAAAAAATTCTCTGAATTTTTCATGAATTTTATCTGCTATTAAATTTAGGTCAACATCATTAATAAAGTCTTTTTTTATTCCTTCATAAACTAACATGTATTTCTCCTCTCGCGTTCATCTTATTAAAATAAATTATAATTTGTTATATTTTGTGCTAACACCTTTTGATTTTTCAACAGGATATTTTCGAGCTGAAATCTCAAGCTTATCTAAAACAACCTGTTTAGGATCTACTCCAATTTGATGACATAGTAATATACAATAATTCATTACATCAGCAACTTCATATTTTAGTTCCTCAACATCATATTTATTGTTCCACTGAAATGTTTCTAACAATTCACCAGCTTCGATTGAAATTGATTTAGCCAAATTTTCAGGTGTATTAAACTGTAACCAATCCCTTTCTTCCGAAAATTTTACTATTTTTTCTTCTAGTTCTTTCATTTTTACCTCACATTTCAAGTATAACATATATTAAATAACAAGTTATATCTTAATCCTTAAAAAACTTTATATCATTTAAAGTTATTGTTTTATTATTATAAAACTTACCTAAAAAATGATTTACTTTGTTTTTACCGTGATAATCACTACCACCAGAAGAAAGTAAATTATATTTTTCTGTTAAGTCCAATAAATGTTTAGTTTCGTTTTCCTTAAATGTAGGATAAAAACATTCAAGTCCATCTATTTTATACTCTAATATAATATCCTCAATACTATTGATAATATTTTCTGAATAAACATATGGATGAGCTAGAAATACTAAACCATTTGCTTTGTGAGCAACATCTATAACTGTTTGTAAATTTGGATATAACTCTGTTTGATCAATATAAAAATTGCTTTTCGGATTAAATACTTCATTTCTAAAAAATAAAGATTTACTATTCTTATTTTCAATATTTAATATATCATCATTTTTCAAAGCATAATCCATTGCTTCCGAATACTCATCAATATTAGTTGCTTCAGATGTGGGTGACAAATTTAAATATTGTTGATAATCTTCATTTTTTTCTAACTTTTCCATACTTCCTCCTACTACTAAAAAACGCCAATACAAAAACTTATAAATAAGCCTGTACTAGCGCTTTCCCTTTTTACTAAATTATATTATACACCAAAAATTGCTATTTTTGGTAATTGTGTATTTTCCTTATAAGTAAATCATTTAATTTCAAACTCTGCTCCTATATAAACTTTATCGCTTTCTTCTATAGGTCTATCTGATTCACGAAATACATCTTTAATAAGTCTATACTTGCCAGGAGATAACTTCCCGTAATGATACTCCCAATCAACAGTTATTTCTCTTGACTCCTTTGG
>CAYZRY010000017.1:0-12703 GCA_964481005.1 uncultured Muribaculaceae bacterium
ACCTATCCACCCTACGGTTAAAGTTCATTTTTTAGATTTTATACGCTCGAGGCATGTGGAGTGTGTAGTTTTACTACAAGCAAAATAGATAAGGAGTAATAAATGGAAAGAAAAATAATAAATATTACTAAAGGATATAGAGCAATCGATGGAGCTGGTGTCAATTTAGTTAGAGTTTTAGGGGGACAGACTGTTTATGTCTACGATCCAATTTTAATGCTAGATTCATTTGATAGTACTAATCCGGATGATTATACAGCGGGGTTTCCAACTCATCCGCATCGCGGAATAGAAACAATCAGTTATGTATATAAAGGAAATATGACGCACAAAGATAGTTTGGGCAATGAAGATACAATCGGTGATGGTGAGGTGCAGTGGATGACAGCTGGTTCTGGCATTTTGCACGAAGAAAAATTGCCGGCATCAGAGCGCTTACTTGGAGTACAGCTTTGGCTTAATCTACCGGCTAAAGATAAAATGTGTGCTCCAGCTTATCAAAGTATCAAAAATGAAGATATTAAAGAAATTGAAATAGAGGGTGGAAAATTAAGACTTCTGGCTGGTAAGTACAAGAATGAAGAAGGCTACAAGAGTAAGTATTTACCACTTAACTACTACGATATTCATTTAGAAAATTCTTCGATTACCATCGATACAGCCGAAGATGATTCAGTAATGCTCTTTACTTTACTTGGAGATGCAACGATAGCAGGAGAAAAGGTTAGTGAAAAGTCAGCCGTTAAACTAGGTGAGGGAAGCTCTGTTACTATTTCAGCCGAAGGAAAGAGTCAGATACTATTTGTATCTTCAAAAAAACTAGCTGAACCAATTGTTTGGGGAGGACCTATTGTCATGAACAGTGAAGAAGAATTAAATCAGGCTTTTATCGATCTTAGAACAGGAAATTTCCTTCAGAAAGATATCGAATACTAAAAAAGAAGTTATACTTCTTTTTTTAGTTAAACATGGTATATAAACAATCTTGCTAAGATATATCTTTTATGTTAGAATTATTATTGTCATTTTAGATATATTTGGCTTGTTGGTGAAGTGGTTAACACATAGCCCTCTCAAGGCTACATCCGCGGGTTCGAACCCCGTACAAGCTACCAAGTATCAACTTGCTAGAAACTATGTTTCTAGCTTTATTTTAGAGGTAATATGGAAAAGTGGGAAGAAATAGAAAGATCGATTATCAAGAAGTATCGTAAACTTATCTGGAGTCGTTTTATCAGAGCTGTGAAGAACTATCAGTTAATTAGTGAAGGTGACAAAGTAATGGTCTGTATCTCGGGAGGTAAAGATTCTTTTTTACTGGCTAAGTGCATTCAAGAGTTAATTCGTCACAGTCAAATTAAATTCGAAGCAAGATTCGTAGTCATGGATCCAGGATATCGCCAGGCTAACATCGATTTGATCAATGCTAATGCCAAGGAAATGAATATTCCAATCGAAGTATTTAAAAGTGATATCTTCGAAGTAGTTGAAACAATCGAGAAGAATCCTTGTTATATGTGCGCTAGAATGAGAAGAGGATTTCTCTATGACAAAGCGCAGGAACTAGGTTGCAATAAGATTGCCTTAGGTCATCATTTCGACGATGTCATTGAGACCACTCTCCTTAGTATGTTTTATGGTTCTGAAGTTAAGACGATGATGCCAAAGCTGCACAGTCAAAACTTCGAAGGATTAGAACTAATTAGACCACTTTACTTTGTCAAAGAAGAAGATATTATATCTTGGTCTAGACACAATCAGTTATCCTTTCTTAACTGTGCTTGTCGCTTTACAGAGATGGCTGAGACAGGGGATATCGAAAGTAAACGAAAAGAGATTAAAGAACTGATCAAAAACTATAAAAAGATCAATCCTAATATTGACTATAATATTTTTAAGAGTATGGAAAACGTCAATATTGAAGCAGTTCTTGGCTATAAAAGAGGTAAAGAAAAAACATCATTTTTAGATGATTATGACAAATAAAAAAAGACATAAGTCTTTTTTTATTATTCAACTGTTACTGATTTAGCTAAGTTTCTTGGTTGATCGATATCACAACCCTTTAGTTTAGCTACTTCATAAGCAATTATTTGTAATGGTATAACCATGACTAGTGGCATAAGTAGGGGATTGATATCATTTAAAATAATATTTTGATCTCCCTTTATTTTTTTACTAATACTTTTACTTGTAATTAGTAATACTTTAGCATTTCTACTCATGACTTCTTTGATGTTACTAATTGTTTTATCAGCAATTTTTTCATCACTAATAATGGCAATTACTGGAGTATTTTCGGTAACTAGTGAAATAGTTCCATGTTTTAATTCTCCGGCTGCATAAGCTTCACTATGAATGTAAGAAATCTCTTTTAATTTTAGAGCTCCCTCTAATGACAGGTAGTAGTCTATACCTCTTCCAATAAAGAAAACTGATAGACTGTTTACTAAGGTTCTTGCAATCACCGAGTAGTCTTGGGCAATCACTTCTTTGATAATTTTCTTTAAACTATGTAACTCTTTTTGAAAATTCTGTACATCATTATCACTTAGTTTCTGCCTAACATAGGCTCCTTTAATAGCTAAGAGGATAAAACAGGCAATTTGGGCGAAGTAAGCTTTAGTTGTAGCCACGGCTATTTCGATTCCTGCTTCGATTGGCATGACATATTTTGCTTCTCTAGCAATCGATGATGTCTTGACGTTGACCACGGCCAAAGTATCTATTTTTGCTTCGTTAACTCGCCTTAGAGCTGCTAGCGTATCCGCAGTCTCACCAGACTGTGAAACAACTATCACTAGTGTTTTCTTATCGATAAATAACTTGTTATAACGATATTCTGAGGCAATATGACAAGATACCGGAATATCAATCATTTCTTCGATTAAATATTTAGCTACAAGCCCAGTATGATAGGCACTACCACAAGCAACTATATCTATTTTTTGATATTTACTTATATCAAAGACGGACTTCTTTAAAGAATCTAAGTCACTAAAGTAAGTATTTAGTATTCTATCTAGGACTAATGCTTGTTCATTTATCTCTTTAATCATGTAATGCTCGTAAGAGCCTTTTTCTATTTTTTCATAATCTCCATCAAACTGATTAACTTTGCTTTTTACTTCTTTTCCATCTTTGAAAGTATGATATCCTTTTGGACTAACTTCTAAATATTCTTTTTCATTTAATAAGATATATTTATTAGTATATTTAAGGACCGCTGGTATATCACTAGCTAAATAATAATTGTTATCTCCGATGGCTAGAATCAGTGGACTTCCATTTCTGATAGCATATAACTTATCATGTTCATCTTCATTTATGATAGCTAGAGCGTAAGAACCGGTCAAAGTATCAGTTAACTTATTTAAAGCTTTTAACATATCTTTTTCTTGCTCATATAGATCATCTAATTGGGCTGCTACTACTTCAGTATCGGTCTGACTTTTAAAGCTGTATCCCTTTTTTATGAGTTCATTTTTTAACTCTTCATAATTTTCTACAATTCCATTATGAACAACTGTTATTTTTCCTTGTCGATGGGGATGAGAGTTGGTTTCATCTACTTTACCATGAGTTGCCCATCTTGTATGACCAATACCTAAATTACAGGCAACACTGGTATCTATTTTTTCTTCAAGTATTTTTATTTTTCCAACTGATTTTATAATTTCTAATATATTTTTGTTTAAATAGGCAAGACCTGCGGAATCATATCCGCGATATTCAAGAGACTTGAGTCCATCAATTAAGTACTCAAGTGCTTTGTCATCTCTGCCTATATATCCTACAATTCCACACATATATATGCAGTTCCTTTCATTAGCGGTAAATAAGTCTCTGTTACAATTTCAATTTTGCTTTTTAAACTCATTCTCCAAGGCCGCTTACCTTGCACTGGGATCCGCTGAAAACTCGACACCCAATGTTCCTCGTCAGCATTATGCTCATGCGCTAGATAGGTACTTTCCTCCACTAGGACCAATCTTTATTTAAGTATATTTTAATAATGGTTTATCTACAATATTTTTTACAAAAATATACAATAATTTTTTATGTAAAGTGTTATATTCTACATTGTGCACCCAATGTTAAATTATGTTATAATTATTATATTGAGGATAGTATGAAGAAAAAAAGAGGAAGACGTAAAAATAAATCGATTATTTTACCGATACTAATGCTTATGTTAGTTCTTTCGCTTTGTATGAGTATTTCATATGCTATTTTATCTAAAAAATTAAATTTAACTGGTAATATTACGCTTGCGAAGAAAGTTAGTGCCGAAGAGCATATAGCTAGTGTTTTAGGGCCTGCTGCTAACAGTAATAACTATGGTTTTAACATGGTAGGTAATGTTTATTTCTTTGCTGGAAAAAGCGCTAATAATTATTTTAAACTAGGAACACAATCGACCTTATGGAGAATAGTTAGTATCGATAGTGCTGGTATTAGATTAATCAGGGATTACGATGCCAGTATTACTTCGAACTGGACAGGAAGTAACAGTAGCTGGGCCGATTCAAATGCCCTGGCAACACTGAAAACTTGGTATAACAATAATTTATTATCATATCAATCGATGATTGTTCAAAATCCAAGTTTTACAATCGGTGAAGTTCGTACTAATAAGCCCGCTGAATTTACAACTTCCTATGTATATAATGGAGCACCTATTGGGATGATTGATACAGTTGAATTCAGCCGTAGTAATTCTGGAGGAAGCTGGATGACAGGAAGTTATACTTTCTGGACAACAACCAGTATTAGACTGACAGTTAATGCTTTTAGAATCAATGAAAGTGGTAAACCATTTTCCAGTTCGAAAGTAAGTAGCTTTGCCTTAAGACCGGTCATTGTCATCAAAGATCTTAAGGGAATGACAGGGTCAGGTACAAGCACCGATCCATTTAAATTTTAAGGAGTCATATGAAAAAAACAGTAGTTTTCCTAGCTAATGGCTTTGGAATAGAAAGTAAAACAACAACATATAACATTGGTGATATTACTCCAAATATCGTCAAGTTTAATAATGAATATTTATCGACAACGCTTCTTTCCAGTGGTAAAGAAGTATGTTTCTCAAATTCAGTTTCAGCTGATTTTCAAACTGGTTATAGAGCCTTTTCGACAACAGGAAAAATAATTACTCCCGAAAAGATGCTCGATGAAGCTATCGAGTACAAGCGCTTTATTAATGAAGCTTTGATGGATAGCATTAACTTTGCCGCCGGCAATAAATCGAAGTTACACATTTTGTTTACCTTAGGTAACAAGATATCTTACACATCACTCGATCATTTGAAAGAATATATTTTAGCCGCTAATAAAGCCCAGGTCAAAGAGATATGTATCCATTTGGTCTTTGGTATTAACTCCGATCCAAATGTCCGTTATGCCAAAGATACAATCAAAGTTATGAATAGATTGCTCGAACCATGTAAGAACTGGTCGATAGTCTCAGGCGTCGGAATAAGAAATCTAGATGAAAGAGCAAGCGTTGAACAATTAGCTAAGTACTATCGCATTAACACAACAACCGTAGCCGAAGTTTGGCCAGACCCAGTCGAAGTCTTAGAATCACGTTATAAGAGTGAAATAAGAGACGAAGACATGCAGCCATTTCTAACTAGTCGAAGATTGGTCTACGAGGATAATGACAGTATTTTCATCTTTAACTACGAACAGTTATCAATTGAGAAATACTTAAGTATGATAACTTATCCAGATCAAGTATTCTCTTACGGCTTTTTGCCAAAGAACATCCGTATTTCATCGATGTTTCCAATCAAATCAAATACTAAGTTAGCTTATGCTTATCAGTATTCGTTGCCAGATATATACTTTGCTAAACAGCTTGAGAAATATGATAAAAAAATTAGCTTTATCGGCGATGTAAATCGCATTGCTTATATCAGTGATATTCTAAATGGATACCGCGAGAAGAGTCCAGTAATTGAGTTTAAGGCCTATAATCTAACTGAAAATGCTATTGCTGAAACAACCGCAGCCCTCATCCAAGAAATAAATACTGGTCAAAATGAACTGATATTTGCTGATTACAATGCTATGCATATGTATAAACAAAATGAAGTGGGGACTATCATCGACAACTTTAAAAAAATAGACGAAGCCCTAGGACAGATTATTAAACTATGTCTTGAACAAGAGCATACCTTGATATTTACTTCGCTATATGGTCTTAAAGAAGAAGTTCAAATAGATCATGTTAAGTACTTACTTAACTTCTCAGAAAAAGTTCCATTCATAATGATGGACAAAGTAAAAAGCAGAAACACGGCTTACATTTCTGGAACAACAATCAATGATCTATCATCGACAATATTTAACCAAGCAGGTATCAAAGGATTTAGATCATTCATTGTACCAAAGGGTAAAACAAAAGCCAAAAATAATATAATATATATAATATTAATATTAGTAATAGCAGCCATGATAATGGCTATGCTACTAAGATAAGGAGTAAATATGAATACAGACAGTAGTAAAACATTCTACATAAGTGCTTTATTAATGATAGCTTTTCTCTTTTTTGGAAGCTTTCTCATCATGTCACCACAAGCGACAATCTCATTTATATCTAAAAGTTTGGCAGCCTTAATTTTTCTAATATCGATGAGTGGTTTTGTAAGATACTTATTTAGAAGTGATCGAAACGTCAAAATGGATTACAACTTGATATATGCCATTATTACCTTGATATTTGCTGCTATTTTGTTTTTGAAAGATGATGCCATTAAAATACTAATACCACCAGTACTTGGTATATTTATGCTTATCAATACATCGATTAAAATAAATGATGCTAAAGTATTAAGACAAGATGGTAACAAGCTCTACAAAGTAGTACTGCTAATAATGATTATCGAATATCTAAGTAGTTTTGCAGTTATCTTTAACATCTTTGGTGAAGTCTTAACAATCAATCAAATAGTAGGTATATTTGTTATATTCTATTTTGTTATTGATTTTATTTTAGTATATTTACTTAAAGTAATTAAAGAGGGTAGTCGTTTACCTAAAGTAATTGAAGAGGTGGTTAAATAATGGATATTTTAACTTTTATAATTTATATGTTGATAGTAGTTCTACTGGTTGTTTTTATTGCAATATGTATCAAACTATTTGCGACAATTGATAAGACTAATGCTTTGCTTGATGATTTGCAAGATAAGTTAGATCAGGTTGATCCTAGCATTAGAATCATCAGTAATGTCAGTAGTGCCCTAATTTCTTTTAGAGAAAGTGCATCATATTCGTTAATCAAGGTAGCATCACATATCGGATTTAGGAAAAAATAGTCATGGAATACCTACTTAAAACTGTTATTATGATAGTTGTTTCTGGGCTATTCTTTCTCCCGTACTTTTGGAAAGCTGGTATACCACTTTGGGTAAGTTTTGTGCCATTTTATAATACATATATTTTCTTTAAGATGCTCGAATTACCAGTTTTTTTACTAGTTTTTTTGATATTGCTTAGTGGTTTTCCAAAAACACTGTCTACTATAAGTATGCTGATCATGTTCATTATTATTTTGGTAGTCTATGCTAAAATAGGGACTGTTTTTGGACAGTCTAGTTTCGTCGGAATAATAGCTATATTCTTTCCGTTTTTATTAATATATATATTGTGGTCTGGACATTATGAGGGCAGTTATGTTTACGGGGGAAATAAGGATAAATTCGATAGTGTTATTCCGCCTAAACAGCCAGTTCCAAATCAAGTACCAAATAGCGCCATGCCAGTAGCGCAAAGCTCAAACGTTAGTAGTGAGCAAATGGCTTTTTGTCCACAGTGTGGTAGTAAAGTCGAAGCTGATTTTAAAATGTGCATGCGCTGTGGCTATCAAAGACCTGTGTAAAGTGCAAGTAAAGAACTGTAAAGTTCTTTTTTAATTGACATAAAACTTTGCTATACTTAAGGTAAGAAGGGGAATGATTATGCGTAAGATAGAGAACCTTATAGAAAAAAAAGAATATCTAGAGGCGCGTGATTGGCTACTGACTAAGTATCCACATGATATTGCCGTGCATTTAGAGTATTTGGATTTACCAGATGTGCTCAAGATGTTTAGACTTTTTCCCAAAGATGTAGCAGCCGAAGTTTTTTCGGAGTTTTCAGTCTATTATCAAAAGAAGTTGATTGATAAATTCAATGAACGTGAAATAAATGAAATAGTGACAATGATGTATTCAGATGACTTTAAATCTTTACTTGAAGAGATGCCATCGAATATGGTTACAAAGATTCTTGCTGACTGCGAGCCTAAAATGCGTAGTAAAGTAAATGAACTCTTAAGATATCCATCACAGTCGGCTGGTTCGATTATGGGTATAGAGTTTGTCGAACTAGACAAAGGTTACAGCGTTCGAAGAGCTATCGATAAGATAAGAAGAGAATCAGCGAAAATAGAATCGATTGACAACAGTTATGTCATCGATGAAAAAAGACGTTTAATCGGAGTTATATCTATTAGACAGTTAGTTATGGCTGATCCTGATAGTTTAATCGAAGAAGTCATGAATGAGCGAGTAATTAGTGTAAACACTTTAGATGACCAGGAAAAGGCTGCTAAAACGATTCAGAAGTATGACTTTACTGCTTTACCGGTTGTCGATAAGGAAGAGCGTTTAGTCGGTATTATTACGGTCGATGACCTAGTTGATATTCTCGAAGCCGAGGCAACCGAAGATATCCATAAAATGGCGGCCGTTAGTCCAACTGATTTACCATACATGGAAATGAATGCTTGGCAAATCTTCATGAAACGTATCCCATGGTTATTAGTCCTGATGATAACAGCTATCTTCACAGGACTTATCATCGAGAACTTCGAAGGGGAACTGATCAAAGTCGTCGCTTTGACAGCCTTTATCCCAATGCTGATGAACACCGGTGGTAACGCTGGTAATCAGTCGTCAGTAACAATCATCAGAGCTCTATCACTGGGCGAGATAAAAAAAGGTGATTTAAAAAATGTTTTCGGTAAAGAACTACTAGTCGGAATTCTAAGTGGAACAGTTCTATTTGCCGCAGCTATGATAAGACTGATGGTCTTTGATGTAACAGATCTAAACATTGCCCTTGTTGTATCGATAACACTATTTATCGTCGTCATCGTTGCTAAAATTATCGGTTCAACGCTGCCAATCTTTGCCAAAAAGGTCGGTGCTGACCCAGCCGTCATGGCTAGTCCCTTTATTACTACTATTGTCGATGCCCTAGCTTTGTTTATCTACTTTAAGATAGCTATTCAAATGTTAGGTTTATAATAATTAACTCATATGAAAGGAGGAAATATGAAATACGAAGAAAGGTACCAAAGTGTCAAGGAATTCTTAACTGATCATCCCGATGCTGCTATCCAAATTGACGTTCCAACCAAGAGCAGTGATGAACGCATAGTCACCTTAATTGATGGTGATAGTAGGGAAGAGATAAGTTTTGAAAAGAAAGCTTTTGACAACAATTACTTATTTGAAATTTTAAAACACTTCGGCGCAAAACACGGATACATCACCAACAAGACACTAGTTAACAAAGACAAATACTTTATTGAACTAGTCGCAGGTAATTCACAGATTTATTTGAACAACTTTAACGAGAGCCTAATCAATAAAATTAGATTCTATGTCAATAATCAAAATCGTATCTTAAGCGGAAAACTAGCTAGAGCCTACAAAGAAGGAGCTTTCATTTCAGTTAGCGTACTCTTTGTCATCTCACTACTTTCAATCGTCCTTGTTTCCATGTTGGTCTTAGCACTGTAGATGAAAAATGATGAAAAGTCTATAACATTAGACAAATTACAGAAACTCCGTAAACTACTGTTTTATTTTTCCTTTGTCATAATTGCCGTAGCTATACTTAACTTAATGGGGAAAATAGAAATAATCTATCTACTTATTTTAACTATTATTTATCTATCATTTAAACTATATATAAATAAACTAGATAAGAAACTAGGGATCAAGAAAAAGAAATAACTGCTAAAGCAGTTTTTTTCTTGCCATAATTTCCCATATTTATTTAATATTTCTTTGACATTTTTTATATATACTTAAAACATAGAGAGGAAGTGATATATGCAGATTTTTCGAAACACACTTACTATGGTTGATAACCTATAAATAATCAAATTACAGTATCCTTAAATATATTCCTATTAACTTATAATGATTGATAAAGGAGGGATGTAAAAACTAGAGATTTAGTATAATAAATGATATTATATATTCAGGTGATTGATATGTATAAAATATGTTTAGTCGAAGATGAAATGGATTTGTCCAATGTCATCAAACTATATTTAGAAAAAGAAAATTATGAAGTAGTTCAGGTAACTAGTGGAATCGATGCTATTGGGCAGTTAGATGCTGGTATTGATTTATGGATACTAGATATCATGCTTGCTGATGAAGTTAGTGGCTATGATGTCATTAAAGCTATCAGAGAAAAAGATGAGAGTGTACCTGTTATATTTACTTCAGCTAGAGATAAAGATATAGATAAAATTATCGGTTTAGAACTGGGTAGTGATGACTATTTATCAAAACCATTCTCGACCAAGGAGTTAGTGCTCCGTGTTAACAGAATCATTCAGCGAATATACAGATCCAAAGAAGAAAAAATAATTGCATACTCTGATTACCAGATTTATCCTGATAAAAGGATGGTCAAAGAAAAAGAATCGGAGATTAAACTGACGACTCTCGAACTTGATCTACTATTAATACTTCTTACGAATATTGGTAAAACTTATAGTCGTGATGAACTATTAGATCTAGTCTGGGGAGAAAACTACTATGGTAGTGATAGAGCGACCGATGATTTAATCCGTAGACTTAGAAAGAAAATGCCTAAGCTAAATATTAATACCGTATATGGGTATGGGTATCGCTTATCATGATCAAAGCAAGTAATCGTTTAGCTGAACAGCTAATTACCTTAATTGTCATTGCCTTTGCAGTTATTCTAGTAGTCATTGGTATAGTTGTACCAAGATTTACTTCCCCGATATATGATGACACCATATATCACAATCTCGAACAATCCTTGCGGGTTGCTCACTACGACATCGAAGAAAATAAGATAGTAAGTGAAATAGCTTACGTCTATATCATCAAAGAAAAAATATATCAAAGTGATAATTTAGCTCAGGTTATAGATATCAGTAAATTACCTGAGATAATTGAAAAGATAGATAAAGAGTATGGAAAATTCAACTTGGGCGGAGACAGTTATTACTACTTTACTATCAAAGATAACGATATGTTTAGAATAGCTATTACTAACGACAGATATATAAACCAAACAAAAAAAGAAATCTTCTTAACTACTATTCCTATTATATTAATAACTTACTCTGTTGTATCATTAGTTATCTTTGCTTGGTCGAACCGTTTAGTTAAGTCGATAGAGACACTAAAACAAAAAGTCGATCGGATCGATGATAACAGTTATGATCATAAGCTTAAAATCAAAGATGACAATGAGCTTAGAACATTAGAAAACGCTATTGAAGATATGCGTGTGTCTCTAAAAGATCAGGAGGAGCTGCGCAATCAAATGTACCAAAACATATCACATGACTTTAAAACTCCACTGGCTGTTATAAAATCCTATGTCGAAGCAGTCGAAGATGGAGTAGAAACAAAAGAAACAGCCTTCAAAGTAATTTTGCAACAAACTAAGAAATTAGATACCAAAGTAAAATCCCTTTTATATTTGAATAAACTTGATTACTTGAGAGGGTCTAAAGAAATTATCACAAAGATAAAAATTAAAAATATTATCGATCAATCCGTAGAAAAATTTAAATACGAACGAAAGGATGTTAAATTTATCATAAATGTCGATAAGAATGCCGAAGTAATCGGCACTATCGATATATGGGAAACAGTAATAGATAACATCTTAAATAACTTTCTGCGCTATGCAGATAAAGAAATTAAAATAACAGCTAGAAATAACAAAATAACACTTTATAATGATGGTCCTAACATCGATTTAAACTTTATTGAAAGTATGTTTGTCCCGTTTAGAAAAGGGGTGAAAGGAGAGTTTGGATTAGGACTATCGATAGTCAAAAAGACACTTAATTTAATCGGATTTGATATAGAGGTGAAGAATCATCCTAAGAAGGGGATATCGTTCATCATTGGGAAAGAAAAGTAGATACGGACGGTATCTACTTTTTAATTAAAATAAAAAACACGAAGCATCCGTGTTTTTCCAATTTTGGTAGCGACGGAGGGGATCGAACCCCCGACCTTCCGGGTATGAACCGGACGCTCTAGCCAGCTGAGCTACATCGCCATTTGTAAGAAGCAAATACATTGTATCAAATTTATCTTTATTTTCCAAGTATTTTTTAAATAATTTTATCAATATTGATTAAAAAAAACACTTATGGTATCATACCATTAGCGCCGAATTAGTTAAGTGGTATAACGGAGCCATGGTAAGGCTCAATCGAAAGTTCGATTCTCTCATTCGGCACCATTAAAGTTTTACTCGAACTTTTGAGCTTCGAGAATAATAAATTACTAACAGAAATGTTAGTTTTTTGTTGTTTGATAAATGGAGACGATGAGTTATGACAACGGAAAATAAAGTACATGATATAAGTGAAAAACTAAAAAGAATGATTTAAATGATATGTAGGTTTGCA
>CAYZRY010000018.1:0-9462 GCA_964481005.1 uncultured Muribaculaceae bacterium
CGGGAGCTGGATTTGAACCAACGACCTTCGGGTTATGAGCCCGACGAGCTACCAAACTGCTCCATCCCGCGATATAAATTAAATGGCGGAGAAAGAGGGATTCGAACCCCCGCGCCGTTTCCGACCTCCCGGTTTTCAAGACCGGTCCCTTCAACCAGACTTGGGTATTCCTCCAAACGTCTTTTCAGACGACAAATTGATTATAACACAATAATTCAAACTGTGTCAACAATTATTTGAAATAAAATACTAATAATATATTTTATAAAAAAACTCATCAACTATGAATAGTAATGAGTAATTTTTAAAATGGTGCCTAAGGCCGGACTTGAACCGGCACGAGGGTTAAATCTCGCAGGATTTTAAGTCCTGTGCGTCTACCTGTTCCGCCACTCAGGCTAATATCAATAAAAATGGTGTCCCGTGGGAGATTCGAACTCACGACCCTTTGATTAAAAGTCAAATGCTCTACCTACTGAGCTAACGGGACATTAATATAAAAAATGGCTGCCTCGGCTAGATTCGAACTAGCGCATGTCAGAGTCAAAGTCTGATGCCTTACCGCTTGGCTACGAGGCATTAAGTGGTGGAGAGAGGTGGTTTCGAACCACCGAACCCGAGGGAACAGATTTACAGTCTGCCGCGTTTGACCACTTCGCTACCTCTCCAAAAAAATGGTGCCGAAGCCAGGACTTGAACCCGGAACCTACTGATTACAAATCAGTTGCTCTACCAATTGAGCTATTTCGGCATCTATAAATGGTGGGCGATATAGGACTCGAACCTATAACCCCCTGCTTGTAAGGCAGGTGCTCTGACCAATTGAGCTAATCACCCATAAGTAATTGACAATATAGAATATACCATTTTATCTTTTTATTGTCAATAAAAAAGCTGCTTTTTTATAGATATTATCGGCTTTATTTATAGTTTTCAGTCCATTCTTTTAAATTGTCTTTCAAAATAGTAAAACCACTGCCAGTTTCTGTTATCGGTTGACGTCTAGATTTCTTGTCTAAATAATCTATTCCTTTGATTGTTAACTTAACTTGAAACTTCTCTTCGTCTACTTCTAAAACTTTAGCTTTGATCGTATCCCCTATTTTGACATAGTCAGATATATCACGGACAAAACCATCAGATATTTCCGATATGTGAATTAGTCCATTATAATAATCTAGAAGATTGACAAAAATACCGTAAGATTCTACTCCCGTAACACTTCCACTAACTATTTTTCCAACTTCATATATCGACATAAATTCACCTACAAATTTATTATACCATATTTTTACTTTACAGTTTCAAAAAAAGTTAGTATACTGCTACTAGGTGATAAAATGGAAATTGAAAATAAAATTCAAGAGGTCTTAGAAAGAATTAGACCCTTCTTAATCAGTGATGGAGGAAACTTCCAGTACATCAAGTTTGAAAATGGTTTTGTCCATTTAAAACTATTGGGTGCTTGTAGTAATTGTCCTCATGCTGATGCAACTATCAGTGATGGTATTGAGGCTATGTTAGTCGATGAAATACCTGAGGTTAAGGGAATAATCAAAGTAGACTAAAAAAAAGACACGTAAGTGTCTTTTTATCTTGTTCTGCTTGGTTCTTCAGCTGCTCTACCTTTTTCTTCTTCATGTATACTCTTTGATACAGATACAACATGTGAATACCATTTATCTTCGTCATTACCAAATTTTTCTTTTGGTGTGCTTTGCGCTACTTCATCAAAAAGTGTTCCTCTTCTTTGTAAGTTAGCTATTTCAGCATCAGATATTTGTGTCATTAAATTATTTAAAGCACGGTCATCGATTGATGAATAATCAACACCTACTTTGTAGAACATTGATCTATATCTATCAGCCGATTCTTTTTGTATGCGATTATCTTCGTTAATTTGTGCTTGTCTTTGTGACTCTTCATATGCTGCTTTTTGTTCAGCTTCACGCTTAGCAATCTTTTCTCTAAGTTCCTCTGAACGTTTTCTATTTTCAGCAATAATTGCTTGACGACTATCGCTATTCAAAAACTCTTCTTTTTTCTGAGTGTTATATTGTTCTCTACGTTCAGATTGTCTTAAATTAATTTCACTTAATTCATCAAGTAAATGTGGATTGCTCTTAAGTTTACTTTGACTTAAAGAACCATCTCTATTTCTAACTGAATCATATATTTGTAATTGACGATATCTATCTTGATACTCAGGACGATCAGCTAAATAATTATCTATTTCAAGTCTCTGTGTTCTTTGGACAGTTAAGACTTTATCAGCATCTACTTTTCCTTTTTCATTGCGAATATCAGCATTAGGTAAAATTTCTGCAATCATATCAGTCATAGTATAACCATCGATAAATGGATTGTAATTATCCTGTAGAACTACTGGAACTCTTTGAGTATTTTCTTCCACAACTGGAGTTACTACTCTATCTGTTACCGGCGGCACAGTAATTACTGGTTCAACTTTTGACTTTTGTTCTTCAATTACTTTATCTGCACCTGTCAATACAACTTCGGTTGCTTTTTCAGCATCTAGCACAGCTCTATCTAAAGCTGCTTTTAATTCTGCTGCTCTTACTGGATCGTTAACTCCAGAGAAGATAAATGCATCGTAATCAGCTTTAGCTGCAGCACGTTTCTTCATTGCATTTTCAAGTTGTTGTTTTGGGCTTAACTCTTCTTTATGCTCAGCAAGTATTCTTGCAAAGATAGCTTTGATCTCTTCCCTATTCATCTTTAACGCTTCATTTATATCAAATTTACCATTCTCAATAAATGGTGGCGCTGGTGGCGTAGGAGCATTGATTGTTCTTCCTGTCTTTAGCGCTTCATTTATATCGAATTTTGGTTCAGGAATAGGTACTACCTGAGGAGCCGCTTGTCCAAGCAGTCTTGCTGTATCTGTTGCAAGTTGTAATTCATTGGCATAATTTAAACCATTTGCATCACAGTATGCTTTGAAAGCTTCACTTTCCTCTTTAGTAAGACTTCCTTTATGCATAGCATTGACAAAGTCAGTTCTAAACTCTTGCGTTTTATCACTACCGAGTTCATCGGTTACTTCATTAACTGGTTCCTCAGCAGTATTTTCGAAACCTTTTTCTTTCATTTTTTCGATAACGAAATCTGTTAAGTTTTGTTTTTGGAGATTTGCTAAGTCGGCCGTTTCTCCTTCTTTAATTTCTTTCATGATACGGCTAACTTCTTCACGAATAATTTTCTTCTCTTCGCGTCGTTCTAGGAATTTCATTAATCCTATTGCTGAAAGAATACCCGCTTTTTCTTTAACTTCACTTGGAACTTTAATTGCCTTAGGTTTTCCTTCAAGTTTAAGTTGCTTACTTTCAAGTATAAAAATACTAACACCAAGTTTAGCTAGTTCCTTCCCTGCTTTTTCAGCACGGCGAACTCTCTGTCGAATGGCAAATGAACTATCATTATTGTTAACACTTTGTTCTAAGCGAGACGCATACTTATTTATTTCATATAGTTTAGTATTGTACTCTTTAATTTTACGATTGACTTTCTCTTTATTGATATTAGCTCTTACATCACGCACAAAAGCCCTAAAACCATGCATCGTTTTGCCAGTCATTCCAGCAGCACGTGGTTGCACGCCATTAGGTTGTTTAACACGATCAAAATTTGCTTCAGTCAATCTAAATAAAGCTTCTTCTTCATCACTATATGTAGGTACACCTGTCATATTTTCATAATCAGCCATTCCAAAACCTCCATTTTATTGTTGTTCTACTTCTTCATCACTTTTTGACAATTCTTTTAGAACACCTTTAATTCTAGTCCACTCTTCATCAGTTTCAATACTTCCTAAAACCGGATCTTCTTCTGGTTTACGGTTAAGTGTTGCAACGTAGATTGTCACATTACCATTATCATCAGTCTCATTTTTAGTATAGACGATGTACTCTTTCTTGGTATCTGTAAATTCAAACGTCAATAATACTTCAACCTCATCGATTGAACCATCCTCTAAAACGATTGACATTATCTTTTTATCTTCATTTGCCATGGCAATGCCTCCCTTTTATTCCTTATATAATAATTTTACCATAAAAATAACATTTGACAACTATTTATTACTTTTTTTTGGCAAGTAAAAAATATTTGCATTCGAATGCACAATTATGTTTTATATAGTTATCGAGTTCTTTAATATCATTTACTTTATTGGTTTTTGGACCCTTATCTCGATAACCCTTTAATCGTAATTTTCCATAGGCGTAATCGCCAAATATGTAATCGAAATCGGCAAAGTAGTCTGTGCATAATTCTTGAAATTCATCGAGCACAAATGCATCTTTGTATTCTCTTTCTAAAACATACTCGTTGCCGTGAATTGTAACAGTTTTCATCTATCCCCCTAAATAATACCCAACTTGTTTAAGAAAAAGATCCCAGCCATTAACAATATGACTAAAACAATTGCTACGACTAAAATAATTATCTTCAAATTAGAATTTTTTTCTTTATCAACTAAATCTTTAAACTCGAAGTCTTCTTCAGATAAATCCATCGATCTAGTATAGAAAGAATTAACTAGATAGCCACTATCATTTATGTCTTCAGTATCTATTCCTTCATCAGTCATAAATCTTCCGTCTTCAAGCTGAGAATTTAAATCAGCGTTAGTAGCAATTAAGTCACCCATCAGTTCTTTCTCGTTAGTATCGTATTCAAGCATCTCTTTAAACTCTTGTTTGAGATCGCTATTAGTGATGCTACTGATTACTTCTTCTATTCCTTCACGCTCTAGCTCTTCAGCTTGTTTAGCACGATTATCCATATACTTTTTATTCAAATCAGCAAGTAGTGAATACTCTTCTGAGCGGAATTTACTCTTGTCTTCTTCTGGTTTAGATTTTCTAGCTTCTTCTAAAACTTTATTTATATCATAAATCTTATTTTGAACTTCCTCGATAAGATTTTCTTCTTCATCTTCTTGCTTTTCTCTTCTTGTAATCGGAGGTTTTTCAAGCATGTGAAGATCAATTTTGGTCTGTGTATTAAAATCGATAACCTGTTCATTAGTAGCTAAACTTTCGAGGTTATCATAAAGATGACTGTTTCGGGCAGCTCTACTACTTCTTGAATTTCTTCTAGAACTTCTATTCTCCACTTTATACCTCCTTATATAATTACATTTTATCACAGTTATTTTACTTTTAAAATACTTATATAATGTAAAGTTTCTTTTAGCGTTTGTATTTTTATAATTATTAATATATAATTTTCTTGGAGGCATATATGAAAGTAATTACAGAACAATGCATCGGTTGTGGTGCATGCAGTGCAATCGCTCCAGAAGTCTTTGAAATGACTGACGAGGGTTATGCAAAAGTTAAAATAGATCCTATCCCTGAAGAATTAATGGATGATGCTGTCGAAGCACAAAATTCTTGTCCTACTTCAGCAATAGTATCAGAATAAAAGATATCGATTACTCGATATCTTTTTTATTTTGTCCAATAAAATATAATTTTTTAACTTCTTTTGGAGTTAAGCTGCGATATTTCCCTGAGCTTAATCCTTTAAGATCAAGAAAAGATATTCTATCTCTTTTAAGTTTAATTACTTCGTGTCCAACGGCGCTGAACATATCTTTGACTTGATGATTTCTTCCTTCATGAATTGTTAATTCAATTAGTGAAGTATCTGTTTTATTATCTTGTGATTTGATTTTAAGTCTAGCTGGAGCCGTTTTCTTGCCATCAATGACAACTCCTTTTTTAAGAGCCATCTGACTTTGAATAGATAATCTTCCTTTTATTTTAGCAACGTAGACCTTCTCTATTTCATTTGATGGATGAGTAAGTAGATTAGTTAGCTCTCCATCATTTGTCAAAATCAGTGCTCCAGTTGTATCGTAATCTAGACGCCCAACCGGATAAATTCTTTTAGATTCGTTAATTAAATCGATAACCGTTGTTCGCTTCTTATCATCACTAGTTGTAGTAACTACCCCACGAGGTTTATTAAGTAAATAGTAAACTTTATCTTCACGACTTATAGCATTACCCATAACACTTATGTCATCACTACTTGAAACTTTGATGCCAAGCTCGGTAACTACTTCGCCATTTACTTTGACTTTTCCTTCTTTAATTAGCTCTTCAGCTTTACGTCTTGAGGCAAGACCACTGCTAGCTATTACTTTCTGTAATCTTTCCATATTAATAATCACAATTCTTTGGTGTTCTAGGATAAGGAATTACATCTCTGATATTTTCAACACCAGTTACATATATAAGTAATCTTTCAAATCCCATTCCAAAACCTGAGTGTTTACATCCACCAAATTTTCTCAAGTTTAAATACCATTCTAATCCTTCAGTAGGTACTTTTAGTTCCTTCATACGACTAGTTAGTACGTCCATACGTTCTTCTCTTTGTGAACCGCCCATTAACTCTCCTGCTCCTGGAACAAGTAAGTCGACCGCCGCAACTGTCTTTCCATCATCATTTGAACGCATGTAGAAAGCTTTGATATCTTTAGGCCAATTATAGACAAAAACCGGACTGTCAAAATGTTCTTTAGTCAAATATTTTTCATGTTCAGTTGCTAGGTCTTGTCCATGTTTTGGGGCAACTTCAAACTTATGATCAGCATTTAACAAAATATCGATAGCTTCCTCATGAGTAACTCTTTTCGCTTCTTTATTCATGACATTTTGCAACTTTTCAATAAGTCCTTCTTCGACAAATTTATCAAAGAATTCAAGTTCTACTTTAGCATGATCAAAAAGATATTTGATGATGTATTTAAGCATATCTTCTTCGATATTCATAAGACCATCGATGTCGCAGAAAGCTACTTCTGGCTCGATCATCCAAAATTCTGAAGCATGTGTTTTAGTATTAGAGTTTTCTGCTCTAAATGTTGGTCCAAAAGTATAAATCTTCTTAAAGGCCATAGCAAAAGTTTCACCCTCTAATTGACCTGTTACTGTAAGACCTACTTTCTTACCAAAGAAATCATGTGAATAATCTATCTCTTTGACATCTTTTAATTTATCTAAGTTGAGGGTCGTAACTTGGAACATTTCTCCAGCACCCTCACCATCATTCGCAGTAATTATTGGCGAATGTAAATATACATAACCACGATCTTGAAAGTATGTGTGAATAGCTTGTGCAGTTATACTACGCACTCTAAAGACTGCTTGAAAAAGGTTTGTTCTAGGTCTTAAATAAGCTACTTCACGCAAGAATTCACGAGTGTGTCTTTTTGGTTGTATCGGATAATCATCCGGACAATCACCAAGTAAAACAATCTTACTTACGACTACTTCAAAAACCTGTTCTTCCTTAGGTGAAGCTACCACTTTACCATATACTTCGATAGCTGATCCTACTTTAATTTTTTGAATTTGTTCAAAGTCAGCTAATTTATCATCATAGACAAGTTGGACAGTATTAAAGTAAGTTCCATCAGAAAACTCAATAAAACCAAACTCTTTCTGTTTACGATGATTTCGTACCCATCCCTCAAGTTTTACTTCTTTTTCTAAATATTTTTGATGTTCTAAATATAGATCTTTAACGTCCATAAATACCTCCCTATTAAACAAAAACAATTATACAGTAATTAATGATTAAAAACTAGTATAATTATTTAAAAACTCATATTTACGTTTGCTACTTACAAGTAGAATATTCTTAGTTGTCGTTGGCTTTTCACCATCAAATAGCATCTTAGTTATCTCTTGGCGACTCTTTTTATTAATTAGTGAATCAGAGTGCTGAGCAGAAACATTGCTTTTAACTGCTATTTCTAAGCCGAGACTACTAAGCGATTTCTTATCGTTTTTAACAAAGACAAAACAGTCGTTATAATTATCTAGAACTTTAAACCTATCGATTGTTTGATTATTAAAGTTCTTATTTTTAACGAGCATTGGTCTTGCGCTAGCACCTATTGCCCTAAGTGGAAATAATCTTCCCTTAGTATATTTTTGCTCACCTAAATGAACTAGTGATATTTTATACATTTTAAGCTTAAATGTACTAGTGACTATTTTATGTGAATGTATTTTAATATTCCTAATCATATGGCCTCCAAATCAAGACGTATTATACACTATTTGCCCTAAAAAGTCAATTTTAGGCAAGAAAAAAGACAATAAATTGTCTTATTCTATTACTTGGGTAGATTTTAAATACATGGCAATCGACATTAGATAGAAAGATTTTTCTTCACCTTCGATTTCTTTTAAATTGTAATATGCATAGTAGTTTCCTACTTGTCCAGAGTTTGTTACTCCATGAACAGTATTTTTAAAATCTAACTTACTTTTTAAATTCGCAATTAATTTCTCTTCGAGATTAAAGACTATCAAGTTGTTAATAATCGACTTGATGTCTTTGCGAATTACTTTTGAATCGAGTTTATCATAATTCAGTCTAAGAATCAAAGTTTCGACAGTATCTGCGTTGTACGTTAACGATAGACTATCGAAAGTCTTTTTGTCTTCGTTACTACTTTGGGCAACACAGACAATGTTTTCCATTCCTTCGACATCTTTATCGTTACATTTTACGCCATCAAAACCAATTTTTGGTGCTTTGTTTTTAAAGCTTTTAAAATCATAATTTATAGTACTTGTCGATTTACTTTGACTGACTGTTTTATAACCTTCGTCTTTTTTGATATTTGGAATGTTCATCAGTAGAATGATCAATCCGATAATTAGGGTGATTACAATTATTGTAATCAGTAATAAATATTTGTTCTTTTTCATTATGCTGCACATCCTCCATATCCTGATTGAGCTACGATAGCTGCACCTGTAGTGGCTACCTTACCCCTTACTCTAAAGTATAGTTTACTATACCTTTTTACATAATATCCACTTGTTCCTGCTGGTCTTCCTGCTTGACCAAAGGTATATGCTCCCCAAACTCCCCAGGAATTATTTCCAGCTATATCACCTGTATAAGTAGCGGTAGCTGCTCCACCAATCGTATAGTGAACTGTCATTTCAGTTGTTATCCATCTACTAGGATTTTGCACCTGCGTTGTATAAAAGTGAATGATATTCGTACAAGAAGCATGTTGCTGGGCATAAATCGTAGCATTTGGTTCAACTAGACAACTTTGAGTGTTACATGCTTGACTTTGACTTGAGGTCGAACAGGTTGCTCCGGTGTAGGTACTCTTAGTTGTAACTGTTCTACTTTGAGTTCCTCCTCCGCAGGAAACGCTACACGCTCCCCACGCACCGTAGGTCGTTGTTACTGATGAACAACATGACTGAGTATTACATGCCTGACTTTGACTAGAAGTTGAACAAGTTGCCCCGTTGTAATTGCTTGTCGTAGTTACTGATCTACTTTGAGTTCCACTTCCACAAACTAAGCTACACGCTCCCCACGCACCGTAGGTTGTTGTTACTGATGAACAGCAAGCTTGTGTATTACATGCTTGTGAGTAGCTAGTAT
>CAYZRY010000019.1:0-4835 GCA_964481005.1 uncultured Muribaculaceae bacterium
ATGTCACGATTGCCGAAGATATAGTCGAAGAAGTAGGTCGTGTAATTGGTATTAACAACATTGAAAGTACTTTACCAGTAATGGAGAGCATCAGTGGTAAATATGACATTAAACAAGGTCGTATAAATGAACTTGGAAAGAGACTTCGCGCTATTGGTCTTTATGAAACGATCAGTTATTCACTAGTTGATGAGAAGAAAGTCAACATGTTTAGAGGCGATCAGCTAAGTACTTTGTCTGTCCAAAGTCCAATGACTGAAGATCGTAAATATCTTAGAACTTCACTTATTCCATCACTGATCGAAGTATACGACTATAACTTTAAACACAAGAATAAGGATATAGCTATCTACGAATCATCTAATGTCTATTTTGATAGTGAAGAAGGAACCGGAGAAATAGCTCTTTTATCCGGGTTAATCTCAGGAACATTATCTCACTCTAAATGGCAAAAGACAGAAGTTAAAGCGGACTTTTACAGTCTGAAGGGAATTGTCGAAGACTTACTTGAGTATCTTGGGCTAAGCAACCGATATAGCTTTGAAGCAGCTAATATTCCAGCCCAGTTTCATCCATATCAAACACAAGAAATCTATGTCGATAGACAGCCAGTTGGATACATTGGAAAAGTACATCCATCATATTCAAAATACGATCTATTTGTCTTTGAATTAAACATGGATAAACTACTTTCTTACAAGATAAGAAATATTAAAGATAAAGCTTTATCCGTTTATCCTAATATTGAAAAAGACTTAGCTTTTGTTGTCGACCGTGATGTACCTGCTGAATTTATCAGTAGAATCATTAAAAAGGTTGGTAGTAGACTTCTTATTTCATTAAATCTATTTGATTTATATGAGGGAGAAAATCTCGAAGCTAATAAAAAATCACTTGCTTACCGATTAGTTTTCAATGATGCTAGTAAGACTTTGACTGATGAAGAAGTAAATAATGTCATTGCTAAAATAGTAGCAGAACTTGAGAAAAACGGAGCAGAACTTAGAGATAAATAAAAAGACTGATTATTCAGTCTTTTCTTTTGTTATATCACGAGCAGCAACTAAACCAGTTGCCGCTGCCGTTACGATGTTGCCAGCTTTACCAGCCCCGTCTCCGATAAAGTAAATGTTTTTATCGAGCAGTTTAAAGTTTTTATCCGTCTCTATTTCATTAGAGAAAAATTTAATCTCTGGTCCATAGAGTAGTGTTTCATCATTATTGACACCAGGGATAATTTTATCTAGCTGTTCTAGTCCTTCGATAATATTCATGATGATGCGATGTGGCATGACAAGTGATAAATCACCAGCTACACAGTCACGTAATGTTGGAGAAATAAAACCTTTATCGATACGATGCCAATTACTACGTCTGTGACTCTTTAAGTCTTTTAGTGTTTGAATAATCGGTTTCTTATCACCTAGAACATTAGCAATACGGGCAATTGCTTCGCCGTATTCTCTAGTATTAGTCACAGGCTCTGTCAAAGTTACTTTAGTAATAAAGGCAAAGTTACTGTTACTAGATTTTTCATCTTTAAGCGCATAGCCATTTACGCAGATATATCCATAGTAATTTTCTTTAGCGACATAGCCACCCGGATTAGTACAAAAGGTTCTAATCTCATCACCGTAGGTCGCTGTTTTAATAAAGATAGTTGGATCATATATTTGACTAGTTATATCTTCGAGTATTTCTTTTCTAACTTCGACTCTAACTCCAATTTCAATACTTTGTGATAAGTAGGGAATAGAGTATTTATCAGCTATTTCTTGGACCCATTTAGCCCCAGTGCGACCAGGCGCTACTACGACATGTTTAGCTTTCTTAGTATCTATTTTATTCTTTATTTTAATACTGACATGATTTAGTTTATCATTATCAGTTTCAATATCAGAGCAGTAGGCCCCTTCGAGTATTTCAACACCCTTTTTTTCAAGGTAGTTAGTAAAATCTTCGATGTATCCAGGTAACTTATCACTACCTAAATGCTTTTGTTTAATCAGTAAAAGTCTAGCTCCCTGTTTAGCAACTTCTTTTTGAATAGCTTTAGCTTCGCTTTGATTCTTAGGATAAATATCACTATCCATTCCAAACTTATTGAAAATCTCTTCGGTATCATCAATTAATTTATAAGCATCTTCTTCATTCATATATTTAAAGAGATCACTCTTACCAAGTTTAGGAATGAAATTGAGCTTACCATCAGAAAAAGTTCCAGCTCCGCCATAACCAGACATGATATGACATGGATTACAATCGAGACACTGAGTCTTTCTAGTAATCATCGGACAAGTTCTTTTACTGGCTTTAAAACCAGCATCCAGTAAGAGAATCTTCAAACTCTTATTTCTTTCGATTAATTCATAAGCAGTAAATAGTCCAGCAGGACCAGCTCCGACAATAATAACATCATATATCATATTAATCACCAAGTTCATTATATAATATAAATTGAAATATTACTATAAAAGTAATATAATAACAATGTATTTAAAGACAAAAAAAATAGATATAATCTATTTAGTTTAGAGTAGTCTAGATAAAGAACATACTCATGAATACAGATGCTAGCATAAGTATCAATAGTATGATAGCAACTATTCTTGTTACAGTTTTATTCATATGCACCTCTAGTAAGAATTATAGCATAAAATGAATAAAAAGAAAGTGGGATTTATGAAAAAAGTTATAGTAGGAATGAGTGGGGGAGTCGATTCTTCGGTCGCAGCTATTTTGCTTTTAGAGCAAGGTTATGAAGTCGAAGGATTATTCATGAGAAACTGGGATAGTTCGATTAATAATGATCGATTAGGCAATCCTGATCTAATGAATGATATATGTCCTCAGGAAGCTGATTACAATGATGCTTTGGCTGTTTGTAATAAGCTGGGAATTAAACTTCACCGCAAAGATTTTATTAAAGAATATTGGGACGATGTTTTCACTTACTTTTTGGATGAATTAAAAAAGGGAAGAACTCCCAATCCCGATATTATGTGTAACAAATATATCAAGTTTGATGCTTTTAAGAAAGAAGCTTTAGCTCTTGGAGCAGACTATATAGCAACTGGTCATTATGCAGCAATAAATGATGGAAAACTATACAAAGCCAAGGATAGTAATAAAGACCAGACTTACTTTCTAACACAGTTAAATAAAGAGCAGTTAGAAGGGGTTTTGTTCCCTTTGGGTGATCTAGTTAAAGCAGATGTTCGCCAAATTGCTGATAAGCATGGACTAGTAACTGCCGATAAAAAAGATTCAACTGGTATTTGTTTTATTGGCGAGCGAAACTTTAAAGAGTTTTTACATAACTACCTAGCTAGTGGGGAAGGGGAGGTAGTAGATATCGATAGTGGTAAAGTAATTGGAAAACACAGTGGTTTAATGTACTACACTATCGGTCAGCGTAAGGGTCTTGATATTGGGGGATTCGATAAACGTATGTTTGTTGTCGGTAAAGATATGAATAAAAATATTTTATACATAGCTCTTGGTGATGACAATTCACATTTAATTTCGGACAGTGCTATTATCGAAGATGTCAATTTTAATTGTGATGAAAGACCTACTACAATGCAGGCTAAATTTAGATATCGTGCTAACGGCTATGATGTCTCTGTCAAATATTTAGATGATGGCAATCTAGAACTTAGCTACGAAGGCATAGCAGCCGTCACTCCGGGACAAGCTTGTGCATTTTACCTAGGTGATCAATGTCTAGGCGGAGGTATCATCAAAGAAGTCCGTAAAAACGGCGAAAAACTCTGGTACTTGCTATAGTACTTTACACTTGTAAACTGTAAAGCTTTATGTTAAAATTAGGTTAATATGAGAGGTAAAATATGAAAGTACTTAATGAATTATTAAATGAACTAGGCATTTCAAAAGTTAGACTGGCTAAGTATTTGGGAGTATCTAGACAGATGTTATACAACTATTTAGCAATGACTAATTTGAAAGAATGGCCTAAAGAAAAAGCTACTAAATTAATGAGTCTATTAAATATTAAAGATGAAGAAGAGTTGACAGGAGTTACTGTTGATGGTAGCTATATCATGGAAGTAGAGGAGAGGCTAAACGAGGGAGTTAAAGATAGCTCTGATCGTGATGTTATCCTATCTGACTTGAAAGGTTTTTCGAAGAAAGAACAAGAACTATTAAGTGATATAATTAATTATTTAAAAGAAAAATTAAGTGAAGATAATTCGAAAGAAGCTTTTCATACATTCACTTATCTATATCATTATCTGCAGAGTATGGATTCAACGCCTGAGTTAAAATATATTCTAGCGTATATGTCTAAATCAATGGGCTTTACTGAGCCACTTGAATTTGCCTTCAATCCAGATAAGCAGTTTGTTTTAGAAAGTGTTCTCTTTACCGGATTAAGTTTCTATAACAATGGTAATGCCTCTAAGACTAAACTAGCTGAAACACATAAACGTTTCGTTGCTGATATTGAGCATAAGAACGAGGAGAAGCTAAGTAGAACACAAGAGTTAAACACATTTAAAATCCTAGCCTTAAGAGAACTAGGATACAGTGAAATAACTGGAGATAATGCTAAGGAAGTCTTAGAAAAGATTGCAGAGATACAATCAAGGAAGGTATAAAACCTTCCTTTTTATTAACGCAAATTAACTTCCTATAATTTATATTATGTTGCATAACGGTTCTTTTGATATGTTTCTTTTCGAACTGAAGTGTAGTCTTACAAAGCCTGTTATGTGTGCTTAGATGCTGCTATATTCTGCTTAAATATGACGGCCATAAACATATGCAAACTTGCAGATTCGTGTGTATGTGCATGTATCCTTATTATATAT
>CAYZRY010000019.1:4935-6653 GCA_964481005.1 uncultured Muribaculaceae bacterium
TAAATAAGGATAGGGCTTAAATTAATTTTTCTAGGAAACTTGTTCCGATAGTAGGTGCCTCTATTTCAAAATTATCTGCTATCGTAGCTCCGATGTCGGCCATTGCCTCCATTACTTCTAGTCTCTTTGGTTCTTTGAAGTTTCGACTGAAGATGATAACTGGTACGTTTTCTCTGGTGTGATTACTTCCTTCAAAGCTTGGATCACAGCCATGATCAGCAGTGATAATTAGAAGATCTTCGGCCCCTAGTTTGTTTAGTAGCATTGGAATCTCGACATCTAACTCTTCGATAGCCTTACCATATCCTTCGATATCACGTCCATGACCGAAAATACTGTCAAAATCACTTAAATTAGCCATACATAGCCCTTCGAAGTTCTTCGTCATAATGTCATTTAACTTACTTAAAGTATCGATATTATTCTTTTTGGCGTTGATTACTTTACTAATCCCCTCCCCTGCAAAAATATCGGTAATTTTACCTATGGCAATAACGTTTTGACCACTATCTTTTAACTCTTGGAAGATAGTTTTTTCTGGTGGAAGAACAGCTAAGTCTTTAGTTTCAGTCGTAAAGCGGAATTTACCGGCTTTACCAGTAAATGGTTTGGCTATTACTCGTGAGACTTTCCATTCTGGATTCGTCAATGTTAGTTTACGGACTTTTTCAGCGTATTGATGTAATTTAGCTATTGGTATGACATCTTCATGAGCAGCTAGTTGCAGAGTTGAATCGGCAAAGCTAAAGAGGATTAGGGCGCCATATTCCATGTGTCTTTCTCCTAGCTCTTCGATTATCTGCTGACCTGAAATAACTTTGTTACCGATAACTCTTTGCCCAGTTTCTTTTTCGATAGCTTCGACTAGCTCAAGCGGAAAAGGTTTATCAGTAAAAGTTTTAAATTTATGTTCATTTTCAATACCAAATATTTCATAGTGACCACTTAGTGAATCTTTACCACTGTTGTTAGGTCTTGCTATCGTATAATAGGCATCAGTACGAGGATTATCTTCCATTGTTAAAGTACTTAAAAAACCAAGTTTTTCAAGATTAGGAATAAATAATTCGTAGTTGTCGATAATATGTTGGAGAGTATTAGCTCCACTATCTCCATAGTCGGCAGCATCTACTGCTTCCCCTACTCCTATCGAGTCTAAAACAAGTACAAATATTCGTTTAAATTTCATTATTTACCTTCTTTCGTATTACGTGGATGATATTCTTCGTAATCTTTCTTTAATCGATTATTACTTATGTGAGTATATATTTTAGTTGTATTTATATCTGAGTGTCCAAGTAGTTCTTGGATAGTGATTAGATCTGCTCCATAGTCGAGCATATGAGTTGCAAAACTATGTCTTAGCGTATGGGGAGAAACATCACTGCTAATTCCCCGTTCTTTAAGTAAATCTTTAATGATCCTAAAGAAAGTGGTGCGGTTAAGTCTTGTTCCCCTAGTACTTAAGAATAGATCATCACCAGTTTTTTCGTTGATAAACTCATTTCTAATTTCTAAATAATCACTTAGATGCTGGAGGGTATACTCACCAATTGGAACCATTCGCTCTTTGCTCCCCTTCCCCATACATCTTATATAACAGTTCTCTAAATCAATATCTCCAAGCTTTAAATCGAGCAGCTCAGAGATCCTAAGACCTGTTGCGTATAACAATTCTAACATAGCTTTATTACGGTAGTCAAACTTGTCATTAAGTT
>CAYZRY010000019.1:6753-9147 GCA_964481005.1 uncultured Muribaculaceae bacterium
TTACGGTAGTCAAACTTGTCATTAAGTTCAATTTCAAGAAGTTTATCGACTTCTTCGACCGATAAAACAGCAGGTAGAGTTTTAGATAATTTAGGACGTTCTATTTCTTTAGCTACATCATGAGCAAGCTTTTTAGTTTGAAATAGATAATTGTGAAACTCTTTGATAGTTGTAAGTTTGTGAGAAATACTAGTTTTCTTCTGATTATCAATTGACTTCATGTAATCTTTGATATCATTTTCATTTATACTGCTAGTACTTTCTATCTTTTTGTTTTCCATGAAAGTACGATACAGTTTTAAATTGCGTTCATAAGCATCTTTAGTATTTTTACTTAAACGTTTTTCAATTACGATAAAGTTAATAAAATCAGCTATATCATCTTTCATTTTATCACCTATATTAATTATATCATGATATAATTAGTTTTAGGAAGTGATTAGATGGATAAGCTTTTAGCAATTAAAATGCAACCTAAAACAATTAAAGATGTCCTGGGACAAGAACATTTAATTGGTAAAGATAAAGTACTAAGTAATCTTGTTAAAAATAAGAAACTTTTTTCGATGATTCTATATGGTAGTCCTGGTATTGGTAAAACTAGTATAGCCAGTGCTATCACTAGTGATTTAGGATTTAGAGTTAGATTTTTAAATGCTGTCGTCAATAAAAAAGAAGATATTGATACAGTTATTAGAGAAGCTAAACTATACGAAGGTATTGTCCTAGTTATGGATGAGATACATAGATTAAACAGAGATAAACAAGATATTTTATTACCGGCTTTAGAAAGTGGTCTAATTACGATGATTGGACTGACTACTTCTAATCCTTATCACAGTATCAATCCAGCTATTCGAAGTAGAGTACAAATATTTGAACTTAAAGCCCTAGATGATAAAGATATTTTAAAGGGTCTAAAAAGAGCCTTAAAACATCCAGATTTAGATGGAATACAAATAGGTAATAAAGAACTTGATCACATTGTTTCACTTGCTAGTGGCGATTTAAGAGCTGCTTATAACTTACTAGAGATAGCCTACTACACATCGAGCGATAAAAAAATAGATATTGATCATTTGACCAAGATAAATAATAAACCAGTTCAAATAGCTGATGCCTTTGGAGATGCTCACTATGATCTATTAAGTGCTTTTCAAAAGTCGATAAGAGGCAGTGATGTCGATGCTTCCCTCCACTATTTAGCTAGATTAATTGAATATGGAGATTTAGATTCAATATACCGAAGAATGAGCGTAATTGCCTATGAAGATATCGGTCTTGCCAATCCCGGTATTGGACCAAAAGTCAGAGCTGCTATCGAGACCTGTGAATTAGTTGGTATGCCTGAAGCTAAAATACCACTAGCTGTCGTAATCACAGAAATGGCCCTATCACCTAAATCAAATACGGCATATATAGCAATAGTTAAAGCCCTTGAAGACGTCCAAACAGGAAGATGTGACCCTATTCCCCCAACTATCAAAATAAGTAGTAAAATATATAAATATCCCCATGATTATCCCAATAATTATGTACTTCAACAATACTTGCCAAACAATCTACTAAACAAAAAGTACTACATACCTAAAGATAGTGGCTATGAAGTAAATATTAAAAAAGTATATGAAGCATTAAAAAAAGAGAGTTAAACTCTCTTTTTATTGTGCACAATATGGCCAGTAATTATATGATGCTGGCGCTCCAATAATGTTGTTTATTGTAAGTGAAGGATTATCACAAAAAGCAGAATCTTCTATTGTTGCACTTGGGTTATTAATTTTTACTGATGTTAGTTTGTTTGATGAAAAAGCTTCAGCACTAATTGTTGTCACACTAGAAGGTATTGTCACTGTAGTCAGTTGGTTGTGTGAAAAAGCATAATCTTCTATTGTTGTCACACTAGAAGGTATTGTCACTGAATTTATATTATTATACGCAAATGCCCCATCTTCTATTGTTGTCACACTAGAAGGTATTGTCACTGTAGTCAGTTGGTTGTATGAAAAAGCATCAGCACTAATTGTTGTCACACTAGAAGGTATTGTAACCGAAGTCAGTTGATTGTCTGCGAAAGCACCAAGGCCTAATGATGTCACACTAGAAGGTATTGTCACTGTAGTCAGTTGATTGTCTGCAAAAGCTCCTTCACCTATTGTTTCTAACGTTGATGGTAGTTTTACTGTTGACAATTGTTTTTCCAAGAAAGCAATATCACCAATATGTTTTATCTCTATTCCATTCACTGTATTCGGGATCGTTAAATTTGGTGTATAACAAGGATCAGTTGAATCTGCCACGGTAATATTCCAAGCTGTAAGTGTCCCTGTTGCATCGACTGTAAAACAGCTATCAGCAGGCTGCATAGCTCCAACTATTTTTTTGTCTGGATTT
>CAYZRY010000020.1:0-8076 GCA_964481005.1 uncultured Muribaculaceae bacterium
AAAGGAAAAGCTTTAACTAACATGCGTGCTAGTGGAAGTGATCATACAGTCGTTTTAAAAAGACCTCGTCTAATTACTTTAGAATATGCTCTCGATTACATCAATTCAGATGAACTAGTCGAAGTAACTCCTAAGTCAATTAGACTTCGTAAAAAAATATTAAATACAAACGAAAGAAAGAAATACGATAGTAAAAAGTAATTTCTTTTTTTTCTTATTATGATATAATTATTTAAGAGTAGGTGAGCTATGAAAAAAGAAGCAGTTAAAAGAAAAATTACGATTGGTAATTACATTGCACTAAGTATTATAATTATACTTTCTTTGTTTGCTTTTTATCTAAGTAGAAAGGTCTACTTAGATTATCAAAAGTACAATATGCAAAGAGCCTTTTTGAGTGGAACTGTAGCAGAATTAAGTACTGCTGAAATAGATAATTATATTACTGATAATGCTGATGCTTTAATCTATTTTGGAGTCAGTGATGATGAAAATAGTAGAGCAATAGAAAAACAATTATTAAAACTTATTGAAAAAGATAAACTTAAAGAAGAGATTGTCTATTTAAATTTGACTGATGAAATAAATAAAGATGCATATATAGATATTTTTAATAATAAATATATGACTAAAACTAACGGTGTAAATAATTATCCTGCTTTAGTTTTAGTACTTGAGAGAAAAGCAGTTGCATCAATTAGTAAAAAAGATAAAGAATTAAAATTCTCTGAAATAGAAAAGTTTTTAGATCAGTACGAGCTAGTTCAATGAATCACATCGTTTTATTTGAACCAGAAATACCTGCTAATACAGGTAATATTATGAGAACTTGTGTAGCTACTGGAACAACTCTTCATTTAATTAAGCCCTTGGGCTTTTCTTTAGATGAAAAACATCTTCGTCGTTCTGGAGTTAACTATATCGATAAGTTAAATTATTACGTCTATGAAAACTTCGAAGACTTTGCTAGTAAAAACAAAGGTGAGTATTTCTTTTCAACAAGATATGGTCAAAAGCCTCACAGTAGTTTTAATTACAAAGATATAGATAAAGACATCTACTTAATTTTTGGTAAAGAATCAACGGGTATTCCAAAAGAAATTTTAAGACCATATTTAGACAGATGTATGCGTATTCCAATGACATCTGATGTCAGATCGCTCAACTTATCAAATTGCTGCGCACTTGTGCTATATGAAGTGTTAAGGCAGCAAGAATATGCTGGACTTTTATTCGAAGAACCACATAAAGATAAAAATTATCTTATTTTAGATTGACAAACCAAGTGCAATCATATAGAATTATATTTGCATTTGATTTATGGGGCATTAGCTCAGCTGGGAGAGCGCCACGTTTGCACCGTGGAGGTCATCGGTTCGATCCCGTTATGCTCCACCATAATTTGAAAAAATCCGCTGAAGGAGACCTTAGTCTCCACTATCAGCGGTTTTTTTATATAAATAATACTAAAAACTTTATATGATAATAAATCATATTTATGTTAAAATATTATATGCGGAGGAACTTATGATATACATACCTAAGAAAAACAAAAATGAAGTTACTTACAGTGAAGCTTTTGCTAAGAAAATGCATCATGTAATTATAGTCAACGATAGTGAAAGTTCGAATACTGGAGATCTTTTCAGTATCTGGAATCAAAAGACTAATGTCTTTATATCTTCGGAACTAGGTGATTTTTTTGATTTTTTAGGTAAAGTTAAAATAAGTCCTAAAACTAATATATTAATAATAGGTACTAAAAAAACTACTTATCAAACAATCGAAGAGTACCATAATTTAATTAATTTTTATTTGTATTATCAAAGTGAATTAGTTAAGTATAAAAAAAATATTAAGAAGTTTAATAAAGATTTAACTGATAATAAAGATAATGATGTTGTACTAGATCTATGTAATAAATTTACTGATTTAAATAGTGATGGTAAATATCTTAGAGCGATGCTTATTTCACTTGGTTATAAAATAGCTGTAAGAAGAGAAGATGACTATTATATTCCACTTGCTATGGCTTATGAGACATTTCAAACGTCGATACTCATTCACGATGATATTATCGATGATGCTGACATGCGCAGGTCTAAAAAGACTGTTCACAAGGAATATATAGATCGTTTTAATGAAGAAGCGAAAGATAATATTTCCAATAAAAAAGCTAGTAGCACAGCTAAGTCACTAGCTCTATGTCTTGGTGATTTAGGTTTTTATTTCACCAATAAAATACTTTTAAAATACTATAGTGATAACTTTATTGATCTATTTTCCTATTACAATGATATTGTCATTAAGACAATTAAAGGGGAGATACTTGATGTCTATCTGCCATTTTCTCAGGAGTACCTAAAAAGAAAATCAACTGATCAAGATGTCTTTGATATCTACCGTCTCAAAACTGCCTGGTATTCCGTTATAGGACCAGTTGGTTTAGGTTTGATTCTTGCCAAGGCTAAAAGGGCAGAGATTACTAAGATGGAGAAAGCTCTTGAAGGACTAGGTATAGCTTTTCAAATTAAAGATGATATACTGGGAATATATGGTGATGACAAAGTCCTTGGAAAGAGTACTAATTCTGATGTCGCCGAGTACAAACAAACTATTTTATATACTTATGCATCTAGAACCCCATACAAATCAAAACTAGATGAAATATATGGTAAAAAAAGTGTAACTAAAACTGATTTAGATACAGTTAAGAAAATCTTTAAAGGCAGTAGCGCTTTGGCTAACGCTGAAAAGCTACTTCGAGATAATCTTGACAGTGCTAAAAGTCAAATAATTAAGAACAAATCTATTCCTAAATACTATAAAGATGTATTACTTGGTTTTGTTTCATATTTAAATTTAAGAGAAAGGTAAAAAGCTATGAAAAAGTGTGTTATCATTTACAATCCCCACAGTGGTAAAAAGAGTAAGAAAGAGTTTTTAGCTGCTTACATTGATATTTTACTTGATCATGATTATGACCCAGAAGTTATTTTTTCTAAGTATCAAGGTCATGTAACTGAGACTGTTAAATCGCTTGGATATTATGATTTAGTTATTACTATTGGTGGTGATGGAACCTTTAATGAAGCTGTCAATGGTAACCTAGCTCGTCCTATCGAAGATAGACTTTTAATGTCTCATATCCCGCTTGGAACAACCAATGATATCGGAGCAATGTTTGGATATGTCAACGACCCAATTAAGAATTTAAAACTATTACTTGATGGGGAAGAGAAAAAAATAGATATTTGTACTTTGAATGGTCAAGCTTTTGTCTATGTGGCGGGTTTTGGAAAGTTTTTAAATATTCCGTATGAGACACCTAGATCACAAAAGAAAAAACTAGGCTACTTTGCTTACATATGGAATGCTTTTAAAGAATTTAACAACCAGACTAAACTATACGATGTTGAATATGAAATAGATGGTCAAAAGTTTCGTGGATTGTTTTCGTTCCTGCTTATTTCTAACGCTAATCGTATCGCGGGAATTAATCAGTTCTATAAAGAAGTAAAACTTAATGACGGTAAATTTGAAGTGCTACTTTGTAATTTAACTAAACGCGCTGACATCGTCAAAAGTCTCTTTACAATCGCTACTGGTGATATCACCAAAGTCCCAGGTTTTTACTTTTATAAAACAGATAATTTAAAAGTTAAAATGACTAAAAAAATTAAGAGCTGGTGTGTCGATGGTGAGAGATTAAATGATGAGTACTACGACTACGAAGTCAAAGTAGATCACAATTTCTCAGTTATGATGCCAAAGAAAAATATAAAACAAAATTTCAAATAAAAAACAGGTTATCCTGTTTTTATTTTATGAATCCATTACTTTCAAATTTGTCGATGACATAATCTTTATCGTGACTTCCAACGATTCTTTTAAGTGAACTTGTTTCAACACCTTTATCAAAAAACATGACTAGTGGCGTTCCAAAGTTACTTAGTGATAGAACATCTTTCATATCTTCATATTCTTTTTGAGTGATATTTGATACGTTGATAACTTTAGCTGTCAACTTAGCTTCTTTTAAAGCACTTTTAAATTTAGGAGCAAAGTCAGCACAATGTGAACAACCATCTTGAACGATCTCTAAAATAAAAGTTTCTTTATTATTTATCATTCTCTTTAAATCATTAACTCCAATGTTTTCAGTAACGCTGTTAGATGCTGTACAAGCAGTAGCTACAAACAAAAGTAGTAATCCAATAATTAATTTTTTCATAAACACCTCGTCATATAAATATAGCACAAGCATTTTTTTTAGACAATAACTTCTTGAATTATATTGCTAAATAATATATCATTATAAGAGAATAGAGAGGTTTTTATGTATAAGAGAATATTTATCTTAATGACAGTCTTTAGTTTTGTCTTTATGCTAGGAATTTTTAATGTGCAAGCAGCTTGTACTAATAGTCAAAAGAATGCTTTGAAGAAAGAGGCATATAAGATTGACTTTGATTCAGCAATGGATTCATACGAAGCTAATGAGTATCGTTTTTATCAGTTTATGATTAAAGCGGTAAATACTTCGGAGAATTTCTATATTACTAATGGAGTTGGGGAGAATTTCTTTTGGCGTGATGAATATGCCTCAAAAGCAGCACCACTTGGACTTTATGGTAATGGAGAAAAAGTTACTTTTAAAATATATGGAAGTGCTAAGAGTGCTTGTCCAGATGAGCAACTACACAGTAAAATAGTTCAGTTGCCATATTTTAATGATTATTCTCTTAGGGAAGAATGTAAAGGTCTCGAGAAATTTGAATTATGTCAAAGATGGTTTGACAATCGTAAAATAGATTCTAATGAAAAGTTTTTAACAGCTATTGAAAACTATAAAAATGGCTTAAATGATACGGACAATAATGGTAACGGAGAAACTAATGCTTTTGCGCAGTTCTTTAAAAAATATGGAATTGTCATGGCGGTAGTAGTTATAGTCGGAGCAGCTCTTATTCTTGCATACAGATACTTTGTTATCAATAAGAATAAAATTAAAATTAAAGGTATTGAACTTTGGTTAATTTTCTTCTTATTTGCTATCTTCTTTAGCTCTTCAAACGTTTTGGCAGGATCGGCAATTATCGGTGTTCCTGGTGGTCCATCGATTGGTATTCAGCCTGATTGGAATGCCTATCACTCTGAAAATACATATAGCCTTAGATTGTCACTTTATCGTTATGATGGAACAACTTTGACAAGCTATGGTTCTGTTGATTTAGCTAATACCCCGGGAGTTGTGATAAACAGTAAGACAACCCTTGGAGTAGGTAAGCTAGATTATACAAGACTAGGTAAAGTCGTAGCTTTTGATAACACAAGAAATAGAGCTAATGCGACTGATCCAATAATTAAAGATATGTTTATTCTATCTGACAGTGGAACAAGAGAAAATAGAATACGTGAAAAAGTTATAGAACGATTCAAGCTTCAAGAAACACCTGAGGCTATCGCTGCGTCAGTAAACGGTTTCTTTAAACCTAGTGTTCCGGTCAAAGCTAACGAAATATATGACTTGTACATAACAGTTGAACCAGCGATTATGATTCATTTACTTACTGTAAGTAATGGAGCTCGCTATGGAACTGTTTATGAACTAAATAAAATGTATTATGATTTACTAGCAAATGGAAACGGACTTCGTCAGCCAATTAAAACTTGGTACGGTAATTTAATTTTTGCTAAACTAAATCAGGAAACTAACGATAAACATAACTTTGTTGGTAGCACTGGAAGTTATTTAATTCAAAATATTGAAAGTTCTAAACAAAATAATGGCGATGATATCAACAAAGATCCAAGATCAGGATATGGTATTGGAGTTTTCTGGTTAGCTGGAGAACTTAAAACTTGTTCGGCTGTCTGTGCTGGTCTAAGTGGCGATGCGCTACTTGCATGTGCTGAAAATTACTGCCAATTAAATGCTAAAACTGAAGGTGTATCAAAGGGGAAATGTATAACTGATTGTGGATATAAAATCGAAGGATTAAAGTGTCCAACTGTTATTGATGAAAAAGCTCCAAAGACAACTTGTCAAGCTGATACTCAATCATCTAATTCTAGTTGTTCAGTAAGTAAGAGCAATATTGCAGGAACTGATTATTCATACATGATCGATTGTAATACTGCGACTAAAGTACAATTCCCAGATTTACCAGCAGCTATTGCTCCAGGAGCAGGATTTGAATATCACGTCAATGTTTCAGGTAGCAAAAACTGTCTAATTAAATTCGATCACTTGAGATGGAAATATGACTATGCAGCAGCTGAAACAGCCGAAGAACGTCAAGGACTAATGAATGTTCTAACTGCTTTTGGTAATTTGACCTGGTCAAATCTATCTTATGACTCAAAGAATTTAACATTAAAAATCGAAGTAGATGAAATACTTAGTAATAAGACAAATGTCATTAAAGAAACATTAGTTGTTTCTGATAAATATCAATTTGGTTCACTTGATGTAGTGGCTAAAATAAATGGTAACCAGGGAGTATATTCATACTTTAATGGTAAACAAGTAAATAGTAGTGTCAGTAGTTTTTCGACAACGTCAAATAACGGGGCACTATATAAGTTACCTCCAGTTTGTCTAAGTTATAAAGATTCAGGAACTGTTCTAGATGCCAATAAGGGTCTATGTACTGGTCTTGGAACTGGACCATATAATAAGATCTATACTAATTTTGATGCTAAAGAAAATTCGGTTAATCCTACTATGACAGTAGTTGTCGATAATAACTCTAGTGGTTTGACAACGGAAAACAGTTGTAGTTACATTTCAAAAGAAGTTTCTTGTTCGTTAGTGCCAATTACTAATCCAAATGCAAATGGATATTTCACTAGGGGAGCACCTATTACTTTTGAATTAATTATTGATGGAGACCGAAGTCTCGTAAAAGATTATGGTGTTGATGGTGCTAGTCAGTCAGCATTAAACAAATATAATTTCGTCTGGCCTAATCCAGCGTCAGGAGCAAGTGAATTTAAAGTTAGTGGCTGGATAACAACCGATAAGAAAAAAATTACTTGTCCATATAAATTAAAAGTAACAGATGATTGTCCAGGATGTAACTGTGCATTTGTTCCAATCGTTAAAAATGGTGATAAATATACAGTCAGTTTATCGACAGCAGGACATAACGCAACATCTAAATATTACCTTAGTTTTAATAAAGGTTTTGATGTCAATAATCCAGAACTAAGAAAATATTATGAACGTAGTTCGGTTACATTTGATGCTGCAGCTGGAGTTACTTCAATTCATGGTTATGTTGTTGAAAATGGCAGAATACACTTTGGTCAAAACTGTATTATTAAAATGCCAAGTAGTCCAAATACTTGTAAGACAACTTGTCTTCCAAAAGACTTCGATTGTATTCGTGACTACTGCGCAGCTAATCCGACAGATGGAGGAAGATACACTAGTGCCAGTGCTTGTATGAGTGCTTGTTCACTAGGAGGAACATGTCGCCAGAAATTTGCTTGTGATGAAACAGCAGATATAATTTCATACTGTAATGGCAATTATGCTAACGAAGGATATTCGTCACCAGCTTCTTGTATTAACGACTGTGGATGCTATAGTAAAAATTATTTCTATAGACCAATCGATATAAAAAATCCATTCCCAGATCGCAAAGAAGGACTTAACTGGTTTGGACTTGTCGACTATATAACCGAAGACCCAGATGATAAAACATCAACTGGTAGCAAAGGTGTTAATAACCCAGAATATGTAATTGAGCTCAAATACGATAGAACAATTGCTATTAGAAAAGACTCTAGTAAGTACAACTCGAAAAGTGGAAACAATGCATATCTAGATTATGTAAGACGTAGAAATTATCATAAACCAGAATACAAGAGTAAATTTATTTACGATAGAGACATTCAAAATGGTGGTTTCAATGAATATTTCAAAGTAGTTGATGGAAAAGCTAATTAAAGGGACGTTGTCCCTTTTTCTTTTGCTTGTAAAGTGAAGCAATAATAATGTATAACTATTATATAGTTGGAGGATATATGAAACTTAGAAATATTCTGTTTACAGCGATGTTAATC
>CAYZRY010000021.1:0-5002 GCA_964481005.1 uncultured Muribaculaceae bacterium
TGAGTAAAGCCCATGTCTTTTAACGTACTTACTAATTTATGACCTTCGTCATTTTCTTTGGTTAATTCTCCACCGCTATCACGATAGTTATAAACTACAAAGGGATCGATCTTTAAAAAAGTAATCTTTTTATCTTTTAAATAATCTTTAATCGCTTCAACAAAATCTTTGATTAAGTTTTCATTTTGATAGTCTAGGATAAATCCCCTAGGACTGTAACACATCTTTATGCCAAGTGGTGCCTTCTTAAAAAGAAGCATAGCTGCCGCAACTATTTTGTCATCTTCTTTAGCACCGACTAGTTCATATGACCAAGCAGTATTTTCTTTTAGCTTTCCCCAGCGTTCATCCTGGTGAAAAGTCATGTACTTACTATCTTGGCTAAACTTCTTAAATTCATCGCTACTTAGTTTAACTATTTTCATCAGTCACGCTCCTTTTAAGATTTCTCTTTAGTATCTTCTTCTTAACCCCACGATGTATTCCAATTAGGTACTTAAAAGCAAAATACATAAGTTTGTTAGTTATTAGATCAAACTCTCCGAGAAACTCGATGTAATCTCCACCAAAACCTTTTTTCATGATGTATAGACCAGCTAAATGATTATCTTTATCAAGATCTCCGACAGCCCCAAAGTTATCATATATCTCATAACCATTTCTTTTGCTATCTAGTATGTGATACTGATAAGTTTGATAGTTAGTTGCAGCATCAACTAAAGCCTCGTGATTACCAGCATAAAGAGCCCAAGCTTTATTACCGTAATAGATAATAACATGAGCATTTAACAGAATCTTATCACCGTATTTATCTAGTGCCTCTTGATACTCTTTAATATATTCTTTACTGTCTTCTAACTGTTTGACTAGTTCATCATATCTAGACTGCTTATATTTGCCACTTTCATCAAAGTCTTTCTTTTTATCAGATAGTTCTTTGGCTTTAGCTTCATATTTCTCGATAACTTTCTTTGGATAAATATAACAAAGAAAGAGTTTAACATCGTTATCTTGACCATAGATTTCAAATAACTTTTCATAGTGCTCATAATCGTAAGAGACAAAGCCTTTACGATTTTCAGTACTTCTCATCAGTTTATAAAAATCTTTTAAATCTTTAATCGTACCAACTTTGATCTCTGGTTCAAATCCTTCACTCTTCTTAATACGCTTTTTAGTAGTCTTAGCAAAGTGCTCGATGATATCTTCTTCACTTTGTTTTAAATCGATTCGAAAAGTATATCGAGGCTGAGCTGTTTCAAAGTTCTTAGTAAAACCCAAATGTTTATATCCGAGTTTCTTCAAATTATTAAAGACTTCTTCCCATTTATAACTAAGCTCTATATCTTCATCTTTATAATTTTTTTTAGCAATAATAAAATCAGGATCTATTTTGACGAATATTCCCTTTTTACTTTGTACATACTTTTTTAATTCTTTAGTAAAAAAACTCAGAAGTTTATCATCAAAAAAATCGATGACATAACCCCTTGGAGCATAAAAGTAACTATATCCTAGATATAGAGACTTCTCCAGCAAGAGCGTAGCACAAAGCAGTTTACCCTTGCTGTCTTCAACTCCTACGTAGTGAGCTTTTCGCTTGTTAGCTTTAGCTTGAAACTGTCCCCAAGCATAACTTTGGAGAAAGTGTGACTTATGTTTATTAGTCTTTACAAAATCATCATATCGCTTCTTATCTATATCGTATATAAACTTCATATTTCCACCGCTTCTCTATATAAAAAGTATAAGACTTAGCTATCTAAAAGTCAAACTTATCAAGGCAAAAAAAAGGAAGCTGTCCCCCCTGAAGGGCAGCTCCATAAAAAAGAATAAAAAGGGGTTGGCTAGTGTGATACTAGCGACCAATTCGCCAATTTCGAATTGGTGCTTTCTATAATAATCGAAGAGTCCTTAAAAGTCAAACAAAATCGTAAATAAATTTATATGAATAAATACTTAGTAAAAGTTCAATAATTTATTAAATGTTTTTCTAGTTTATTTATTACATTTATGCTATAATAACGACCAGGAGGGATGATGATGGTTAAACTTTCAGATGTTAAAGGTATTGGTCCTAAGACTGAATTACTCCTAAATAAGATTGGCATATATAATGTTGATGATTTAGTTACTCATTATCCATTTCGTTACGAAGTATTAAAAAGAAGTGATTTAAAAACTGCTTCGATTGAAGATAAAATAATTATAGATGGTAAAGTAGAGAGTATTCCTATTATTGTTAGATTTAGGGGTGGTCTTAATAAGCTTAATTTTAGACTTGCTACGACTAATGGTCCTGTTGGAGTTTCTATTTTCAATAGGGCTTTTTTGAAGCCTAATTTAAAGATAGGTACCAATGTTATTGTCATAGGTAAATATGACAGTTCTAAAAATATTGTATCGGCTAGTGAAATTAAATTTGGTTTTCTAGGTAATGAAGAAAGAATAGAACCTATCTATCATGCAACTAGTGGATTAAATCAAAAGTCGATAGGTAATTTTGTCAATGAGTGTTTAGTTAAATATGGAAATGATCTGCAGGATAATATTCCGAGACACTTTTTAGATAAGTATAACTTTTCTAATAAGAAAACAGCTCTTAATATAGTCCATAACCCGCCAAATTTCGATAAATTAGAAGAAGCTAGTCATAGACTCAAATATGAAGAATTATTTGAATTTATGTTTAAAATTAATACTTTAAAGTTAGAGAATTCTAAGAACGAATTAGGGATAGTAAGAGAAGCAGAGTTCGATAAAGTAAAAGATGTTATAGATTCTCTTAAATTTGAATTAACTGGTGATCAGAAGACCGTTCTAAAAGAAGTCTTAGATGATTTAAGATCTAAAAAGAGAATGAATAGAATTCTCCAGGGAGATGTAGGATCAGGTAAAACAATTATTTCTTTTCTAGCCATGTATTATAACTTCTTAAGTGGTTATCAAAGTGCTCTTATGGCACCGACTGAAATATTAGCTGTGCAGCATTATAACAACATGCGTGATATCTTTAAAAAGACTAAACTTAATATTGTCCTTTTAACTGGTTCAACACCAAAGAAAGAAAAGAAAGAAATATATGAAGATTTAGCTAATAACAAAGTAGATGTAATTATCGGTACCCATGCACTAATTCAAGAAGAAGTAGTCTATGCTAATTTAGGACTAGTCGTAACTGATGAACAACATCGCTTTGGTGTCAACCAAAGAGCTAACTTAAACAACAAAGGTATTAGACCAGATGTTCTATATATGAGTGCTACACCAATACCTAGAACATATGCTCTGACTATCTATGGAGATATGGATATCTCGATGATCAAAGAGATGCCTAAGGGTAGAAAACCAGTTAAGACATATGTGCGCAGTGAAAGTGAAATGAAAGAAGTTCTCCGGCTAATGTACGAAGAACTACAAAACAATCATCAAATCTATGTTATAGCTCCATTAATCGAAGAGAGTGAAAATTTAGATATGACAAATATATACAATTTACGTGACAAGTTGAACTTAGCTTTCGGTTCTAAGTATAAATTAGACCTAGTTCATGGTAAAATGAAATCAAGTGCTAAAGAACTTGTTATGAGTGAGTTCAAACAAGGCAAAATAAACATACTTATTTCAACTACAGTAATCGAAGTCGGAGTCGATGTTCCAAATGCTACGATGATGGTAATATTTAATGCCGAGCGATTTGGATTATCAACTCTGCACCAGCTTAGAGGACGAGTAGGCAGAGGTGATGAACAGTCAAAGTGTATATTAATTAGTGAACATGATAAGAAAAGACTCCAGATAATGGAGCAAGAACATGATGGTTTTGTAATTAGTGAAGAAGACTTCAAACTAAGAGGAGCCGGAGATTTATTTGGAACTAAACAAAGCGGAGACATGGTCTTTAAAATAGCTAATTTGAGATCTGATTATAAGATATTATCTCAAGCTAATAAAGACTCGATGGAATACATAAAAGATGATATTTATAAAGATGAAGAAATTAGAAAAAAATTAATAGAAAGTATAAATAGTAATTGATATGGAAGAAGCATTAAAAAGATATAAAGTTAAAGACAGAGAATATGTACAAGAAGGAGAACAAATAGTCTCAAGTGAAAAGTGTCTATACACAGACAGTTTATATAGTTGTGTAGCCATTTATGCCATGAGTGAAAAAGATTCATATTTAGCCCATGTAATAGTCGAAGACTGCCAGTTAGAGTTTACTTTTGGTAGATGTAATAAACTAGGTGAGTTATATGATTATATTGCTGATAGAAACGATAAGATGTATGTTGGACTAGTATATGGTGTAAGTATGGATGAATGTTTAGTAGATCGATATAACGCTATAAAATATGACTTTGAAGAAGCTATCGAAAAGTTGCAAGAGTCAGGAAAGAACATTGAAATACTAGAAGAAGAGACAAGTGAATATGTCATTCTAGATAACAAAAGAAAAGAAATTATTTATGAATATGGAACCGAGGAACTAAAGGGAACTTGGCAGAAAAAGAAAAGTCAAAGGTAATTGACTTTTTCTTTTTTTCATATTATTATTAAAATGCATAGTGATAATAAAAACACTATGTTGGGAACTATTACGGATAAATTGTGATAGAGCCCACCAAAACCCCCTGAAGGCTAGGATTTATCCTAGCCATTTTTTGTTTTTCCCCTATAAATAAAGGGAAGAAAGGTAGTTATGAAATCTACTATAGTGAACGCTAGGTCACAATTAGGTCACATTTTAAGTGTTTATATACGTTTATTATCGTTTAATTCATTAAATTTTAGACTTAAATCGTTAAGTAATGTATCCATATATTTTGGTACATCATTTAAATCTTCTTCAAACATGTGTGCATAAGTTTCTAGTGTTTCAGTTGAATCTGCATGTCCTAAATATTTCGATACAACTGTAATTGGTGTTCTACCATGAATTAAAACACTCGCACATGAATGTCTAAATCCGTGTAGATTAATTCTTTTTACTTCAGCT
>CAYZRY010000022.1:0-3885 GCA_964481005.1 uncultured Muribaculaceae bacterium
TAGTCATCTTGTCAACTCACCATTATTTTGCCAACCATCTTATCAACTCACTTAGCCATCAGTGGCATTTGCTGATGGCTTTTTAATTTCACCAATCTTGGATAACTTCCCTCAAAGCAAAAAACCGTGATTATCCTTCCGGCTTAGAACCAGACCTCAAACCACGGAAAGCCTTTATTTACTTATCTTATTACACTCTTACTTATCTACCCTTGACATCAATACCACCGTCTCAACGTGATATGTATGACTAAACATATCAACTGGAGTTATTTCTATTGTATCATAGTCTTTACTTAAACTCTGTAAATCTTTTTTTAAAGTAGAATAATTACAAGATACATATATTATAGTCTTTGCTTTAATCTTTAATAGATTAGCAACTGCGTGACTCGTCAATCCCGCTCTTGGTGGATCGACAACAATTAAATCGACATCTTTAATATTATCTGTCTCTTTTGAAGCGTCTCCTAAAATAAATTTAACATTATCTACTTTGTTAATCTTTTTATTTTTATTGGCACAATCAATAGACTCTTCATTATTATCAATGGCAATTACTTCTTTAGCATACTTTGAAAGAAGTAAAGAAATAGTTCCCGTTCCGCAGTAAAGGTCTAATGCCCTAATGACTTGTTTATTTTTTATATGTCTGGTCACTTCACCATATAGTTTCTCAGTCACAAATCGGTTAACTTGATAAAATGAATCATTGGATAAAGCAAAGTCATAACCCATCAAATTATCGATAATATACTTCTTCCCATGAATACATTCATCATTTAAATAAATGGAATCTATATCGTGAAAAGTATCAATAAAATTATCTTGTTTAATACTTCCGTAGACAGAAATTAACTTTTCATTTTTATTACTTACTCTAACTGTAACAGTATGAACATTTTCATTACGTTTGTTAAAATAGCTATTTAATCTTTTTAATATTTCATTTATCTCTTCCTTTAGTAAAGGACAAGTCCCAATACTAACTACTTGATTACTACCCTTTTCATAAAAGCCTAATCGATCTAATTTCTTTTCATAATGAAAAACAGCTTTATTACGATAAGCCTTATCTTTGTCATAAATTATTTTATTTATTTTAAGATCAGGAAACTCTCTTTTAATTAGTTCTTCTTTATAGTTTAACTCTTGTTGATGAAGGATATTTTGAATATCACATCCACCACAGCTATAAAAGTGCTTACAGAATGCTTCTTGGTAGTTATTAGCTCTTTTAATATATTTTTTCACTTTAGCTTCGGCAAACTTAGCTTTTTCTTTAATTATTTTTAGCTCGACGACATCTCCTGGAATAGCTTTACTTACAAAGATAACCTTGCCATCTACTTTGACTAGTCCATTACCTAGATTATCAAATCTTTCAATTGTATGAGTATTATTTGAATTCATAATTCTTAAAATCCTCGATACTTCCAGCTGGACTATTAATTAAGTAAAAGAATCCACTACCTAGTTCAAAACATCCCTTAGCAGTAAACTGTTCACAGCTATCTTTTACATCGTTGTATACAAGTTCTAGGCTATAGGTATTAACATCTTTACTAAGTAGTATCTTTTGATCAGCTTGGGCTATATCCTGCTCACTGTAGCCTTCCGGTATTTCGATTATTAAATTGACTAATTTATTACTTACAAAATCGGTCATCGATAGTTTACCATAGGTTTTTCCCGCTTCTTTATAAGTCTTTTTAAAGCTGACTTCCTCGGATGAATAATCAGCATCTAATAAGTCTTCGATAAATGAACTTGTGATGCTATAACCCTCAGTTTTAATTTTAACTGATAGATAGATATCTTTTTCTAGTTTAGAAATGATATCGTAGTTAAGACTATCTCCATCTATTTTCTTAGTAGCTCTAATATCGCCAAAAATAATTGGCTTATCAAAGTAAGTATCAGCTTTATCAACTGAAATTATTTCCATTACAACTATAAGTTCATTATTTTTAGTAGTAAAACTTCTGACAAAGCTACTGTTAGAGTTTGGTGATAAACAATCAGGTACTTTTACTTTTCCCTTTGTGTAGTTATAGGCATTTAAATCATAAGACTCAAGTTTATAATTTGAACAGACTTCAGGTAAATCGTGATTTAGACTCCAGTCGATAGTTTCAACTACTTTCTTCTTATTTTCTTTCATTTGAAAATAAACACCAAAGCCTATGGCAGATAATCCAATTATTAAAAATAGATATGCTAATACTTTTCTCATACACTACCTCTATCATAGTAATTATAACAAATATCTTTCATTTTATAAACAATATTTAACTAATTAAAGATTGCAAAAAAAAGACTTATTTGATAAAATATATTTAGTCGCAAAAGGAAGGTGAAAGCAAATGGCGAACTTAAAGAGTTCTAAAAAGAGAATTTTAACTAATGCTAGAAAAGCAGACGAAAATAGACCTGTTAAATCACGTGCTAAAACTGCTGTTAAGAATCTTGAAAAAGATATCAAAGCTGGTAGTAAAATGGGTGTTGATGAAAAATTAAAAACAGCATTTCGCGCAATTGATAAAGCTGAAAATATTGGATTAATTCATAAAAATAAAGCAGCTAGACAAAAAGCTAGATTGACAAAGTTAAAGAATAATATGGAGTAAAAAGTTTTTACTCTTTTATTTTGTCTCAGTTTATTATAAAATTATACTAGTGAGGTTATTATGAATAACGAAAATGAAAGTCAAAACCAGCTACCAGTAACTGAGCCTGCTGTAACCCCGGTTAATCTGGCTCCAGCTGAGCCTAATGCACCAGATGTAGTTAATCCTGCGCCTGATACTACTCCAGCTGTTTATGACAATGGATATAGTCAAACTCCGACATACTTAGAAAATGTGAGTGAAGAAAATGACCCTATAGTTGAAAAAGCTAAAACTAATAAAACTAAAAAGTTTATATGGGGCTTCTTTAAGTTTATTTTATTCTTAGTGTCTGTTTTTCTAATTCTAACATATCGTGAAGAAATAGCTAAGTTTGTCAATAGTATTTCTAAACCTAAAGTTCAGATGACAAAATTTAAACCTAATGATTATTACAAAGAAGTAGATTATGACTATGTTCAGATAACCAAAGATTTTTCTATCAAAAACTATCAACATTTATTAAATGCTTACTATACTATTCTAAATGGTGAAGATACAACTTTTATCCTAAAGTGTGATGAAAGCTACAAGAAATGTTTAGATGATGTCAATGAACTAGCTAACAATAAATTAGCACTATCTAATATGAATAGCTTTGTTCATCCTTATAATACCTTCTCTAGCTTAGAGACAGAGTTCGATACCTTTGGTAAGATAACTATCAAAATAAGTAAAGCATACAACCGCGATCAAATTAAAAAGATCGAAGAGAAAGTTAAAAACATCATTGCTACAGTCACTGATCCAGCTAAGACCCACCAACAAAATATAAGAGCTCTTCACGATTACATTATCAATAACACGGTCTATGATAAACAAAAGAGTAACACTGGTCAAAGTAATCACGAATCATCAATTGCTTATGGACCACTTATCCAAGGATATGCCCTATGTGGAGGTTATACCGATGCAATGGCTATCTTCCTTGATTACTACAATATTAAAAACTACAAAGTAATAAGTGAAAATCACATATGGAACGCCCTACTCCTCGATGGAAAATGGTATCACCTAGATCTAACTTGGGATGATCCAGTTATGAGTGATGGAACTAATTACCTACAACATAAATTCTTCTTAATCGATGATAAACAGTTATCAGCAGTCCAAGAAGATCAACACTTCTACGAAAAAGAAGTCTTTACTGAAGTAGCTATGCAATAAAAAAGAGATTTTAAACTCAGAAATGGAAATATTTGAAAAAATAAAGGAT
>CAYZRY010000023.1:0-3364 GCA_964481005.1 uncultured Muribaculaceae bacterium
AAAGTTCAAAGCTTTAAAAGATATTTCTTTCGATGTTAAAGAAGGAGAAATACTTGGTCTTTTAGGACCTAATGGTTCTGGTAAAACGACGACGATTAACTGTTTGTTATCGCTACTTAATTACAGTAGTGGTAGTATCGAAATATTTGGTAAAGAAATGAAGCCAGATGCTTATGATATTAAAGAAAAGATCGGGGTAGTCTTTCAGGAAGTATCAGTCTTTGATGAACTGACTGTCTATGAAAATATCGATTACTTTTGTGGGTTGTACGTAACTGACAAAAAGAAGCGTAGTGCTTTAATCGAAGATACCATTGCTCTAGTTGGACTAGATAAGTTTAAGAAGTTTTATCCTAAACAGTTATCCGGAGGATTACTTCGAAGATTGAACATTGCCTGTGGGATAGCTCATAATCCTAAACTTGTTTTTCTCGATGAACCAACTGTCGCTGTCGATCCGCAAAGTAGAAATAATATACTAGATGGAATAAAGAAGTTAAATAAAAATGGAGCAACCATTATTTATACGTCTCATTACATGGAAGAAGTAGAATTACTATGTGATAGAATAATCATTTTAGATGGTGGTAAAGTAATTGCTAGTGGTACCAAGGAAGAACTTAAAGATATGGTTTCGATTGCTGAAAAAGTTGTTCTTGAAGTAGAAAAAATAAGTAAAGATCTTTTAGAAAAAATAGCTAAATTAAAGGGAGTAGTTGAAAGTAATTATAAAAATGGACAACTGACAATTACCTATGGTAAGGCTAATGACAATTTAACTAAGTTAATAGAGTTTCTAAAAGATAACGAGATACAGTATAGTAAGATTCACTCAGAGCTTCCAACTTTAAATGATGTTTTCCTAGAATTAACTGGAAAAGAGCTGAGGGATTAAGATGTTTAGACATAATTTTAAATATGTACTAAAGATATTAATTAGAACAAAAGCGATGATGTTTTGGTTATTACTTTTTCCACTAGCATTATCGACTCTCTTTTACATGGCTTTTTCTAATCTTGAAGATAATGCTGTATTTAAAGCCGTAGATGTCGCAGTAATTGAAAATGAAACACTTAGTAATAGTGTTATCTATAAAGAAGCTTTGAAGGGTTTAAATAAAGGTGGCGATAAATTATTAAATATTAAATATAGAAGTAAAGACAAAGCGCTAGACCTTTTAGAGAAAAAGAAAGTGTATGCAGCGATAGAATTTGATAAGAAAGCTAAGATTCATGTTAAGACTAATGGTTATGAGCAGACAATTGTCAAAACCATCATCGATCAAATATATGAAGTCGAAGAAAGTTTTAATATTATTTTAGCTAATAAGTTAAAAAAGGGAATAATACCGACAAACGAAGTAATCGAAGGTATAGCCAAAGACTTAAGTGCTAAAGAAAATTGGCTTGTCGATATTTCCAAAAAGCAAGCTCATCCGATCATTCTTTCTTACTATACAGTACTAGCTATGACAGCTTCGTATGGAGCTACTCTAGGATTGTTTGTAATAAGTGTTTTTAACGCTAATAAGAGCAAAGAAGGAGCAAGGATGGAGATTATGCCTCTACATAAGTTAAAGCTCCTAGGATCAGCCTTTTTAGCTTCATTTATGGTCTTAGCAGGAATACTAGTAATAGCATATTCTTACTTGTCATTTGTACTGAAAATTGACTTTGGTGATGTCTCAGTAATGAAGGTTTTGTTTCTTCTATTTAGTGGGGGACTAGCAGGCCTATCAACTGGAATGATGATCGGTTCAGTTGTCAGAAAAAATATCGATTTTCAAATAGGATTAACTATCAGTATTACAATGTTCTTCTCGGTCCTAGCTGGAATGATGAGCTTTGTCATAAAAAGAATTGTCGATGTAGCTTTTCCTCTCATCAACAGAATAAATCCAGTCAATTTAATATCCGAAGGTTTTTATGCCCTATATTACTTTGACAATATGGAAAGATATTACAGCAATATAATTAATCTGTTTATAATTATCCTTGTAACGATGACAATATCTTATTTCTCAATCAGGAGGCAGCGTTATGACAGTATATAAAACATATTTTAAATTAGTTAAAAAACTAATCCCAACACTATTAATATTCGTTGCTATTACTGCTTTCTTTACATTGATAAATGCCAGTAGTAACAAAACTAAAGAGGCATACAGACCAGTTAAACCAACTGTCGCTATTATCAATGAAGATAGAGATAGTAAAATTACTAAGAGTTTAATAGATTATTTATCATCTAAAACAAAACTAGTTACCTTAGAGAAAGAACCATCTGATATCGATGATGCTATCTTCTTTGCTCAGTACAGTGAAGTAGTCTACATTAAGCAAGGCTTTAGCGATAGTTATGAAAAGGGTAAACTTGCTAAGTTAAATGTAAAAAGTAATGGTGATTATGGATCTAGTATGATTAACATTATGCTTGAAAATTACTTTGATAAAGCTAATATTTATCTAAAAGCAGGACTTAGTCCAAAAGAGACTATCGAGGCCCTGGACAATACGTTTAAAACAGCTTCCGAGGTCGAGATAAAAAGTAAACTAGATACTGACAAAGTCGTAGGCTTAAATATTTATTACAATATTCTAAATTATACATTTGTGGCAAACTCGATATATTTTATTGCCATGATCATGATCAAGTTTAATGAAGAAAAAAGGAAGAAGCGCCAAATAGCTAGTGGAACACCATACTCTAAAATAGTTAGCAAACTATTTATCTCAAACTTTATATTTACCACTGCTTTATGGGCAATATTTATTCTACTAAGTATCTTACTAATGGGATCAATTGCAATAAGCACGCCAGCACTATGGATGATGTTAAATTCGTTTATCTTTATTATCAGCTGTATGGCCCTGGCATTCTTAATAACATCTTTTGTTACTGATGATAATGCCATATCGATGGCCCAAAACTTACTTGGACTTGGAACAAGTTTCCTATGTGGAGCCTTTGTACCAGCAACATTCTTACCAAGTTGGGTCTTATCAATAGCTAAGATATTCCCATCATACTGGTATATTCAAAATAATGATTATATAGCCAAGTTAGATACTTTTAAAGCAGGGGATTACAGTTTCATATTTAAGAATATGTTGATCATAATCATATTCACAGTAATTCTCTATATTACATCGCAAATAGTAAACAGAAAAAGATTGAGTAGAAATACTTAATCTTTTTACTAATTTTATCAACAAAATTAGTAAAATCTCTTTTATTTACTAAATCTATATGCTATAATTTACTAGATTTACAAATATGTCTCGTTAGCTCAGTTGGTAGAGCAACTGACTCTTAATCAGTGGGTCTTGGGTTCGAATCCCTAACGGGACACCAATAAGAAAA